>NZ_QUKS01000006.1:0-235626 GCF_003481165.1 Clostridium sp. TF06-15AC
TCCGGAAAAAAGAAACAAAAGCTTCATTTATGGAGAAAGCGGGATATTCAGAAACTGTGTGAACATCAGGCACATCGGAACGGAATTCGTGTGTCCAGGGTCAGTGCCCGGAACACCAGCAGGCTGGCCTGTGACGGAAGCGGAGCGGTAGTAAGAAACCAGGAGAACCATAGCCTATGTACCTTCCGGACCGGAAAACAGTATAACTGCGACCTGTCAGCATCCTATAATATCGGAGCGAGATATTTTATACGGGAATTTTTAAAACCCTTGCCGGAAACGGAAAGGTCTTCACTGGAGGCAAAAGTACCTGCAGTGAAGCGTAGAACCTCCTGTGTTTATGCAGATTTGAGAAAGCTTTATGTAGAAGTAAACAATTTAAAAGCGGCATAAATGCAGGCAGATATACAGCGGACTACCTGTAATGTGGAAACCAGCCGTATCCGGCATGGGAAAAGTGCGTATCCGCACGAATTCTAAGTTACTGGCGTATCCGCCGATATTTAGTCTTGCCGTTTAAAACGGCTGAGAAGCATGTGACTTTAGCCATGTGAGGTTCACCCCCATGGACGAAAATGTTATAATTTTTATACTTTGGTTGCCGGAATCCTACGGCACAATAAATCGAAATGAGATGAATAAAATGCAAAAAAATCAAAATGATAAATCATACAAGGGAGCACAGCCAAGTGAAAAGCAGGAATCCCGGATTCCAGCGGAAGGCGTTCGTTTAAACCGCTTTTTGAGCGAGGCGGGCATCTGCTCCCGGCGGGAGGCGGATCGGCGGATCGCGGACGGGCGTGTGACGATCGATGGGCGCGTGGCAGAGGTCGGGCAGAAGCTGATGCCGGGACAGCGCGTGGCGTGCGATGGCGTAGCGGTGTCCGGCAAGGATGCACCAGTGCTTTTAGTTGTGAATAAGCCGAGAGGGATCGTGTGTACCACATCGGATAAGGATCGAGCCGAGAACATTGTCGAATTTTTAGATTATCCGGTTCGGATTTACCCGATCGGGCGTCTGGACAAGGATTCAGAAGGGCTGCTTCTCATGACGAATGAGGGCGAGCTGGTCAATCGGATTCTAAGGGCTCGTTACGGACATGAAAAGGAATATCTGGTAACGGTGGATAAACCCATTGATAGTGAGTTTGTCTGGAAGATGAGCGCAGGAGTGAAGATTTTAGATACGGTTACCCGTCCTTGTGAGGTGGAAAAGACCGGGAAGACGAGTTTCCGGATCATCCTGACCCAGGGACTCAACCGCCAGATCCGCCGGATGTGCGAGGCGCTGGGGTACCAGGTGCAGACGTTAAAACGCGTCCGGATGCTGAACATTACGCTGGATGGGCTGAAAACAGGCGAGTACCGGGAAGTGACAGCGGCAGAGAGACAGAAATTAGAAGATATTTTGAACGGAAAGAAGAATGTCTGAGACAATGTTGTCTGGCAGTCAGTGCAGGTTCACATATGAGGTTGCATAGAAATGCTTGAAAACGCATTCAGAGGCAGTTGGAGAGAGCGATGGGAAAGGTGGAGTCAGATAGATGGCAGAGGACAAGACAAAACGGATACGGGAGCTGATTGGGACGCTGCGGGCAGCAGGGCGCGCCTATTATCAGGAGAGCCGGGAGATCATGAGCAACTTTGAGTATGATAAGCTTTATGATGAACTGGTTTCATTGGAGAAAGAGACGGGAATTGTGTTTGCGAACAGCCCGACGCAGAATGTAGGATATGAGGTAGTCAGTGCGCTTCCGAAGGAGCGCCATGAAAAACCGATGCTTTCGTTAAATAAGACGAAGAGCGTGGAAGAGCTGGCAGACTGGCTCGGCGGGCAGACCGGGCTTTTATCCTGGAAGATGGACGGTCTGACGATCGTCCTGACCTATCAGAATGGAACACTTGTCAAGGCGGTTACGCGTGGAAATGGTGAGATCGGCGAGGTTATTACGGCAAATGCAAAGGCGTTCGTCAATGTGCCGTTAAATATTTCCTACCAGGGTGAGCTTATCCTGCGCGGTGAGGCGATCATCCGGTATTCGGATTTTGAGAAGATCAATGAGCAGATCGAGGATGTCGATGCGAAATATAAGAATCCGCGAAACTTATGCAGCGGTTCGGTGCGTCAGTTAAACAGCGAAATCACAGCGCAGAGACAGGTCCATTTTTATGCGTTCAGCCTTGTAAAGGCGGATGGCATTGATTTCAAAAATTCGCGGAAAGAGCAGTTTGAGTGGCTGAAAACACAGGGGTTTGAGGTCGTAGAGTACCATGAGGTGACAAAAGAGACGCTGCCGGAGACGGTCAAAATGTATTCTGAGGCGATTGCGGAAAATGATACGCCGTCGGATGGACTGGTGCTTTTGTATGATGATATTGCCTACGGCCAGTCGCTGGGGCGGACGGCAAAATTTCCGCGCGATTCGATCGCATTCAAGTGGGCGGATGAGATTCAGGAGACGAAGCTTCTCTATATTGAATGGAGCGCGTCGAGAACGGGGCTGATTAACCCGGTGGCAGTATTTGAACCGGTTGAGCTGGAGGGAACGACGGTCAGCCGCGCCAGTGTCCACAACATCAGCATCATGGAGGCGCTGGAACTGGGGGCAGGCGACCGGATTACGGTTTATAAGGCAAATATGATCATTCCGCAGATCGCGGATAACCTGACGCGCAGCGGCGTCCGGGATATTCCGGAGGCATGTCCGGTGTGCGGCGGTCAGACGGAGGTGCGCCAGCTCAACGATGTAAAATCACTCTACTGCACGAACCCGGACTGCCAGGCGAAGAAGATCAAGAGTTTTACTCTTTTTACAAGCCGCGATGCCTTAAATATTGCGGGGCTTTCAGAGGCGACGCTGGAGAAATTTATCGGCGTCGGCATGATTCATGAGTATGCGGATATTTTCCATCTGGACCGCCATCAGGAAGAGATCGTCGAGATGGACGGATTCGGGCAGAAATCGTATGACAATCTGATTGCGGCGGCTGAGAAAGCGTCCCACACGACCCTGCCGAGAATGGTGTACGGTCTGGGCGTTGCAGGCATCGGTCTGGCAAATGCCAAGATGATTTGCCGTCATTTTAAAAATGATTTTGAGGCGATGCGCCATGCCACCGTGGAAGAGCTGGTCGAGATTGATGGAATCGGGGAAGTTCTGGCGCAGGCGTGGACGGCATTCTTTTCGGATGGAAAGAATAATGCGATCGTCGATCATCTGCTGGCGGAGCTGACCTTTGAGGCAGAAGACGAAGAAAGCAGCGAGGGTGCAGATGAGGCATTCGCCGGGATGAATTTCGTCATTACCGGTTCGCTGGAACATTTCAAAAACCGGAAAGAGCTGCAGGAGCTGATTGAGCGCCGCGGCGGCAAGGTGACCGGAAGCGTGACGTCCAAGACGAATTATCTGATCAATAATGATGTGGCGTCGTCGTCCTCGAAGAATAAGAAGGCGCGGGAATTGGGGGTGCCGATTCTTTCGGAGGAGGAGTTTTTGAAGCTATAAGAGAGGTGAAAAAGCCGGACGCCAGACAGTGTTTAGCTGGCTTTTTTTTGTAGCTTGTGTTATGATTAGGAATGCTGATATAGTTTTTATTGTAAGTAGAAATGAATCATATCGGTATATAATAGAATCCTAAAATTCAAACGAATTTTATATAAAAAGGGGATATATAACCATGCCAATTAAAATACAAAAGGATCTTCCTGCTAAGGCAATTTTGGAATCGGAGAATATATTTGTGATGGATGAGGATCGGGCGATGAGCCAGGATATTCGTCCGCTTGAGATTTTGATTCTGAACCTGATGCCGATCAAGGAGGATACGGAGACGCAGCTTCTGCGGGCACTTTCGAATACGCCGCTGCAGGTGGACTGTTCATTCCTGATGCTGGAAACCCACGTTTCGAAAAATACATCGCAGACGCATCTGAATAAGTTTTATGTGACGTTTGACGAGATCCGCCGCAAGCGCTTTGATGGTATGATTATTACCGGTGCGCCGGTGGAGAATATGGAGTTTGAGGAGATCAACTACTGGGACGAGCTGACGAAGATCATGGAGTGGAGCAAGACGCATGTGACCTCGACGTTTCATATCTGCTGGGGTATGCAGGCGGGACTCTATTATCATTATGGAATTCAGAAACATCAGAGAAAGACAAAGCTTTCCGGCATTTACAGACATCGTCTTTTGAACCGGAAGATCCCGCTGGTCCGTAGTCTCGATGATTATTTTTACTGCCCGCATTCCCGTTACACGGAAGACCGGGAAGAGGATATTCTGAAACATCCGGAATTGCAGATTCTGGCGAAATCGGATGAGGCTGGCGTATTTCTGGTGATGAATCAGGATGGAAGCCAGATTTTCGTTCAGGGGCATCCAGAGTATGATCGCATGACGTTAAACAACGAGTACCACCGCGATCTGAAAAAAGGCTTAAATCCGCAGGTACCGTGCAACTATTACCCGGACAACGATCCATTTTCCATGCCGGTGCTGAAATGGAGAAATATGTCCAACACGCTGTACACGAACTGGCTGAATTACTATGTATACCAGATGACGCCGTACGTGCTGAAAGAGGACGAGCAGGAGTAGAAACAGAAAATCTGCTATTTACGAGAGTATAAGATATAGAAATAGAGATTTTGATAAAATTGATCGGGGAAAATATCTTCTTCGAACTGGATGGTGGGAGCCGCCGTCGGAGTGGTGCTGCTGGCAGCTGGAATGTTTTTGATTTAGAAGAACCGCAAATAAGGCTGCAGATTAATAAAACGGTAAAAAGATAGATATAATACAGATATGAAAAAATACAGGCAGGGCTGTCGGAATTTTGCACAGTGTGGTTGAAACCATGTGTGGGAAAGATTCTGACAGCCCTGTTTATGCGGATTTTTGTTTTTATTAATTCCAGAAATCGGTTTCTTCTTTCAACTCAATATCAGCTGCTTTAAAGACCGGATTCTTCCCAGCCTGTTTCTGTGCCCGGTAGTCTTCCAGGCAGCGGAGCGCCGGTTTGGCAATCAGGAAGATAACAGGTACGTTGATGACAGCCATCAGTCCCATCAGGACATCGGCGGTATCCCACACGATGCCGAGACTTGCCACAGAACCGATGAGGACAATCACGATAGCGATCACTCTCTGGGTAATCCGGACGCCCTTGACCGGAGTTTTGCCGCAGAGATAAGCCATGCCGGTTTCAGCAAAATAGTAGTTTCCGAGCAGCGTGGTAAAGGCAAATAAAATCAGGGCAAATGTGATAAATACAACACCTGCGGTGCCGAATACGTTATTCATAGCTGCCTGCACATATGCCATGCCAGCCATGTCTGCACTCGGTGCAACGCCGGAGCAGAGCAGTAAAAATGCGGTTGCAGAGCAGATGACAATAGTATCGATAAATACGGATAATACCTGAACAAGACCCTGTTTGACCGGGTGGCTGACACCCGCGGAACCGGCTGCGGTAGCGGAAGCACCGACACCTGCCTCATTGGAGAACAAGCCTCTCTTGATGCCGAGCATCACAACGGATCCCATGAAGCCGCCGAAGATAGCCTGAATATCAAAAGCCCCTTCAAAAATGCTTGCGAACATACCCGGAATCATGTTTCCGTGGAGAATAATCATCAGCAGGGCAGCTGCAATGTAAAGTCCGCCCATTACCGGAACAAGAATTCCTGTGATTTTAGCGATCTGTTTGCCGCCGCCGCTGATGCAGATGCCGAAGATAACAGCCTGGATGATACCGATGAGAATCGGAGTCAGGCTTGGATTGTAGAAACTGTATACTTTAAAAGAATCTGCCACATTGAAGGATGCAACGAGGTTAAATCCAACCATGTAAGTCAAAATCATGAAAATAGCATAGAGAACACCCAGCCATCTTTTTTTCAGAACGGCTTCAATATAGTAGGAAGGACCGCCGTAGCAGCTTCCGTCCTCGGCACGGCGTTTGTAGATCTGTGCCAGCGTACTTTCTACAAATGCGGTTGCACTTCCGAGGATCGCGGTCATCCACATCCAGAAGATAGCGCCCGGACCGCCGAAACAGATGGCGGTAGAAATGCCGGCGATATTTCCGGTGCCGACGCGCGAAGCAGTGGAAACCATCAATGCCTGAAAGGCGGAAATAGACTCATCTTCCTTGTCGGATGGCTCCAAGATAACCCGGATGGATTCAAGTAAGTAACGAAGCTGTACCCCTTTGGTGCGGATGGTAAAATAGATGCCGCCGCCTACCAGCAGGATGATTAACACGTAGCTGTAAAGATAGTTGCTTGCTGTGCCGATTATCTTTGCGTATAAATCTGCCATTTTAAAATACCCCTCTCATACAATTTACATATTGTTTTTGCTATAAAGTGTGCCGCTGCGGATCAAACATATGGAGATGCAGTTCATGTGACATATATTCCAGTACGCATTCTCCAGCGACGCTGTTCCCCTTTTTATCTAACGCCGGTCCGAAGATGCCGATTCCCATCTCGCCGTCTACCACTGATAAGATACCACCGCCGACGCCGCTTTTGGATGGGATGCCGACCCGGACGGCAAATTCGCCGGAACCATCGTACATACCGCAGGTAAACATGAGTGTTTTGACGATTTTAACTGTCTGGCTGCTTAAAAGCCGTTTTCCCGTGTCTGGATGAATGCCATCGTTGGCGAGAATCAGTCCCAGTCCGGCGAGGCTTTCGGCTGTCACACTGAGAGAACACATTTTGACATAAAAATGCAGGCTGTTTTCTACATCCTTATTTTTTTCAATGTAGCCCTTGCTTTCCAGCAGATAGGCGATTGCCCGGTTGCGGGAAATATGGGACATTTCCGAGTGATAGACCTTTTTGTCGAGGTCGATGTCCGGATCCATGCAGAGAGCCCGGATGGTGTCAAGCATGGTGTCAAAACTGATTTCGGAAGCAAGGCAGCTTGCCACCACGATGGCTCCCGCGTTGATCATCGGGTTGTAAGGCGAACTGTCTGTATTTTCCAGTTTCATCAGCGAGTTGAATGGATCGCCGGTCGGCTCCATGCCTACTTTTTTAAATACCTGGTCGAAGCCGCAGATTTCCAGCGCGACTGCAAGGGTGATGATTTTGGAGATACTCTGAATGCTGAATCGGACTTTCGTATCTCCGACGGAAATCCGTTTGCCGTTCCGGCAAAAAACACTGACTCCGAGCTGACTGCCATCTACCTTTCCAAGCTCTGGTATGTAGGTGGCAACTGCACCCTCATGGGTATGTGTTTTTCCCAGTGCAACGGCTTGTTCAAGTACATCTTTCATACTTAAACGCCTCCTGTTTTTTATTCGGTGTTGCTTTCTGATAGTATGGTAGCATGGGGAAGGCAGTTTGTATAATGCGTGTCAGCTTTAAGGGATATGACAAAAAGGTATAACGGGATATATATGTCAGATATGAATAAATATTTATGATGAACGGGGAAGAGGTGCTGAAAAGGATCAAAAAAAACTGCCGGGACGGCTGTGAATGTCCGGCAGCTTTGATGATGTTTTTTTAGAGAAGTTTTTTCTTTAAGTCATAAATAAATTCTTGTACGATCGCCGTCATTGGCGTGTCTTTCCGCATTGCATATCCAAATTCCAGCATAAAACCACAGTTTGGAATCGGAATAGAAGTGGAGTGGTAGGAGGCTTCTTGTTTGGCAAAATCGTGGATGCCGATGCTGTAGCAGTCACTGATCGAGATCATGTACATCAGGGTGGCGCGGCTGGAAAGATAGGTGATTTTCGAGCGCATTTTTTCTGCATCCTGATCCCCTTCGGAGAGAAGTTGGTAAATATAATCATCGCATTGTCCAAGATACCAGAGAAAGCCGTACTCTGCCAGTGTGTGCAGGTTGACCGGTTTCTGTTGCAGCAGAAGCGGATGTTTGCGGGAAATGATAATGTGTGGTTCGATGTTGGCAAGAAAATGGTACTCCAGCCCTTTTGATTCGAGCAGGTCATCCATTTCACGCCGTTTGCGGCTGTCAAAATGAAACACGCCTACATCGACACGCCCGGATACCACATCCTCGATGACTTCGTCTGAATTGCCTTCATACAGTCGATGGGAGAAGGATGGCTGATCGCGGTGGCGCAGGACGATTTCACTGAAACTTTCCATGATATGGGAAAAACGTGTCATGGAGACAGCCAGCGGATCAGAAATTTTGATTTGTTCCTTCTTTTTCTGAAACCAGAGCTGTTCCATTTCGTCAATGATTTTTTCGGAATGTGTCAGAAATTCCATTCCTTCAGGCGTTAATGTTACGCCTGAGCGGCTGCGGTTAAAGAGCCTGGCGCCGAGATTTTCTTCCAGATCGTGCATGATTTTCCCAAGATACGGCTGGGAAATATAGAGCGCCTGGGCGGCTTTATTGATGGATCCGAGGCGCGCTACCTTGATAAAATATTCTAAATGCCGAAAATTGATATCGTATTTCAAAAAAGTTCCCCCTTTGTAAATCCCCCTGAATGTAATAAGTATAAAATAAAAAAATGTAAATTGCCAGAAAATACCTAAACATATTGCATTTAAGGGATATAGCAAAATAGCATATAATTTATTGTTTGACTGTACCTGTATGTAAGAGAAGCAGTCCTCCTATATACAGCAGGCAAAGGATACCGGACTGGATGAGGACAGGCGGAAACAGGTGAGGCAGGTAAGACGCGTTTGGAATAACTTCTAACATCCCAATCGAAACCAGCAGGCAGAATGCCGGTTTTACAATGCCCTGGCTGACTGGCAGGCGGATCGGGACTTCGCAGGCGAGGGCGTGGATGTGGAGAAAGGCGAGCACCAGTTCGCTGATGAGAAGCGCCGCCAGATAGGCGAAAATTCCCCATCGCGGGATGGCGAAAAGGACGAGCGACAGGGTGAGAAGCATGGAAACCGTATGGTGGACGAAGACGGTTCCCGTTTTCCCAAGTCCGTTTAAAATACTTCCCATGGTAGTGGAGAGGTAGAGAAACGGGCAGAGCCAGGATAAAATCTGGATGAAACGTCCGGCATCGGCGTTGTGGTAAAAGGTTTCGCCCAGTGCTGGACCGAAGCGGGTGAAGAGCCCGACGCAGAGAATTCCCATGTACAGGCTGTATCGGAGCGCCATGGAGATGGTGCGTTCGATTTTGTCCGGCTGATTCTGCGCCTGCGCCTCCGAGACTGCCGGGAGCAGGACGACGGCGAGGGAGTTGGTGATGGCGGATGGAAAGAGGACAAAGGGGAGTGCCATGCCTGTGAGGACTCCGTAAATACTGACCGATTCAACCCGCGAGAGCCCGGAGAGGAGAAGCTGGTTCGGTACAAAGATGGCTTCGAGACTCTGGAGAAAGCTGAGCGTGAGGCGATTCGCCATGAGGGGGAGTGCCATGGTGAGGAGGGGGAGGAGCAGGGGAGTAATAGGTGTGTTTGCATTTGGCAGTATGGCAACGGACTTAGAGCATCCATAAACTAACAGACAGAACACCGCCGAAGCCGCTTCTCCGATCAACAGCCCCCAGACAGCCAGCAGCACCGTGATCGGAATCCTGTTCGTGCGGCAGACATGGACGATCAGCAGGACGGAGAAAATGCGGATGCACTGCTCAACCACCTGTGAAAACGCCGGGACTGCCGTTTTTTTGAGCCCGTAATAATACCCGCAGCAGCAGGCATGGATCGCGCAGAAGGGGATCGAGAGGGCGAGTGCGGGCAGAAGCGGCGCACATTCGGGCGCAAGAAGGACGCGCGCGGCGAGAAAATCGGCGAAGGTGTAGATCAAAGAGGTCAGCGGCAGGGCGATCGATAGTGAGAGTGCGAGGCTGACCCGCAAAAAGGCGCGTCCCTTTTCCGGGGAGGCGGCGGTCAGGCGGGAGAGCGAAGTCTGGATTGGACCGGCGCAGAGAGCAAATGCGATGCCATGTATGGGAAAAATCATCTGATATAAACCCAGACCTTCGGCGCCGATCGTCCGGGAGAGAAAGATGCGGTAGAAAAAGCCGAGAATCCGGCAGAAAAATCCGACTGCCGTCAGGAGCAGGGTTCCGGTAATCAAAGGATGAAATCTTCGCATGGCAGATCTCCGGGGAGGGTATGTTAGAAAAGTATATGAAGAAATAGAAAAAAGTAGAAGAAAGCTGGACGATTATAAAATGTTGGGAAGTCTTCTTTTTTAGATCAAGAAACAAACGAATAGAGAAAAAGCAGGGATTTTTTGCGTAAGATACAAAAATTAGCTGTATTTAATACATAAAATAACAGATGGACATTAAGGTGGAACAGGAATATACTAAAAACATCAAAAACAAAAGATTATGATGAAAAATAACAGGTTAGTAGGAAAGAGAGAGGAAGTATGCTGGAGGGAATTGTATTACTTGCATTTATCGCGGCGCTGGCAGGCTGCGTGTTTACCGGCGCGTCCGTGCTTTGGGCGTTGGCGGGCGGCTATCTGATTTTCTGTGCGTATGGCCTGATTCGGAAGCACAGCCTTGCGGAACTCGGAAAAATGTCGCTTTCCGGCGTTAAAACCGTCCGCAATATCCTGATGATTTTCGGACTTATTGGCTTTATCACAGCGCTGTGGCGGGCGTCCGGCACGATCGCCGTGATCGTGTGCTGGTCGTCGAAGCTGGTGTCGCCGTCGGCATTTCTGGTGATCGCGTTCCTTCTTAACTGTATGGTGTCGATCCTGACCGGAACCTCCTTTGGAACCGGTGCGACGATGGGTGTTATCTGTATGGCGATGGGACGTGCGATGGAGCTTGACCCGTTCTGGATCGGCGGCGCGATTCTTTCTGGCATCTATTTTGGCGACCGCTGTTCACCGGTATCGTCCAGCGCGAATCTTGTCTGTGTGCTGACGAAGACGGATATTTATGAAAATATCCGCGAAATGATAAAGACATCGCTGGTGCCATTTGTGGCTACATGTATTCTCTATTATATAGTGGGACGTTCCATGAGTGCCGGAAACGGACGGATGGATGTGGAAGGGCTGTTTTCCAATCGTTTTGTACTTCATTGGAGCGCGGTGATCCCGGCGGCGATTATCCTGGTGCTGTCTGTGTTCCGGGTGGAGGTCAAGAAAACGATGCTGATCAGCATTGTGTTGGCGGCGTTTCTGAGCGTGGTGCTGCAGGGGCGGACAATCGAAGAAATTTTACAGATGTGCCTGACCGGTTATCAGGCAAGCGATCCGGCGCTCAATGCTATGATGAACGGCGGCGGCCTGAAATCAATGATTAAGGTGGCTGCGATTGTGAGCCTGTCCTCCTGTTATGCAGGAATTTTCGAGGGAACTGGGCTCTTGAAGCCGATTCAGGGGAAAATAGAGGCGTTGAGCCGGAAAATTACTCCGTTTGGTGCGACCTTTGCGGTGGCGGCAGTTGCTTCCATGATCGCTTGTAACCAGACGCTTTCGATCATGCTGACCCATCAGCTCTGCAAGGAAGGAAATCCAGATAATAAACGATTTGCAATCGATCTGGAAAATACGGCGGTTGTGCTGGCACCGCTGGTTCCGTGGTCGATCGCCGGAGCCGTTCCTCTGGCAGCCGTCGGTGCTCCGATTGCGAGTGTGGTGGTGGCGTCGTATCTGTACATACTGCCGATCTGGAGTTTTTTGGTTCGTCTCATAAGAAGGTCGTAGGAAAAGGAGGAAGAGCCATATGAATTTACTCGAACTTTGCAACCTACAGGGTTCTTTATTCTTGATGATACTGGCGGGTGCGGTACTGAAACGGCGCGGGATCATCAGCAAGGAAGGCGAAAAATGTCTGACGGATCTCTGCGTGAATATCGTGATTCCCTGCAATATTGTGAAATCGTGCCTGATTTCATTTGATGCTTCGATTTTTAAAACGTGCGGGTTGCTGTTGGCGGTTGGATTTGTCTTGCAGCTTGTCTGTGTGGCCCTCAACAAAGTGCTGTTTAAGGGATATTCAGAGCAGCACCGGAAGGTGCTTCAATACTGTACGATCGTTTCCAACGGCGGATTCCTTGGAAACCCGGTTGCGGAAGGCGTATATGGAAGTATGGGACTTCTCTACGCATCCATTTTCCTGATTCCGATGCGCGTTGTCATGTGGTCGGCGGGTACATCCTATTTTGTTGGAGGCGGTTCTGACCGGAAAAAGGTATTGAGAAATGTCCTGACGCACCCGTGTCTGGTCGGTGTCTACATCGGTATGTTCCTGATGGCGACACAGCTGCAGCTTCCGGGCGTGCTGAAATCGACGGTTACCTACATTGGAAACTGTAACTCGGCGCTGACGATGTTTATTATCGGTACGATTCTGACCGATGTGAAACTGCGTGAGATTATTAATCCGACGGCCCTCAAATTCAGTGTGCTCCGTCTGTTCCTTCTTCCGCTTCTGGCATATGGAATCAGCCTGGCGGTCGGATTGGATTCGGTGGCAGCAGGTGTGGCAGTCATCATGACGGGAATGCCAGCCGGTGCAACTGCAGCGATCTTTGCGGCGCGCTATGACAGCGATGCACCGTTTGCAGCGAAAACGGTAGTGCTCACAACGCTGATTTCGATGATTACGATTCCGGCGTGGTGTCTGTTTATAGGATAAAAAGAATAGGTAAGAAGCAACAATAATAGAAAGAATACTAGAAAAATTGAGAAAATAATGTAAATATGGTAAATGAATATAAAAAGACCTGAAAGGTGCGGTAAATGGCTGCTCTTCAGGTCTTTTATATTTTAAAATGAATCAAAGGATAAGCAAACAGAGGTTGAAAGAATTAGTTTATGATTCTTATTCATTCGTTTCACTCTTTCGTGAAATCCGCGCTTCTTCCAGATAATTATACAGTGTATACTTGGAAATCTGCATCGCGTCGCACAGGAGCAGGCTGGTTTTTGTGATCTTGAAGACGCCTTTCTGGTCAAGATAGTCGAGTGCACGAATTTTTTCTTCCTTGTTCATCAGCATCATCGGTTTTCCGATCATGGACTCTGCCTGATAAATATAGTGCTGTAAAATATCATCGACATTCTTTTTGAGAATAAAGTCGCGGTCAGACATGGCTGCCTGATTTGCGCCATTCGTGCCGTCCGTGCTGCCAGTTCCTGAAAAGGTGCCATCAGAAGCCATTCCGGATGGTGTGCAGCCAGACATGCCGTCGATCTGTGCGCCCACAGCTGCCGATACGCCGATGGTGCCTGGGCGTCCGATCAGATTTTGCAGGGCGCTCTGTGCCAGATAGAGATCGCGAACATCCATATTTAAGCAGACAGATCCGATAATTTTGTGATGTTCGTCCTCGATGAGCGTTGTGCAGGACTTAAAAAGCCGGTCTTTCTGGCTGGTATCGAGGGAAATGATCGAATGCTTGAGCGGCTCGATATCATTGCCGAGCTGTGTGATCATGCCGCCGCGCGGGGAACCGCCGACGTCGCGCCCGCTTAGCTGTGAGTTGAATGCGTAGACGATCGTGTGATCGTAGCCTTTGCGGTAATCGTGGACGATGATCTCACAGTTATCTCCGAGAAACTTTTGAAGTCCTTCGAGAAAACGGATGAGAAACTGAAAGTCCATGTAGTTGGAAATTTCCATGAATACCTCCTTTGGGGTGCTCTGTGCCCCGAGTGTGTATCGCAAAATTTTGCGTCTTAAAATAATTCGGAAAATGAAATGCACAGGGATTGTCTTTCTTTTGTCAAAGTTCCTGAAAAAAATTTTATCGCGTTCATTTTGCTGCGTCAATCCTGTTTCTATAGAAAAAAGTTAGTAGATAGGGAACATAAATAAGAGAATGTTCTCCTTTTTTGTTTAAAAATCAAAAATTCAGGTACAAGATAACGGGAAATGAGAGCAAACCTGTTTCTTTCATCATACTCTCAGACAAACTGTTTGTCAATTAACAAACCAAACTGTAAGTTTCTCTTGACAATTTGTCAGTGCATCCCTATAATTGAGAAAAAATCAAACAGACAGTTAGTCAAACAAAAAATGAGTTTGGAAAAATACAAACTGAAAGTGAGGGAGCAGGATGGACAGGGACAGTTATGTATATAAGACACCGGCTTCAAAGCTGGTACAGGTGGCTGCGATTGCGGCGGAATACAAAGGCAGACCGGATATGCTGATGACAGTGATCATCCGGGCGCAGAAGGTTGTGTCGGCATTTTCCAAGGAGGTGGCGTCAGTCATCGCCAGGGAGATGGATATTCCGATGAACAAGGTGTACAGTTTCATCACCTTTTATGCGATGCTGTCGGTAAAACCGAGGGGGCGCTACATTGTCCGGATGTGCAAGAGCGCGCCGTGCCACGTACATGGGGCGCAGGCAGTCGTTCAGGCGCTGGAGGATCAGCTCGGCATCAGCATCGGGGAGACGACCGAGGACGGAAGGTTCACCCTGGAATACTGTCCCTGCCTGGAACTCTGTGAAATATCCCCGGCGATCATGATCAATGAGCACGTGTACGGCAACCTGACGCCGGAATCGGTGCGGGATATTATCAAACAATATATACGGGAGGATGTGGAATAGTATGGAGGAAATGCACGTATTGCTGAAAAACCGCGGCAAGATTAATCCGAGAAGTTCACAGGAGTATGCGGACCGCGGCGGATTTGAAGCGCTGAAAAAAGCACTTTCGATGGACAGTGAAGCGATTATCGATGTGATCCGCGCCTCCGGACTTCGTGGACGCGGCGGTGCGGGATTCCCGACCTATCGCAAGATGGAGTTTACCGCCCACGCATCTGACCCAACGAGATACATCGTCTGTAACGCCGATGAGGGAGAGCCGGGAACGAATAAAGACCGGATTCTTCTCTCGACCGACCCGTGTGCGGTCTTCGAGGGCATGGCGATTGCTGGAAAAGCAGTCGGCGCCCATACCGGATATATTTATCTGAGAGCCGAGTATACATATTTGTTCCCGGTATTAAAAGATGCGCTGGAGGATGCGGAAAAACGCGGATTTTTAGGAAAAAATATGATGGAGAGCGGTTTTAACTTTGAAATCAAGTTCCGCTCTGGTGCGGGTGCTTACGTCTGCGGCGAGGAGACGGCATTGTTTGAGTCCATTGAGGGAAAACGAGGCGAGCCACGTTTCCGGCCGCCGTTTCCAAGCATTCACGGACTCTTTGGAAAACCGACCATGTTAAATAACGTAGAGACGCTGGCGAATATTGCACCGATCCTCTTAAACGGAGCGGAATGGTACCGCAGCATCGGCACAGCGAACAGCCCTGGCACAAAGCTTTTTACGGTCTGTGGAAATGTAGTCCGCAGGGGCGTATTTGAATTTCCGATGGGCGTGAACCTCAAAGATATCATTTATGAAGTGTGCGGCGGCATCGCGGATGGAAAAGGGCTTCTGGGCGTGCAGACCGGTGGTACCTCCGGTGCGATCATCAATGCCGATCAGATCGATATGACACTGGATATTGATACAGTTTCGGCATCCGGCGGACGTCTTGGCTGCGGTACGATTCTGGTCATCGACGACAGCAACTGTATTGTAGATATTGTGCGAAACAATTTGGACTTCTTCCGCGGCGAGTCATGCGGAAAATGTACACCGTGCCGCGAGGGCGGCCAGCAGCTTTACAATCTGGTTACCCGCATCAGCCGGGGGCTGGCGACTCTGCCGGATCTGGAAAAAATCGATGAGCTGACGGAGACGATGCGCCTGACTGCCCTGTGTGGTCTGGGACATTCGACCGCTGTTCCGGTGCAGACGAGCATCCAGAACTTCCGTAAGGAATATCTGGCGCACATCGACCGCGATTACTGCCCGGTCTGCGCTCAGGCAGCCGTGGCGGAAGGAATTTATGAAGCAGAAGAAGATTATAGAAACGATGGGAACAGCCGGATGGGAAGACGGCGTGCAGCAGTCGGTGAACGCGATGTCATGTATGATTCGTATGACGCGTATGCGAGACACCGCAGCCGGGGAACATCCTACGCGGGACGATTTGAGCGGAGAGGAGGAAGAGAAGAATGATGGTACATCTGACAATCGACGGGCAGCCGGTAGAGGTGGAGGAAGGAACGACGATCCTACAGGCGGCGAAAAAAGCCTGTATCCACATTCCGACTCTCTGTTATCATGAGGATCTGAGCATCAAGGCGGTCTGCCGTATCTGCGTGGTCGAGGTAGAAGGACAGAGACTGCTTCCGACGGCGTGCAGCACACCGGTTTCGGAGGGAATGGTCGTGCAGACGGCATCCCCGAAGGTACTGAAAGCGAGAAGAAATATTCTGGAACTGATTTTTGCGAGACATCCGCAGGAATGTCTTGTATGTCCGAAGGATGGAAAATGCGATCTGCAGAAGGTAGCGCAGGATGTTGGTATGCATCTGGACATCCGCTATGACAAGCAGCTCCGCCATCAGAAGGAGGACTGGAGTTCCCCGGCCATCATGCGGAATCCGCAGAAATGTATTCTGTGCGGGCGTTGTATGGAGGTCTGCAATGAGATTCAGGGAATCAACGTCCTTTCGAAGGAAAACCGTGGATTCCATACGCTGATCGCCCCGGCCTATGGGGAAAAACTGGCTGATACCAACTGTATTAACTGCGGCCAGTGCGTGCAGGTGTGTCCGACCGGCGCATTGACGGTGCATTATCATACCTACGGATTATATCGCCAGAAAGAATTAGGCAAAAAACTGATTATTCAGGTGGCTCCGTCCGTCCGCATTACGCTGGCGGAGGCACTGGGCGAACAGCCGGGCGTTGTCAGCACAGGACGTCTGGTGTCGGCTCTCAAGCGCCTGGGATTTTACAAGGTATTCGATTCCGATTTCTCTGCCGATCTGACGATCATGGAGGAAGGAACCGAGCTTTTGAACCGCCTGCAGAACGGCGGAACCCTGCCGATGATCACCTCCTGCTGTCCGGCGTGGGTCAAATATTGTGAAACCTATGCACCGGAGTATACAAAGCATTTATCGACGGCGAAATCTCCGCAGCAGATGTTCGGCGCGCTGATTAAAACCTGGTTTGCAAAGCGCGAGGGAATCGATCCGGGTGATATCTGCAGCGTTTCGGTTATGCCATGTACAGCAAAGAAATTTGAGTGTACCCGTCCGGAAATGAAGGACAGCGGCTACCAGGATGTGGATATTTCCATCACGGTTCAGGAACTGGCTGCCTTGATCCGTGCCGGTGGAATCGATTTTGCCGAGCTTCCGGATACACCGTTTGACGATCCATTTGGCGAAGGAAGCGGCGCGGGACTTATTTTCGGTGCGACTGGCGGCGTCATGGAGGCGGCACTCCGCACCGTCTACGCGGTGGTAACCGGCAAAGAGATGGAACATCTCGACTATACACCGGTCCGCGGCTTCGAGGGAATCAAGGAATCACAGGTTGATTTGAACGGCAGAGTCATCAAGGTAGCGGTGGCACATGGCATTAAAAATGCGAAAGTTTTGCTGGAAAAGGTAAAAAACGGAACCGCCGATTATCAGTTTATCGAGATCATGGCATGTCCGGGCGGCTGCATCGGCGGCGGTGGAAATCCGCCTAAGACATGGTCGATCATGGAGAAGCGGAAGAAAGCCATCTATGAGGCAGAGGCAGAGCTTCCGGTCAGACAGTCGCACAAGAACCCGGCGATCCAGAAAATTTATGAGACGTATCTGGGAGAACCGTGCGGGGAGCTGTCACATAAGCTGCTGCATACAGAGTACTGCAACCGGCAGGATCTGTTGCAATAAATTATTTTATTCCAACCATCATTTTCTTAAAAACAAGGTGAAAACCTGAGAACGGCTTCCAGTGCTGCCGCTCTCAGGTTTTTCACGTCCCACTACGGCTCCTCCCAGGTTTCAATCCTCGCCTTACGGTTCAAAATTCCTTTCTCCCATATCATTAAATGCATCTTAAATTCAATCGAATCCTGCGCTGTCGTAAAGGGTTCTTCACGCAGCAGTTCGGAGCGGATGCCGCGCTTTTCAAGCTCTTTCTGTCTTTTTTTGGCAAGAAGTTCGAGAGCCAGGTGACGGGTCTGCTGGGCTTTTCCGAAGGTGCGGGACGGATAGGCGGAAGAGGCTTTTTGAAGTTTCCGGGTCAGGAGATCGACTGTCTTGGCATGGGTGTTCCGGTGCAGGAGGCGGGCAATCTGACGGGCACGGCGCTTGGTGGGGTGCTGCTCATAGTCCTTCAGGCGATGTAGCAGTTTTGGATCACCGGCTTCGACGGCGATGGACTGGAAGACGCGCGAAGCGTCTTCGGAGAGATGCCAGGAATTTTCACGGATGACGCGGTATTTTTCCGGGACCGCCGGGTAGCAGCAGACGTTTAGCGGAGGAAATTCCGCGAGGGAGGCAAGCTCCCGCTCGTTTGCGTTGCAGGAGTTTTCCCCCAGATAGTCGAGTTTGTCGCGCAGGATGGCGATGCGGTATTCGAGCTGGCGGAGGTATTCGTAGCCTTTCATCCAGAAGTGCCCGATCTGACTGTAGTCATAGTAGTGATTTTCGAGAGTCAGATCTTCGAAAAAGAGTGTGACAACCGAGTCTCCCTGATGGACGATCAGGGCGTAGCGTTCGTTTTCATCCTGGGTTAAGAGGGCATCGAGTTCGCCCTCGTATGCCGGATCGTAGGTACCGGTCAGGCGGGCGTTGTGGAAGAGAAGGAAACTTTCGACTGCATCATTCATCAGGTAAACCAGGCGGATCGTGTCGGGAGCAGAAGTGCCGGTTTCCGGGAGAATAAGTTCGAACTGGTTTTCGGATAATAGTAATTCTAACATGGAAAAGGGATCCATTTTATAAAACTCCTTAATGTATAAAAATCAAAATGTTTTCCGACACAGGCAGAAAAACGGAGCCAGTGACTATCGTATTCTCAATACAGGAAAACATAGAACAATCATGGTAATTATAAGAGAAATAAGAAGAGGATGCAAGAGAAGAGCAATGCTGCTGCCGGATTGTACAAAATTTTCAGCTCAGAAAAATTTTTCCAGTGAATCGTAACATTTTCTATGTTTCACAAAAAAAGATAGTAAAACCGCGCGATTCGTGTTAATATAAGAAAGCATAAGAATAATCGCGGTGTTTTTGCAGCGGCGGTGAAAACCGCAAAGCTGCGTAAGAGACTGCAAGTATGAATAGAAAGGAAAATTTATCATGGAAATCACAAAAGCAACCACGATGGGCGAGATGCTTCAGTATGATATGGGTATTGCATATGTTCTGATGGAGGCAGGCATGCACTGTGTTGGCTGTCCGTCTTCGATCGGTGAGTCTCTGGAGGAGGCCTGCATGGTACATGGTCTGAACGCAGACGAGGTTATGGCAAACATCCAGGAGTACCTGAACGCAAAGAAAGAGTCTGAGCAGGCTGAATAATTCAAATTTTAGATTTTAATAAAATTCTGGATAAAAAGACGCTGTGTACGAAGTAATGAGGCTTCAGCATAGCGTCTTTTTCGTTGTTTTATAGGAAAGAACGCCTCATAAAGCAAGAGTGAAAAATGCTCGGATTGTTGTTTAGAGACTGAAAATTGTGTAAAATTAGTATACATTACAGAATTGACGTGATAAAAAGAACTCGTTATAATGACATAAAAAATATTTTTACTTTTTTTCGGAGAGTGGCTTAAACATATAACCGGACAAAAGATAAAGTAGTACGTAAAGATACAATGGAGGGATGGGAGTATGTTCAGTAAGCGTGAGTATGAATACGTGATGGAAATTGCGAAGGAAGGAAGTTTTTCAAAAGCAGCCCAGAAACTCTATATTTCCCAGCCGGCGCTCAGCGGTGCGATTAAAAAGATTGAGAAAGAGTTATATGGGATCTCGCTTTTTGACCGGAATGTGAACCCGGTGGCACTGACCCCGGCGGGGCAGTATTATCTGGAAAAAACGCGGAAGATATACGAGCTCAGCAATGAGATGGAGCAGCATTTTGCAGAGCTGGCGGGTATCCGTTCCGGTGTGATTAACATCGGAAGCTCCGGATATTTCTGTGCGTATTTTCTTCCGGAGGTGATCCGGGGCTATTGCAGACTGAATCCAAAGTGCCGGATCAACGTGACGGAGACGGATATTTCAGGGATGGATGCGGGGCTTAGAACCGGGCAGTTTGATATCACGATGGATGTCGAGGCACTCGACCCGGAGATGTTTGAGAGTGTGACGCTGGGGTATGAGTATATGATTATGGCGGTTCCTGCTTCCTTTGCTGTGAATGAGAAGCTGAAAGAGTTTCAGATCTCCAGGGAATCAATCCTGGAGCGGAGTTTTCTGGATGAAGCGGTGCGTGCGGTGGACCTTTCCAAAGTCTCGAAAGAACCATTTCTGATGCTGAAAAAGAATCAGGATTCTTATAAAAGGAGTATGGATATCTGCGCCCACGCTGGTTTCGAGCCGAAGGTGATTATGTATTTTGATCAGCTTCAGACTGCCTATAATGTGGCGCGGAGCGGACAGTCCGGTATCATCTTTTTTAGGGATGCACTGCTGAAATACACAGAGAAAACGGAAAAACTCTGTTATTACAAGATTGGCGATCCGCTGGCAAAGCGTGCAATCCTTTTGTCGATGAAGCGCTATCCGGGCGTGGGGGCAACAGTAGATGATTTTATCAAATACATTCTACTGGCTAAAAAATAGTTTAAAATTTCATAAAATATTGATAGGAATCTGCTTATAGAGCCATATTTAAAAGTGACTTGGATTTTTATCAGATAAAATGCTAGAGTATATCCCGTAGCTGAAAAAATAGAAACTCGGATGCAGAGCCTGGGCGGCGGCTATTCCCATGACTGTGCGAAAGCGATTGCACTGGTGCCGTTTTTCAAGGCTGCATATTAAAATAAGTGTTCAAATTCTCAGTGCCATGGACAGGCATAAGGATTCTCCTATGGACATCAAACATACTACTAGAATGATTAACTTATAAAAGCCATAATAAAACGATTATATATATTTAAAATCATACGTCTGGAACAGGCATTTCCACTTCCTCCAACTACAAGGAAAGCCTGTATCCAGGCGTATTTTCGCTTATTAGGGAAGGTCAAGTATCATTTTAGACACGTTATGGTCCATAACCATTTACCTATACGTCCATATTCGAAAGAGAGTTGGAACATTTTTGGTGGGAATGGTAAAGTAATGTCAGAAAGAAACAGAGAGCTTCAAGAGGTTGGGTTTCAGACGCTGAAACAAAATGAAAAGAAACAGACAAATAGAACTTCTGAAGAAGCAATCTCTGACAGATAAAGGAGGAAACCATATGAGATTTGCAACTATCAAAGTGAACGGAACAGAAAAAGCCGGTATCGTCTTAAAGAATGGAGTGCTTCCGATTGAGGCACTGAATGCAGCAAAGGGAACTGCATGGGCCGAGGATGTCATGAGTCTCATCCAGAAGCAGCAGATTCCGGGACTGACAAAATGGTATAACGCAGGCGGCAAGGAAGAGCTGGAAAGTATTCCGGGACTGGTTCCGAGCGAGAAAGTTGTATACGGACCGCTCTACCGCAACCCGAAACGTATCTTTGGTATCGGCCTTAACTATGCAGACCATGCCGGAGACATCGGTTCTGCAGCTCCGAAGGGATTTCCGGGAAGCTTCTTCAAGCAGGCAGACACCCTGATTGGTCCGGGCGATGAAATCCTGCTTCCGAAGTTAAAAGAAGCACAGAAAACCACCGCAGAGGCTGAGCTTGGAATCATCATGGGCAAGGATTGCAGAGATGTATCCGAAGAAAACTGGCAGGATGCCATCGTCGGTTACACCACCATCCTTGATATGACCGAGGAATCCATCTTAAAGGGAAATGATTATGTAAGCGGCAATCCGAGATATTTAACTATCGTAAAGAACTTCCCGACCTTCTTCTCCTTCGGTCCGGAGCTTGTAACCCCGGATGAGGTACCGGATGTCAATGAACTTCTGGTTCAGAGTGTTCACAACGGTGAAGTTCATGCAGAAAACGTAGTAGCAAACATGACCCACAGACCGCCGCGTCTGGTATCCCTGCACAGCAGCATCCAGGGCTGGTACGCCGGAGACATCCTTTCCACCGGAACACCGAGAGCGTTCCACATCCAGGATGGCGATGTAGCAGAGTGCCGCATCACCGGACCGGACGGATTCGAGATGACACCACTTGTAAACCCGGTTGTTGATTTAAAGAAACATCCGGAGAAAGAAGCGTAAAAAATGAGATTTCATCCGTGATGGATGGAGATAAAAATGGGCTGCATGGTGATTTCCCCCAAATAGAATCGCCTTGTAATATGTACCGGGGATGGCGTGAAAGCGCCATCCCAATTCCAAGAAACTGACACATATCAGATACATTTGGGAAATAAGATACTTCAAAAAAACGAAAAATTCAAAAAGAACATTCAAATTATTTTATATATTCATTTTAAGCAGGAGGTAGCAACATGGATTTAGGATTAAAAGACAAAGTAGTTCTCTGTATGGCATCAGCAGCCGGACTTGGCAAGGGAATTGCAACCGAGATGGCAAGAGAAGGTGCAAAGGTTATGATTTGTACCGCAGAACCGTTTAAAGATCAGCTTCTGGAAGCACAGGCTGAGATTGAGAAAGAAACCGGAAACCGTCCGGAGACCTTCCTCTGCGATGTTAACAAGGCGGAGGACATCGAGGCACTTGTAAAACACACCGTTGAAACACTGGGCGATATCTACGCACTCGTAAATATGTGTCCGGGTCCGAAGCCGGGATCGTTCGTAAGCTTTGATGATGCGGCATGGGAGGGCGCTTTTGAGATGTGCCTGCTCTCCTACGTAAGAACCATCCGTGCGGTACTCCCGTCCATGAAACGTCTCGGCGGCGGCCGTATCGTAAACTCAACTTCTTCTTCCGTTAAGGACTGCCTGGACAACCTGATTCTTTCCAATACCATGAGAATGGGCGTTGTCGGCATGAGCAAGACCCTAGCGAGTGAGGTCGGCAAAGACAATATCTTAGTCAATGTCATTGGACCAGGTCGTATCGGCACCGCAAGAATTGAGAATCTGAACAAGATGCGTGCAGACAAGGCTGGCATCAGCGTAGCAGATTACGAGAAGGAAGACCTGAAGAAGTTCCCGATGGGACGCTACGGCACCATCGATGAATACGGACGTCTGGCTACATGGCTGTGCTCCGAGGCAAATACATACGTATCTGGTCAGACCATCCTGTTAGACGGTGCGATGACAAGAGCATACTAATTGCAAAACATGGCAAAGATGCATTTCCGGAATGCAGGACATCCGGAAGAGTTCACGGAAGGCATGTTTTGCAGGTGAATTGGGAAATTTACCCGGAACTGCAGATACCTCTCTCCCGGAGGACATTTGGGGAAATGAAATCTGGGAGAGAATATAGCATAGAGGAGGTTGTTTAAAGCAGGCACTTTTGAAATAGAAAGTGCTGTGAAACAACATGGTGGTCACATATGTGTGAACAGTAAGTGAGGGTATTGCATAAGAAGGGGAATATTCATGAAAGAAAAAAAGAAATTGAGCTTGGCGACAAAGACGTTCATCGGTTTTGGCCTTGGTATTGTCATCGGACTCGTATTTGGAGAAAAAGCAACCATTGTAAAACCTCTGGGAACCATCTTTTTAAATATGATTAAAATGATTGTCGTTCCGATGGTATTCTTTTCCATCACAGCGGGAGTCGCGAGCTTAGGAGACTTGAAAAAGCTTCGGAACATTGGCGTGAAGGTGGTTGGACTGTATGCGCTGACATCTGCACTCTGTGTAGGATTAGGGCTTATCATGGCAAACATCATCAATCCAGGAAAAGGATTTGATTTAACCGCGTTATCACAATCGACTGATTATGAGGCGCAGGCGATGCCGAGTATCATTGATACGTTAATCGATATGTTCCCATCCAACATTTTCACTTCTTTTACCAACACAAATATGCTGCAGATTATCGTATTTTCGGTATTCTTAGGCGTAGCACTTATCATGATGGGAAAAGAGGGGGAACGCCTTTTAGCAGGTGTACAGAGCTGTGCCAATGCAATGTATAAAATCACAGCCATTGTTATGGAGTTTTCTCCGATTGGTGTATGTGCACTGTTAGCAGATTCAGTTGGTGCATATGGTCTGAAAATCTTTGGACCGCTCGGAAAGCTGATTCTCACGGTTTATGCTTCCGATGTAATCCTTGTTTTACTGATGTATATTCCGATGGTAGCGCTTCTGGCAAAGTTCCCGGTAAAGAAATGGCTGCAGGGTATCTGGAAAGTATGGGTTGTAACGGCCAGCACCACCAGCAGCAGCGGTTCTCTTCCGATCACAACCTCTGTTACGAATGATGAGTTTGGCGTATCTTCCGAGTTATCATCGTTCTCCCTGCCGCTTGGCGCAACCATCAACATGAATGGTGGATGTATCTACTATGCAGCGGCTATCGTAATGACGGCACAGATTTATGGAATGAACCTGACACCGTCCGCATTGGTAAACATTATTATTTCTACTGTATTAGTAGCTATGGGCTGTCCGGGTGTTCCGGGAGGCGCGATCATCATGACCACGATTCTTCTGACGAACATGGGACTTCCGCTGGAGATTGTAGGTCTGATTGCCGGTATCTTCCGACTGATTGATATGGCAAATACAACCTTTAACGTAACCGGTGATGTGGTAACCACCATGGTGGTAGCACGTAGCGAGGGCATGATGCATACGCTGGGAACTGGTGCGGAAACCGAGACAAAGGCAGCGTAAGGGCTGGAGAACAGAAAAACGGAATTCCGGCCGGCTACCAGGAAAAATAAAATATTCTTGGAAAAGTGTCAGCAGATGCGGACCAATGAGAATCTGAGAGTATATGCAGAATGAAAAGGAGATTTTATTATGGATAAATTATTCGCAAAAAGAATGGATGAACTGGTTCCGTCTGGAATCCGTAAAGTAAACGAAAAGGCGCTGGCAATGGAGCGCGCAGGAGAGACGGTCATTCACTTTGAGTTAGGACGTCCGGATTTCGATACACCGGAATACATCAAGAATGCCTGCATCGAGGATATCAAAAAAGGCGATGTATTCTATACTTCCAACTTTGGTACCATGGAGCTGCGGGAGGCGATTGCCTGGAAATTAAAGACGCAGAACAATGTAGAGTACAAACCGACTGAGATCATCGTCAGTGTAGGTCTTTCCGAGGCAGTTTTTGATGTCATGGCAGCAATTCTCGACGAGGGCGATGAGGTTCTGGTTCCGAATCCGGGCTGGTTAAACTACTTAAATGTTCCGAAGCTTCTGGGCGCGGTTCCGATTACCTATACATTGAAAGAGGAGAATGATTACCAGATTGATCTCGATGAGATTCGTGCAAAGGTTACCCCACGGACCAAGGCACTCGTTCTTATCACTCCGAGCAATCCGACCGGCGGTGTGCTGGCAGAGGATGTGCTGAAAGAACTGGCAGAGATTGCTGTGAAGAACGATATCATGATTATATCAGATGAGGTATATGAGAGACTGTTATACGATGATGCAAAACACATCAGCATCGCCTCTCTTCCGGGCATGAAGGAGAGAACCATCACATTAAACGGCTTCTCCAAAGCATACTCCATGACCGGCTGGCGTCTCGGCTACGCAGCCTGCAGCGAAGAGATTGTCAAGACTGTCAATAAGCTGCATCAGCACGTGGTTACCTGTGCAAGTTCCTTCGTACAGAAAGCCGGCGTCGTAGCGCTGAAAGAAGAGAAGAACGAAGTAGCAGACATGGTAAAAGAGTATCAGAGACGCCGCGACTATGCAGTTAAAGCAATCAACGAGATCGACGGACTGAGCTGCCGCTGCCCGAAGGGTGCGTTCTACATCTTCATCAACATCGAAAAACTCGGCATGAGTGGACAGGAATTTGCCCCGTTGCTTCTTGAAAATGCCAAGGTAGCAATGGTACCGGGCGATGTATTCGGAAGCGAAGGCGACCACTATATCCGTATGTCCTTTGCAAACAGCTATGAGAATGTTGTTGAGGGATGCAAGAGACTGAAGGAATTTGTGGAGAAGATTCGTAAGTAATTTTAGAATTATAGAGAAATAGACTTCATACAACCTAATACACATATAAAAAAATTGAGCAGGTTGTCATATCCAGAAGGTGTGGCAACCTGTCTGAGTATTATTTTGCTTTACAGTTTGTCCTTTACAGATGTTTGTCAATGACTGGAGACATGATCCTTCAACTTGAACAGTTCTTAAGAGGAAGAGAACTGCAAATGCTGTATAGGAGCAAGCTTATAGAAAGATCGCTTTGCAAAAAAATTATTATAATGACAAAACAGGAGGGGAACAAACAAATGAAAAAAGTCATGTATGTAGAACGAGAAAGAGACGAACACGGGATGTATGATGGCATTTCAGATGCGATGAAAAATCTGGATACAGAACTGGTTATTTCATTGGATCCAAAGGTGGTTGAAGAGTGCGATGGCATCTTGTTTCCAGGCGGTCTTCCGGATGTGGACCCGGCTCTCTATGGGGAAGAGAATCAGGGCAGCAAAAATCTGGACCGGGAACTGGATGAGCTTCAGCTTGCAGTTGTGGACGCGGCCGTTAAGGCTAAAAAACCAATTTTAGCGATTTGCCGAGGAATGCAGCTTGTCAACATATATTTTGGAGGAACCATTATCCAGGATCTGGAAAAAGGCAATATGCATACATATGAGTCAGGTGAAATTAAGCTGCATAATACGATTAATATCCGGAGAACACCGTTTGAGCTGATGTATGGGGCGAGCGGAATTGTAAACTCTGCACATCATCAGGCGGTTAAGAAGCCGGGAAAGGGATTTAAGATTGGCCAGGTATGGTTTTCCGGAATCCTTTCAAAAGAAGAAAAAGAAGAATGGATGAGAAAAATTGAAAATGAAGAAAAAGTTGAAGTGGAGTGTAAACGAAGCTGCATTATAGAGGGAATGGTCCATAAGGAACTTCCGATTATCGCGGTTCAGTGGCATCCGGAACTGATGCATGCGGATCCGGTTAGTGGAACGTTGGATCAGGATCGGATGTTTGTATATTTTGCATCTATGTACGAGTAATAAGAAAGCAGAGCTTATTAAGAAGGGAGATACGTATGGCAATCTATAATGCAATTATGGCGTTTACTGGGTGGATGTGGACACTTCCGATGCTGATTGTTCTGATTGGCGGAGGTCTGGTTATCACGGTCGCCTGCGATTTTGTACAGATCAAGCATTTTGGACATATGCTTAAGACAACCTTTGGAGATGCAGCACATCATAAGGATGAATCAGGTATTTCCAGCTGGTCGGCTATGGTGGCTACACTGGCCAACACGATCGGAACAGGAAACATCATTGGTGTCGGCAGCGCAATTGCACTGGGTGGACCGGGAGCTGTCTTTTGGATGTGGGTGATTGGATTTATCGCGATGGCTTTAAAATATGCGGAGGCTCTGCTGGGCGTTTACACACGGCAGAAAGATGAAAATGGACAGTGGCGTGGCGGAGCCAATATTTATCTGGCGAAGATATGGAAACCGCTTGGATGGATTTGGGCGGTATCCTGTTGCTTTGGTATGGGAATTGGCTGCGGCGTACATACAGGAGCCATTACATCATCCGTTGCTACGTTTGGCGTCCAACCAATGATTACAACCATTATCTGCTGCGTGATTATTATTGCAGTTCTCCTGGGCGGATTAGGTGCCCTGGTAAAGGTAACCGATAAACTGGTCCCGACGATGGCATTTATTTACATGGCAGCGGGAGCAATCCTGATTATTTTAAATATTCAAAATTTTGTTCCAGCATTTGTATCTATCTTTACGAACGCATTTACCGGAACGGCAGCAACCGGCGGATTTGCAGGAGCGGCGCTCTCAGCTACGATTAAAAATGGATGCGCAAGAGGTGTTTATTCGAATGATGGCGGAAACGGAAGTGCAAGTATCCTTCATGCCCAGGCGAATACCAATGAACCGGTAAAACAGGGAATGTTCGGTATTTTTGAAGTATTTATGTGTACGATGGTTATCTGTACATTCAGTGCGATGGTTATTTTGGTAACTGGAACATGGACAACAGGTGCTCCGGGTTCTGTCCTTGCAATCAATGCATTTGGCACGATTGGCTTAATCGGAAGACTGGTAGCTTCCATCAGCTTGATTTTGTTTGCAGCATCCTCGGCGTTATCCATGTCAACTTCTTCCGGAATTCTGGCAGAGAACCTGCTCGGTAAAGCAGCCAGAAAAATAATGCAGGTGCTGGTAGTTGTATTTTGCTTCTTAGGCGGAACGGTTGGTGTAGATGCAGCTCTGCCGTGGGTAGATGTCGGAAATATGATTATAATTTTAGTTCATGTCATTGGCATTATGTTCTGGGTTCCGAAAATGCGGGAACTGACACTTGATTACTTTAAACGTCTGAAAAATGGGGAAGTAGAGGCGTAAGAGGATGATTTTGTGGATGGTTGCAGTGGAATCGGCACTATTGAAATACAAAAACGTGTAAACTTGAAAGTATTAGTATTAAATAAATGGTAGATGGAAAGATGACAAACTTTGTTGCAGTACTGACGATTAAAAGTGGGAAAAGAAGTGAATACGCAGCGGAACTCAGACGCTTGCAGCTGATTGAAAACTTCCGCAAGCAAAAGGGTAATATTTATTATCAGATTGGTGAATCGATCACGGACTCTGATAAAATGGTAGTATCCGATGCCTGGGAAAAGGAGGCTGATTTTAAAGCGCATTGCAGCTCTGAACTGGTTCAGAATGAGTGGAATGAGCTTTATAAAAAATATGTAGAAGCAGAAGTATCAGATGTCTATGAAAAATAAAGGCCGGTAAATGGTAAAGCTGAAGGACATTTAGGATAGAATTACCTAAATGTCTTTTGGCTGCTCCGGAAATAGGGGGCAGAGTATTGATATATATTCAAGCATGGAGGAAGAGTTTGTGAATAAGAAAATTGTAATTTTAAATGGAAGCCCGAGGGAAAAGGGAAATACAGCTGCATTAGTAAATGCATTTTCAAAAGGCGCCGAGGAGGCCGGAAATACCGTCCGGATTTTCCGGCTTGGAAAGATGGAGATCCATGGCTGTAAAGGATGTTTTGGAGGAAAAAATGAGGAAGAATATCCCTGCGTCCAAAAAGATGATATGCAGCAGATTTATCAGCCGGTGAAAGAGGCAGATGTCGTTGTTATGGCATCACCGCTATATTATTGGAATATGAGTGGGCAGCTCCGGACGGCAGTGGATCGTTTGTTTGCACTTGAAGAAGGAAATAAAAATTACCTTCGCGGCAATAAGTCATCTGCACTTCTGATGGCAGCGGAAGGAAATGGGTTTGAGGATGCGGTGGTATATTACGATCACCTGATGGAACATTTAAGATGGAAAAATCTGGGCCATGTCCTGGCGGGCGGCAATATGATGCCGGGAGACGTTGACGGGAAAAAAGAAGTGGAACAGGCATATGAATTAGGAAAAAGCATTTAATTTATGTCTATTGCTGCCCATTTTCGGAAAATAAACGGTTCAAAGGCATATTTGAATGGAAGAGCGGAGTGAAGAGCACAAACGCCGGCCATCACTTTTTAGAAGAAAAGCCAGGATGGCGTTTGTGGGTATGAAATTATAGCCGATGCTTGTCACCCCAGTCACACATTCCGTCTAAAATGGGAATCAGGGACTTTCCGCGCTCGGTTAAGCTGTATTCTACTTTTGGAGGAATTTGTGGGTATTCTTCGCGATGAATTAATTGATCCATTTCAAGTTCTTTTAGGGTAGAACTAAGTGTTTTGTAAGAAATTCCACCGATATACTTTTTCATTTCATTGAAACGGACGACACCAAATTCCATCAGGGTATAGAGGATGGTCATTTTGTATTTTCCGTTGATTAATGACAGTGTGTAGCTAAATCCAGTGGTTTCCAATTGTTCTTTTGATATGCAGCGGGCCCCCATTTTACACTCTCCTTTTGGTTAGTATTGCACTTTTATGTGTGTACTTGTTCTTTTGATTATTATTGATATAATTATAATATAGTTATTAAGTAAAGTCAATTTGAACCGAAAAGAATGTGCGGATGGATGTCCTCTTACATGAACAGCTTGGACACCGCGAAAGAAAATAAACATATAAGGCAAATTGCTTTACATAAAATTAAAATGTATTCATTAAGGAGGAAACGATTATGAGAGCAGAATTAAAAGAGTACCAGGCGGTAGAAGAAGCAGCAATGAAATTTGTTAAGAGTGTCGCAGAGGGAAACAGTAAATATGCGAAAGAGCTGTTTACCGATGAAGCGGTTCTGTTTGGCTATCTGGATGGAAAACTGGAGCATGGTTCGATTGAGCAGTTTTATCATAATGTAGATACCGTTCCTGGTGGAGACAATTTTAAAGCCCGCGTTGATGTACTTCTGGTAGAGGAATCACTTGCGGTTGTACGTGTTCTGGAAGAAGGCTGGGGCAATCGGATTGATTTCACAGATGTATTGCTTCTGTTAAAGATGAATGGTGAATGGAAGTGCGTAGCGAAAGCATACAATCAGAATTCCAACACGATTCAGCGGTAATTAAAAATAGTTGTTTGGATTTGGCGCAGCGGTTCTGTAACTGCTGCGCATATTTTGGATGATAGGAAACTTTTTAATCATACCGAAATAGAAAGTGAGGAAAAGATGAAAAAGCTTTGTAGTAAACCCATATCTATTTCTAATGCCAACCTATATGATGATTCAGTGGATATTATGATGATGGCATGGAAGAGCAGTGCAGGATTGATGAAAAAGTGATGAGCAGGCTGCCACATTGAGGGAGATGTGGCAGCCTGTTTGGAACATGGCAAAAGAGTATATTGACCTACTATATGAATTCGAAAATATGGTCAAAGGACTGGAGCTGGATCAAGAGGAAGTTTAAGCAGAAGAAGCAAATGCGAAAAGCACATGAAAGACATTTGGGAACAATAGAAGACTTTCATGTGCTTTTTGTGCTTAATAGAGCCTATGGCTTTATTCTTTTATTTTGTTTGCTTCCAGATTCCGGTAATACTCCTTCACCATATCGATAAAATCCTTCGCGTGTGGTGAAATAATGCTGTTCTTCTTATATAAAAGCAGCAGCGGCACGCTGAACGGTGGATTGTCTACGGTGAAGAATGCAAGCTGCTCCACGTGGGCAGTGTGGCGGATTCCGCCTTCCGGGAGGAAGGTGATGCCGAACCCTCTTGCCGCCAGGTTGACCGAAGTCGTACTGCTGGTGGTGTATAGGGCATCCTTTGGCTCCATATTCATCTTGGCAAAGAGGTTTTTCATGGCGTGTCCCATGACCTGATCCTCCTGCAGCAGGATGAAGCGTTCCCGGCGCAGCTTTTTCATATCGATTGGAAGCGGATGATCCGGAGTGCCTGCTTCCAGACCGCGGATAGCCGGATGGTCCTTGCTGGCTACAAGAAGGAGGCGCTCATTGAAGACGGTGTCATAGACGAAATCATCCAGATTGAGCGGCATATTCATCAGGGCGAAATCGATCTGATCCTCCTGTAACAGCTTGGAAAGCTGGGCAGTGTGGTGTTCACGTAAGGTGATGCGGACATCCGGGTGGCTTTCAGAGTAGCTTGGCAGGATATCCGGCAGCAGGACGGATCCGCGCCACAGCGTCATGCCGACATTCAGAGTACGGCTGCGTCCCGTTTTCAGCTCGCCGAGCTGTTCCTCAAACTGCCCGGTCAGGACTCCGACACTTTCCAGATAACGCATATAGATTTTTCCTGCCTCAGTTAGTTTGAGCGGCATATGGCTGCGATCGAAGAGCTTGACGCCTAATTCCTTTTCGGTTCGTGCGATACACTGGCTTAAATATGGCTGTGACAGATATAATTTTTCAGCCGCCTTGGAAATGCTTCCCTCACGGACGGTGGTAATAAAATACTCCGGGTTTTTAATATACATTTTTCTGCCTCCATTTGGCTTAATTAGCCTTTGCTTTATAGGACTATTTTTAAATGCTTATATTATTGTAAAAAAACAATATTTATATTCTCGTTCCGGGGATGGCATTTCAAGTTGATGCGTGTTATATTATAACCATCAGGAAAAAACAAGAGTTTTCACTTAGAAGTATCCTAATAATATATAATAATATTACAATAGCGATATGTCAAGTGAAGAACCGACCTGATTCTATACCAATCCCTTTTATGTATAAGTATTGACAGGTATCCGTTACCAGTTTATTTCTTTTTATTTATGTAAACCCTATTGCATCAACCCTCCATGTGCGGTCAGAAGCCAATGACAGCACTACAGCAGTTATCCGAAGATTCCCTCTTGGAGGATAACATGCGTTTCCACGGAATTGCTGCCGATTGGGTAACGGATTTCAAGGCAGAAGTGGAGTAAAGATTTAATAAAAAACCGTTTAGTCAGGAGTTGACCCCTCCTAGCTGGACGGTTTTTTATTGTCTGGATAAGTAGGGTGGAATAGCTTGAGCACATTATATACCCCATTTTCAACTAGGTTTTTTCAAAAACCCGCTCATTCTTGCTTGTATTTTTTCAATTTTCCTATATAATAATAAAGAACGTAGATGAAGCTTTTACCTTTATTGCTACAAACTATGTACGCAGCAAATGTTTACAGGCGGGGAGTTCCTGCCGTGAGATTCCGTGTGATACAATCACAATAAAGGCAGGCGTGCATACACTAAGAAGAAAGGCGGATTTATTAGTTATGAAACAGTTGATTTATCTGGACAATGCGGCGACAACCAAAACGCGTCCGGAAGTAGTGGAGGCAATGCTCCCGTATTTTACGGAGTATTACGGCAACCCGTCTTCCGTTTATGAATTTTCGGCAGAGCCGAAGAGAGCGATTGCACAGGCCCGCGAGACGATCGCGAAAGCGCTGGGCGCAAAGTCCAACGAGATTTACTTTACCTACGGCGGCACGGAGTCTGATAACTGGGCGCTGATTTCCACAGCAGAGGCATATCAGGCAAAGGGCAAGCACATTATCACGACCAAGATTGAGCACCATGCGATTCTGCACACCTGTGAGTACCTGGAGCAGAGAGGCTTTGAGGTTACTTATCTGGATGTAGATGAGTTCGGTGTTGTTAAATTAGACGAGCTGGAGAAGGCGATCCGTCCGGACACCATCCTCATCTCTGTTATGTTTGCAAACAATGAGATCGGTACGATTGAGCCGATCAAGGAAATTGGTGAGATTGCGAAGAAACACGGCATTTTATTCCACACCGATGCGGTACAGGCATTTTGTCATGTTCCGATCAATGTAGATGAGTGCCATATCGATATGCTCAGTTCCAGCGCCCACAAGTTAAATGGACCGAAGGGAACCGGCTTCCTTTATATCCGTACCGGATTAAAGACACGTTCCTTCATCCACGGCGGCGCACAGGAGCGTAAACGCCGCGGCGGTACCGAGAATACGGCTGGTATCGTAGGATTCGGCAAGGCAGTTGAGATTGCGATGGCGACGATGGAAGAGCGCACAGCAAAAGAAAAAGCGATGCGTGACCACCTGATCGAGCGTGTATTAAAAGAAATTCCATTTGCACGCCTCAACGGACATCCGTCCCAGAGACTTTCCAACAATGCAAACTTTGCATTCCAGTTCATCGAGGGTGAATCCATGCTGATCATGCTTGACATGGAAGGCATCTGTGGTTCCAGCGGTTCTGCATGTACCTCCGGATCCCTGGATCCGTCCCATGTACTTCTGGCGATCGGACTGCCGCATGAGATTGCACACGGTTCCCTGCGTCTGACCCTGTCAGCCGAGACAACCATGGAGCAGATTGATTTCACGGTAGACTGCTTAAAGAAGATTGTAGAACGTCTTCGTTCTATGTCTCCGCTGTATGAGGATTACATTAAGAAACATCCGCAGCAGTAAGATTTAGACATTTTAAGCAAAATGAACATCCACAGTGAATGAAGATATAGAGAGGAAACACCCGATGTATTCAGAGAAAGTAATGGATCATTTCCAGCATCCGAGAAATGTAGGCGAGATTGAAAATGCCAGCGGTATGGGTACCGTCGGCAACGCAAAATGCGGTGATATTATGCGTATTTACCTGGATATCGATGACAACCAGATCATCCAGGATGTAAAATTTAAAACATTTGGCTGCGGTGCAGCCGTTGCGACCAGCAGCATGGCGACCGAGATGGTAAAAGGAAAAACTATTCAGGAAGCGATGGAAGTTACCAACAAAGCCGTTATGGAGGCACTGGACGGACTTCCGCCAGTTAAGGTACACTGTTCTCTGCTCGCAGAGGAGGCAATTCACGCTGCTCTCTGGGATTATGCTCAGAAGAATGGCATTGAGATCAAAGGACTCGTAAAACCGAAGACGGATATCGGCGAGGAAGACGTCGAAGAAGAGTATTGATGAAAAAGAAAAAAGTAGTAGTCGGCATGTCAGGAGGAGTTGACTCCTCCGTGGCTGCCTGGCTTTTAAAAGAGCAAGGATACGATGTGATCGGCGTCACAATGCAGATCTGGCAGGATGAGACGAATGTAGAGCAGGAAGAGCACGGCGGCTGCTGTGGTCTGAGCGCTGTCGATGATGCCAGACGGGTTGCGGAACGGCTTGAGATCCCGTATTACGTGATGAACTTCAAAAAAGAGTTCAAAGAAAATGTCATGGATTACTTTGTACAGGAATATCTGGACGGACACACACCAAATCCATGTATTGCCTGTAACCGATATGTAAAATGGGAGTCCCTTTTGCAGAGAAGTCTGGAAATTGGGGCTGATTATATTGCAACGGGACATTATGCGCGCGTGAGGAAGCTGCCGAATGACCGCTATGCGATCTGCAAGTCTGCGACGGCGGCGAAGGATCAGACCTACGCGCTTTATAACCTGACCCAGCATCAGCTTGCACACACTTTGATGCCGGTCGGCGAATATACGAAAGACAAGATTCGAGAGATGGCGGAGGAGATTGGACTTCCGGTGGCACACAAGCCGGACAGTCAGGAGATCTGTTTCGTGCCGGACAACGATTATGCAAAATTTATCGAGGAAAATAGTGATTGCCGGATTGACGAAGGCAATTTTGTAGATAAGTACGGCAATATTTTAGGTCATCATAAAGGAATTACCCATTATACAGTGGGACAGAGAAAGGGCTTAAATCTGGCACTTGGTCATCCGGTGTTCGTGACGGAGATCCGTCCGGAGACGAACGAGGTTGTGATCGGGGAAAATGAGGACGTCTTTTCTAACCGCCTGACCTGCCGGAACCTCAACTGGATGGCGATTGAGGATCTGGGCGATCAGGAGATGCGCGTCAGTGCGAAGATTCGTTACAGCCACAAAGGGGCATCCTGTACGATCCGCAAGATTGGCGAAGATCGGGTGGAATGCGTATTTGATGAGCCGCAGAGAGCGGCGACGCCGGGACAGGCAGTCGTTTTTTATGACGGCGAATATGTCGTAGGCGGCGGTACGATCGAATAATTTAGAAATGAAAGAAGATTTTAATTGGGCAGAAATCTCTGTCGGCATCAAAGTTGTGCTGCGATGCGATTGATTGGAAACAGTGAATGCGCGGATCATGGAGAGGTTAGAATCTTCTGTAAGATTGGAGTTTTTTATAAATGGCAAGAGGAGAAAGCAGAAAAAGAAAGCCAGGCACACCGGATTACCGGAAACGTTTCTGGGCGGCGGTGACCGCGATTGTGGTCGCGGCGGGTTCCATTGGCGTAAGCCATGCGGGATTTACCCTTCCGAATCAGGCACAGAAGCAGGTGCAGATGGCGGCTGCTGAGACAGAACCGGCGGAACAGACAGCGAAGAAACAGGTGCCGAATGCGGCAAAGCAAAGTCTGGAGCTGGAAGATGCACAGGGCATTCAGGAGGCGGATGCAGCGGCGGTTGCGGATCAGAGCGAGCTGGAGAGTGACAAAACGACGGCGAGCGGCTTCCGGAGTGTCGACGAGACAGTGTATGCGACTGAGAACCTGCTCAACGTGCGTTCGGGCTGTGGAACGGAGTATGAGATTGTGACACAGCTGAATCAGGGCGACAGCGTGCAGCGCGTCGGTATCGGAGACGGCTGGAGCGAGGTGCTTTATAAGGACAAGAGCTGTTTTATCCGTTCCGAATACCTGACGACGACCGAGCCGGGCAGTGAGGAAGCGACGGTCACAGCGCAGGGGGCAGAAGCGGATGCACAGGGTGCACCGGTGTCCAACGGATGTATCGTAGCGATCGACGCGGGACATCAGGCAAAGGGCAATCCGGACAAAGAACCAGTCGGACCGGGCTCCTCAACCATGAAGGCGAAGGTGGCTTCCGGCACCGAGGGCATATCGACGAAGCTGCCGGAATATGAGCTGACTTTATCAGTTTCGAAGAAGTTAAAACGGATTTTGGAAGAGAGAGGCTATCAGGTCGTCATGATCCGCGAGTCCAACGATGTCAACTTAAGCAATGCGGAGAGAGCGGAGATCGCCAACAAGAGCGGCGCCTCCATTTTCGTCCGGATTCACGGCAATTCGCTGGACAACACGACGGTCAACGGAACACTCTCCATGTGCCAGACGGCGTCCAACCCGTACAACGGCGGGCTTCACGCGGCAAGCTATTCTCTTTCCAAGAAGATCACGGACTCTGTCTGCGCGGCAACCGGCTTCAAGAACCGCGGTGTGCAGGAGACAGACAGCATGAGCGGCATCAACTGGTGTAAGATACCGGTTTCCATTGTCGAGATGGGCTTTATGAGCAACCCGGAAGAAGATCAGAAGATGGCACGGGATGATTATCAGGAATTGATTGCCGGGGGAATTGCGAACGGAATTGATGCGTATTATCAGTAAATAGTGAAAAAAACAGATGACAAAAGTCAAAATATCATGTATAATAGTATAGGTGTTTCGAAGAGAAACACCTAATATCTGGAGACGTAGCGAAGCGGCCGTAACGCGGCGCACTCGAAATGCGTTTGTCGGTTCATCCCGGCACGAGGGTTCGAATCCCTCCGTCTCCGCGTCATGGGGATCCTTGTAAATACAGGGATCCCTTATTTTATTTCATAGGAAATTGCGTCCTGTGAAACAAAAAATGCTCCGCGAAGATGCGCACTTGCGCGAAGCAGAAACATGTCGCAAGCGAAAAAGAGCTGCCACGTTTTGAGTGACAGCCCTTGGCAAATTTATGGATTTTTACCGTACCTTCGTATCTTCCGCATAAAACTCCGCATAAGCATCCTGCAAAGTCTTCAGCGTCTTCGGATCTTTTCCTCCGATTGGTTTTCCATCGAGTTCAACGGCCTGGATGCAGAGCCCGCCGGAGCTGCTGACGATGATTTCGTCGGCGTCTGCCAGTTCCTGCATGGTAAATGGTGCCTCGCTGGTCGGGATGCCGTTTTTCTCAGCTAACATCAGCAGATGTTTTAACGTGATGCCCGGAAGAATCAGATTATCTCTCGGTGGGGTGCAGAGAACGCCGTCCTTGATGATTAAGATATTGCTGTGGGCGCATTCGGTGACGCGTTCGCCGCGGTGGAAGACCGTTTCCTGGCAGCCCTGTTCGATGCAGCGCTGGTAAGCGATGACACTTGGAATCAGGTTCAGCGTCTTGATGTTGCAGTGCAGGAAACGGGTGTCCTCCATCGAGATCAGGTGGAAAGTCTTATCAAATGGAATCAGGTCGCACGGAACAGTAAAAATCATCAGATTTGGTTTTACGGAAGCAGGTGGAAACTGATGTCCACGATAGGTAGTTCCGCGGGAACACTGCCAGTACAGCATACCGTGGTCAATCTCATTGGCATCGATGCATTTCTGCAGCTCGGCACGCAGTTCTTCACGCGACATTTCAAACGGGATTTCCAGCAGCTTGCAGCTGTTGTAGAAACGGTCGAGGTGGTCGTCTGCGGCAAAAATGTTGTTGTTTGCAAAGGTAGTGGCATCGTAGCAGCCATCTCCAAAATAAACGGCGCGGTCCAACATCGGGATTTTCATTTCCTCGAGGGGGCCGATTTCTCCATTGTAATATCCGACATATTTCATTGCATATACTTCCTTTCTATGTTGATTCGAAAATACCTCGTCAAGTGTTTACATTATACCACATCCGCCTATAAGATGAAATCTCCCACAGGCGGATGTGTTCTTATCATTACAGATTTATTTGTCTTTATGTTTAATAATCTTATATCCGCCTACCAGCAGCGTCGGCAGGAGGTAGAAGAGGATAAATCCGTAAGACAGGTACGAATAGCCCTGCTCGATCAAGGTGACAACGCCGACGCGGGATAATACAAGTGCAGCGATCAGCGTGATGACCGTAATCAGACCGCGGTTTGTATCGGACAGCTTGGCAGCGCCCTTTTCCTCCATGGCAACGTCGAAACGGTCGATGATCATGTGGATGCAGCCAGTTGCCGTCTCAACCAGCGTCCAGCCCATAACGAGACTGAACAGTGCCATCAGTGCCGGTCCGCCGTTGACTGCCTTGATCATTTCCATCCACGGGGTTGTGACATCCGCGCCGACGATGGAGGTGTCACCGTAGAAGCACATCATCGCAAAGTAAGACAAAAACCACGGAATAACCATCAGAAGACCGGCGATCAGACCGGAAATAAAGGTTTCTTTCCGTTTGGTCTGGCGTGTCAGGGAGAACATGCCCATCGGGATGGAATTGATGTTGTAGGCAACATACAGGATACCGGTGTAAATGCACAGCGGAACAGTGACAGAGCCGTCGTAGGTGCTGGTGTCCATCGTGCTGAATACATGGGAAATGTTGCCGCCCTTGTTGACGAGTACCAGAATTGTAAACAGAATATAGCCGCCGTACAGTAAAATAGTACCGATCGATTCAAATTTCTCGATCATCTTGGAACCCTTAAAGTTCAAGAGTCCGCAAATCAGAACGATCACAACGGAGCCGAGAATATTCGGAAGTCCGACCTGCTCGAAAATACTTCCAGTTGCGGCTGCCATAACGGCAATCAGCAGAATCGCGATGAGGACAGTTAAAATATCCATCATCGGCCAGAGCGGTCCAATGACCTGCTTGATATAGTTTTTATAATCGTAAACCTTGTAGATCCGGCAGATCTCAAAGGTCAGGAAGGCAAACAGGGCAAAACCGATGCCGATCGTCAGTCCGGAGATCCAGCCCATCGCTCCGAATTTCGCACCGTAAGAATAAATCTCACGTCCGGTTGCATAGCCGCCGCCAATCAGAACCGATTGCAGCAGGACGCCCGGCAGAATGTACTTGGCGTATGTGCCTTCGTAGAAATTTTTGAATTGTTTCATACCTTTCACTCACTTTCTTTTGTTGACTATTAAAAATTATAAAGGATGAATGAAAAACTTGCCAATAGAAAGAACAGATATTATAATAAGGGAAACTTATAACGAAACAGGAAAAGCCAGATCGAAAGCCCGTAAATTGGGCGGCATGATTCATTTTTTTGCTCGATCAAAAAGACGCGATTACATATAGGATATAGAAATGGGGAAATGAGATGAATTTAAAACAAATGGAATATTTTGTGGCGGCGGCGGAGCAGCTGAATTTTACGCGGGCGGCGAAAAAATGTTTTATTTCGCAGACAGCGATGACGCTGCAGATTCAGTCGTTGGAGGAGAAGATCGGGGTGCCGCTTTTTGTGCGGGACAAGCACCATGTCGAGCTGACGGCGGCGGGAAAGGTATATCTGAACGAGGCGCGGGCGATTCTGGTCCGCGCCGAGGAGGCGGCGAAGCTCGCGCGGACGGCAGCGGAAGGCGTAGCTGGGGAGCTGACGATCGGATTTATCCGGGGATATGAGCAGAGCCGTTTTTCGGAGACGCTCAGAAGTTTTCATGAGGCGTACCCGAATATTTCGATTCATCTGCTGCGGGAAAATATGAGTGCGCTCTATGAGCTGTTAGATAATGGAACCTGCGATCTGGCGTTTAATCTGTCTCTGTACACGCAGAATTACGAGGATTTAAAGCATCGGTACCTCAAACGGTTTCCGATGATGGCGGTTCTTTATCCGGGGCATACGCTGGCGGGAGAGAGCCATCTGATGTACCGTGATCTGGCGCGGGAAGACTTTATCATCATGCAGCCGCAGGGGCGTTCCAACGATGAGGCGGAAGAAGTATTGATTTGTTACAATAAGGGCGGTTTTATACCGAATATCGTGGCGCGTGAACGGGAGGTACAGACGGTGCTTCTGGAGGTGTCAGCGGGATTTGGCGTGGCGATTCTCCCGGAATATGCCGTCCGCCATTATCGGAATGCGCGGAATCTGGTAGTGGTTCCGCTTCTCCGCGCGGACGGCAGCCCGGAAGAGCTTGATTTTGAGATCGCATGGCGTCAGAGCAACCCGAATCCGGCGATTGAAAAGCTGCTGCAGTGGGTGGAGACGCATGAGTACGTGGAGTAAGTAATTGGTTTTAAGATAATTAGTAAAAATAAAAACGGGCATATCGCAGAGTCTTTGTTTGAAGTGATTCAAGAATCTTGTGGTATGCCTGTTTTTGGATGGATGATAAGATTTTTAGTTAAATGGGAAAATAACCGTCAGCATCCACTTAAACGCCTCTGGCGCAAACACCGCGTGCGGCTTTTTCGCCGGCATGACGAGCACTTCACCGGCATGAACGAGATGCTCAACGCCGTCAACGGTAAAACGTCCGGTGCCTTCCAGAACTGTTACCATCGCATCGCCGGTGGAATCGTGGGTGGAGATCTCCTCACCCTTTGCGAATGCGAACAGGGTAACGCTGACCGCCTCATTCTGCGCCAGTGTCTTGCTGACGATCTGACCGTCCTCGGCATTTACCAGACTGGTTAAAGTCTGAACTTTTTCATGGGTGATGTTTTTGATATATGGGTATTCCATGGTGTTCCTCCTCCATAATAAAAGATTTATAGTTGTTTATAATGTGCAGATTCTCAGAAAAAGGGTTAATCTAAGATCCTTCCATCAATCGAAATCGTCGTCACCTGCCACGGAATGAATTTTCCGCTTGCCTGCAGGGCTTTTTTCACGGCGTGCTCGATACCGCCGCAGCACGGAACCTCCATGCGGACAACGGTCACGCTCTTGATGTCGTTGCTGCGGATGATTTCGGTCAGCTTTTCGGAGTAGTCGATGCTGTCAAGCTTTGGACATCCGATCAAAGTTATTTTACCATGGATAAAGTCCTGATGGAAGCGGCTGTATGCGTAAGCGGTACAGTCGGCAGCGACCAAAAGTTTGGCACCGTCGAAATACGGGGCGCGGATCGGGGCTAATTTGATCTGAACTGGCCAGTTGGACAGAGCGCTTATTGGGGTGTTTTCTGAATGGTCACAAGCAGCGGATTCAGAAAAATTCTCATGTGTGATAGCGGAAGCAGCACTGCCAGGACCGCCTGTGGATGTGGCTGCTGAGGATGCATGGGAAGCAGCTGTGTCAGGACGTTTCAGGAAACGGCTCATGGATCCAGGACATCCGCCAAATGCCGGTGTCGCCGGTTTTGCTTCGGAACGTGCGGATGTGTTTGCCGCTGCGTTTGCCTCTAATACCTGCTTTGCTTTGCGTGCTGCCATGTGGACCTGGACTGCCGCCTCATCGTAAGCCGCCGCCTCGCGCTCGACAAAGGAGATCGCGCCAGTCGGACAGGCTGGCAGACAGTCGCCCAGGCCGTCACAGTAATCATCTTTTAAAAGGGTTGCTTTTCCGTCCACCATGCCGATCGCGCCCTCATGACAAGCGGAAGCGCAGAGACCGCAGCCGTTGCATTTTTTCTGATCAATTTCTACAATTCTTCGTACCATATAAATTCCTCGTCTTTCTTATTCATGTGCATCTGACCGATCTTCATACATGAAAGGATGAGATATGTCAGAATATCTATTTTGATTTTTTTGTTTTCTTAAGTACATGATAAGTATAATCGTCCGGCACAGAAAAGTCCGTTGTTTTTACAACATTTTTAAAAAGTTATAATAGCTGGCGAGAGCTGTTATCCTCCCTTTACTTTCCCATATCCATGTACTATAATTAATACTTATATAGCCTGATGATGCAAAGCTGGATTGATAAGATTCAGCGAGGGCAGTTCGATGTGATTTGGTGGAACTGGTTGAATAAGTCATTTGACAGAGTGATCGGGCGGATGGGAATTATTAGAGTTTTAAAGAGGATTCATAGAGATAAAAATAGAAATAGAAAAGGAAAGAAAATCGGAGATTTCTTTCAAGAAAGGACAACACAAGATGAAATTTGCAAATAGAATGGACCGGTTTGGCGAGGGCGTGTTCTCCATGCTGGCGCAGATGAAGAAGAAAAAACTGGGAGAGGGGGAGATGATCGTTGATCTGAGCATCGGCGCACCGAATATTGCCCCCGCACCGCATATTTTAAAGGCGCTCAGCGATGCCTGCCTGGTGCCGGAGAATTACCTGTATGCAATTCAGGATCAGCAGGCGCTCTTGCAGGCAGTGTCTGACTGGTATGAGCGCCGCTATGGGGTGAAACTGGATCCGGAGACGGAGATCTGCTCTCTGCTTGGTTCCCAGGAGGGACTGGCGCACATCGCACTTTCGATCGTGGACGAGGGCGATGTGGTTCTGGTGCCGGATCCGTGCTATCCGGTCTTTGCGGATGGTCCGTCGCTGGCGGGGGCAGAGCTTTACTATATGCCGCAGCGGGAAGAAAATCACTACATCATTGATTTGAAAGAAATTCCGGAAGAAGTGGCACAGAGAGCGAAATTTATGATTGTCTCCTACCCGAACAATCCGACGGCAGTGCTGGCACCGGACAGTTTCTATGAAGAATTGATCGCATTTGCAAAGAAATATGATATTATCGTGCTGCATGACAACGCCTACAGTGAACTGGTATTTGATGGAAGAACCTGCGGAAGCTTTCTGCGTTTCCCAGGAGCGAGAGAAGTCGGAGTGGAATTTAATTCCCTGTCAAAGACCTATGGACTGGCGGGGGCACGTGTCGGCTTCTGCGTGGGAAATAAGGAAGTTGTCAGTCATCTGAAAACGTTGAAATCCAATATGGATTACGGTATGTTCCTGCCGATCCAGAAGGCAGCGATCGCGGCGATTACCGGTGACCAGAGCTGTGTGGCTTCGACCAGAGCTGCTTATGAGAGACGGCGTGACTGTCTGTGTGATGGTCTTGCATCGATCGGATGGAAGATGGAGAAACCGGAGGGAACGATGTTTGTCTGGGCACCGATTCCGGCTGGATTTAGCGATTCGATGGAATTTGTAAAAACGTTATTTGAAAAAACAGGAGTTCTGGTGACACCGGGAAGTGCCTTTGGTCCATCGGGAGAAGGACATGTGCGGATGGCGCTGGTGCAGGATGAAGATGCGATCGCGCTGGCGGTACAGCGGATTGACGCGAGTGGAATCTTAAAATCAGAGCAGTAAAGGCGTAAGCGCATAGAAGAGTCAAGCGAATACAGGGATTGATAGATGAATACAGGAAAAAATATCCGGGAAAAACAGAAAGCACTGGGAATGGCATGGATCTGGCATGTGATCTTAATATTATACATTTTATTTATCTACTCCAATTCCATGCGCCCGGCAGTGCAGTCATCGGCGGAGAGCGGACGGGTTCTCCGGCTTTTGCAGAAGCTGGCAGCAGATACCGGAATAGCCGTACCATGGCTGACCGAGCATATTGTGCGCAAATGTGCTCATTTTATTGAGTATACAGGATTGGGGATTTTGCTGCGGCAGAGTGCTCTCTGTGTGCGTGTGAACGGAGCTATTTTGGAAGAAATGCGGACAGAGGATCCGGCTGATGGGAAAGATAGGACTGGGAGAATGCGTGCGATGGCACCGTGCGGGTCTGTATGGCTGGAAATCCACCGCATCGCTATATTTGCGGTTCCATTTCTGGATGAGACGATTCAGCTGTTTACCGAGGGGCGTTCTGGTCAGATCAGCGATGTGTGGCTGGATATGGCAGGAGCGCTGACCGGAACGTTGCTGTATCTGGCGGCGGGACAGATATATTTACGAATAAAAAAGAATGAAAATGGATAACACATGGAGAAAAAATATGCCGGATCGAAATATAAAAATCACCCTGCAGTATGACGGAAGCCGCTATGACGGGTGGCAGAAACAGGGAAATACAGACAAGACAATTCAGGGAAAACTAGAACAGATTCTTGAAAAAATGGCAGGTCAGCCGGTTGAAGTGCACGGTTCCGGACGGACAGATGCAGGCGTCCACGCATGGGGACAGGTGGCGAATTTCCATCTTCCGGCGTCCTGTGCCGGGATGAGCGCGGAGGAGTTGAAAGCGTACCTGAACCGCTATCTCCCGGATGATATCGCTGTTTTATCGGCACAGGAGGCGGGAACGCGTTTTCACAGCCGTCTAAATGCCGTTTCCAAGACCTACTGCTACCGGATTGAGACGGCAGCGAAGAAAAATGTATTTGAGCGCCGATATGTGTACGGTCTGGGGGAACCTCTGGACATAGCGGCCATGAGGCGGGCGGCTGCGTATCTGACAGGTGAGCACGATTTTAAAGCATTCTGCTCGTTGAAACGGATGAAAAAATCGACGGTGCGGAATCTCACTGCCATCGAGATTGCCATGCGGGAAAGTGTGTGCGAACTACATTTTCGTGGCAATGGCTTCCTATATAATATGGTAAGAATCCTGACCGGAACACTGATAGAGGTAGGACTTCATAAGCGGACACCGGAATCGGTGGCGGAGACGCTTTTTTCCTGTGACCGAGCGTTGGCGGGCTTTACGGCGCCGCCGGAGGGGCTTTTTCTGGAACGGGTCGAGTATGAATAAAGCTGCATTGATTTTTGCCAGCTGCTGTGAGGAGCTGGATAGGAATCAGAAAAAATTCATAACAAATGCAATAAGAACTGGTTTATCTGCATTAAGTTATATAGAAAGGAAATTTCGTCCATGTTTTTGATGGGGCTTTTAACGACCATGGAAGAGACGGTCGCCTATGATAAGATGAGCGATGAAAAGCTGCTTTTGCGAGTGGCAGAGGGAGATAAGGCGGCGTTTCAGCAGCTTTATCAGAATACGGATAAAACTATATACGGTTTTATTCTGTCGATTTTGCGGAATCCGCAGGACTCTGAGGAGGTCATGCAGGAGCTTTATTTAAAGGTCTGGACTTCTGCTGGAAGCTATCAGTCGCAGGGCAAACCGCTGGCGTGGATGTTTACGATCGCTAGAAATCTTTGCTATATGCGCTTCCGTGACCAGAAGCATGAAGCGGATATCGGGCTTTCGGATCTTTCTGAGATGGAGACAGGGGAATTCTGTCCCCAGATAGAGGATGCTGCGGATAAGATGGTATTACACGCGGCACTCAAAATATTAAATGAAGAAGAACGGCAGATTGTACTTCTGCGGACATCAGCGGGGTTAAAACATCGTGAGATCGCGGCAGATTTGGAGATGCCGCTGGCAACGGTGCTTTCCAAGTACAACCGTGCTATGAAAAAACTGAAAAAACACCTGAGAGAGGAGGGAGTACATTGACCGATCACTCTGAAACAGCGTGGGAACAGGATGAGATTGAGTCACATCTGCGATCGGCGATGGACGCCCTGACTCCCAACGTATTCGATAAAATCGATCTCTCGACACCACAGGAGATCTATGTAAAACCATCCCGCCGTGTACGGATGTACCGCCGGATGCGGACCGTGGCGATGGCAGCAGCCGCCTGCTTGTGTGTGGCTGTGTTAGGAGGCGGTGTTTCATTTTACCAGAATCACCGTGTCGATTCGGTGATTGGCATCGATGTCAATCCGAGTATTGAGCTTTCCGTCAACCGGAACGAGAAAGTATTGCAGGCGAATCCGCTTAATGAGGATGCGGAGACGATCCTGGATGATATGAATTTGAAAAATGTAGACCTTGATATTGCGGTCAACGCATTGATCGGTTCGATGGTCCGGAACGGTTATCTGGATGAACTGGATAATGCGATTCTGGTTACCGTGTCCAATGAGAATGAGAAAAAGGCATCATCTTTGCGTCAGGATGTCGTAGGAGATGTAGAGTCTTCCCTGCAGGAACATGCGGTACAGGCGGTTGTCTATGACCAGCGGATGAAGGTAACCGGGGAGATTCAGGATCTGGCGGAGAAATACAATATTTCTTATGGAAAAGCGTATTTTCTGCGAGAGCTGATCCGGGATAATGACCTGACCGAAAATGATATGAAAAAATTTGCCGGTATGACGATGGAAGAGATTGCGCGGGAGATCGCGGATCGTGCTTATACGGTAGGTTATTCGAAGACGGACAGCACCATTGAGACGGATGCGGCTCTGGTTCATGAGGTGACATTGCCGCAGACCGAGGAAGAAACCTTAGCGGAGACGACCGTGGAAAGCACCGGTCAGCCGGAAAATGAACCGACGCCGGCAGAACAGCCATCGACTGCTGCACGCCCGGTGGAGACAACCGCCGCAGCAGATGAGGACGAGGAAGAAGTCGATTCGGGAGGCAAGAAAGCGAAGATTGACTATGTGGACTACGAGAGCGGTTCGCTGAACATCGTTTTTAAGGAAAAGGTTAAATGGAAAAATCCGACCGTGTCGGTGGTAGATCCGGACGGTCAGAGCTATTCGGCGAGAATCACGGACACAGGCGGAACCTCCTGTGAGATTCACGTCAAAGGGCTTCCAGCCAATACGGAGTGCACGTTTACGCTCGGCGGAGTGGCAGTGCGGGACGGCGGCTCCTTTGGTACGGTAAAAGGCTATTTCGAGACGCCGGATATTGCGGATGATCTGATTGATGAGGATGACGACGATGCGGATGATGAGACAGTGGAGACAAAGCCATCCGAGACATCCCGTGCGCCGGAGACACTGACAGAAGCAGTAAAAGAGAGCACGCACTCGGAGACAGAGTATAGTCAGATGGAGACAAAGCAGACGGAAAAAGAAACGAAGACAGATGCGGAGTCAGCTAATTAAAGCGGAGTGTATGAGGATATATGATTCCTGCTGCCTGAACCATGATATGTCTGGAGTTACCAGAAGTTGGATTCGGGCAGCAGGAATTTTAAGAATCATTAGAATTATTTGCAGGAAGCCTCGTGACGGAAAAATATCCGGGGCATTACGAGACTGTAAAATGTTTCGAACTGATAAATAATTATAATTGTTCAAAAAAACATAAGTGTTTGAAAAAAATACTTGACGAAACAAAAATTTATGATATAATAATAAATGTGGCTGAGACAGCTATGAAATAAAAGATTGGGCTATCGCCAAATGGTAAGGCAACGGACTCTGACTCCGTCATTTTCAAGGTTCGAATCCTTGTAGCCCAGCTATTTTGAGACAGTGAGGATGATTCATCCTTGCTGTTTTTCTTTTATCTTTTCTATTTTTTTTCTGATTGGTAGATTCTTAAAGATTCCAACGATTGACAAATTCCCTAAAGTACAATAGACTTATCTGGAAACATAATTGAGAAAAAGTTTCAATAGTATTTTTCTCTCTATGCTTTGCTTCAAAATCAGGCGGATGTAGAAGCCTGATGACATACAATGAGTTTGACTAATGAAGAGAGATGGAGGCAGAGAATGACATTAAAGGATTTACCAATAGGAAAAACTGCAACCGTTCGGGCAGTTGGCGGAGAAGGTGCACTGCGGCATCATTTTCTGGATATGGGATTGATTCCGACTGCATCGGTTACGATGGTAAAATATGCGCCGATGGGCGATCCGGTTGAGGTGCGGATTCATAGCTATGAACTGACGTTGCGCCTGGCGGATGCAGAGAAGATAGAGATTGAGAATGTACGCGAGGCAGGAACCGAAGCAGCGGACAAAAAGGAACATGGGATTCCGATGGCGCGCGCGATCGATCACCCTGGACTCGGAGAAGGTGGAAAATACCATACAAAGGCGGAGGAACACCCATTGCCGGATGGCACCGTCCTGACGTTTGCCCTGGCAGGTAATCAGAACTGTGGCAAAACGACGCTTTTTAACCAGCTGACCGGCTCCAATCAGCATGTGGGGAATTTCCCAGGCGTGACGGTGGACCGGAAGGATGGCACGATCCGCGGACATGAAAATACGAAAGTGACCGACCTGCCAGGAATCTATTCCTTATCGCCATATTCGAATGAGGAGCTGGTGACGCGCCAGTTTATTTTGCAGGAGCACCCGAAGGGAATCATCAATATCGTGGATGCGACAAACATTGAGCGCAACCTGTATCTGACCATGCAGCTTCTGGAACTGGATATTCCGATGGTTCTGGCGCTTAATATGATGGACGAGGTGCGCCAGAACGGCGGTTCTGTCCGTGTCAACGAACTGGAGGAAGAACTGGGAATTCCGGTTATCCCGATCTCAGCGGCAAAGAATGAAGGAATCGGAGAGCTGATCGATCATGCGCTTCATGTAACGCATTTTCAGGAGAAGCCGGGACGGCAGGATTTCTGTGATGCGGATTATCACGGTGGTGCGGTGCACCGCTGCCTGCATGGTATTATGCATCTGATTGAAGATCACGCGCAGAATGCGGGTATTCCGGTGCGCTTTGCTGCATCGAAGCTGGCAGAAGGCGATGAGGAGATTGAGGCGCGTCTGAATCTGGACACGAATGAAAAAGAGACGCTGGAACATATTATCTGCCAGATGGAGAAGGAACGCGGGCTGGATCGGGCAGCTGCGATTGCGGATATGCGGTTTGGTTTTATCGAAAAAGTCTGCAGGCAGACAGTCGTCAAACCGAGGGAAAGCCGGGAACACCAGCGAAGTGTGAAGATTGACCGTCTTCTTACCGGAACCTACACGGCGATTCCGGCATTTATTGCAATCATGGGTCTGGTATTCTGGCTGACATTTAATGTGATTGGCGCGGTCCTTTCAGATGGTCTGGAACTGGTGATTGGATGGCTGACAGAGCGGGCAGACGCAGCGCTGACAGCGGCAGGTATCAATCAGGTACTCCATTCCCTGCTGATCGATGGTGTGTGCAATGGTGTCGGAAGTGTTTTGAGCTTTCTGCCGATCATTGTGACGCTGTTTTTCTTCCTGTCGCTTTTAGAGGACAGCGGTTATATGGCACGTGTGGCGTTTGTGATGGATAAACTGCTTCGAAAGATCGGTCTTTCCGGACGGAGCATCGTGCCGATGCTGATTGGCTTTGGCTGCACGGTACCAGGAGTCATGGCAAGCCGGACGCTTTCTTCGGAGCGGGATCGAAAAATGACGATCCTGTTGACTCCGTTTATGAGCTGTTCCGCCAAGATTTCGATTTATGCGTTTTTTACCGCTGTCTTTTTCCCGCATCATGGGGCGATTGTTATGATTGCACTTTATCTGTTGGGAATCCTGATGGGAATTTTGATGGCAATGCTTCTTAAAACAACTTTATTTAAGGGTGAAGCCGTTCCGTTCGTCATGGAGCTTCCGAACTACCGGATGCCGGGGGCGCGCAATGTCGCCCAGCTTCTCTGGGAAAAGGCAAGGGATTTCCTGCAGAAAGCATTCACGGTTATTTTTGTGGCGACGATTTTAATCTGGTTCCTTCAGACATTTGATCTGCACCTGAATGTTGTGTCCAATTCCCAGCAGAGTCTTCTGGCGGTTATTTCTGGTGTGATTGCACCACTGTTTGCGCCGATGGGATTAGGCGACTGGCGTGTCTGCACGGCACTTCTGACCGGATTTATGGCAAAAGAGAGTGTTGTATCAACGCTGTCGGTTCTGTTCGGGACGACTCAGAGCCTGCGTGACATTCTGACCCCTCTTTCAGCGGTCAGTCTGCTGGTTTTCTGCCTGCTCTATACGCCGTGCGTGGCAGCGATTTCATCGGTCAGACGCGAACTGGGCGGAAAATGGGCTTGCTTTGTCGTGGTGGCGCAGTGCGTGATTGCGTGGATTGTAGCGTATGCGGTCTATCTTTTGCTGGGGATGGTAATGTAGGTTTTGACTGAAAGTGAACCAAGGAAAAATTTCAAGCAACAAAAGGAGCTGCTGTTTTATTCTTTTTATGGGTTTACAGTAGACAACATTTTAGAAAAATGTTTATAATAGTAGGAAGTGAAAAAATAGACAGGAAAGTAACCGGATGGACAGTCATTCGAAAAAATGGATCTGTTTTTATCGAATAGAACCAGGAGGCGGGGACGGAGTTAATGCAGACGATCAATGAAGACATCAAAAATGGCACATTTAAGCCGGTTTATCTGCTATACGGCGAAGAGGCGTTTTTGAAGCAGAGTTATAAAAAGAAGCTGCGGGCGGCGATCTCGGGCGATGATACGATGAACTACAATTATTTCGAGGGAAAAGGGCTGGATGTCAACGAGCTGATCAGTCTGGCGGATACGATGCCATTTTTCAGCGAGCGGCGTCTGATTCTGATCGAGGACAGCGGATTTTTCAAGACTTCTTCGGAGGCGCTGGCGGAGTATCTGCCGATGATGCCGGACACGACCTGCATCGTATTTGTGGAGGAGGCGGTCGATAAGCGAAACAAACTCTACAAAAAGGTCAAGGATCTGGGTCACATTGCGGAGATGAAGCGGCAGGACAGCGCGCAGCTCGCCAGATGGGCGGCGACGATCCTGGCGCAGAATGGGCGGAAGATCACGCCCTCCACGATGAATCTCTTTTTGGAGCGCGTCGGCGATGATATGGAAAACATCCGGATGGAGCTGGAAAAACTCATTTCCTACACGATGGGCAGTGAGGTAGTGACGGCAGAGGATGTGAAAGTCATCACGACCGTGCAGATCACGAACAAGATCTTCGACATGGTAGCGGCGATCACGGCGGGAAAGACGAAGCGGGCGATGGATCTGTACGAAGACCTGCTGACACTCAGGGAGCCGCCGATGCGGATCCTGTTCCTGATTGCCAGACAGTTTAACCAGCTTTTGCTGGTGCGAGAATTGCAGGCGTCCGGCGCAGACCGGGGGACGGTTGCCTCGAAATTGAAAGTACCTCCGTTCGTAGCCGGAAAACTCAGCAGCCAGGCGGCGGCATTTACGAAAGAACAGCTCATTTCCTATGTGCAGACCTGCGTGGATGCCGAGGAGGCAGTCAAGACCGGGCGGATGGGCGACCGGCTGGCGGTGGAGCTGCTGATCAGTCAGCCCAGAAGTTCCGTGCGCTGATTCTAAAGGGCAGTGCCAGCATCAGAATCAGCGGTTCTTCGGCCGGACCCGGCTGGAAAAGAAGCAACAAAAAACCATTATTCTGTCACACCCACAGAATAATGGTTTTTTAATTTGGGTTAATTTTTAATATATAATTCGAAAGATCCGCTCTGGATAATTAAGCCAGAGTATTTACAGCCTTGGAAAGACGGGATACTTTGCGGGAAGCTGTATTCTTGTGGTATACGCCCTTGGAAGTAGCCTTGTCGATCTCGCTGGTAGCAGCTAATAATGCAGCCTGTGCAGCAGCCTTATCTTTTGCAGCAACAGCAGCTTCTACTTTCTTAACAGCAGTTTTAACTTTGGATCTGATAGCCTTGTTTCTTGCAGCTCTTGTCTCTGCAACTAAGATTCTTTTTTTTGCGGATTTAATGTTAGCCAATGTAGTGTACCTCCATCATAAATTCTTTTATTTTGATTCGTAATTCATTTTGTATTTGGTTTGCATTAAAGCCTGGACACGGACAGTTCAATGTAAACATACTATTACATTCTATCGAATAAAGGCAGTATTGTCAATATCTATTTGCCTGTTTTTAGGGAAAAATTCGGAAAAAATGAAAGGGGAGCTGAAAAAGCAGCTCTTGTCAAGTTGCATAAGTGGAATAAAAAATAAAAAAATTGATCGTTCAATATGATGAAATTGTGAAAAAATAAAAAAAGTGCTTACACGAATGGAAAAAAGACGTTATAATAGCGAACCGTAACCCAAATCGAATATAGTTTGAAAAAACGCAGTGAGATTGCATACAGCAGTAGAGATCGAAACGAGTTTCCGATTTCTGCTGCCTTTTATTTTGTGAAATTTATCACGGACAGCATCTTGTGCGTGAGTGTGTCGGACTGATTTGCCGTTGCATCTGGATAGAAGCAATTATTTTATAGGAGGAGAATGAAAATGCCAAGAAATAAGAGAGAAAGTTTTATCTATTCCGTTATCATGTGTTTCACGATGGTACTCTGGATGAGTATGTACAATGTAACCCTTCATATGGGACATTTATCCTTGGAAACGATCCGCGAAGGATGGATCGGATTCCCGTTTGCATTCGTGTATGCGTTTCTGTTTGACTGGTTCATTGTGTCCGGTCCGGCGAAGGGAATTGCGTTCCGTTACTTTGTATCACCGGAGAGCAGCACACTTCGTAAAGTAATCACGATCTCCTGCTGCATGGTCGTTCCGATGGTATTTGTTATGTCCTTATATGGCGGTCTGGAAGCCTGCGTGAAATCCGGCGCATGGAGCCAGCTGCTCATCATCTGGCTGACCAATATTCCGAAGAACATCATCATGGCGCTTCCGTTCCAGCTCATTGTAGCAGGTCCGCTGGTGCGCCGCGTGTTCCGTACCGCATTCCCGGAGGGAACCGTGCTGCAGGAACCGGTTATGTAGGGAGATAGCAGAAAAAACTGGATATCCCCTTTTTGTGTCATTACGGATTCAGCAATACCGAAGCATAAAATACGCCGTCCCGCCATTCAAACCGTGCATCGCCGTGGTACTGTTCGGCGATCATGCGGATCGATTCGGTTCCGATGCCGCTTCCAGCAGGTTTGGTCGATACCAGTTTTTCATTCATCCAGGTAGGGCTGAATGCGCTGGTGTTGTCCGTGGTGATGGACAGGGTGGAGGTACCCGTCTGCACCGCGGAGAGACGGATGAAAGGCGGCGTGTTTTCAGAGCCGGAACACCCGGTCTGACAGGCGTCCAGGGCATTTTCCAGCAGATTTCCGAGAAGCACGCACAGTTTCGTCTCCGGGATGACCGGGTGATCGGACAGCTGAATGTGGATGTCAAACTGGATTCCGGCGCTTTCCGCCTTATCTGCATAGAAGGAAAGAATGGCGTTGAGCGCATAATTGTTGCAGTATACGCGGTCCGAATGAGTCGGATGTTGTTTTTCGTAGTTTGCGAGGTATGACTTCAGATCCTCTAAATCGCCGCGGTTGGCACAGTCCTGAATCACCCGAAGATGCTGGCGGAAATCGTGGCGCGCCCGGCGGTTTTCGATGATCCGGGACTGGAGCATTGTGTACTGGTCACGCTGGATCTGCAAAAGACGTTCCATCGCCTCACTGCGGGCATTGGCTTCCAGCTGTTCCCTCAGCTGTTGGATAAACAGAATCATGAAATGACTGATTAAAAACATGCAGATCAAAAGCATGAACCGCGCCAGCAGTGCGGCGACTGTGATGGTACCGCTTCGGATATTTCCAGTTAAAAGCAAAAGAATCAGGGTCACAGAAGCGGGGAGCAGCCACGCTGTATTCCAGAAAGACGGGATTGATACGGAAGAAAGCCCCTCGACGGTCCGGGTCATTGCTTTTGCCATGAAATAGATACTGCACAAAACGAGGAGAAAGGTAACCAGCCCGGTCTCCCAGGAGAAAAAGTTGTAGCCGAAGAGCGCCTGACAGATGCAGAAAGCGGCGGCACGCACGACCAACAGATAATCGATGATAAATAAATATAGAAATAAAATCATTCCGATCTCGGCGTCTACCATCAGCTTAAATAAAACGCCAAAGCAAGGGAGCGCGAGGTATTGCACCCATACACTGGACAAACCGCTTTGAATCAGGAACAGAAACAGAAGCAGATAGCCCAGTTCGAATCCACAGACCCAGAGAAAAGTTTTCCACGGAGAATGGCGGAGTTTTTTGTGAAATGGAACACATGCCAGAATATGAAACGGAAAAGTGCTCAAAAATTCATTAAAAAATAATTCAATCATAGATGCGGCCCTCCCCGGACTAAATGGTACGAATATTGGATATATTGTTCCCGGACATCCCGGTATTTCAGGCGGCTGATGGGAATGGAGGCGCCGCTTTTCATCAGAAAACGGTCTTCCAGAAGCTTATCGACATCCTCCAGGTTTACTAAAACCCCCTTGATGCAATCGCAAAACCAAGGATAGGACAAAAGCAGGGCAGAAAAATCCCGCTGATTCATGGAAATTTCATGTTGGCTCCGATCCCGCATGTGCACCAGAATCCGCCGCTTCAGATATTCTGTGTACGATATCTGATGCAGAGGCAAGCGAAGCTCTGTTCCCTGGCAGGGAACCAGAACGGAAACCTCCGCCTCGTCGGCGGAAAGATGGCATCGTTCCAGCGCCTTTGAAACGCGCTCCATCGTAACCGGTTTTAGCAGATAAAAAGCCGCGTTCACATCGTAACTGTCCACTGCAAAATCCGGCGAAGTAGTGACAAAAACGATCCGGCAGGAAGCATCCAGCGCGCGGAGTTTTTGGGCGGTTTCCATTCCGCTTAATCCATCCATATAGATATCTAAGAAGACAATATCGAAGGAACCGACGGTAAAGCTGGCGAGAAATGTTTTACCATTTGGAAATATTTCTGGTGCAGCCGTAGGAATACGGTGCTCCTTCATATAAGAAAAAATCAGATGCGACAACTGTTCGGCATCCAATTTCAAATCATCTACAATCGCGATTTTCAAAACAAAATCCCTCTTTTCTTCTGATTGTCTGGAAAAAGGCTGCTTACGCATGTTTCGAACCTTTTGATCCTGATATCATAAAAGTATCATAACATAAAAAGAAGCAAAAAAGGCATAGTTTTTACATCTTATGAAACAGACTTGATACGCTCTGCCGATCATGCGAAAATGTGTGATCGGCAGAGCTCTTTTTTGATGTCTGACAATCCCTTACAAATTTATGAAAAACCTATGAAAAATCCCCCCGCCCCCTCGCCAAGAGAAAAAAGTTATGTTATAATTTATGGAAGAATGCGTTTTTGGCGCAGCGGTTTCAGAAACGGGACGTATTGGACCGGAAGCCGCGGCATATATAAAAAAGGAACCATGTATGCTCAACGAAGACAAGATAAAATTAATGACCGAACTGGCACTGTTTGAGAAGAAGCATGCTTCCCAGATGAAAACAGTCAATCAGTATTTTAAAAGCGACTATATCAGCCGCAATCTGCTCCGGGGATTTATAAGCTATACATTGTGCAGCATACTTCTCTTTGGAATGTGGGTATTATTTAATGTAGAAGTAGTTCTGAGTTCGATAGGAATGGATGAACTGAAGGGACTGGCTTTTCGAGGAGGAGCTTTATACCTCGGGGGGCTTTTTCTGTATGTCGTGCTGACGATCATCGTGTATGGCGGGCGGTATGAGTACGAGGAAAAGAGGAATCGGATCTACATAGCGAAACTGAAACATCTGGATAAGCGTTACGATATACACCGGCGCGCCAGAAAAATGGAGAGAGAGAGGAGAGGCAGATGAGAGGACTCCTTGCAGGGAAAGAAGCACTCAAGGCTTTCTATGCGAGATACAGTGCATTTGTGAATGCATTCCTGCGTTTTATAACTGCCTTTGCGGCGGTGTTTCTGATTAACCAGAACATCGGACTGATGCCGAAACTGAGCGGCGGTCTGGTGCCGCTGTTTGCGGGAATTATATGTGCATTTCTCCCATTTGGAGCCATTGCGTTTCTGATTGGGATTTTTTTGCTGGCACAGCTCTTTGCAGCATCAATGGAAGTGGCGCTCATCACCTTGGTGTTCCTTCTGATCGTGGTGCTGCTGTATTACGGATTTCAGCCGGGTGACAGCGCGTACCTGATTGTAACGCCGATCTTGTTTTTTCTGAAGGTGCCGTTTGCAGTCCCGATGATTCTCGGACTGACTGGAAGCCTCATATCGGTGATTCCGATGAGCTGCGGGATTTTTCTGTACTACGTGATTCTGTATGTGAAGCAGAACGGAAGCTTCCTGGCAGGCAGTGAGCAGACTGAGATCACGCAGATGCTGGCTCAGGTCATCAAAAACCTGCTGGCAAACCCGGCGATGCTTGTCATGATTGCGGCATGCTGCCTGGGGGCGCTGACGGTCTGTGTGCTCAAGAAACTGTCGATCAATTACTCCTGGGGGATCGCGATCGGAACTGGCCTTATTTTACAGATTCTGGTTGTGTTTATCGGCGATTTCCGCTTTGGCGTTCCGGTGTCCGTGCCGGAGCTGGTTGTGGGAATGATTGGTGCGGTCATTGCATCGCTGATCTATCAGCTGTTTGTTTTTTCGGTCGATTACAGCCGGACCGAGTACACGCAGTTTGAGGATGACGATTATTATTACTATGTGAAAGCGGTTCCAAAGATTGCAATTTCGAGGACGGATGTAAAGGTACAGGAAATCAATAAAGTAAAGAGAAGATAGACTATTTTATAAAAGAAACTTGTTGTTAAAAGAAATGCGTGACGGGTCATATGTACGTGACTGGTAACAGAAACGCAGCCCGAAAGGGAGGGAAAAGAATGGCAGAGATACTGGCGGAGATTTATTCGTGGATCTCGTTCGTACCGAAGATAACCTTTAAAAATTTAATAGAGATCGCGATTATAGCAATTCTGGTATATGAAATGCTGATCTGGATCAAAAATACGCGGGCGTGGACGCTTCTGAAGGGTATTGTTTTTATTCTTGCATTCTTTCTGGCAGCTGCGATCCTGGAACTGGATACGATTCTGTGGCTTCTGGAAAAGACGTCGTACATTGCGGTAACGGCGATCATCGTTATTTTCCAGCCGGAGCTGCGGAAAGCACTGGAGCAGATCGGAAGCCAGAATGTGCTGACGACGCTGTTCTCAACGGATGATACGAAGAAAAATGAGGATTTCAGCGAAAAGACGATTGCAGAGCTGGTGCGTGCTTGTTTTGAGATGGGAAAAGTCAAGACGGGCGCCCTGATCGTCATCGAGAGGGGCACGCCGCTCGGAGAGATCGAGCGGACGGGCATCGAGGTCGATGGTATCGTGACGAGCCAGCTTCTGATCAATATTTTTGAGCACAACACACCGCTGCACGACGGCGCGGTCGTGATTCGCGGTAACCGTGTGACAGCGGCGACCTGTTATCTGCCGCTCTCGGACAATATGGATATCAGCAAGGCATTGGGAACCAGACACCGTGCGGCAGTCGGAGTTAGTGAGGCGACTGATAGCGTGACCCTGGTTGTATCGGAAGAGACGGGGCGCGTGTCGGTGGCTGTGTCCGGACGGCTTAAGAGTGTCAAGGATGGCGATGAACTGAGAGATATGTTGTCGGTTCTGGTAAAACGGGAAACGGAAAACACAGGTCGTTTCAGAATATGGAAGGGAAGACGCAGAAATGAAAGAAAAGCTGACGAATAATCTTGCGATCAAGCTGATTGCCCTGTTCTGTGCTTTCTTTGTGTGGCTGGCAGTCGTGAATGTGGCGAACCCGATCAAGGTGTCGACGAGAGAGGTTCCGGTCACGATCACGAACGATCAGGTGCTGGAGCAGGCGGATCTTGCCTATGATGTGGTAGGCAAAAAAACGGCGGTGATCAGTTTCAAGATCCGGACGAAGGATGATTATAAGGTAAAGGCGTCGGATTTCAACGCCTATGCGGATTTATCGGAAATGTATGATGTGACGGGGGCGATCCCGATCCGAGTGGAAGTGGTGAACAATGAGGAACTGCTGGAGTCCACGCCGGTTGTGAAGTCCCCGGAGGTCATCAAGATCACGACCGAGGCGCTGCAGACCAAAGCATTTACGCTGAAAGCGTATCCGCAGGGCGAGGCGGCAGACGGTTACGAGGCAGGTGAGGTGACAATGGTGCCATCTCAGGTGACGGTCAAAGGACCAACCTCCCTGATCGGACAGATCAGCAGCGTGGGTATCCGTTTTAATATTGACGGTGCTGTGGCGGATGTCAGTGGAACAGCAACACCGGAGTATTTTGACGCCAATGGAAATGTGCTGTCAGATTTGGGAGATTCTGTCAAGACGGTTGGCGGAGATGTCTCTTATACGATGCAGATCCTGAAAGTAAAAGAAGTACCGCTTGATTTTGACGTCAGCGGCGAGGTGGCGGATGGATACCGCTATACGGGTCCGAAGACGGATATCAAGTCGGTGTCTGTGGCAGGACTCAAGACCGATCTGGCTTCGGTCAGCACGATCACGATTCAGGGACCGTCCCTCAATGTGCAGGGCGCGACAAAGGATGTGGAGTGCGAGATCGATCTGGATGATTACCTGCCGTCCGGGCTTACGATCGTGGGACTGGACAGCACGACGATCAACGTGACACTGCAGGTGGAGAAGCTGACGGAGAAAACCTTTACGGTCAAACCGGAGAATGTGACTCTAAACGGAAAGAACAGCAGCTACAGCTATACCGTCGAAGATACGAAGATGGAAGTCAAGGTACAGGGACTCGAGGAGGATTTAAGCAGTCTGTCGGCGTCGAAGATGAATATCCGGGTCGATGTATCAGGCATGGGACTGGGCGAGCACACGGCAACGGCGCAGCTCCAGCTGGGGGACGCGTATAAGATGCTGTCGGCACCGGCTGTGACGGTGCGGGTCAGCGAGCATGGAAGCTCCAGCGCCCAGACGACGGAAAGCACCGAGAGTGACCGTGGAGACACGGACAGCCAGAGTAGTTCCAACCGGGAGAGCGGGGCAAGCTCGGCAAAAGAAAATGTGGATGCAGAGAGCGGAAATGTGGCATAAAGCATGGTACGCCGTCCACAAATGAGGAGAAAGAAGTTAAAATAATGGTAAAAGCAAAAATTAAATTAAAAAACCCGACCGGTCTGCATTTGAGACCGGCGGGAATCCTGTGTAATGAGGCGGTAAAATTCGATTGTTCCGTCCAGTTCCAGTTCCGTGGCACCGTGTCCAATGCAAAGAGTGTCCTGAGCGTGCTTGGGGCGTGCATCAAGAGCGGTGATGAGATCGAGTTTATCTGTGATGGAAAAGACGAGGAGGAAGCTCTGTCAGCGATGCTGAAAATCGTTGATGACGGGCTGGGCGAGTAGAAAAAAACGGTGCGGTAAAAGACTGTGTACAGACGTACGGATAGGATGGAACTATGATCGTTTATTTGGTTTGCTATGCGGCTTCGCTGCTTCTGGCGCTCAGCCGCCATTATCTTTTATCCGGCGCAGGGCTTCTGGCGGCGGCGGTGTATCTGTATGCGTCAGACTATATCCGGAGTGGAAATTTTCTGCATCTGCGGGGGATTTTCGCTCTTTCCTTTGTAGGTGGACAGGGACTGGCGTGTATGAAGCTTAGTTATTTAAGTCAGGCATGGAGTGCGGGAACGTGGCTGGGACTTCTGGCGGCGTTTGCGGGCTTTTATCTGGCTTTTTATTATCTGGAAGCATTTTCCGGCGAAGCGTCCGTCCGTGTGGGCGGTCATTCCGGCGCGGTGCAGCGCCGGGGGCTGGAATCCTATGCCGGAACTGTTTTTTTCTGCGCGGTGGCGCTGGCGGCGGTATCGGCAGGCTGCTTCGCGATCGAGGCGGTCTATATGGGCTATATTCCGCTGCTGCTCCGTGGAGTTCCGCATGCCTATTCCTATTTCCATGTGACCGGGCTTCATTATCTGACGGTGTCCTGTGTGCTGGTTCCGGCGCTCTCTGTGATCTATTTTTGCATCGAGGGCGGTCGCAGCCGGGGACGGCTGGTGTGTATGCTTCTGGCGGATGCAGCGGCGGTGGCGATTCCACTTCTGTGCGTGTCGCGCTCCCAGCTTCTGTTTGCGGTACTGCTGGCATTGATTACCTACATGCAGATGGAACACCAGCTGAATCCGATCTACGTTGTTTTTGCGCTGGCGGGGCTGATTATGCTCTACATTCTGCTGACGATCGCGCGCAGCCATGATACTGCCTACCTGAATACGGTTTTTGAGATGAAACGGCACCTGCCGATTTTTGTGACGCAGCCGTATATTTATATTGCAAACAATTACGATAATTTCGACTGTCTGGTCAAGGGACTTGTGAAGCACAGCTGGGGCATGAAAATGCTGGCACCGTTCTGGACGCTGACGGGACTCAAGTTTCTGGTTCCGTCGTTGACGGCATTTCCATATTATGTGACGAAGGAAGAGCTGACGACGCTGACGATGTTTTATGATGCGTACTACGATTTCGGCGTAATTGGCGTGTTCGTCTTTTCTGTCCTGTTAGGAGCGGCGGCGTATCTGCTGATGCGGATGATGCGCCAGGTGCAGAATCCGATTACCTATCTTCTGTACGCACAGTTTGCACTTTACATGCTGTTATCGTTTTTCACAACCTGGTTCAACAATCCGTCCACATGGTTTTATTTCGCGGTGACAGCGGTTGTGGCGTTTCTGGTATCGCATAAGATTGCAGGGCGGTAAAAATATATGGATTAAGATATAAAAATGAAATAAAATCTGCTATAATAACAAAAAGACGACAATTCAGCAAGTTAAAGTGCTGCTTGTATACAGATTGAATTGCCGCATTGATCAATTTTATAGAAAAGAGGGCAAGCCAATGATTTCAGAAAAAATGATACCGCTTATGAAAAATAACTCTGCCATCCGTATGATGTTCGAAGAGGGCAATAAGCTGGCGGCGAAATATGGACGTGAGAATGTGTTTGATTTCAGCCTTGGAAACCCGAGCGTACCGGCTCCGGCAGAGGTAAATCAGGCGATTCAGGATATCGTAAAGGAAGAAGATTCCCTGTTTGTACACGGATATATGTCCAACGCAGGCTATGAAGATGTGCGCGAGACGATCGCACAGTCGTTAAACCGTCGGTTCGGCACCTCCTTTCACGCAGGTAACATTCTGATGACGGTCGGTGCGGCAAGTGGCCTGAATGTTATTTTAAAGACCCTGTTAAATCCAGGAGAGCAGGTCATTACCTTTGCACCGTACTTTGTAGAGTATGGTTCCTATGTCCGCAACTATGACGGCGAGCTGGTGGTTGTATCTCCGAATACGGTGGATTTCCAGCCGAATCTCGTTGAATTTGAGGAAAAGATCAACGAAAAAACCAAGGCGGTCATCATCAACACCCCGAACAACCCGACCGGTGTTATTTATTCCGAGGAAACACTGCAGAAGATTGCAGCAATTTTGGAAAAGAAACAGAAGGAATTTGGCACATCGATCGTGCTTCTGTCCGATGAGCCGTACCGTGAGCTGGCTTACGACGGCGCGGTTGTACCGTATGTGACAAAATATTACCGCAATACAGTGGTTTGCTACTCGTACAGCAAGTCCCTGTCCCTTCCGGGCGAGCGTATCGGTTATCTGGTAATCCCGTCTGAGATGGATGAGAGCGCAAATGTATTCCAGGCGGCAACGATCGCGAACCGTGTTCTGGGCTGTGTCAATGCGCCATCCCTGATGCAGAGAGTCATCAAGCGCTGCGTAGATGCGAATGTGAATCTGGAAGCTTACGACCGCAACCGTAACCTGCTTTACAACGGACTGAAAGAGTGCGGATTTTCCTGCATCAAGCCGGAGGGCGCGTTCTACCTGTTCGTGAAATCCCCGGTGGAGAATGAGAAAGAATTCTGCGAGGTATGCAAACAGTACAATGTACTGGTAGTACCGGGAAGTTCATTCGCTTGCCCGGGTTATGTGCGCATCGCATACTGCGTATCGTATGGGCAGATCGAGAGATCGCTTCCGGCATTCAGAAAGATTGCGGAACACTATAATCTGGTATAGCGAAATTGCATCATTGCCTCGGAAAGGAAAAGGATGAGATGAAACGATATCTTAGAATGATTCTGAATATTGTGATTCCGTTCCTGGGTCTATGTCTGGTCATCTTTTTAGGTCCCAGGCTTCTGCGCTTTTTCATGCCGTTTGTGGTTGGATGGATCCTGGCACTTTTAGCAAATCCGCTGGTCCGGTTTCTGGAACGGCGCGTGAAGCTGGTGCGGCGCCACGGCTCGATGCTGATCATTATCGCGGCGCTGGCGATCGTGATCAGTCTTTTTTACGGGGCGGGTCTTCTGGTTTACCGGGAAATGGGAAGTTTTCTGGCGGATGCACCGGAAATATATCAGAGTGTGATCGCTGAGATTGAGGATGCATTGCAGAATGGGCGGAAGCTTGCAGAATATTTTCCTCAGAATTTACAGCCGCCGCTGCTGGCATTTTCGGATAATCTGGATGGTTTGTTTGGAAAACTGGTATCGCGGGCGGCGGAACCGACCGTGCAGATCGCCGGACATGTGGCGAAGAGTATTCCGAATCTTCTGGTAAATATGGTCATTACTATCCTGTCTTCATATCTGTTTCTGGCGGACCGGGAGTCCATCATGCTCTGGCTGAAGGGGCATCTTCCGGCATTTATATTCCGCTATATCGAGTATATGAAACGGGACGCAAAGGGAGTGATTGGAGGATATTTTCTGGCACAATTCCGTATCATGTGTGTGGTGGCGCTGATTCTCGCGGCAGGATTTTTGGTGCTGGGTGTCCGCTACGGTGTCCTGTTGGCATTTTTGACGGCGATTCTGGATTTTCTGCCAATCTTTGGAACGGGAACGGTGCTGTTCCCATGGGCGGTTGTGAAGCTGTTCGCGGGGGAGTATGCGTATGCGACCGGGCTTATCCTGCTCTACATCCTGACGCAGGTCGTCCGTCAGATCATCCAGCCGAAGATCGTCGGGGAGTCGATGGGATTGCCGCCTCTGATGACCCTGTTTCTTTTGTATCTGGGATTTAAGCTGCGCGGGCTGACAGGCATGATTCTGGCGGTGCCGGTGGGGCTTGTCTTTATCAATTTTTATAAATATGGGGCGTTTGATTCGATGATCCGGAATTTCAGGATGCTGATGGAGGCGATTCAGAAATTCCGGAGGGAAGAATAGGGAGGTTTCCTTATTATATAGTAAAATTTTCTTTGTAATTTAATCTGGATAAATTATGCGGCGTATCGCGATATTTTTTCTTATATGCCCGGAGGAACGCAGCATAATTGCGGAATCCGGATTGATAGCAGGCTTCTGTGACGGGGGTGCCCCGGCGCAGGAGCTCGTTTGCGTTTTGGAGGCGTTTTTCGGTCAGGTATTCGGTAATGGTGTAGCCGGTTTCCTGGCGGAAGAGACGCATCATGTGGTATTTGCTTATGTAAAAGCGGGCGGCGAGCTGGTCGATCGTATGGTCTTCTTCCGGGTGTTCAGAGAGGTAGCGCATGAGTTCCAGGATTTTTTCGCCGGAAGGGGAGGTCGGAACGTATTCCCGATGGTTTTCGGAGGCGGCGCGATCAAGGTGTACCATAAATTCCAGGAATAATAAACGCAGAAGAAGCCCGGAGCCATAGCTGCTGCCACCAAGGGATTCAAAGTTAGCATTGTCTGTGCCATTGTCATTTGTACCGCCTGCCTGATAGGCATTTTCCAGTCTTGACAGCGCCTCTAAGAGCGGCGTCATGGTAAGGGAACCGAGGCGCAGAACATCGGACTGCTGTTCTCTGGCAAGCTGGAAACAGAGGTCGAGCGCACAGTCAGCACAGGAGAATGCATCCAGACATTCCGGCGACAGGTAGAGGATGATGCGCTCATATCGGCTTCCGTATGGCACGACCGGCTTGTGCAGGCAGTGCGCGCCGACGAGGACGATGTCGAGCGGGCGGAGGTGGTAGGAACGGCCTTCCACGATGTAGTCCGCTTCGCCATTTAACAGGATCAGGACTTTGTGGAAATCATGATAGTGGTAGGCAACCGGTGTATCCATCTGCCCGCGCAGGTGGAAAAGGCGGAATTCGTGGTTGAGGTAGCCGCGTTTTTCGTAGGCGGGGGATTCGTGGGTGGTGTTTTCTGGCATAATGGGACTCCTTTTTTTGAGTGTATTGCAGGTTGATTGTTGCGGGAAATTATATCTTGTATAAATGCATTGAGTTTGTTGTTTTCCTCTGAGATAAATATGTTTTGAAACACAGACATTTCATTTCTTAGTTCATATTATATAGCATTATATGCAATATTTAAAGCATGATTCTTCTATTAAAAGCTGCTATATTTTCCTAAAATTGAAATTAAAGAAAGCATAGATGGAATATTATGAAAATGCAGACATATTCAAAACATAAATGGATATGCATGATAAAGTGATTTCAAGAATGGAAGTAGAATAGAAATCATTGATGAAAGGTAACTGTTCAGTAGGTCTGCGCATTTACTGCGCTGACCGTACGAAAACATGGGTCAGCAGGCAAAAATCCCATTGCCGTAGGCAATTTTTAATGGGTTTTTGCGCGTGACTGTGAAGGTACTGAACAGTTACGATGAAAGATTTTTATGGTATTGATTAAAAGGGGCAGGAGGTATCGCGATGAAACAGGTTGTGCTTGAAAAATATCACTGTATGGGAAATGATTACCTGGTGTTTGATCCAAATAAGAATGATCTGGAATTGAATGCGGAGAATATCAAGAAGATGTGCAGCCGTCATTTTGGCATCGGCGCGGATGGCATTCTGGCGGGTCCATATCTGGGGGAAAATGATTTTTATGTACGCATCTACAACGCGGACGGAAGCGAGGCGGAGAAGAGCGGCAACGGCATGGGTATTTTTGCAAAATATCTGCGGGACGCGGGATATGTGCAGAAAACGACGATCTCCTGGAAAACGCTGGGAGGCGAGGAGACAGTCTTTTATCTCAACGAGGATGCGACCCGTGTGAAAATTTCGATGGGACATCCGACGTTCTGGAGCGATGAGATTCCGGTGACCGGCGAGCGGCGGGAGATGGTAAACCAGACGATGGTATTTGGAAAGATTCCGTATGTCACGACTTGTCTTTCAATGGGAAATCCGCACTGTGTTATCTGGATGAATGAGATTTCGGAGGAAATGGTGTGCCGGATCGGCGAGCATTCGGAAACATCCGAATATTTCCCGGAAAAGGTCAATACGCAGATTTTAAATGTCCTTGACCGGACGAATATCCAGATCGAGATCTACGAGAGAGGCGTTGGATATACGCTGGCGTCCGGAAGCTGCGCCTGCGCGGCGGCGAGTGCGGCATACCGCCTGGGACTTGCTGATCCGCATATGTACGTCCATATGCCGGGCGGCACGCTGGAAGTGGAAATAAAGGAGGACGGCATGGTTTACATGGTCGGCGAGGTCGGATATGTGGGACATATCCAGTTGGGAAATGAATTGAGCGAACAGCTGCGGATTAAATAAAAAAGTATTTGACAGAAAAATATCGGACTGCTATATTTTATTTATAAAAATTGTGAAAAGAATGACAGGGGCATTCTCACACAGCAAAACGATCATAAACGTATGCTTGAAATTTTGGGGGCTGTATAGGCAGGAAAATTCTGGGCGTATATGAAAAGAGGGCGAGGGGGCTGACTGGAGACAGAGACAGCTGCCTCGTTTTTTATAGGAGGAAATGGCGATGGGAGAGAATACGAACCGATCCGAACCTTTTTTTGATGAAGATGTTGATTTGGTAAAGCTGCAGTTTACCGATATTTTTGGACAGTGCAAAATGGTCCAGATGACGCGGAGGCAGGCGGAAAAAGCGATGAAAGAGGGGTATGCAATCAACCGGTTTGCGCTCGGCGGCTTACAGAAAGCTGGGATCGAGGGCGCGGCGGCGCCGGAGTATCTGACGGACCAGAGCGAGAGTGTGGAATTGTACTTGAAGCCGGATGCATCAACGTATCAGGTCCTTCCGTGGGATTCCGGGCAGGAAAATGTAGCGCGCGTGATCTGCCAGGTCTGCAATGCGGATGGGACGCCGTCCTGGACGGATTCGCGTCATATTTTACAGGAAACGGTAAAACGTGCCGAGAAGATGGGACTGGACTTTGATTTTGATTTCCAGTGTGAGTTTTATCTGTTTCACACGGATGATGATGGGAGACCGACGACGGTGACGCATGAGGTTGCCGGGTATTATGACGCGGGGCCGATCGATCTGGCAGAGGGCGTCCGCCGGGACATGGTTCTGAGCCTGGAGGAAGCAGGATTTGCGGTCGAGAGCACGCATCATGGTCTGACTGCCGGACAGCACAGCTTCGTCCTTCCGGCGCGCCGGGGCATTGAGGCAGCAGATTATTTACAGACGTTCAAGGCGGCGGTCAAACGGATTGCGAAACGCCACGGTCTGCATGCGACTTTTATGCCGAAGCCAAACATGAGCGGCGACGGCTCGGGGCTTCATGTGGGCGTGTCGATCTCTTCCAGACGGGGCGCCGAGGCGATGGCGCAGGCGAAGCATTTTGCAGCAGGCGTGCTTAAAAATCTGAGTGATATGATGATTTTTACGAATCCGACCGTCAATTCATATAAACGTCTGGCGGCGGAGCGGAGCACGGTGTTCCAGCCGGAGTTCCCGGCGGCTGTGTGGGAAAAAGGAAGTGAAAAGGCAGTTCATGTGAAGGAAGACCGGAACGGACGTATTTCCGTGGAAGTGCAGTTCCCGGATCCGTCTGCGAATCCGTATCTGGCGCTGACGGCGATTCTGGCAGCAGGACTGGAAGGAATCGAGAAGGCGCTGGTGCTGGATGAAGAAGCGGGCGATGAGAATGCGCCGCGGTTCCCGGAGACATTGGGGATATTGCTCCAGAAGCTGGATCAGAATGAATTTGCACACCGTGTATTTGGGGAAAAGTTCTGCCGGATGTACGGCGAGGGCAAGAAAGAGGAGTGGGAACGCTTCTGTGCCTATGTGACGGATTGGGAGACAGCGGAATATCTGTATCGTTGTTAGGGGGTACGAAATCGCAGTGAGGTGAGACCACGTGGGAAACATCATAGTAGCATTTTCGAAGCCGCAGGACGGACGAAATATTAGAAATATACTCGTAAAACATGGAATACAGGTCACAGCCTCCTGCACATCGGGCGCGCAGGTTTTAGCGTTAACCGATGATTTGCGAAGCGGGATTGTGGTGAGCGGCTACCGGTTTGGTGATATGACCTGCCGGCAGCTTGCCGACCAGCTGCCGCCGGGATTTGATTTGCTTCTCATTGCTTCCCCGAGCCGGTGGAGCGGCGAAGCGATGGGAAGGATTGTCTGCCTGCCGGCGCCGTTTAAAATGGGAGATTTAGTTTCGACAGTCCGCATGATTGAGCAGTCACAGGCGGAAAAAAGACGGCGGATGCGCCGCCAGCCGCCGCAGAAGCGCAGGGAAGAGGATCAGAAAGCGATCGACACCGCAAAGGCTATTTTGATGGAGCGGAACCGGATGGCGGAGCCGGAGGCGCACAAATATCTGCAGAAATGCAGCATGGACAGTCAGGTCAGCCTTATTGAGGCGGCACAAATGGTAATCAGTCTTTACAAAATGGCGTAAGATCCTTTACAATAGGATCAAAAAGGCAGAAGGAGCAGCAAAAACGATGAAATTTACAAAAATGCAGGGACTTGGCAATGATTATGTCTATGTCAACTGTTTTGAAGAAACGGTAAACGATCCGGAGAAGCTGGCGATTGCCGTCAGTGACCGCCATTTTGGAATTGGTTCCGACGGATTGATTCTGATTACCCCATCTGAGGTGGCAGACTGCCGCATGGATATGTACAATCTGGACGGTTCCCGCGGCGCGATGTGCGGCAACGGCATCCGCTGTGTGGGAAAATATGCGTATGACCACCATATCGTGGACAAGCCGCAGATTTCTGTTGAGACATTGTCCGGGATTAAATATCTGGATATGAAGGTTGAAAATGGCAAAGTAACGGCGGTCACCGTCGATATGGGCGAGCCGGAGCAGACTTCCGAGCTTCCGGAGAAGATCGAGGTAGATGGAACGGAATACGAATTTACCGGAATTTCCATGGGAAATCCGCACGCCGTTCTGTTTATGGATGAGATTGATTCCCTGGATCTGGAGACGATTGGACCGAAATTCGAGTTCCATAAGCGTTTCCCGGATCGTACCAACACCGAGTTTGTCAAGGTCATTGACCGCACACACGTAAAAATGCGTGTCTGGGAGCGCGGATCCGGCGAAACGATGGCATGTGGAACAGGTGCCTGTGCGGTTGCCGTTGCATCCATTCTGGCAGGGCATACGGAGGATGCGGTTGAGGTCGAGCTGCTGGGCGGCTGCCTGCAGATCCGCTGGGACCGAGAGAAAAACCGCGTGTTCATGACTGGACCGGCGGTGGAAGTGTTTAGCGGGGAGTATGAGGAATAATTAAACAGGAAACTTTGGGACTTCTTTCACATATGGTAGTAGTACAACGATATGTGAGAGGAGTCTTTTCTTTTGGAAGAAAAAAAGAAAGTGATGATAGATGCCGGGCACGGCGGAACGAAAGATCCGGGAGCAGTATTTGAGGATCGGATGGAAAAGGACGATACCCTGCGTCTGGCGCTGGCAGTAGGGAGGATTCTCGAGGAAAATGGGGTGAATGTCGTCTACACGCGGTCAACGGACGTTTATGACACGCCCTACCAGAAAGCAGAGATGGGAAATGAGGCGGGCGCGGACTATTTTGTTTCCCTGCACCGCAATGCGGCGAGTGAGCCGGGAAAAGGTTCGGGCGTCATGACGCTGGTGTACAAGACAGGCAGGGAATCAGAACAGCTGGCGGATTCAATCCAGAGAGAGCTGGCGCGCACCGGATATGTGGATCTCGGCGTGATCGAGCGCCCGGATTTGATTGTGCTGCGGAAAACGCAGATGCCGGCGGTTCTGGTTGAAGCCGGATTTATCGACAATCCGGAGGATAACAAGCGGTTTGACGCGCAGTTTGACGAAATTGCGGCGGCGGTTGCATCTGGGATTCTAAATGTAATCGATGACGACATGGATCGCCGTCCGGTGGAAGAGAGCGACTATTATTACCAGATCCAGACGGGGGCGTACCGCATCCGATCGCTGGCAGAGCAGCAGTTAGAAGAACTGCGCCGTATGGGATTCCCTGCATTTCTGGTGTACGATGGGACGTATTTCAAGCTTCGGGTCGGTGCGTTTAAAAATCTCGACAACGCTGTGCGGATGGAACAGGAACTGCGGAAGGCGGGATTTCCGACGGTGCTTTTGTATGAGAGGGAGGTAAAGTAGGGGAGAAAAGCTGAAAAACAGGCACTATCTGAAAATAAGAATAGAATGACTTATTTGATTGATTTTTGCTGTGCTTTTTGTAAAAATGAATGGAAAAAATCCCCTCATTATGGTATGCTGAAGATAGAAAGCAACATGCATTTTCTTGTAGATAAAGGGAGGGGTTTGGTATGTCAGAGAAGAAAAAAATTATCATCACGATTGCGAGGCAGTATGGAAGCGGCGGTGCGGATACGGGCAAAAAGTTGGCGGAAGATCTGGGGATCAGTTTTTATGATAAGAACATTCTCCGTATGAACTCAGATGAGAGCGGTATCAAAGAGAGCTATTTCCATCTGGCAGACGAGAAGGCGGGCAACCGGCTTTTATACAAGATTATCAATACATTGACACCGGAAAAGGGCGCACCGTCGTTCGGTTCCGATCTCATTTCAGCCGACAATTTGTTTCGCTTCCAGTCGGAAGTGATCCGGAAGCTGGCGGCGGAGGAATCCTGCGTCATCATCGGCCGCTGCGCGGATTATGTGCTGGACGGCACCGAGGGACTGATTCGTGTGTTCCTCTACGCGGATATCAAGGTGCGCGAGGAGCGCGTGCGTGAGCGGAATCTCTACGCGGACAAAGATGTCCTCAAAAATATCCACCGGATCGACCGGGAACGCCGCGATTATAATCGTTATTATGCAGGGCGCGACTGGGAGAAGCCGGAGAATTACGACCTTTTGATCAATACGACACAGATTGGTGTGGACGGGGCGGTTCAGTTGATTAAGGATTATTTAAAAATGAGGGGGCTTTTGTAAGGGAAAAAGAATGACTTCCACTTGCAATTCAATATAGTATCGTGTAAAATGGCACATGCAGCCGGGCGAATACGAGAGTGTTTGGACGGCTGTATGTGCTGTTTTGCTATTATTACAAGTAAGGGGAAAATATGAAATATCAAAATGATATTGACAAAATGAATACGAACCGGAATTTATTTCTGATGTCGCTGCCGATCTTCGTGGAGCTGTTATTGCAGCTTTTGGTCGGAAACGTTGATCAGATGATGGTAAGCCGGGTATCGCAGCCCTCGGTGGCAGCGATTGTCAATGCGAACCAGATCATGAACCTGGTGATTATCGTGCTGAGCATGGCATCGACGGCGGTTACTGTGATTTTGTCCCAGTATCTGGGCGCGCAGGATGAAAAAAATGCATCCCGGACCTGCATGGTCTCGATCGTGCTGATCGGCGGCGTCAGTCTTGCGGCAACGATCCTGGTTTTTGCCGGGCACACGCCGCTTTACCGGGCGATCCATGTGCCGGAGGAGGTTTTTGATGAGGCGTCGCTGTATCTGCTGATTGTCGGCGCATTTATTCTGGTGCAGGGATTGTATCTGACCTTCTCAGCGATGATCCGTGCATTTGCCATGGTAAAGGAAGTCATGATTATATCAGTTATCATGAATGCCATGAATATTGTGGGAAATGCGATTTTAATCAACGGCTGGTTCGGAATGCCGCAGCTTGGGGCGGTCGGAGCGGCGATCTCGACGGATATCAGTAAGTTAGTTGGTCTGACATTGATGATCGGAATGTTTTTCAAGAGCCGCCGCGTCAAAATGGGAATGAGTTATCTGCGTCCATTTCCGGTGCAGATTTTAAAAAATCTCTGCCTGTTGGCAATTCCGACGGGGGTCGAAAGTTTTTCGTACAATCTCTCCCAGATGATAATTCTGGGAATTGTTAATTCCTTTGGCACGCTGGTTACTGTAACCAAGGGATATTGTACGATTTTTGCCAATATTGATTATGTTTATGCGATGGCGATCGCGACGGCAACCCAGATTGTGCTGGGCTACCTGATCGGAGCGCGCCGTCTGAATGATATACAGAAACGAGTGAATGCGACACTGAAGGTTGCGATTGCGGCGTGTGTCGGGATGGCGGTGCTGATGTGCCTGGGAGGTAAATACATTTTCCTGATTTTCACAGACAACCCGGAGATCATTGCGCTTGGACGGCGGATTCTGGTGATTGAGATTGTGCTGGAGATCGGGCGCGCGGTCAACATTGTTATGACCAAATGCCTGATTGCGGTCGGCGATGTCCTGACCCCGACCATGGTCGGAATCACCTTCCAGTGGGTCGTAGCTGCCGCTGGTTCCTGGCTGCTCGGCAGCAAGCTCGGCTGGGGGCTGGAAGGCGTCTGGATCGCAATGGCAGCCGATGAATGCGTGCGCGGACTCATTTACGCGGTGCATTTTAAGAAAGAACGTTGGAAGAAGAATTTTAAGGGCGTGAAGACGGAAGCAGAGTTGGGAGAGGCGTAGAAGATAAGCGAAGAAAGAAAGTGTGAGAAAAAATGAAAGAAACAGGATGGAAAAAGACAGCAGGGAATGGTTCTGATGGAAAAAGAACGGAAGGAAAGAAATCGTTTGGCCGGGGGAAGAAAACAACTGGATTTTCCAAGAATAGTGCAAAAGTGGGAGTCAATGGGGAAAAACAGGGAAAATCTGCTCGTAAAGTGTCTGGAGTTGAGGATAAATGGGGCACACATGGGGACAGAAAACGAAATGTAGGGGAAAAAGACGGTCAGAAAACGGTTCGTGGTGGACAGCGTGAAAAAACAAAATGTCCGATTTACCGTGAGTGCGGTGGCTGTCAGTATCTCCATTTAACCTATGATCAGCAGTTAAAAGAAAAACAGAAGCGCATGGAAGAACTGCTGGGCGGTGTCTGTCCGGTTCGTCCGATCATTGGAATGGAAGAGCCGTATCATTACCGCAATAAAGTTCATGCGGTATTTGGATTGGATCGGAAAAATAATCCGATTTCTGGCATTTACAAAGAGGGGACACATCGGATTCTTCCGGTGGATTCCTGTCTGATTGAGGATCAGAAAGCAGACGAGATCATCGTGACGATCCGGAGTATGCTTCGTTCATTCAAGATCCGTGTTTTTGATGAGGACACCGGATACGGTCTGCTGCGTCATGTACTGATTCGCCGCGGCTTCACAACCGGCGAGATTCTGGTCGTTTTGGTGACAGCATCCCCGGTATTCCCGTCGAAGAACAATTTCGTCAAGGCGCTTCGTGAAAAGCACCCGGAAATTACTACGATTGTCCAGAATATCAACGGCAGAAGCACCAGTATGGTGCTTGGCGACAAAGAACACGTTCTGTACGGAAAAGGATATATAGAGGATGTTCTCTGCGGGCTCCGGTTCCGTATTTCGTCCCGTTCCTTCTATCAGATTAACTCAGTTCAGACTGAGAAGCTGTACGGAAAAGCGATGGAACTGGCAGAACTTACAGGCAAGGAGACGGTGCTGGATGCTTATTGCGGCATCGGTACCATCGGACTTATCGCCAGCAAGCACGCAGGCAAGGTGATCGGTGTAGAGTTGAATCAGGATGCTGTGCGGGATGCGGTGCAGAATGCGAAGAAGAATGGCATCACCAATGCACAGTTCTTCTGCAATGATGCAGGCCGGTTCATGTCTCATATGGCAGCTAGAGGCGAGAGTGCAGATGTGGTATTTATGGACCCGCCGAGAAGCGGAAGTACCGAGGAATTTATTGACGCGGTAGCCCTGATGCAGCCGAAACGTGTCGTCTACATTTCCTGTGGTCCGGATACATTGGCACGCGATTTGAAAGTATTCGCAAAGCACGGTTATCGGGCGAAAGAAGCATGGCCGGTGGATTTGTTTGGGTGGACGGGGCATGTGGAAACAGTCTGCCTTCTGTCAAGAAAAGCCCAATAAATCAAAGGATTTCGCCATTTTGGGAATAAAATAGATGTGTGTTTCTGTTTCCACAGAGTGATGATATATCAGGAGGTTTACCCCAGGGGATAGGCTTTGGAGAACGGGAAATATACATTTTGGCGAAAGGATACTTTTTCGCAAAAGCGGTTTTGTTAAAGGAGCGTATGATGAAGGAAATTAAACAGTTCGCAACCCAATTTCGAAGAGCGATTGATTTGGCTTTGGAAGCAGGGGAGTTTGATAACGACAGCATATATCGCAGATTTCCACGTGCTTGCTGCGGAGATACGAGTGATTTGTTGGCTCAGTATTTATTGGATAAAGGTATCAAAACAGATTATGTCTGTGGAACATATTGGGGTAAACTGGATGGAAACGGACAATCTCATGCGTGGCTGATGGTAGACAAACATATTGTAATAGATATCACAGGTGACCAATTTAGTGGCGAGTCTACATTTCTTAATTATGACAAATCAGTCTATGTAGGTGAAGGAGATGATTTCCATAGACTCTTTGAGGTTGAAGATAGAGATGTTCATGAGCATCGTGGGTTGAGTGATTTGGGTGGTTTTTGTGGACCGAGGCTGTGGGATTTATATAGGAAAATCCTAAAATACATTTAATCAACCGCTTTTTATGGGGATAAAACTATTACCCCACTTTGAAAATCTAGTGCATACTTTCGCTATGCAGTATAAAATCAAAGTTCAGGGGAATATTGAAACCGTTTGTCTGCTTTCAAGGAAACCTTGATTTTCTGCGGTTTGTAGAGTATTAAGGAAGAAAAATGGATGTGTGTTTTGTAGCTTTATGAATGAACCATTTGAATATCGTAGCAGTGGGGTATTTTGAAACTCTGCTGAATAATAGGCTTTTGCTAAAAGGTATCACTTTTGTGAAAATGTATGATACTTCCTGGCAGAAGCCTTTTTATATAAAGATAACTTGACTTCTAAATCTTACTGATGTAATATTTACACAAGTGCAGTAGGATTGCGGACGAAATTTTTTTGTTGCGAAATCTTACGCATGTAATAAAAGGAAGGAGGAATGCATAGTACGATATACCCAGCAAAGAGAAATTTTTTTACTTCAAAATCTTACGAGTGTAATATTTTGAAGATATAGCGTACATTGAAAATAGAATATGACCATATCAGCAAAGCAAAATGAATGGAGGTCAATATGAAGAAAGGAAAAAGCAGAAACAAGCGAAAGAAAACAAGAAGCAGGCTCCTATGGATTGCGATTGCTGTTATAGGAATAGCTGCGGTAATTTCTGCAGTATGTGTGGCAGGAATGTTGGCAACAAAGGAAAATGCCTGGAAGACACCGGAAGAACTTCTGGTGGAGTACATGGATCATATTCCAAAACAGGAGTATGAAGAAATGTATGCAATGCTACATATTGAGGCATCGGGAAATGTCAGTCAGGAGGATTTTGTAACTCGAAATTCAGCTATTTATGAAGGTATAGAAGTCCAGAATATAGCTGTCCAGATTATTGCATATGACGAGGAGCAAATGACGGTAACCTACCAGACTTCTTTCGATACAGTTGCAGGAACTATCAGCTTTGAGAATAAAGCACTTTTCCTAAAGGACGAAGAAGGATATCAGTTAGTTTGGGATGATTCCCTGATTTTTCCGAATCTGGCATTTACAGATAAAGTAAGAGTTTCCACTACACAGGCAGAACGAGGAGAAATTCTGGATAGGAACGGACGTGTCCTTGCAGGAAAAGGTACAGCATCTTCGGTTGGAATCGTTCCGGGCAAGTTGGAAAACAGAGAGGAAGCAATCGCACAGATTGCAGAACTAGTGGAAATCACACCGGAAGCGATAGAAAAGAAACTGTCTGCAAAGTGGGTGAAGGATGATTCTTTTGTTCCCATTAAAACAATTCCAAGAGTGGAAGAAATTGAGTTAATGTCTATCAGTCCAGATGAAGAAGTCCTAAAGGAGAAAGAAAGGCATGAAAAGTTGCTGGAGATTCCCGGAGTGATGATATCTGATGTTGAAGTGCGTGAATACCCATTAGGAGAAGCAGCGGCACATTTGGTCGGATATGTTCAAAGTGTTACTGCGGAAGATTTAGAGGAGCGTGCAGGAGAAGGCTATACAGCCAATAGTGTAATCGGCAGAAGCGGAATGGAGAGCTTGTTCGAGAGTGAACTGAAAGGCCAGAACGGTTGCAGGATTTACATTGTAAACTCGGAAGGCAAAGAGAAGGAGGAACTTGCTTGTATTCTGGTACAGCATGGGCAGGACATCCAGCTTACGATAGATACTGATTTACAGGTTTCCTTGCATGAGCAGTTTAAGGAAGATAAAAGCTGCTCGGTAGCCATGAATCCTTATACCGGAGAAGTATTGGCTTTGGTCAGCACACCGGCCTATGACAATAACGATTTTATTATGGGATTGTCGAGTGAGCAGTGGACTGTACTTAACGAGGATGAGAATAAGCCAATGTATAATCGCTTCCGGCAAGTGTGGTGTCCGGGGTCTACATTCAAGCCAATTACCGCAGCGGTCGGCTTGGAATCAGGAGCAATCGATCCAATGGAAGATTACGGCAACGTAGGCTTAAGTTGGCAAAAGGATGCATCGTGGGGTTCCTATCATGTAACAACACTCCATGCATATGAACCAGTCATTTTAGAGAATGCCCTAATATATTCCGACAATATTTATTTCGCAAAGGCAGCATTAAAGATTGGCTCAGAAGAGATGGAGAGTTCTTTGACTGGACTTGGTTTTAATGAGGAACTGCCATTTGAGATTAAGATGGCAGAGTCGCAGTATTCTAATTCAGAGGGAATTGAAACAGAAACACAGTTAGCAGACAGCGGTTACGGTCAAGGGCAGGTTTTGGTGAATCCATTACATATGGCATGTATCTATTCTGCTTTCTGTAACGAGGGAAATGTTATAAAGCCGTATTTAGTATATCAGAAAGACGCAGTAGCTGAGTATTGGATTCCGGGAGTCTTTTCTAATGAGACAGCAAGCCGTGTATTGGAAGGAACAAAAAAGGTTGTGAATGATTCTAATGGAACTGGATATGCAGCCCATCGGGATGACATTCTTTTAGCAGGAAAAACAGGTACGGCAGAAATCAAGGCATCGAAGGATGATACTTCGGGTACGGAATTAGGATGGTTTGCAATTTTTACAGCAGAAGATACGGTAGAACGTCCTATATTGATTATTAGCATGGTAGAAGATGTGAAAGGAAGAGGAGGAAGCGGATATGTTGTTAAGAAAGACAACCTGGTTCTGGAAGAGTGGTTTGGCAGCAATTAGCTTTGTATTAATACTTAGTATTTCGGGGTGCAGTGATGCACCCCCGGAAGAAAATACAGTTTCGGAAACGGTAATAGATGTTCAGGCTATTCAGGAAGAATCAGAGGAGGATGCAGATGAAATTATAAGCGTCTGCATTGATCTTTATGAGAAAGCAGAAGAAGAAAATAAATTAGCGGATTTGGAAACAATCCGTAGTATTGTAAATCGTCTTGGAGAAAATGGTTATTCGGCAGTTGACAGCAGAAATCAAATTAACATGACGGAACCAGAGAAGGTAGTGGAATTCTGCGAAAAGGTGGATGCACAGGAGGAAGCAGAAATAACGATTCTTGAAATCAGTTATTTGGGCGGATTTGTAAAATACGATTTGCACACAAAAGGCGGAAATGTGGATGTGGTCAGAAGCTATTACAAGTATGAAAATGGAAATATGAAAAGAGAGGTTATAGGAAACTATCAAGCGGAGTATTGGAATTATACAGAAGAAGGTTACCTGATGTTTTCCGGTGTTTGGTTTTCAGAAGAATTATATGTTCTTACATTGAGTGGAGCAGAGGAACATACCGCATTACGGGTACAGCCATTGGATGAAACATATAGGGAGTTGAGTCGGAAATATCTCAACCCAATCAGCTTTGAACGGAATAATATGTTCATTGTGGATTGGAGTGAGGAGGATTTCGGGGATTTGAATTTCTATGATATGTATGACATTCTTTATCCAAAAGTGAATGGTCAATATGCTCCCTATGTTGCTGATGACAACTTATCAGTCAGTGCAGTTTATCAGATTCCAAAAGAAGAATTTGAAAGTGTTATTATGAAATATTTCAACATTGATAGTGAAACGCTACAATCAAAAACCATCTATGATTCGGAAAATTTGACTTATGAATATAAGCCGAGAGGCTTTGAAGAAGTAGAGTACCCCGAATATCCATATTCAGAGGTAGTAGGTTTTACAGAAAACAATGATGGGACAATTACACTTACAGCCAATGTAGTATTCCCTTATGCGGGTGATTCCAAGGTATATGCTCACGAGGTTGTGGTTCGCCCTTTAGAGAATGGACGGGTACAATATGTATCTAATCGAATTATACCATCCGAAGACAACTACAGAGAAACTTGGCATACGCCACGGTTGACGTTAGAAGAATGGGAAGAATTGTACGGAGGAGAATAATGGAGGATGTGAAATGGCTGCTTAGAAAAAGTGGACTTCTAATTTTACTGCTGTTGATTTTCGTGATAGTTGGGGTAATCTGTTGGGGGAAAATGCATGAAGAAGAACAAAAGGTGGCAGAAGAAGTATGGGAGCCACCTGTAGAAATCGAAAATAGCGAAGCAGAAACAGAAGAAGCCGAGAATGCGGAAACTTCCACAGAGTCAGCATATTGGTTTATTCCGCAAGCCAGTGATTGTCTTATCTCAGATGAGGAAAAGGAACAATTGCAGAGTATGGTTTTGTCAGCGGCAGATTCGGTAGCAGAAATCTATAAGGATATTGTAATTGCAGATGCACCAAGTTATTCTTCCGGCATTAGCGAATTTACCAACGAGCAGAGGAAAACTGTGGTGGAGCAATTGGGCAGAAGCGGTCTGGTAAGTGTTGAAGAAGATACTGCCATGCAAAACCATGAAGCAGTCGAAACATTTTATGCAGATTACTTGGATGGACGGGACTCAATGGTTACGGTATTCGAAGTACATAGAGATGGACTGATTGGAGCAGTTACTTTTATTTACCGGAAAGGTGAGTTGCAGACTTATTATATAGGTGTTCGTTGGAAGGAAGGTGGAGTGCCTGAAATACAGGGAACTTCGGTAAGTAATGTGGCTGAAATCAAACTTACGGAAAAAGGGTATTTTATCTACGCATATGAATATGTGATTGCACATGCAAGTTTGAGACAGTATTGGAGAATAGAACCGCTTCCGGAAGACTGCCAGGAACTGACGGAGAAATACATATCAGGACTAAGTTATGTGAATTACAATGTGCTTGTCACAAACTGGAACAGTAGCAATGTAAAGGATATTTTGATGCCTTGCATGTATGAAGATATTTACCGAATTTCCACGGGTGAAAATCTGAAAACTGAGGATTGGAAGATTCCGGCAGAGGAATATGAAAGGATAATGACCACCTATTTTCCAGTATCGATAGAACAGTTAAGAGAGTATTGTGGGGATGATGAAGGGAGTAACAGCTATGAATATGAGATGATTTATGCCAGCCCATACCCACCTTTTGGAGAAGTAGTTGACTATACAAAAAATGCGGATGGAACGATTACACTTATCGTGGATGGAGTATGGCCGGATTATAATTCTGATCTCGCTTTTCGGAATACGGTTGTGGTCCAGCCATTTGAAGACGGAACTTTCAGGTATCTTTCCAATTCTATAGAACAAATTGAATTGGAACTGCCGCCAATAGCAAGAACGAAAGGATGATTTTATGGTATTAAGGAAAAAGAGCATTCTACTGATCATGGTATTTCTGATTGGGGGTTTCGTGTGTGCCTGTGGAAAAGAAGATAGTGTTGCGGGAGAATCTCTTGTGGAAGATACGGAAGAAGTATCTTCCACGGAGGAAACAAAAAATACTGAGGAAGAGGCTGCAGTACAATGGGAAAAGGGCTACGATCTTCCGGTAGATGAACAGGAAAGGGAAGAAGCTGAGACTGACTGTAAAAAGCTGATGGAACTTTATCTTGACATTTATGAAACAGCAGATAAAGGGATAGCATCTAATGTTGTTTTGGATGATCAAACGGTTCTTGAAATTCAGAAGAAGGTAAAGGACGCAGGATATCCAATTGCTACGATGGTAACGTATTCTAACATGGAGAATTATGAAAGTGTTGACAGTTTTCTGAAAGAATGTATGGAAGGGAAAAGAGGCTCTGTGGTGATTTATGAAATCCACAATGATGGTGGACTGGGCAGAATGAAATTCATTTTTGATGGAACGGATATGTATGTTGTGAGTACAAGAGGAATCTGGAATGCTGACAACAAGCCGGGAATTTCGTACATTTCTTATACGAGACTCAAAGAATGGAAATACACGGAAAAAGGATGGTTCTGCTATGAGCTGTGTGTGCCAGAGCCGCCAGAGGTTAGTGAAATTATGGATGGAAGCTGCCTGATCAGAATAAAACCTATGACAGAGGAACAGTGTGAAATGTCTGAACGTTGTGTTCGAGGTCTTGGATATCAGGGAAATAACCTTTTGTGTTCAAACTGGAATATAGAAAATCTGAATGAGTTGGATTATAACGGGATGTTTGAATATCTGTATGGAATGAAATATGGAGAAAAATTTAATTCCGAAGATTATCCAAATGGTATCCCAAAAGAAGAATTCGAAAGTCTGATTATGGAATATCTTCCGATAACAGCAGAGCAGATACGGGATTACGCAGTATTTGATGAGGAAAACCAGACCTATTATTGGGTGCGGCTTGGATGCTTTAATTATGCGCCTACCTTCTTTGGGACATCTCTGCCGGAGGTTGTCGACATCAAAGAAAATGAGGATGGGACGGTTACGTTAACGGTGGAGGCAGTTTGCGACATGGTCATTTGCGATGATGCAGTCATTACCCATGAACTTACGGTAAGATTTGCAGAGGATGGCAGTTTTCAGTATTTGGGGAATGAAATCCTAAATGACGGAATTATGCATATACCAGATTACCAATACCGTATTAAAGAATGATTTGATAATACTGGTGTTTTATGGTATTTTTACAGATATGAAGAAAGGAGACTTACATGAAATATATTTATAAAATCACGGGAAAAGTAAGTTTAATACTATATATATTTATGTTGTATCAATTCTGGCATCTATGTCAATATGGTGGCTTGAGAAGGCATATACCGATGTTGGCGTTAGGTATAATAGGATTGGTTGGCACAGTGGTTCTCTGGCTGATTTCGAAAAGGCATAATCAAGAAGTTAATTCAGGAGATAATGGAAATAAGAAACTTTTCTATACGGAAATGATACTCCTTATAGCAGCAACTTTATTCTTTGGTGGACGTATCGTTTATTCTGCAGTTCCGTATCACGGGGCACTGTCTTGGAAACTTGATGAGTGGATGCGTAAAAAAGAAGTAGAACTGGAGCATAATAATCTTTTTGAGGATGGTGTAGAAGGGATTCTGATGGATTTGGATGAAGCATTGCAACTGCCGGAAGAACTCTATATTGCAAATAAATATCAGGTGTCATTTGATGAAAACGGAACGATTCAAAGGATTTATGCATTCATATATGGAAAAAATGAGGCTGGAGAGAAAAAAACGTATCTTATTGATTATGACGCAGACAGCAGTAATGATATGACTGTTTGGATAGATGGTAATGTGAATGGAGAATATAGTGACGATATGCGTTTGTCTCCAATGATTGAAATTTTGAACAATTCAGACTGGACGAGTCAGGTAGAGGCGTGGGCTGAAACATTTGAAGAGCAGCAGATTTATGAAATACTCTATATGGGGCGAAGGTCTTTTAGTTCAGAGGAAGGCTTACAATATATTTCGGGAGATGCAGATGGTGATGGAACTGAAACGGGAACCGGCAATTTTACTCAGCTTAGAAGCGGTGGAGAAATCGTTGGGTTTGAGGTATCTTTGCATATTCCTGATTTAAATAGTGTCACACCTGTTCGATATATTATGGAGCCTGAGTACGTCAGTCAACAAGAATTGAAGCAGGAGAATACGATGCAGCAGGTGGAGGATGCTAAAGATACAGAAAGTTGGACTGTGGATCAAAGTGATGGAACTATGTATTTCTTTTTAGATGAAAATAATGGATGGCGTTTGGTGATAACGGATGCAGCTGCCGGAAGCAGATTTTATGTAATGGAAAAGACAATGGATGGTGGTTCTACTTGGGAATGCATAAATGATGATCCGTTCAGTGGACAATTGGGAGTTGCAGAAGGTTTAATATTTTATGATGAGAACTTTGGGGTTGCAGGAATTACAGGCGCATCCCAGTCCTATTCCCGCTTATATGTCACTCGCGATGGCGGAAGGACCTTTGAAGAAATGAAACTTCCAATGGATCTTGTTTCAGAATTACCACAAATCGCTATCGATTGCGGATTTACGGTGGAGGATTTTGATTACCTGAATATGCCTGAAAAAGAGGACGACACATTGACGATAACGGTTACCACAGATGCAGCGGAGAAAGATGGGATTGTATTTCAGTCAACTGATTATGGAGCGACATGGGAATACAAAGGGCTTGTTCAGATAGCGAATTAAGAAAAATCGGGTAAAAGTCAGAGATTGACCTTTACCCGATTCTTTATTTCCAGATATTCATGTCAGACAAGATAGACATGGTTATTTCAGTTGCGTTGCTTCCGGTAGCACCGCTATCGGCTCCGATGTTGGTAGCAAAAAAGTATGTATTATCTGCAGTTTCAAGTAAGCCCACAAACCATCCATTCACATCCTGACCATCCACACGGCCGGTTCCGGTCTTTCCGTAGAATGTTCCGGCATCGGAAGCGGAAAGGCAGATGGCATCTTTTACCGCATTGATGTTTTCAGGGGCAAAGCCGAAGCTGTTATTCTGCAGCCTGGTTAGAAGTTCGACCTGCTCTATTGGGGAAATCTTCAAGGAAGATTCCATCCAATAAGTGGAGAAATCACCACTTATATTTTCGTTTCCATACCCAATTTCCTCAATATAGTTGGAAATGTCAGCGGTTCCAAGCTGTTCGTCCACAGATTCAAAATACCAATTCACGGAGGAATTCATTGCAGACTGTAAAGTCTGATCCGCATTCCATGCTTCAAATGGATAGGTTTCGCCATTCCATGCAATGAACGAATTTTCCGGTGTAATGATCTCTTCTTCCAATCCGAACAGGGCATCATATATCTTGTAGGTGGAGTTTGGAGCAACTCGTAAGGTGGCATGCTCCATGTCGTGTATGCTCCATGCATCATTTTCTAAATCATATAAAACAAAGCTACCTTTGTATTCTCCGAAGTATGTGGAGAGGTCTACATAGGTAACATTCTCAGAAGAGGAGTCCCATTGGTAGTAGTTTTCGTCTGCTGCGTATGTAGAAATAAAAGGAGCAAAACCTAACAGGAGGACAGCAGTCAGTACAAATGCCGTCATACCTTTTAGCCTTTTTGTAAATGTTGGCTTCTCATAAGATGCGATATTGATAATTCTCCGCTTCATCTGCTCCATGTTTCCACCAAGGCTGGCAGCAAACGGAAAAGGAGTAAGTGAAACCTTCTCTGCAAAGTTAATCAATGTATTGCCATAATCTTCGTAAGCATCCTCTTCAAGCATCTTTAAAACAGAGGTGTCACAGGCAACCTCTCTGTCATTACGCATTTCTTTCAGAGCGTACCAAACAAGAGGATTGAACCAATATACCACTCCAGCAAGGTTCATCAGATAACTGGCAATAGCATCATGGTGCTTGTAATGCTGCAGTTCATGTAACAGCATATACCGCATATCGGATTCGTTATAATCAGAGATCAGATGAATCGGAAGATAAATACACGGTTTCAAAAGTCCCACAATAATCGGGGATTTTAAAAATGCGGTACTGTAAACGGGAATACTTCTGTGAATTCCCATTTCCTCCATACATCGATGATATAGTCTGCGGACTTCCGGGTTCTGAAGGGGAAGTGCAGATTTCTCCAAAGTGCGTAGACGGAGAGAGGATTTGATTACCAATATAATCATTGCAAAAATGCCTACAATCCATATCCCTAACAATATGTATCCGGCAATGGATGGTGTCTCGCTATTTACAGAAAGTGCGAAGTCATTCATCCAGTCTGTATTTCCTGCTGGATTAATTCCCACAGCTTCTCCTATAGCGGTTGCGGTACCAGAAGCAGGAGAGCTTCTTAAGTTGCCAAGCCACGAGAAGATTTGTGGAAATCCGATGAGACGGAACGGTATAAAGGGAACTGTCAGCAACCCAAGAAGCAGGAACCACAGATTATACTGCATCCGGCTGGACAGGTTGTTTTTGAATATCCACTTGGTTATCAAAAGAATTCCGATGATACCGCTGATAAATACATTGCATATTAAAAAGCGTATCATAAAATCGGCCACGTTAATTGCCTCCTTTTTTTGACCTCTTGGAAAGAAGGGAGCGGAGAGTGTCTATTTCTGTTTCAGATAGTCTGTCATTTTCTATATATGCAGACAGCATGGCAGTGATATCCCCGTCATAGTATCGTTCCAGAAAAGAATTGCTTTCCTGGCCGATGTATTCGCTTTCTTTCACGACTGGGGTGTAAACAAACATGCGGCTCTGTTTTTCATAAGTCAGAGCACCTTTGGTCACAAGGCGTTTGATTAAAGTCTGTATCGTTTTCGGACTCCAGCTTGTGGTCTGTAATAATTTATCTGTTATTTCATTTGTACTGATCGGCGCATGTTTCCATACAATTTTCATAACTTCAAATTCAGCTTCAGAAATCTGTGGTAAATCACTCATTTCAAATCCCTCCTTAAATCTTACGACTGTAATAAATGTATTATAGACGTTATTTATGTGGTTGTCAATTTCAGAAAAAAGATATTGACTTGACTCTTACCTGCGTAATAATTAAAACATTACAAGAGTAAGACTTAGAGATGGCAACAAAAAGAAAAGAACCAGAATCACAACGGATTAGCTGGTTCCTTTACTCGTTTGAATTACCTCTTTTATGTATGAGTGCTAAGAGGTATTCAATTGCTGGAAGAATCTCGGCTGCCTCTTGCTCATAACAACCTATTTGTTCAGCTAATGCTGCTTGAGATAGATTCTATCCCGTGATTTATGGTGTATCCGATGAGGATGATTGGACGAGCGAAGCTACATGGTATAAAGCCAATCCTTTCCTTGGAGAAACTATCGATATTGAAAAGGTTCGAAATGCCTATATCAGTGCAAGGGAAAATGTTGCAGAAGAGAATATCTTCCGGCAGCTTCGATTAAACCAATGGGTAAAACAGTCCACACGTTGGATGCAGATGGATAAATGGGATGCGTGTGCATTTCTCGTAAATGAGGAGGAACTTATCGGAAGAACCTGCTATGGCGGTTTAGACCTTTCAAGTACATCAGATATCACGGCATTTGTACTTGTGTTTCCACTGAGAAATGATGAAGAGTTTATGTATCGGAATAAGAACTGCATTTTTCTTCCAACATTTTGAAGTCACAGCATCTTGCAGCAAGGGAAGAATCGGGCTTGGCAATGCATTTCTGATATAATTTCATGGCTTTATTTTGCAGAGTGTCCTGAACATTGTCGATTAAAGCTTTTTCTTTCTGGAGAAGGTAGACATAGTCTGTTTTTTCTTTTTCGTTACTGAAAGAACGGAAGCTTTCTACCTGATTATATTTTAACTGTGTAAGACAGTTATCAGGAACCGGAATCATATTATTGATATTTAATACCGCATAAAGATATCGGGTGGATTCATCCTGGAGTTTGTGGAAATCCAGACTGTTGGACATCTTCTGATGTTTCGGTTTTGCAGAGAAAATAGGGACATAGTAGTGGAAATCTCCGATAGTAAGAAGAATTCCCACATGGAGTTTCAAACGTTCCCCATACTCCACATATCCGACACGGGAATCAAACTGTGTCAGGTAATGGATGTATTTTTTATCGACAACGTACCAATCCATAGAGCCTTCTGAAAAGTAAAAAAGTGGGTGGATTACTCCACCCACTGCTGTTAACCGATTGCTTTAATTGGACAATCTAACCGCTTTTAAACGAGCATTTTAACTGGACGCTCTAACCGCTGCACAGATATTTCTATCTGTGTTTTTATTATATGCAATTTACAGCAAAAAATCAATGCCTTTAATTGCTAAAATTTTATGAACTTTTTTCGATATCTATGGAATCAATTTTATCATAGACAGGAACAAAAAGAAAGAGAGGGATAGCAGATGGGGATAAAAAGTTTGCTTGATTTCGGTCAGGCGAGGGATAAGCCTGTACGGAATTACAGCAATGGTGAGTATTCGTTCAATTTCGGACGAAGCACCAGCGGAAAGAGTGTCAATGAAATGACAGCCATGTTCCATATTTAGGCAAGTATCCTGGTATATTGTTGAAGACTCATAAAACAAGTCATTCACAATATACGCATCCTGGTGTATGATAAAATGGATATAAATACCGGCAGGGACAGGTTTTCTGTATACAGATAAAAGCAGGATGAAGAAGGCATAAGACGGAGAGAGGACTTTTATAAAATGAAAAATTATGAAGACAAAATATATTCCTTAGGTGAGACTGTAACGGGACAGACACAGGCTATGTTACAGGTCATACAGAAAACACTGGAAAATAATGGCGGGGTAGGTATAATGACAGGATCTTATGACCAAAACCTGTCTATTTTGTCTGTGGATAATCTGCTGTTGCATAGTACAGGATATACATTCGATACTTTCATGGAACAGACGAAAGGTTCATTGAGAAACTTCTTTTATGACGCGGAAGATATACTGGAGCGAGACCGCTTTTTGCAGCTTCACGGAACAGGGGAAGCACAAATCATTGCAGCAAACGGTACAGTGAATAATGTACGGCTTTGTAAAGAGGACGCGACAGATGAGGCGGGCAGACAGATCTGGGTAATGTCCGTACAGGTCAACTGGGATCATGTAAATTTGGCACTGCTCAATGAGGCTATCTATTCCGGCTTCTGGTATTTTGACTGTGACGAAAACAGTGAGATTGTGAATGCAAACTGGAGTCATGAATTCCGAAAAATGCTTGGCTATCATGATACTCTGGACTTTCCGAATAAACTGGAATCCTGGTCAGATCTTCTGCACCCACAGGATAAAGAAAGAGTAATGGTGCAGCTTCAGGCGGTAATTAAGGATAAGACGAACCAGATAAAATACCAGGTAGAGTATCGTATGAGAATGAAGGATAATCAATACCAGTGGTTTCGGGCATCGGCGGAAGTAATACGCCGTCTGGATGGTTCTGCCAGCAGGATTGCCGGGATTTTTATTAACATTGATGGGGAGAAAAAAGAAATCATGCAGGCACAAAAATCTGCTGCTTTCCACCGGGCTTTTACGAAAGCAGATTTGTGCGAGTATTATGTGAATCTGGAAGCGAATACTTTTGATACCTTTAAGGTTGAACCGTCCCTGATGACCGTCTTTGAACAGAGTTATACATGGGATGAATTGATTCGGCATTTTGTGGATTCCTATGTTGTGGAGACAGATAAGAAGGCGGTATCCTCTTTTTACGACCGTGGTTATATTGCAGAAAGGCTGAAGGGTCTGGAAACCGAATTGGCTTTAGAGTGCCGTATCAATCTGAATGGAGAAGAACGATGGGTCCGCAATGTGGTCATACGTGGCGAAATAGAGGATTCAGAATATGCCATGATTTTTCTGCGTGATATCACAGAGGCAAAGGTAGAGAGCGCACGGCATCTGCAGATGGCAACGGATAATGCTTCCATGGAGCAGTTGATTCAGAGTATTGTGCGTCTGGTTGACCGCTTTGTTGTCTGTGATCTGGAAAATGACAGATATGAATTCTACAATCTGAATGGACAGATGATATATAAACCTCTGGGATTTTATCATGATTTTCAGATGCAGGTTCTTGAAAAATATAAGACACTGGAACCATTAGAAGCTATAGATATCCTGATAGACCCGGATAATATTCGGAAGAAACTGAAAAGTGAAAATGATATTTATAAGTTTGAGTATTGCAGCCTGGATGAAAAGACTTATAAAATCGCTTCTTATATTCCCTTGGAATGGAAGAATGGAAAGCTGGAAAAAGTATTGCTGACATCCATGGATGTGACACAGGAGAAGAAAGCAGAGATTGAATCCCGTCAGGCACTGAAAGAGGCTTACCGGTCCGCAGAAAATGCAAATCGTGCGAAAACAGAATTCCTTTCCAATATGTCCCATGATATCCGGACACCAATGAATGCGATTGTGGGTCTGACGGCAATCGCAGGAGCAAATGTTGAGAGCAAGGACAGAGTCATTGAATGCCTCGGCAAGATCACAGAATCAAGCCGCCATCTGCTGGGGCTGATCAATGAAGTATTGGATATGGCACGTATTGAAAGTGGAAAAATGACACTAGCACAGGAAGATTTCAATCTGTCAGAGCTGGTAGATAATCTTATTACACTTACGAAACCGGTGCTTGATGAACATAAACATAATTTTGATATACACATCAATCATATTGAACATGAGGCTGTCTGTGGTGACAGCTTGAGGATTCAGCAGGTATTTGTGAATCTGATGAGTAATGCGATCAAGTATACACCGGATGGTGGAAATATTACTTTTTCGATAGAGGAAAAACCCAATGGATTTTCAGAACTTGGATGCTATGAATTTACGATTGAGGATAATGGAATCGGTATGTCACCGGAATTCCAGAAAATCATGTTTGATCCGTTCAGCCGTGCAGATGACCACCGGACAACCAGAGTTCAGGGAACCGGTCTTGGAATGGCAATCAGCAGAAATATTGTGAACCTGATGAATGGCACTATTAAAGTGGACAGTACCTTGCACAAGGGAACTAAAATCACAGTAACAATTTATCTGGAGCTTCAGGAAAAAGAAAAAGAACAGGACAAAAATCTGATGAATCTGCCGGTTCTGGTAGTGGATGATGATAAGACATGCTGTGAAAGTACAGTTGCCACACTGAAAGAAATCGGTATTACAGGTGAATGGGTTCTTTCTGGCAAGGAAGCTGTTGAACGTTGTTATGCACGTCATGAGCTAAAAAATGATTATTTTGCTGTTATCCTGGACTGGAAGATGCCGGAGATGGATGGTATAGAAACTGCCAGACAGATCCGGAAACGGATAGGAAAAGAGATCACCATCATTGTATTGACATCCTATGAATTCAGCGAAATTGAAGAAAAAGCAAAGGCTGTAGGTGTAGATGCTTTTATTGCAAAACCGCTGTTCCGTTCCCGACTGACGGCTACACTGCGGCAGTTTACTTCAGGCAGAAAAGAAAATACAGCGAGAAATTATCTGGAGAAACTGTCAGAAGCAGATTATACAGGAAGAAGGATTCTGCTGGTTGAGGATAATGAGTTGAATAGAGAAATTGGTGTTGAAATTTTGCAGATGACAGGGGCAGAAGTGGAAACAGCAGAAAATGGGAAAATCGCAGTTGAAAAAGTGGAAGCTTCTCCGGAAGGATTGTATGATCTTGTTTTTATGGATATCCAAATGCCTGTCATGAATGGTTATGAGGCAACTGCAGCAATCAGGAGCCTTCCGGGTGAAAAGGGAAAATTGCCTATTGTAGCCATGACTGCCAATGCTTTTGCAGAAGATGTACAGTTGGCCAAAAATACAGGCATGAATGGACATATCGCGAAACCGCTGGATATGAATAAGCTGAATGATGTTCTGGAAAACTGGCTGTAATTGTCTTCCTGGATGCATGGGAAAAGCAGCTAGGAAACATAGAGCGGGTTTTGTTATGACAGAAACTAAATATATATTTTCGAAGCAACTGCAGTCCATGGCAGTTTTGATTTTTATAACTTTGCTGCGGAAGCAGCAAAGCGGGAAGCCGAAATGAAAACAAGGTTTCTGGCAACTATGAGTCATGATATACGTACACCACTGAACGGTATTATCGGTATGGTAAATATGGAAAATCAGTACGCAGATGATTCACAGATGCAGCAGAAGATCAGAGAAAAGGTAATGGAATCACTGAAATATCTGGTGTCTCTGGTAAATGATGTGCTGGATATGAATAAACTACAGAGCGGAGATTTGAAGGATCAGCAGCTTTTGTTTGATCTGACAATGGTACTACGGGAATTGAACCAGATTTATGATGAGCGGGCTGCCAAGAAAGGCATCCGGTATGAGATTGACTGGAAAAATGGTACATACAGTCACAGCGCTCTGATTGGAAACCCGGTATATCTTGGAAGAATTCTGTCGAATATTATGGACAATGCCATAAAATTCAGTCAGGCGGGTAGTGTGATTACGGTCTGGGTTGAGGAAGAAACTCTGGATGATGGCAGAGCAATTTTCACTTTCTACTGTAAAGACCAGGGTGTGGGTATGAGTGAAGATTTTATTGCACATGCTTTTGATATGTTCTCTCAGGAAAGCAAGACAAGCAGATCCAGGTATGAAGGCACCGGACTGGGGCTTGCAATTACGAAGCAACTCGTGGACAGAATGGATGGAAGTATTGAACTGAAGAGCAAAGCAGGTGTCGGGACAACAGTTATTGTAAAAATTCCGTTCAAAATTGGCACACAGGATAAAAACAGTAATTTATCAGATAAGCCAGTAAGCCTTGATGATTATTCGGTAGAAGGCATGCGGGCATTGGTTGTGTAAGACAATGAGTTGAACATGGAAATTTCCAGATGTATACTGGAAGACAGCGGTATGGAAGTTACATGTGCAGTAGACGGGCAGGAAGCAGTTGAAATCTTCGAGAAATCTGCACCGGATTATTTTGGGGTAATTTATATGGATGTTATGATGCCGAGGATGAATGGTCTGGATGCGGAAAAAATGATTGTTGCCTTAAAACAATGCATGGCAGATAATAGCGATGTAAAACTGCACGAAGATTTGTAGGAATAAAAAGACAGAGCATCTGTATATTTCACAGGTAAAGAGAAAATGCGGAATTGAGGTTGGAAAGAATTATAATTTATCTAAAAATGAAGATAGTAGGCAGCCACAGTGTCCAGAAGATAAAGAGAGTGCAATTGTGGAGGCATTGAAGCATTTTAAGATGAATAGTTAATAAAGAGAGGTGCATATGCTATGCCAGGTATACTCGTGGTTGAAGATGATGAAAATTTAAATCGTGGAATTACATTTTCACTGAAAAAATCCGGATATGAGGTTTTTTCAGCAGAATCAGTGAAAAAAGCGAAAAGAATTGCAAGTGATAATAATGTGGATGTTACCATTTGTGATGTGAATCTTCCGGATGGGAATGGACTGGAATTTGTAAGGTGGATGAGATGCAATTATAATACATACATTATTTGTCTTACAGCACTAGATCAGGAGATGGATCAGGTCATGGGATATGAAGCAGGGGCAGATGATTATATTACAAAGCCGTTTAGTCTTTCGGTACTTCTTTTGAAAATAGAAGCACATTTCCGCCGCAGACAGGAGAAAACGGAAGCCGGAAAGATGATTTCGGGAGATATCGTATTTATCGCAGGAGAAATGAAAGTCCTGATAAAGAGTCGTGAAATCAGTCTGACAAAAACGGAGTTGAAAATGCTGACTTTTTTTCTTCAGAATCCGAAACAGATTCTTTCAAAAACACAAATATTGGAAAATGTGTTTGATCTGGAAGGGGATTTTGTGGATGAAAATACAATCGCTGTCAATATCAGAAGACTCCGTGAGAAAATCGAAGACAATCCGGCTGCACCGGTCTATATAAAGAATATCAGAGGTCTTGGGTATATATGGAATCAGGAGGTAAGGCAGTGACAAAGAGATATCGCAAGAAGATCACAGTAGCGCTCTCCTTGGTTTTGCCTGTCATAGTATTGTTTGCAATATTAAATTGCTTTACCACATATGTGTTTTATGAAGATTATAAATATAAAATGAATCTTATGACAGAGATTGCTGCAAAGGAAGAATTTTCCGGGCTGGATGCCGTTTCGGAATTGCTTAAGGATAAGGATATTGAAACCAACGAACAGGGAAGGCGATTATTGGAGCAATATGGATACTGGGGGAATAAAGGGAATGCATTTTATTCGCAATTCCGGCATCAGGTTATGGTGACCGGTGCTGTAAGCACTGTGATATGCGTGCTTCTTTTGACTTTTTTATTTTATTGGAAGAAAAAAGAAGATGCGTGTCATCAGAAAATTTTAGACCAGTTGGAAGAAATTCTGATCAGATTCCGTGAAAATAAATTTGATGATTTACTGAAAACGGAAAATCATGCAGAAATGGAAAAATTGAATGACCAGCTTGAAGCAATCGGACATCATATTCAGTTGATAAAGGAAGAAGCAAGGGCAGAAAAGGAGAACACGAAAGAAATGGTTTCTGATATTTCTCACCAGTTAAAGACACCGGTTGCAGCTTTGGATACATGTTTTAGTGTGCTGATGCAGAATGATTTAAGTGCCACAGAACAGGAGGAGTTTCGTATCCGTTGTCGGAGTGCTCTGGATGGACTGGAGACATTATTGCAGTCGCTTCTTGAAATATCCAAGATGGAAACTGGACTGATTCAGATTAATAAGAAAAAACTTCCGCTTATGGATACTGTCATATCTGCTGTGAACCGCACTTATCCTAAAGCGGATGAGAAAGAAATTGAATTCGTTTTTGACTATGAAAAAGAGCTGGAAACATGCACGATTATGCAGGATAAAAGGTGGCTTGGTGAAGCTGTGATCAACGTTCTGGATAATGCGGTCAAGTACAGTCCGTGTGGTTCAAAAATATTTATCCGGTTACAAAAAAGAAACGATCTTGTAAGAATGGAAATTGAGGATCAGGGAATTGGTATTCCGCAGAATGAGTATCACAAAATTTTTCAACGATTTTACAGAGGAAGTTCCAAGGAGGTCATGGAAAAGAGTGGTACAGGAATCGGACTTTTTCTATCGAGAGAAATTATCGAAAAACACGCAGGTACGATTACGGTAACCTCCGGAAAAAAGAAAAAAGGAAGCACGTTTGTGATTCAATTACCACATGTTGGTTAAATTTTAAGTGAGCAGAAATCTTACAATTCTGTAAGACGTCTGCTCGTTTTTTGAAAGTGAAATGAAAGATTGCCCTGATACAATTTGGATGTAGGATGAAAAGGAGGCAACACATGAGTGTGATATTAGAAACCAAACAGCTTTGTAAGTTTTATGGCGCAGGTGAGAATCAGGTCAAAGCGGTCAATCAGGTGGACATTCAGATTGAGCAGGGAGAATTTGTCGCAATTGTTGGAAAGTCAGGTTCCGGTAAAAGTACATTACTTCATATGCTTGGAGGGCTAGACACCCCGACAAAAGGCAGTGTTACTTTAGCAGGGAAAGATTTATACAGGATGAAGGAAGATGCCCTTGCTGTTTTCCGCAGAAGAAAAATCGGATTTGTTTTTCAGGCATTTAATCTGGTTTCATCTGTTAATGTCTGGGAAAATATTGTACTGCCACTGGGGCTGGATGGAAGAAAAGTGGATGAAGCGTATGTAAATGATATTATTGCAACTCTGGGGATTGAAAACCGGATTTATAATCTGCCAAATCAGTTATCCGGAGGACAGCAGCAGAGAGTAGCAATTGCAAGAGCACTGGTGAATCGTCCGGAAATTATATTTGCAGATGAGCCGACAGGAAATCTTGATTCTAAGACCAGTGATGAGGTAATCGCTCTGCTTAAGATGACAGCAAAAAAATATGGACAGACAATTGTAATGATTACCCATGATGACGAAATTGCACAGGTCGCTGACCGTATTCTGGTGATTGAGGACGGACAGGTGGTGGATTTCAGATGAAGACAATAAGCAGGATTGCATATAGCAATGACAAAAGGAACAGGACAAGAAGTATACTGATCATGATGGCAATCTGTCTGACCACGATGCTGCTTGTTATCATCAGTACTGTGGGAAATGGGGTAATTCATTTACAGAAAAGTCAGGCGGCAAGCTCATACGGAAGCAATTATGGTCTGTTTGTTTCCGCAGACGGATCGCAGTTAAAAGAAGTAAACCGCCGTGCGGAAATAGATGCTACAGGCACTATGTGCACCGAAGGTATCATAAAAGGCAATGAAAAAGGCGGGTTTGTCTGCATGGATGAGACTGTAAAAAAAATGCTTCCCTATAATAAAGAATATGAGTTAAAGGAAGGAAAGTATCCGGAAAAAATGCAGGAAATTGCCGCAGGAAGAGCATTTTTCCGTGCAATGGGGTATGGTGATGTAAAAGTCGGGGATCCGGTGACATTGGATTACCGCGCAGGGATGCAGTCAGAATATAAGCCGGAAGAATTTGTTGTCAGTGGAATCCTATATGATCGGGATGAGTATACCATCGAGTCATCTTATGTTGCTTTCGGGTCACAGGAGTTTTATGATGAGCACGTCGCAGAGAATGACAGACAGTATAATATTTATTTTACTTTAAATGATTCTGCAAATGTATCTATGAATAATATTGATTCGGTTATAAAGCAGATTGCAGCAGCCTGTGGGATCGAAGAAAAAAACGTTATAGTCAATGATCTCTATTTGCAATGGGTCTTGCAGCCGAGTTATGAAATGATTGTGGTTTGTGGAACTCTGATCCTTGGAATCGTGCTGTTTTCCGTTGTGGTCATTTATAATATCTTCCAGGTCGGGATCGCCCAGAAGGTTCAGGAGTACGGAAAAATCAAGGCGCTGGGTGCAACCAGAAAGCAGATGAAGCAGTTGATCTTTCGTGAGGGCATTCTTCTGTCGGTTCCTTCGATACCGCTGGGGTTGCTGTTTGGCTTTCTGATTGCAAAATGCGGTTTTAACTGGCTGGTAGAACAGGGGAACCTTGTATCAACCGGAACTGGCTCTATGGGAGTTCAAAATCAGCAGGTGCCTCTGTTTTCCCTGCCTGTTATGTTTCTCTGTATTTTCGTATCATTTCTTACCGTTGCTTTGGCACTGCGTAAACCAATGAAAATTGTTTCACGGATTTCACCTATCGAAGCAACACGGTATTTAGAAAATGCAGAAACACAAAAAAAAGGAAAACGAAATGGCAGAAAAAATGTCACCGTGTTTTCTATGGCAATGGCAAATGTAACGGGTAATCCCAAAAGAACTATTGGTACTATCCTCACAATGGGTTTTTCTTGCGTATTGTTTGTGATTATCTCTAATTATGTGGGAAATATTGACACGGAGCATGAAGCATGTCTTTCCGTTAATCATGGACAATTTGAACTACAGCTTGACTATTCTGCTGAGTATGATGAAAGATATCCGGAGAATAATCTGGATACGATTCTGACGGATAATCCATTGAATGATTCGCTGATTGAAGAAATCAAAAGCATTCCGGGAGTGACAGATGTCATGACGAGAGAGATAGTCTCTGTAAATCTGAACGGAACAAGATTTCCGGCTGCTGTTGTGAGTAAAAATGATTTTGATTTTATGCGCCAGGACGGGGATATTGGCTCTATGGACTATGATCAGGCGGTAAAGAATGGTGATATTTTCTTTGGCTGGTCAACGTGGATGGAACAAGATGGATATGCTCCGGGTGAATCCATTGCATTTGACTTTGAGAATGGAAGTGAAACCTATACCTATCAGGGAAAGATTGCAGGATCTTTTGTAAGCGCGGACACTTATCTTGTCATTCCGGAAGGTGTATATCGTTCCATGAATCCGAGAGGAACAGCCTATGGCTATCTGTGGGTGGACTGTGATAAAAAAGATGTGGCATCTGTAGAACAAAGTCTGAATACTTTGATTTCTAATACTTCGCATATAAAAATGGATACCTATCATGCACAGTTACAATCTGCCGAATTCTCAGCTCGCATGATGAAGCTTGGCTGTTATCTGTTTATGGCTATTGTAGGACTCATCGGGTTTATGAATATGGCGAATACCATGATCATGAATATTACGACAAAAAAGCAGGAATATGGTATATTACAGGCTGTGGGTATGACAAATAAACAATTAAATTTATGCCTGCAGTTACAGGGACTGATTTTTACGGTTGGTACCATATGCGTAGCTTTGATCATTGGTCTGCCACTTGGCTATGCGCTCTTTGCCTATGCAAAGCATAATGGAATATTTGGAATGAATGTCTATCATGTTCCAATTACACCAATTCTTGCTATGATTTTGCTGGTCGGTCTTTTGCAGATTGTACTTTCCTGCGTTTTAAGCAGTAATCTGAAAAAGGAAACGCTGGTAGAAAGAATAAGGTATCAGGGATAGCAAGTAACCAGGCTGTCACTCGGACAATGAGTGACAGCTTGGTTTGCGAGTATACGTCAAAAGATTCTGTGCCCTTGTATTTTCCCTTATCAGAGTTCGTAAACTTATATGGGAATATATAACACAAGGGAAACAATAAGGGAAAGCTCACCTGCGACAAATCCAGTGTTTTCAAGGGTTTGCGAAGAATTTAATAACAAAATATAACAGTTATTAAATCTCTTAAAACAGGTGAAATCTCAATCGGAATTTGATGAGGTGATAATATGAGCAAAAGTAAGAAGTTGACAAATAGGATTATTGCTGTCCTATTGATTGTTTTGGGTCTTATATTGGGTGGCACATGGAATAGCACGAAGTATTGCATTGGAGATAAAATTTTTATCGCCTTAGGTATATCTCCTTGGTCAAATGGTTCAAGTGGAACACATTATCCTGCTATTATTGGTAGTTTTGTTATTTTGGCTGGAATAAGTATCTTGAACTTAACTTTGCAAAAGAAAACTCGTCTGTGGATTTGGACTGCTGTTATTCTATGCTTTATTTTGTTTAATTTGTTTTTTACCTATATGTAGTAGATGATAACTTCCAGTTTGGCTTTATAAAGAGAGAGATTTAGTAGAAAACTACTTTCTCAAATTAAAAGTGTTTCGCCGAATAGCTTGACCACAACATAGCGACACGTTATGATAAACTTGCTTCCACTTTTCTGGGTTTTGTATGCATCGTCTCAATATTAATTTGGTTAAAATGAACAACTCAAAATGTTTTTCAAAGACGCTCTAGGACAATTATATCATGGGCTTTACTAAGCCTATTACAAACTGGAATTTCATAGACGCATTTGCTTTTTAAACGCAAACATTCCCTCGTTTCCATCACCGACAAAATCGTCCGGTGTATCCGGCATAGGATGTTTTTCATTAAAAAACTCCGTAATATGAAAGCCGCAGACATTCACATAAAAATGAATGTTGCGCTTATCAAAGTACGGCGTACAGGTTTCCCATACTTTCGTGTTCGGATATATTCGTTCCAATTCAAACCATATCTTCTTACCGATACCATTGCTCTGAACTCCGTTCTTTACAAAAAGCAGGTCAAGATGGTTATGCTGTGTACTCTCATTGATAACAACAACAGCACCACCCACCATTTCTCCATCGACAACGGCTTTATAGACAACAGAACCCTCCGCATTCAGCGACTGGTCAATGTCCTTTTCAGGTAGAATAACAGCATCTGTTTTCCCGAAAGCATCTTCAAAACCTTTTTGAAATGCTTCCTGCATATCCGACTTGTATTGCGTTAATTCTTTTGGTTCTATACAAACTAATTGGAAGGTCATTTTATATCTATCTCCTCAAAAATACCGATTTTCTTAATTCTACATACTGGAAGTTATAAACATCTTTGCAAATATATCATATCTATCAACTGTACACCGCCCTCATAAATTGGGTGGTCATAATTGTCAGTAAAGAAATGGGGAATCTTGTGAGAACGAACAAACCCACATTTTTCATAAAATGGTATCGTCAATGGACTGTCACCTGTTCCAACTTGCAAAACAGAATATTCATCTGCATATTTACTGGCAAGAAAATCAATTAGTGCTTTGCCATAGCCCTTTCCCTGATTTTCCGGATCGACTGCGATATTCTTGATTTCAAGTATTCCATTACCTTCATCGGTAACAACACATTCTGCTTTTTCATCATTGTCTTCAAGCACATACATAGTACCTTTTTCAAGATAGCGCTCAACCATGCTCTCCTGTTCATCAGCTAATAACAATAATGATATAAATTGCTTTTTATTTTCGTTCACTTCTCGGATTTTCATATCCATTACTCCGTCAAATTGGAATTGATCGTGCTCTGTCTTTCGCTAATGCAACTCCATTTTACTGTGCAAACATAAGTTATGCCCGTCTCAAGATTCGCTTTATATCATCCAGATTTTCAACAAAAAAGATTCCCTCCTGTCGCTCGTTAGAAGATAATCCTTTTTCAATCATATGATTTAGAAGTGCTTTCAAATCATCGTAGTAACCGTTCAGGTTGTAGAGAATGCAGGGTGCCTCCAGATGTTTCAAAGACACCTTCGACATTACCTCTGCAATTTCCTCCAATGTTCCCGTGCCGCCCGGGAAGGCAATAAAGGCTTCTCCTAACTCAATCATTTTGTTTTTTCTCTCAGACATATCCTTAGTCACAATCAGTTTTGTCAGTCCATCATGTTGAAACTCATTTTCAATAAAAAAATTCGGCTCAACACCCGTAACATCACCGCCTGCCTTCAATACACTGTCTGCCAATGCTCCCATTAAACCACCTTTAGAACCACCGTAAACAAGTGCATTTCCACTGTTTCCAATCCATGCCCCCAATTTCTCAACTGCTTTTCGTAAGCATGGGTCATTTCCTTCATTTGCCCCAAGATAAACTGTTATATTCATTAAAAATTTCCTCCTACAACTTCCGATTTTGGGATTATTTCTTAAACAGCTCAGAATGTGAACCAAGGCGATAAAGCATCAAAAGAAGAACTTCTCCACGAATCTCATAAATAAGCAGCCGGTCTGGTTCGATGTGACATTCACGCGTGCCTTTATAGTTGCCTGTAAGATCATGATCTCTGTATTTTGCTTCCAGCATACCGCCATTCGCCAGAATATCGATTACCTCAAACAGCTTATCAAGATTTTTATTTTGCTTTTTGGCAAGCTTCAAATCCTTTTTAAATTGATTTGTAAACTGAATGTCGTATTTCATACATCGAGAGCTGCCTTAAGCGCATCCATACTGGAATAACGCGGAGTAGAAGGATCCTTCATCATTTTTCTGCCTTCCTCAATGGCAGCGGCTGTGGTAGCATTCGGTACTTCCAGTTTTAATTCAAAAGGAATACCATGCTCACGGATAGCGGTTCTCAGGAATATATTTACAGCAGTTGTCATATTCAGACCAAGCTCATTGAAGATTTCCTCCGCCTGATCCTTGATTGCCTTGTCTGTACGAATATTTAAATTAGTTGTTGCCATACAGAACACCTCCATTCAAGTATAGTATATGCAGAAATTCGGGTGATGTCAACACAATGTCATTATACAAGCTGCGAATTTTCTGTTAAAATGCATCGAAGTCCTTCTGCGTAGCAATCTGCGAATAGGCTTTGTACTCATCATTGCTGTTTTCCGCGTACATGTCGTTCACCATTCCGATTGTGAGTAAGTCAAGATCCCGGATGGAGATGCCGAGCTGTACGCAGCGAAGCAGAAACAATGGTGTGGTGGTCAGTTGCGTGAAGTTTTTTAGACTCCATATCCGTCTGGACATTCAGGTCACACGCGATACCAAACACTATAACCTTCAAATGATCATTGCCGTAGGCTTCAAGGTCAATTCCGAGCGTGCCGTACAGTTTTGTAAATGGGTAAACCAGATCGCCAAGGACTACACCATAAAAGGCTGGGTGATGGATGATGAACGGCTGAAACGAGGAACGTATCTGACAGAGAAGTATTTCGACGAGCAGTTAGAGCGTATTCCATGTTCCTTTTCTCCTTATCCTATACAATGATTTTGCTGTTCTTATTTAAGATGCATATTAAAAAAGCTGTTCAGCTTTTCAAAAGGAATGATATCTAAATTGTCATAAAGATCAACATGGCTCGCTCCCGGAATGATAAGCAGCTCTTTATTATCTCCGGTCATTTTTTCATAAGCTCCCTCACTGAAGTAACGGGAATGCGCTTTTTCTCCATGTACCAGTAGAACCGCAGACCGAATTTCAGCGGCATACTGCAAAATTGGCATATTCATAAAGGACAGCGGAGAGGTCACATTCCATCCGTTGTTGGAATTAAGAGAACGAGGATGATAACCACGCTCGGTTTTATAGTAAGCATAATAATCTTTTACAAACTGTGGGGCATTGTCCGGCAAAGGATCGATGACACCGCCTGCAAGGGCATAACTGCCATTTTTATAATCCTCAGTACGCTGGCTATTCATTGCCAGTTTTTTGACGAAACGAGCCTCGGGTGTGTTTTCATTGTCAAAATAACCGTTGGCAGTCACACGGGTCATGTCGTACATGGTCATAGTCGCAGTCGCCTTGATGCGGGTGTCGATGGCAGCAGCGTTGATTGCCATACCGCCCCAGCCGCAGATACCGATGATACCAATTCTGTCTGTGTCAACATTCTCCTGTACGGACAAAAAATCCACAGCCGCACAGAAATCTTCCGTATTGATGTCCGGAGAAGCCACATAACGAGGACTACCACCGCTTTCGCCTGTAAAGGACGGATCGAAAGCAATCGTTAGAAAACCAAGCTCTGCCATTTTCAGCGCATACAGACCGGAGGATTGCTCCTTGACCGCACCGAACGGACCGCTGACGGCAATAGCGGGAAGCTTGCCCACCACACTCTTTGGCGTGAACATATCCGCCGCCAGTGTGATGCCGTAGCGGTTATGGAAAGTCACTTTTTTGTGATCCACTTTGTCGTTTTTCGGGAACACCTTGTCCCATTCTTGTGTTAAGATTAATTTTTCCATGATGGTAATATCTCCTTAATTCTCGTCTAAAATTTCAATTTTATCAAGCCAGTCTGTAACTGCTGTTAATGCTTCATCCTGCGAATTTTGTGCCACAGAACCTCTTATTTCTAATCCATCCAAAACATCTGCACCTGTGCAGATTTCAGCAATGCTGCTGTCGGTGGAAGATAGGCCGCTTCCTTCGTGGGTACAGAACGGAATGATTGTCTTTCCCGAAAAATCATAACTCTCAAGGAATGTGTAGACTGCCATCGGCATGTCGCTCCACCAAATCGGGTAACCGAGAAAGACAACATCATAATCTTCCATGTTTTCCACGGTAGCTGACAGTTCAGGACGGGCATCTTCTTCCTGCTCCTGCTTTTCGGTTTCTGTACAAGCTTCGTATTCATCGGGATATGGCACAACGGTGCTGATTTCGAATAGGTCAGCATCGACCTGTTCTGCAATCATATCTGCTATTATGTGAGTGTTTCCTTTTTCAATATGCCCGACACCATAATTTTCACCAGTGCGGGAAAAGTATGCTACTAGAACTTTCATAGTTTCTGTATCTCCATTCTCATCTTGTTGTGTGCTGCTACTTTCTTCTTCTGCGGCATTACTTTCTTCTGAAACGGTATACCCGGTAGTTTCTGTTGTTTCGGCATTCTGACTGCTATTGCAGGCAGATAACGCAAAACACATGAAAAGTATGAGTAACAACGATATAACTTTTTTCATAATCCATGTTAGCCATTGCAATCTTTCTGTATAACTGATATACTAATGATAAAACCTAAACCTAACTTTAGGTCAATGGGTTTGTAAAATAAATTTGTTAACTTTTTGTGGAGGCATACATGTATACGATTGGACAGGTTTCGGAAATGTTTGGACTTCCGATTTCAACTTTGCGCTATTATGACAAGCAGGGGCTTTTTCCGGGAATGGAAAGAATTTCCGGCATCCGTAAATTCAGTGAGAAAGAGATTGAAACATTACGTGTAATTGAGTGCCTGAAACGCTCCGGTCTGGAAATCAAGGATATTAAACAGTTTATGGACTGGTGTGTGGAGGGAGCAGCTACTTATCCTCAACGAAAAGAACTGTTTGAGAAGCAAAAGAAAACAGTGGAAGCTGAAATTGAACATTTAAGTCGTGTGTTGGATATGATTAAATTCAAGCGCTGGTATTATGAACAAGCCATGCAGGATGGCAACGAAGATCGGGTACATAGTATGATACCGGATAAGTTGCCGGAGGATATTCAAAAGATGTACGATCACGCACATAAAGAATAAAGAAATGCTGCATATTTGCCCTTTAGAGACAAATATACGGCATTATTAGTATTCAAATGGAATGAAGTTTTAGTTTGTGGATATAGAAAATGCCCTCCCGGCCATCATGGTCGAGAGGGTTTCGTGCATTTACGGGATTACTCTCCAATATCAATTTTCAGTCCGGACTTAAGCTCCACAGTGAAGTGGTCCTCCCAGACAATGATCCGCTCAAGCCAGCGCTTTACCAGGGCTTCGTCGAAAGCTTCCAGGTGTGCGGGCTGCTGCTTTATGAAATAGCGCACCACCTCTCTGCAAAATGGGTATAGAAAAAGCACCGTCCAAATAAACCTTGAACGATGCTCTGATAGTTAGCGGATTGTTGCTCAATCTTCTATCTCTTTATATTTTGTTTTATTGCAGTGGTCACTGCATCTATATTGAATGGCTTTGAAATGTGTCCGTTCATTCCAGAATCCAAGGATGCCTGTACATCTTCCTTGAAAGCATTTGCAGATTGTGCGATGATTGGAATTTTCGCAGCGTCTGGGCGCTCCTTGCTCATTGCACGAATTGCCCTTGCCGCCTGATGCCCATTCATTTTAGGCATCAGGACATCCATTAGAATCACATCATATGTGTCTGCTGGATTGTTGGCAAAACAAGCAACTGCGTCCTGTCCGTCTACTGCACGAGTTACATGCATACCTGCTTCTTCGAGCAGCGTGATTGCCAATTCCGCATTCAGCTCATTATCTTCTGCGAGAAGAACCTTTACTCCATTAAGGCTGACATCCTGTATCAGATTCAGCTCAGGTATCTGTTTTGGGTCTGCAAGTTCCATAGGAATTTCTACTGTAAAAGACGAACCACACCCTTTCTTGCTGTGAACCGTAATTGTACCGCCCATCAGTTCTACATATTGCTTGGAAATTGCCATTCCAAGCCCCGTTCCGGCATAATGTGTTCGTGCGCCGTTATCCTCCTGTGAAAAGGGTTCAAACAGCCTTTTCTGAAATTCTTCACTCATACCAATGCCATTGTCTTTTACCGCATAACTGCTTACAATATGCCGTTCGTCTATGCCCGGTTTGATACTAATTTCAAAAGTAATCGTTCCGCCATCTTTTATAAACTTGACCGAATTGCTCAGAAGATTCGTCAATATCTCACGAATTTTTGTTGCATCCGTCAGAACATAAAGTTCTTTGGGGATGTTGCGATGTATCTCAAATGTTAAATCACGATTCAGTAGGAGTCCATCCACGATAGCAATCACATTATCTATTAGGACAGGCAAATTCTCCGGCTCAGGTGAGAAGCTTACCTTTCCGTTCTCGATACGGCTAAGATCCAGTACATTATTCAATAAAAACAGCAGATGCTCTGAACTTATTTTTACCTTTTGCAGACTATCGTGAATTTCAGATACATTTGTCTGGTTCAGTGCAATGTCCGTAAATCCGATAATAGCATTCATAGGTGATCGAATATCATGTGACATGTTAAGTAAGAAGGATGATTTTGCTCTGTTTGCGGTCTCTGCTTTTTCCGCAGCCTCGCGCAACAAAATCGTCTGTTCAATTTCATCTTCTCTTTTTCTTTTGTAGCCGATAAAGCAGACAGCACAAAGCAAAAACAGCACACATCCTGCCATAGCTCCAACATAAACGGATGCTCTTCTTGTTCGCTCTACAAGCCCATTCACAGACTGCATATCCATTTCAATGCATAAAGCACCAACTATTTCATCCGAATCGCCTGTTATAGGATAACAGGCTGTGAAAATAGGACCCCATGTCGTATCAACAATGTTCTGCGAATACACCGTTTCTCCTGAAAGAGCCTTGTTAATATACGGAATCATTTCATCCTCAATATAGTCTCCCGGATGTCTGACATCTCCTGCGTTGGGATCCAGACCGTCCACCACATAGATCAGCCTGTTTTCTTCATTTCGGGTGGCGGTGTATAAATATCTGGTTGAATTCAGCGTTCGAATTTCATTTAGAAACGAGGAAACCTTGTGATACATTTCTGTATTTTCATCAGATTGATGGCGGAGCGTGGCAAATTCTTCTCTTCCGATTTTTTTATTTGCCAATTTATGGATTGCATCTGCATTTTCCATATCACGTTTGAGTTCCGTTTCAAGGGCGATATCTGTATACGATTTTTGCAGAATATATGTATATGCTGATGCCAATAATGTGATTGAAAGCGTCAAAATTGCAAATAAACCTATGGAAAACTTAGTAAATCGCTGCTTTAACTCCTGAATGTCTTTGACTGACTTCTTGTCTGCTTGTGTTTTCATTCAATTTGACTCCACTTTTTATTTCATAGAAATATGTGGAAGGGGCTGATGTAAATACCGCATCTGCAGAGCGTGCATTTTTCCATCAGCTGATTCGCTTTTCAGATTTATCCTTTAATTGTTTCCTTATCCGTTCGGATGTTCAGATTTGTTGCTGACATACGCACAACCTCCACATGGTTTACAGTATACTCACATAGTCGTGTCACGTCAATATAGTGTCATTATATGAGCTGTGAACTTTCTGTTAAAAGGCATCCATGTCAGATTGTGTAGCCATCTGCGAATAGCCTTTATATTCATCAGAAGGGTGATCCCTCTGGGATGGGGATTTATCCGCGGATATGCGGCTCCGCGGTATGAGAAGGCTTATTTTTTTTGTTTGGGGTTTCAAACTTTTATGTGACAAACATAACTGTCTGTGTTATTATAAAAACGATATAAGCGAAAATGACTTTTTCGGAAACGAAAGTATCTTTATATTTTTTTATCCGTATACTTCCCATGATGGGGATAAATACTTGCAAAGTTGATTACTAATATTTTTTCATTATTACAGGTACAATAAGAACATGTAATAGCGGAAATGAGGTATAGTTACTTGCAGATAGAGAAGTATATTGCGGATAAAATAACATCTTTATGTGAAAAGCGTGATATCAGTAAATACAGATTATCGCAGCTGTCGGGAATTTCCCAGTCGTCACTGGGAAGGATCATGGCGCAGGAAAACCTGCCGTCGCTGATCACACTTGAAAAAATATGTGCAGCTTTGGGCGTGACATTATCGCAGTTTTTTCAGGAAGGTAATTCAGAGAATCTGACAGAAAAACAGAAAGAAGTTCTAGGGATATGGAACAATCTGAATGCAAATGAGCAGGAAACAGTAATGTCAATGCTTCGTGGACTTCGGAAGTAGAAGAACAGTTCGAGTATATATATCGGCTGTTTTTTTTTTGTTTTCAGGTGTTAAAACGGTAATGTTTTTCTTGTGTACAGTAGAGCGCTATAGTATAATAAAACCAGTTTTTTGCATAAGTTTAAAAGCTATAATAAGGAAATCGGCAAACCAGATGAAAGTCTGGGACGCAAAGCTACAGGGCCTGTAAAATGGCAGCCAGTTGCATAAAATGAGGTGCACTGTCTGTCTGACAGTGCTTTTTTGTGGTGTTATTTCATAGGCGTAACTATAATGACTTTATCAGGAAAGAAAGAGGTAAAGTATGAAAAAGGCAAAACATTGTCTGATAGCAGTGGTGTCAGGTGTACTTGTAGCAACTGCTGTCTTGTCTGGATGTGGACAGTCAAAGAAAGAAGTATCTAAAAATGATGATCATCTTACCGTTTATCTGTGGGAAAATCGTTTGATGAAAAATATTGCACCCTATATCCATGAACAGTTTCCTGATCAGGATATTGAATTTATTATTGGGAACAATGATACCGATTTATACAGTTATTTTAAAGAACATGATGAATTACCGGATATCATAACAGTACGTCGATTTTCCAGAACAGATGCACAGGACTTACAGCCTTATCTTATGGATTTTGCTTCTTATGATGTTGTTTCTAAGTATTATTCCTATGCGGTGCAATATTATAAGAATGCGGAGGATGAAATCCAGTGGCTGCCAATCTGTGGTATTCCTCAGACGATCATTGCCAACAAAACACTGTTTGATCAGTATGGCGTAAAGATTCCAGAAAATTATGAGGAATATGTACAGGCCTGTCAGCAGTTTTATGATAATGGCATAAAACCGTATTCCATGGATCTTGGGGAAGACTGGTCTAATAATGAAATCATCCAGGCGGCGGCAATCGGTGAGTTTACAAGCCTGGATGGTATTGAATGGCGAAACGGTGCAGAGACTGCAGCGGATGAAGTGAAGTTTGATGATATATTATGGAAACGTATTTTTTCAGAAACCAGTCAGTTTCTTAAGGACTCGCATTTTGGCAAAGAAGATATCAATATTGACATCAATACAGGAACCCAGATGTTTGTCGAGGGAAAATCAGCAATGTTTCATGGACATCCGACGGTTATGCAGCAGCTGCAGAAACAGATGGATGCGGAGCTGCTCCGTATTCCTTACTTTTCACAGACATCGGATGAATCCTATGTGTACATGACTCCGTCATTAAACATTGCATTTAACAAAAACCTGGAAAAAGACCGGGAGAAACTGGATACTGCACTGGATGTGCTGGATTGTATGATTTCAGAAGAGGGGCAAAAGCTGATTGCGGATGGAAGCGGTGTTATTTCATTGAATACAGACGTTCCAACCATGATGCAGGATGTACCTGGACTGGAAGAGGAAATTAAAAATAATGCTGTTTATATCCGATATTCCGCTCAAAAATCATTTGATGCAAGTCTTGAGGCTGTTCACGGATTACTGTCAGGGGAAATGGATGAAACGCAGGCTTATGATACTTTGCGCAGTGTAATGAATCGTAAAGCTCCAGAAGAAAAAGCAACGGTGAATTTTGAAAATGAATATTCCATTTCACTGAACGATAGAAATGGCCGTGATGCAGCATCTTCCATTTTAACTACGATCAGAGAAGAAAATGATGCACAGTTGGCTCTGGCACCATATTATTATTTCACTTCTTCTATATATAAAGGAGAATGCACCAATAGCCGGGTTGGCATGATGACAACAAAGAGTTCAGATACAGCATTATATTTTACAAAAATTAGTGGTAAACAGGTTTGTGAACTCGTGGAAAATTATTTCACCGATGCGGATGAGAATTTTTATGTAACCAATAAATACGAATTACCAATTGCATCCGGTATGAAAATGATCGTCAATCAAGAGGAAAGTGGATTTTCATTAAAGGATTTGACAGTTAATGATAAGAAAATAGACAAAGAAAAGGAATACTCGATTCTTCTTACAGACACCACAATGTCTGTTTTGAAAAAAATAAATCCGAAATGTGAGATTGATCAGCTTAAAGATACAACATTATCAAGTGCATGGATCGAAGCAATGTCAAAAGGACAGCAGCCGTCAGCACCGGAAGATTATATAGAGGTTGAACAGTAAAAGTGGAGATAGAACAAACGGTAAATAAAAGAAAAAAAATAACAAGGCTGTTGCTTATACTACTTATTATTCTTTTAAGCGTAGTTTGTATAAAGTATCTTATAAGTAAGTCTAGCAAGTATATCAGTGAAAATGGAAAAAGCAGTATGGGAGCTGTTGTTGAACAGATGCAGCAGACCTATGATCTTCAAGTGAGTGGGTACTACAGCCAGCTGCAGTTGGTTGAGGAATTTTTACTTCATGAGAGGGAGCTGTCTCTTGAAACGGATGTGAACAAAAGTTTCTTTGAAGCATGGGAAAAAGAATTGAAAAGTACACTTATATTCCTTCAGGAAAATGGTCAGGCAATATCAGCAGGTGGAACAAAAATGCGGATTGATATGCCAAGTAAACTTCTGCTGGATTTAAAGAACGGATACAATATTGGAAAACTGGTGCGTCTTGATTATGCTCAGAAGAAAAAAGACGGTTATCTGGTTGCGATTCCATGTCAGGAATATACCATCAATGGGGAAACTTATACGGCAATTGGAGCTGTGTTTGATCATTTGAAACTGGATTCCATGTTAAAACTGAAAGGTTATGACGGGAAAGCATATTTGTTCATGCTGGATAATGACGGAAATATTACATATACGAACCAGAGTGGTGATAAATACCTGCGTAATTATTCTCTGTTAAAACATTTAAAAGGAGAACAGGCTATTACAGAAGAAGAGGCTGATTTGTTCAAAAAGAAGTTTGATAACAGAGAATCCGGAGTTGCACTTTTGGGAAAACAGAACCCCTATTATCTGGGGTATTGCCCGATAGAAAGCAACAACACCATTTTGGTATGTATTGTGGAAAGGGGAGTTGTTGACAATGTGCTGAGGGATTACCAGAAAACGGTGTTGTTTACAACAATACTCATGGCAGGTTATATATTTTTACTTTTTGCCGGATTATTCTACAGTATTTCCAGACTTAGTCTTGCAGATCAAAAAGCAGAATATGAAAAAAGAAATAATGAACTTCATTTACAAACAATGAAGGAAATGGAAGTAGTCAATCAAAAACTGAAAAAGGCAAAGAACGTTGCAACAGAGGCTTTGCAGACAGCTGAAAATGCAAATAAGGCGAAAACGGATTTCCTGTCTAATATGTCACATGATATTCGTACACCTATGAATGCAATCATTGGTATCACATCTTTGATCAGACATGATGCAGGTAATAAAGCAAAAGTTATAGAGTATGCAGAAAAAATAGACATTTCATCACAGCACCTGTTAGGAATTATCAATGATGTTCTGGATATGAGCAAGATTGAGGCAGGAAAAACAGTCTTCAAGTATTCTGACTTTTCTATTCTGGATCTTGTACAGGAACTTGACACTATATTTCATACTCAAATATATGAAAAGCAGCAGACCCTTACAATCATAAAAGAAAATATTCAGCATGAGTGGGTGAATGCGGATCAGGTTCACCTGATGCAGATTTTCAGCAACCTGCTTTCCAATGCAGTGAAGTATACCCAGGAAGGTGGGGAAATTCAGTTCTTTGTAGAAGAATGTGAGACAAAGTCATCTGTCTATGCAAAGTACCGTTTCTTAGTTAGCGATAATGGTATGGGAATGTCGGCAGATTTCAAGGATACAATTTTTGATGCGTTTACCCGTGCGGAAAGTTCCCTTACAAATAAAATACAGGGAACCGGACTTGGAATGGCGATTACTAAGAATCTGGTTGAGGCAATGGGAGGTACCATTGATGTGGAGAGTGAATTGGGACAGGGAAGCTGTTTTGAGGTTCTCTTGGATCTGAAAATTGCAGAGGATAGAACGGTTGCTCTGGCGGCACAAGAAGAAACAGATGAGCAGGATGGAAATATTCTGCAGGGAATGAAATTCCTGTGTGCAGAGGATAATGAGTTGAACGCGGAGATCCTGATAGAACTGTTAAAAATTGAAGGTGCGGAATGTACCATTTGTGAAAATGGCGAAGAGATTTTGGAAGCATTTGAACAGTCTGCTCCAGGTGATTATGACATGATTCTGATGGATGTGCAGATGCCTGTTATGAATGGTTATGATGCAACGAAGGCAATCCGCAGAAGCTCCCATGAAGCGGCAAAGAAGATCCCAATCATTGCAATGTCTGCCAATGCATTCTCGGAGGACATTCAGAATTCTTTGGCAGCCGGTATGAATGCACATATTTCAAAACCGGTTGAGATGAAGGTGCTGGAAAAGACGATCAGAAGCATAAAATCTGGTGGGGGGGGGGTACCGAACCGCAGGTCACTGAACAGTGACAAATGGATTTGATGCGACAGTGCAATTTTATTAAACCAGGAGGTTGACCAGGAGATTTAATATGATTTCGAGAGCTAAGAAATATGTGGCAGTGTTACTGACTTTTGTATGCGTGTGTATGATATTTTCTCCCCAGACTGCATATGCAGCCGAGGACAGTTCGCAGCATGAAACTGTCAAAGTTGGTTTCTTTGCCATGGATGGTTATCATGTGATGGATGAAGAAGGCAACCGCAGTGGGTATGGCTATGATTTTCTTCGGCTGATGGCCCGTTATTGGGATGTAGATTACGAATATGTCGGATATGATAAGAGCTGGGATGATATGCAGCAGATGCTTGAAGATGGCGAGATTGATATGGTAACATCTCCCCGCAAAACACCGGAAAGAGAAGAAAAGTTTGATTTTTCACGTCCGATCGGAACCAATAATGGGATTCTGACCGTCTGCAGTGACAACAGCACGATTGTGGATGGCAATTACAGTACTTACAACGGTATGCGTGTGGCACTTTTGAACGGAAGCACACGAGATAAAGAGTTTGCGGATTTTGCAGGCAATAAAGGATTTACATATGATTCATTTTATTTTGATACGACAGCAGAGATGGAGGAAGCTCTTCAGAGTGGAAATGTTGATGCTATTGCTGCCACTTCTATGAGAAAAACAAACAATGAGCGTATCGTGGATAAATTTGACAGCAGCGATTTCTATGTCATGGTTAAAAAAGGTAATACAGAATTGCTGAATGAGATCAATTATGCAATCGACCAGATGAATGCAGTTGAGGGTGACTGGAAAACGACACTTTATAATAAAAATTATGAAAGCATCGAAATTAAGAATCTGGAATATACGGAGAAAGAAAAAAGTATTATTTCACAGTATTCCAAGGACAACCCGCTTCATGTTCTGTGTGATCCGACCCGTTATCCATATTCTTATAATGAAAATGGTGAGATGAAGGGTATTATCCCGGATTACTTCCGGAAAATTGCAGACTATGCCGGGATTTCCTATGAGTTTCTTACACCTGCCACCAGAGATGAGTATATTGCTTATCAGAAAAATAAGGAAACTACAGATATGAGCATCGATGCGCGCCTGGAAACAGATAACTATGCTGAGACGAAAAAATGGGGGATTACTGCACCTTTCATTACGATGCAGCTGGCAAGGGTGACACGGCGTGACTTTGATGGAAAAATTAATGTTGTTACTACTGTTGACCAGACAGCATCAAATTCAATTGAAGATGCAATGGCACCCGGTGCAGAAAAACTGATGTGCAGTACCCGACAGGAAATGATGGAAGCTGTCCGTGAGGGTAAAGCAGATGCTGCCTTCGTCTATTATTACATGGCACAGGCGTTTGTGAACAGTGACACTACGGGCACCATGACATATACTCTGCTGGAACAGCCTACATTCACCTACCGCATGGTAATTTCATCAACTGAGAACCATGCGCTGGCTGGTATTCTGACGAAAGCAATGTATGCCATGCCCCAAAATCTTGTTGAAGATCTTGCAGCACAGTATACCACATACAAAGCAACAGAGCTGACATTTGTTGACTGGATCCGTCTGCATCCTGTTGTTACTGTTTTGGCTCTTCTTATTTTTGGAGGGCTACTGACTACTATGGCTGTGATAATGGTGCGTCTCAGTGCAAGAAAAAAAGCTCAGAAGACGGCTCAGGAGAAAGCTGAGGAAATGGCGGAATTGGCAGAGCATGCACAGGCTGCAACCAAGGCAAAAACAGCATTTCTGTCACATATGTCCCATGATATGAGGACACCGATGAATGCAATCATAGGATTTACCGGTATTGCAATGAAAAACAATCCGTCAGACGAGGTGAAAAATTGTCTGGAAAAGATTGACGAAAGCTCAGAGCATTTACTGTCGCTGCTCAATGATGTATTAGATCTGACCCGCATCGAAAGTGGAAAAGTGAAATACAATCCGGTACCGGCGGATGTGAAAAACATTACAGATTCTGCATTGGATATTACAAAAGGCTTTCTTACGAACAGGGATATCAACTTTAAGATTCAGCGTGAAGAAGCAAAGATTCCAAATGTACTTGCGGATCCTGCACGCCTGCGTGATGTGCTGGTCAATATTCTGAGCAATGCCGTAAAATACACTCCGGATGGAGGGACGATTACATTTGAAGCCCGGTGTCTGGAAAAGGGCGGGGATGGATATATAAATATGCGTTACCGCATTTCGGATACTGGTATTGGCATGAGTGAGGAATTTACAAAAGAAGTTTTTGAGGAATTTGCGCAGGAAGATTCCGATGTGAGAACGCAGTACCATGGAGTTGGACTGGGGATGGCTATCGTAAAGAAGTATGTAGATATGATGGGTGGAACCATTTCCGTGCAGAGTAAAAAGCATGAGGGAACCACATTTACTGTGGATATTCCTTTGGAAATTACAGATAAGGAATGTAATAAGTCAGACACAGGTATTTCTGAAAAGGTGAATCTTACAGGTGTGAATGTCCTTCTTGCAGAGGATAATGAACTGAATGCAGAGATTGCTGCCGTGCAGTTGGAAGAGTTCGGGATGAATGTAGAAAGAGTTGTGGATGGAAAGAATGCTGTTGAGATTTTCAGAAATCATCCGGAAGGCACATTTGATGTAATCCTGATGGATATCATGATGCCTGAAATGAATGGTTATGAAGCAGCAAAAGCAATCAGGGCAATGAATGACAGACCGGATGGAAAAAACATTCCTATTATAGCAATGACAGCTAATTCATTTGCAGAAGATGTTCAGGCATCACTGGATGCAGGAATGAACGCACATTTGTCAAAGCCGATTGTGATTGATGAAGTTATAAAAACGATTTTAAGGTATGTATATAATTGATTAGCAGAGGTTCATGAATTAGTGGAATACAATTGACAGGAGGACTAAAATATGACAATGCAAGAGTGTTACGAAGCTATTGGAGGAAACTATGAAGCTGTCTTGGGACGCCTTCACAGCGAAGCACTGATTCGGAGATTTGCATTAAAGTTCCTTGAAGATCAGAGTTATATACAGTTAAAACAGGCATTGGAAAATAAAAATTATGAAGATGCTTTTCGCGGTGCACACACACTGAAAGGGGTGTGTCAGAATCTTTCTTTTGACCGTCTGTATGAGGTTAGTCATGAGTTGACAGAACTTTTGAGAGATAGAACCGGAGAGCAGCCGGGGATACCGGAAGCAATGGAAAAAGTAACAGAAGTATATGAGATGACAATTGAAGAAATAAAGAAGGGGCTGTAGTATTAAGTGATGCGACATGACTTTCTGCCTTGAATCAAGTGCTTGGAACATCATAAAAATGAGTGGATAAAGGAAACAAAATGTCGATTCACCAATAATTGGCCAAAGCGAATGTGGGAAAACTCCACCGCTCCCAGCGCATGGCCGATTCGCTTCGGTGCTTCCGGCTCTGCTTCCATCTCCGGCTCATCCAGCAGCTCATATACCCGCTCCATGGAGGCCAGCGCCGATTGCAGAGGGTTTGTCATATAGGAAAGCTCTGTGATCGGTTCGCTGGACATGTTCATGTACTGGAAAAAGGCCTGGAACGTGCCGGGGGTCAGGCTGCCTTTCATAAGCATCCCACCGCCGAGGATCGCAATCCATGTGTCTGCCCTCCACGGCAATGTTGATCATGTCGGCGGTGATGGTAGAGATCAGCAAAGCGCCTGCCGCATTCGCCAGCGTGACAAGTAGGACGAATACACACTTGCCGCAGCCTACGCATCGTTCCGCCTCTACGGCGGCGTAGCAGCCGCGGCGCACCCTGACAGCTCTCAGTGGACAGGTATTTTCACACACACCGCAGGCGATGCACCGCGTCTTATCTACGGCAGTCAGTTTCTTTGACAGCATAGCGTTCCTCCCTTAATCCTGCAAGGATTTGTAATAGAGCATACAGTGGCAAAATCCCTCGAAGCCGGGATCTGCAATTTGCTCCTTAAACTCCTGGCACATACACTTGGTTGCCTCTGTGCGCTCCCTGCGGCAGGGACAGTATCCGCCGGTGCGCTTGAGTCCTTCTTTGATGGTATTGACAATCTCCGGATCGGGATTGAGCTTGATTTTCATGTTCACCACCTCTTTCTTGTTTCATGATTGTGGCTTTATCATACCGCAGGGCAAAGCATTTTTCTGTGACGAAGTCACATTGATAAAAAAATCCGGTGCTCAAAAAGCACCGGGTTTTTGAAAGATGAATCACGCTTTCCACAGACTATGGAGGTTACAATAGGCGTAGACCGCTTCGACTTCATCGCCCTCGCAGAGGGCGAAGCAGATCTCCGGCTTTTCGCCGGGATGCAGCTCCTTGCGCTGATTGCCCTGCTTGGTCTGGAGAGATACCCACTCGATATAGTGCTCTGGCAGCATGGGATGCTCCACGGAGCCGACCTTGACATGGACGACGCCGTTTTCCACCGTCCAGACAGGAACATGCTTCTCCACGGCGGCGTCGGTGGTGCCGGGAATGATCTCGGTCATCGGCTCGCCGCAGCAGATGACGGGAACGCCCGTGTCCTTGACCTTGGCAATGATGTTACCGCAATGCTTGCAAATGTAAAACTTCTGCTCCATGATGATTCTCCCTTTCTTTCTTTAATAATTTTCCGCGTGGATCTCAAAATAGCTCTGGGGATGATTGCAGGCAGGGCAGACTTCCGGCGCTTTCTCACCGATCACAATGTGGCCGCAGTTGCGGCACTCCCATACCGTGACCTCACTCTTTGCAAAGACCTCCGCCATCTCCACATTGTGCAGCAGGGCACGGTAGCGCTCCTCATGGTGCTTTTCAATAGCGGCAACCAGACGGAAGCGCTGCGCCAGCTCATGAAAGCCTTCCTCATCGGCAGTTTTGGCAAAGCCGTCATACATATCCGTCCACTCGTAGTTCTCACCCTCAGCGGCGGAGAGAAGGTTTTCGGCGGTGTCGCCAATGCCGTTCAGTTCTTTGAACCACAGCTTGGCGTGTTCCTTCTCATTATCAGCGGTTTTGAGGAACAGCGCCGCGATCTGCTCGAAGCCTTCCTTCTTGGCCTTGGATGCAAAATAGGTGTACTTGTTGCGTGCCTCGGACTCACCGGCAAAGGCAGCCATCAGGTTTTTTTCGGTTTGAGTTCCTGCGTATTTCGTTTCTTTCATGGTGAATACTCCTTCCTGTTTTTCTGCTTTTATTGTAGCAAATCTATGACTTTCTGCTGTGACGAAGTCACATTTCTTCTTATTTTAGACGATTTAGTCTGTCCTTATCCCGCAGCATGATTGCACCACGCTTCAGCTCCACCAGTCCGTCCTCCGAGAAGCTTTTGAGCATCCGTGCCACTGCTTCCCGCGCCGAGCTGATGTGCTGAGCGATCTGCTCATGGGTCATGCGTATCGTGTCGGAGCCGGTACGCTCCGCTTCGGCAAGGAGAAATTCTGCCAGCCGCCGATCCAATCCCTTGAACATAATCTGCTGCATCGCCCACATCACATCAGAAAACCGTTTCGTTGCCAGTTCATAGAGAAAACAGCGGACATAGAGATTTTTCTCCTTGAGCGCAGCAATGACATTTGCAGGGATAATCAGAACGTCCGTACCCATTCCGGCAGTCATTTGCGTATCAAAGGTGATCTGACTGATCACGCAGGAGGCGGAAAGCACGCATAGTTCGCCCGGATACAGGCGGAACAGCGTTACCTCCCGCCCCTCATCAGAGAGAAGATAGGTGCGGATCTCGCCGGAAAGAATAAACAGCATTCCGAGACATTCATTGTCGCTGCTGTGAACGAACGCACCCTTTTCATAATGACGGACAAAGGTACTTCGACGTAGCATGTCCATTTCGTGTTCGGTCAAGGATGACCAGAACGGAAGTTGTGTCAGTGTGCGTTCCATATCAATGGCAGCTATGCTTGCCGCAGCCGTGATTACCGCAGGTGTGACCAGCCTCGCCGTGCTCATGGTCATGGTGGTCACAGTGAACATTGGGATCGTAGCCCAGATTTCCGCTGAGCAATGCGCTCACTGCTGCGTCAGCGTCCCCACTGACACCGCCGTAGAGCTTGATGCCCGCTTCGGCCAGAGCTGCCTGGGCACCGCCGCCGATGCCCCCGCAAATCAAAGTGTCCACGCCGTTCTGCATCAGGAAGCCTGCCAGTGCGCCGTGACCGCTGCCGTTGGTATCAACAACTTCCGCATGAGTGATTTTGCCGTCTGCAGCTTCATAAAGCTTGAACTGTTCGGTATGGCCGAAATGCTGAAAAATTTGACCGTTTTCATAGGTAACTGCAATTTTCATAATGGAATCTCCTTTGCATTTTTTGTTGGATTTTTCTGTGTTGGCTCTCTGCATCCGGCACCAACGGCCGCAGTGGGCTGCCTCCTGTCCTCCGCAGATGCGGTAGTTTCCCCCGGTGATGTGCAGCGGTTTCCCGTGGACAAGACACGCTGCGATCTTGCGCCGTGCGACTTCGTAAATCTCCTGCACAGTAGAGCGTGAAATGTCCATTTGCGCGGCACACTGTTCGTGGGTTTGCTGCTCCAAGTCAACCAGACGAATGACCTCGTATTCGTCCAGCGTCAGCAGGATCGGCTTGGTATTCTCGCACCCATTGGGGCAGAAGGTATCAATTTGTGGTGCGCCACAAATCCGACGGCACCGTGGCGGTCTTGGCATGGACGCGTTCCTCCTTTTATTTTCGGTATATACCGATTATAACACCTCGCTCAGAAAAATCAATACAGATTTTTCAAAAGCCGCTGTAATGCTTATCAGAATCTCAAATATAAATATGGAAATCGACATTTTTGGTGCAGAGGAGATTATGTGGATGCCAGATGTTGTGGCTGGAGAACCTTTCGATGAGTCTTTAGACTATAGCTCTGAAGGAGGTTTTGCAATGGAATATACAACTTTAGGAAATACGGATATTCAAATCTCCAAGCTTGTCGGCTGCATGAGTTTCGGCAAGGCAGGGACCATGCACGACTGGACGCTGGATGAAACAGAGAAAGTGGTCAAACACGCACTTGAAACCCTATCTTCCTCACCGCGTTGTGGGAGGCATTGACCAGAATCCCGCGGATGGCAGCCGGAAATGCAGCGCCGTCCCAATCAGCGGCTTTTCTGTTTCCGGTATTCCGTTGGGGTTAATTGGTAACGTTTTTTGAATAATCTGCAAAAATAGTCAACGTTATGAAATCCTGTCTCAGAAGAAATGAGACTGACTTTTTTCTCGGTTTTTGAAAGCAACTGACCGGCCTGTTTTAAACGGTAGTTAATGAGATAGTTAACCGGCGTTATATGTAAATATTTCCGAAACAGATTCAAAGCGGTACTTTTACTGACCATTGCCTGTTCTGCAATATCATCCAATGAGATACTCCGTGAGTAATTTAGATGGATAAATTGCAGCATGAGCTGTAACCGGGCTTGAGAAGCGGTTGAATGATCCTTGTGTTCTTCCTGGTATGAAATGTCTGTGTTTTCAAATATTTCCAGCCAGAGATTCTGAAGGAGAGAACTGGTAAGGAGTTCTTTGGATAAAACGGAATCCTGTGCAGAAATAATTTGCCGTATGATAGATAAAACCTTTGCTTGCCAGCATACTTTTTTATGAAATACGAGAAATGGCAATGAGGAAGAAATGATCGGCAGAATATATTTCTGATAAATCAGGCTGTCGCAAGGGGCAATAAAAGAAGGCATAAATACAAAATTGGGAATGAGGGCTTTTGAGGGAGAATAAAGGCGATGGAGTACCTTTGTATTAATGAATATGCCATTTCCTTCGGTTAAATGAAATTGGTCTTCTCCAATCCACAAAGTAACGGTTCCGGATTCAATATAAATAAACTCCAATTCAGTATGCCAGTGCCATTCGATACAGTTGAAATCAAAAACGGACAGATCTTCATAATAAAACTGGAAAGGATAGAGAGTGCTTCCGTGCTGAGCTGTCTCCATCAAATCTTCACCTGTAATGATTTTGGTATAGGTTGTATTTATATTCATAGAAACCCCACTCTTTGAAACATACTTTACGATATTATACAATAAATTTCGGAAATAAATCAATGAAAATAAAGATATTATGTTATATAATTCAATAAAAAACGAGGAGTGATGACCATGCCAAATTACCGGAAAACAAAAATAGCCTGTTATATGGGATTTATTACACAGGCTATTGCAGCTAATTTTGCCCCATTGTTATTTTTGAAATTTCATAATGATTATCAAATTGCACTTGGAAAAATCGCATTGATTTCTACCTGCTTTTTCCTTACACAGTTGTTGGTAGACCTGTTTTGTGCAAAGTTTGTGGACAAAATAGGGTATCGCATCTGTATTGTTACTTCTGAGGTATGTTCCGCAGCAGGATTGGTTGGTCTGGCTTTTTTGCCGGAGCTTTTGCCGGAACCGCTTGTTGGAATTATCCTGAGTGTGATTGTATATGCAGTCGGAAGTGGTCTGATTGAAGTGCTTTGCAGCCCGATCGTGGAGGCGTGTCCATTTGATAACAAAGAGGCAACGATGAGTCTGCTTCACTCTTTTTATTGTTGGGGAGCAGTGGGAACGATTGTGATCTCTACACTGTTTTTTGCGGTGTTTGGCATGGACAGCTGGAAATGGCTGGCTGTCTTATGGGCGCTTGTTCCGGCCATAAATATCTATAATTTTGCAACCTGTCCGATCGAGCATTTGGTAGATGAGGGGGAAGGAATGGGAATAAAAGAACTGTTTCGAAAACCTCTTTTCTGGCTTTCCATATGCTTGATGATTTGCTCCGGTGCATCAGAACTGGCTATGGCACAATGGGCATCTGCTTATGCGGAAGCTGCTCTGGGGCTGTCAAAGACAGTTGGTGACCTGGCCGGTCCCTGCATGTTTGCTGTTACAATGGGGATCAGTCGTATAATTTTCGGAAAATATGGTGATAAAATGGATCTGATGAAATTTATGATCGGATCTGGAATTTTATGTGTGATATGCTACCTGCTTGTTTCTGTATCGTTGAATCCGATATCAGGTTTGATTGGATGTATTATCTGTGGCTTTTCTGTTGGGATTATGTGGCCCGGCACAATCAGTATTTCATCAGAAAGATTTCCGGCAGGTGGAACGGCTATGTTTGCTTTGCTTGCTATGGCGGGGGACCTGGGTGGAAGCATAGGTCCGGGGATTGTTGGACGTGTTACACAAAGTGCAGGAGACAATATTCGTGCAGGTATGGGAGTTGGGCTATTGTTCCCGGTTATTTTATTAATCGAGCTTTTTATTTTTGCAAGGCAAAAAAATAATAAATGAAAGCTTTTTTATAATTCATTACATAGGAGTAATAAGTCAGAAAACTGCCCAAAGAGTGATGGACTCAATTACAAAATATATTGAATCTAAGCTACTTCTAAAAGTAAATCGCAAGAAAAGTAAAATAGGAAGACCAATAGAGATAAAATACTTGGGATTCACATTTTACAATCAATTCAAAGCCAAGAAGTATAAAGCCAAAGCTCATGAAAAGTCAGTACAAAAGGTAGTAAGAAAATGGAATGACCAAAGGCAAACAGGAAGTACCAGAAGATGATGCCCTTGACTTTTCTCCAAAAAAGTTTTACTATCAAACTACTATTAGATAGTATTAAAAACTAGATATCGGGGTAATGTAAAAAAGAAGTGGTTTGAAAGTTGAAGAAAGGCAGGGGCGATCAGGACATGAATAAGAAAGCATGGAAAGCGGGTGCGGTATCGGCACTGGCAGTTGGAGCGGGGCTGGCGGCAGCGGCGTCGAAGCGGAAAAAGGCAGGAAAAGTGGTTAAGTCGGCTTCGGATTACCGGAATACGGAACGCGGCAGCCAGGAGAAAAACAGCAAGGGAATTTATTATTCGAAGGGAAATTATGAGGCGTTTGCGCGCCCGGAGAAACCGGCGGGAATCGAGGGCAAATCGGCTTATATCGTCGGAAGTGGATTGGCTTCTCTGGCGGCGGCGTGTTTTCTTGTGAGAGACGCACAGATGCCGGGAGAAAATATCCATATTCTGGAGGCGATGGAGGTAGCAGGTGGTGCATGTGACGGTATTCAGGATCCGACCCGTGGATATGTGATGCGCGGCGGCCGCGAGATGGAGGATCATTTTGAGTGCCTGTGGGATCTGTTCCGCAGCATCCCGTCCCTGGAGGTGCCGGGGGCATCAGTTCTCGATGAATATTACTGGCTGAATAAACATGATCCGAACTACTCGCTCTGTCGTGCGACGGTCAACCGAGGCGAGGATGCACACACGGACGGCAAATTCCGCTTGAGCCAGAAAGGCAGCATGGAGATCATGAAGTTGTTCTTCACGAAGGATGAGGATCTGTATGACAAATCCATTGAGGATGTGTTTGATAATGAGGTGTTTGATTCGGATTTCTGGCTGTACTGGAGAACAATGTTTGCGTTTGAAAATTGGCACAGTGCATTAGAGATGAAACGCTATTTTCAGCGTTTTATCCACCACATTGGCGGACTTCCGGATTTCTCGGCACTTAAATTTACGCGTTACAACCAGTATGAGTCGCTGATTCTGCCGATGCAGAAATATCTGGAGACGGCAGGCGTCCAGATCCAGTTTGGCACCGAGGTTACGAATGTGCGGTTTGACATCCAGGGTGAGAAAAAGGTTGCGAAGGCGATCGAGTACGTGAAGGGCGGCGAGAAGAAGGAAATCGCGTTGACTGAGGATGATTTTGTCTTTATTACGAACGGAAGCTGTACTGAGGGAACGATCTACGGCGACCAGAATCAGGCACCGGTAGAAGGTGCGGAAGTGCGTACCAGCGGTTGCTGGAGTCTGTGGCGTCAGATTGCTGCGCAGGATCCGGCATTTGGACATCCGGAGAAATTCTGCTCGGATATCCAGAAGACGAACTGGGAGTCTGCGACGGTCACGACTTCGGATGAGACAATCATTTCCCAGATCCGCAAGATTTGCCGCAGGGATCCGAGAAGTGGACGCGTCGTAACAGGCGGTATCGTGAGCTGCCGTGATTCAAGCTGGCTGCTCAGCTGGACGATCAACCGTCAGGGACAGTTCAAAGCGCAGGATAAGGACGAGATCTGCGTCTGGGTATACAGTTTATTTACGGATGTACCGGGCGATTATGTGAAGAAGCCGATGCGCGCCTGCACGGGCAAGGAGATCACAGAAGAATGGCTGTACCATCTCGGAATCCCGGAGGATCAGATCGAGGAACTGGCTGAGAACCATGCGAACTGTACGCCGACGATGATGCCGTATATTACAGCATTCTTTATGCCGCGGCGTGCCGGAGACCGCCCGGACGTTATCCCGGATGGATGTGTCAATGCGGCATTTCTGGGACAGTTTGCGGAGACCCCGCGTGATACTATTTTCACGACCGAGTATTCCGTCCGCACCGCGATGGAAGCGGTGTATGGCTTGTGCGGTGTAGACCGCGGCGTACCAGAGGTATGGGGAAGTGTCTACGATATCCGCGAGCTTCTGGACAGCACGGTCAAGCTGATGGACGGCAGATCGCCGCTGGAAATGAAGCTGCCGATGCCGCTTGAAGCACTCAAAAAGCCGATTCTCCGGAAGATTGACAAGACGGTGGTTGGAAAGCTGCTGCGCGATCACGGCGTGCTGAAAGACTGGATGGTGTAAGAGACTGAGGAACGCAGGTGTTACTGGACACGTATGCGTGAACAGTAACACGCAGGTAAATATGGCTGCGTTAGATAAAGGAAGACAGGCTGTCACAAACAGAAGGCCCCGGACGGAAATCGTTCGTTTGGCATTCGTGTGGCAGCCTTTTTTGTGTAACAGGAAATTGTCGTGAGGCACATTCTTTTTCACTTGCCCGTTTTTCTCTGACATGATACAATAAAGATTGGCGTAAATGTAGAAAATTTGAGAAGAAAACGATTTTGAAAAGGATCGTTTGATAGATGTGAGGGAAAATAGATGGATTATTTACTTTGTATCCCGGCGCGGGAGACAAATACGAGAGAGAATTGTGAGAAAATACATAATGTTCTGGCGCGCATGTCCGATACCTACAAACTGCGGATTGTACCGGAACCGGTTAAGAATAAGCAGTTTCCATGTCCGCCGTATTACAAGAAATACCGGATCTACAAGCCGGTAAAGGAACGCGATACGAACGGAGAGGCATATCTGGAAAAAGAAGAGGAAGAGATGCTCTTGAGTTCCTGCAAGACGGAGGAAGAGCAGGAACTGATGAAAAGCTGTATCTATGCGTACCAGTATTCGGCGGCGATCGTACTTAAAAGCTTCCGGGAGAAGGAAAAGAAAAATAAGATGCAGGTTCGACCTCTTTCGGAGCGGACACAGGCGCCAAGAGGCGTAAGTGGTCCGAATAGGGGAACACGTCTGGAAACACCGGAAAAAGCCGAAAAGTCGGAACAGGAGCGCAGCGCACAAGAACGTCCGTCTGGCAGTGACAGACCGGAACGATCGGAGAGAAGCTATCGGAACCGTACAGCGGATCGTGCTGCTGAGGGGAATACTGAGCGCACGCAGGGCAGAGAAAGAGCTTGCTCAGAGAGAGAGAGGGCAGCGCGTGTTTCGGGAGCCGAGAGAGCAGCGGACAGACGTAGCGGAAACCGCGCGGTGCCGGAAAATGAGAAACGGGAAGACCGCCCGGCTTCTGGAAGACGGGAGCGGTTTGAGCGCCGTTCACTGCGCAGAGGAGAACGGCCAGAAGTGGAGAAAAATGAGGTCGTGAGAGATCCGGCGCAGGGCGAACTTCCGTTCCGCGCTTACATGGAGACAGGCAGCCTCCCGGCGTTCCGGGATACGGCAGCAACGGTGCCTGTACAGCCGATACAGCGGAAGAAAGAAGGTTATATGCCGATGGAGCGCAAACCGGCCGCGCAGACGCAGGAGCCGGAACCACAGGTGTAAGGTATGTGACAGAAACAGAACGATAAAATTAAATCACAGAATTTATAGAATGGCATCGAAACAATAAGAGTTCCGATGCCATTTGAGCGTCAAACAGGACTATGTTTTCCATTTCTTTATTCCAACCATTCAGTTCTAATCCCCCCTATTTTCCGCATATGAATAAATGCAGTCTGTGAAAAGTACAGAACAGGGACAGAAAAAGGGGGAAATGCGCATGTATGAGAACCGGACGGTGGAAGAGGTGTGCAGGGAGTTTTCGGTCGATTTGCGGACAGGCTTATCGGCAGCGGAAGTGGAGGTGCGGCAGCGCCATTATGGGGAAAATGAGCTGCGGGAAGCACCACCGCGGAGTCTGATTGTGCGCATCGGGGCACAACTTTGCGACTCCCTGATTTTTGTGTTGTTTGCGGCAGCCGGGATCTCCCTGCTTTTGGGCGAGTACGGCGATGCGGGGGTAATTCTGGCGGTTGTCGTATTAAATGCCACGGTGGGCGTGATTCAGGAGGGGAAGGCGGAGAAAGCGCTCGAATCCTTAAAACGGATGACGCAGCTGGAGGCGGTTGTGATCCGGGAAGGAAAAGAGCGGGAGATTGCCGCGCGGGAGCTGGTGCCGGGGGATCTGGTCGTGCTCGATGCCGGGCGGCAGGTTCCAGCCGACCTACGTCTTACCGAGACAGCTGAAATGCGGGCAGAAGAATCAGCGCTGACCGGCGAATCGCGGGCGGTTGAGAAAAACAGCCATTTTTTAGCCGCCGGTGCGCTTCCAGTGGCAGAGCGTAAAAATGAGACATTTATGACTTCTTACGTGACGGCAGGGCGGGGAAAGGGAATTGTCATCGCCACCGGCATGAATACGGAGGTAGGGAGGATTGCCTCTCTGATCCGCGAGGCGCCGGAGGAGGAGACACCGTTGCAAAAAAGGCTGTCGGATCTGGGGAAACTATTGAGTATTCTTACGATCGGGCTGTGCGTTTTATTATTTACCCTCGCCGTCTGGCAGAAGCGCGACGTGATGGAAATGCTGCTCACCGCGATTTCCCTGGCGGTAGCTGCCGTGCCGGAGGGGCTTCCGACGACGGTGACGATTGTGCTGGCGCTGGGAGTGACGAAAATGGCGCGGGCTGGCACGATCGTGCGCCGTCTTCCGTCCGTGGAAACACTGGGGGCAGTCAGCGTGGTCTGCTCAGATAAAACGGGGACGCTGACGAAAAATGAGATGACGGTGACGACATGTTATGTAAATCGACAGGAGTATACGGAACAGGAATTGGCGCGCTCTAAGGAAGGAGAAGTGGGAAAACGGCTTCTGGAGGTATTTGCGCTGTGCAGCGATGCCGGGGAGACGGTGGGGGATGCCACCGAGCGGGCGCTGTACGGATTTTGTGAAAACTGTGGTGTTTCTCCGGAGCATCTGCGTCGGAGATATCCGCGGAAAGGGGAGATTCCCTTTGATTCGGATCGGAAGAGAATGACGACGGTGCATGAGCAGGGAGAAAACTGGATTTCTTGTGTAAAAGGGGCGCCGGATGTGATTCTTAAAAGGTGTCGTTATGAGATGGAAGAGGACAAAATTGTGCCGCTGACCAGGGAGAGGCGGACAGAGATTGAGGCGGAGATCACGCGTATGTCCGCGCGTGCCCTGCGAGTACTCGCGGGGGCGTATAGGGAGCTTCAAACAGGAAAAATGCCGGAGGAAAAGCGGGAGAAACAGGTGGGACAGCTGGAGCAGAACCTGATATTTCTGGGTCTGGCAGGCATGATGGATCCGCCGAGGGAGGCAGCAGCCGGGGCAGTTGAGGCATTTCGCAGGGCATCTGTGCGGACGGTTATGATCACTGGAGATCATGCAGACACGGCGCTTGCGATCGCCAGGCAGCTGGGGATTGCCAAACGGCGGGAAGAATGCATGACGGGGGCGCAGCTGGAAACGCTGGATGAGGGAGCTCTGGAGGAACGAATCGGTTCTGTATCAGTCTTTGCACGGGTGTCGCCGGAACATAAAGTCCGGATTGTGCGGGCTTTAAAACGCGCCGGGTGCGTGACGGCGATGACCGGGGATGGCGTAAATGATGCGCCGGCGCTTAAATCAGCCGATATCGGGATCGCGATGGGAAAAGGCGGCACCGATGTGGCGCGGCAGGCGGCGGATATGATTTTGACGGATGATAATTTTGCGACGATCGAGAGGGCAATTGAGGAAGGGCGCGGCATCTATGAAAATATACGAAAATCTATACTGTTTCTGCTTTCCTCCAATCTGGGGGAGATTTTAACCATGTTTGCCGCCGTTGCTATCGGAATACCGGCGCCGCTGGGAGCCGGGCACATCCTTTGGATCAATCTGATTACGGATTCGCTTCCGGCGCTGGCACTCGGCATGGATGGAAACGACCGGGAGAACTTGATGCGTCAGCCGCCGCGCCGGACGGGCGAGTCGCTGTTTGCCGGAGGCGGGTGGTTCTGCATGGTATTTTACGGGTCTCTGATTGCAGCAGTCACGCTGGGGGCATTTTTCAGCAGACAGGAGCTTTTGCGAGCACAGACGTATGCATTTACCGTTCTGGGGCTGTCGGAGCTCTTTCACGCGGTCGGCATGCGCTCGCTCACGGGCTCGGCATTTTCACGCAGTCTTGGAAAAAATCCGCTGATGCTTGCGGCATTCCTTGTGGGGATTCTGATGCAGGTTGCGGTGACGGAGATTCCTTTTTTGATGAAACTCCTTCACACGGTGCGGCTGCACCCGGCAGAGTGGCTGGCGCTTCTCCTGTTATCCGCCACGCCGCTGTTAGTGCATGAACTTCTAGCATTTCTTTTTCGGAAACAGCGTTGATACAGCGAAAATGCAGTTTACAGACAAGTGTTTTTGAAGCTGAATGCATTGGCAAAATCCCGTTACTGTTTACGAGTAGGCACTTTTGGAACCGAAAGTGCCGTAAGAAAACGTGGTGGCAGCAGGAATTTGCCGTATTTAAATGCGAAGCCGCGGCAAATTCCGTTACTGGGCACGTATGCGCGAACAGTAACACGCGGCAGGAGATTGAGCAGATTTCGAAAACAGGCTTGTTCTTTTGGACAAAAAAACTTATAATAAAAGGGAGTCCAAGCTGATTTTGTCAGAAAAGTATAAAAAGTTGCTGTCCGCAGACAGGCATTTTTGAAGTCTAAGGTGCCGCATGAAAATAGAATGGAAGCAACCATAGATACATAGGAAGATGAGGGAAGAGATGAGGGAGAAACAGACGAGAGAGGACGCCTCCGGCGTTCGAAAGAAGCCGGCAGCTTCATCCGCACGATCTTCGGGCAGGCGGGGCACCGCAAAGAAAAGCGGGAAAATCGATGTCGGCAAGCAAAAGAAAGCGGGCAAAAATAACAGCCGGAGCGGTGGACAGATCGTGTTCCATGCGATGGCAAGGATCTTTGGAACCATGTTCAAGACGCTTCTGGTGTGTCTGGTACTGCTGGTGATTGGCGGTGCCGGATTTGGCGCATATAAGCTGATTCCACTCTATGAGGACTATAAAAGCCAGATAGAGGGAGTGGTGGAAAACAGTACGCCGGATACGTTCCGTTTGCAGGAGGCAAGTTATATTTATGATTCCAACGGTAATGTGCTGGCGAAGCTGACGGGAGACGAGGATTCCAGTTATTTGAAGTATGACCAGATACCGCAGAATGCAGTCAACGCATTTGTGGCGATCGAGGATCGGACGTTCTGGGAAAATCCAGGCATTGATATAAAAGGTATTTTCCGTGTCGCAGTCAATTACTTTTTGACTGAGGGAGCAGAAAAGCACGGCGCGAGTACGATCACCCAGCAGTTAGCGAGAAACCGTTTTCTGACCCGCGAGGTGTCAATGGAGCGGAAGATCAAGGAGATGCTGATTTCCTTAGATCTGACGAAGAAATACACCAAAGAGCAGATTATGGAGTTCTATATCAATGATATCAGCTTCGCGAATACGTACTACGGGCTTCAGGCGGCTGCAAGAGGTTATTTTGGCAAGGATGCGGATGAATTGTCCTTGAGCCAGACGGCATATTTGTGTGCGATTCCGAACTCGCCGACGTATTACAACCCGTACCGTCATCCGGAAAATGCGCTGACACGCCGCGATAAGATTCTGGAAGATATGCTGAGTATGGGATTTATTACGGAGAAAGCGTGCAAAGAGGCAAAGGCGGAGGAGATCACGGTCAACCGTCAGAGAGTGCCGTTGCACAACTATGAGACGACGTATGCGATCGACTGTGCGATTCGCTATCTGATGCGCCGTGACGGTTTTGAATTCCAGTATGGATTCCGCAGCGACGAGGCTTACAAAGAGTACAATGCCAATTACAACGAGGTGTACAACCAGGAGCGCGATGCGCTCTATACGGGCGGCTATAACCTTTATACCTCGTTGGATCCGGACAAGCAGACGATCCTGCAGGATGCATTAGATGGAGTTCTGTCCTTTGATGGCAATACATCCGAAAACGGCGTTTACAAGCTGCAAGGCGCGTCCACCGTTATTGACAACAAGACGAACCGCGTCGTGGCGATTGTGGGTGGACGCAGTCAGGAGACGGATACCTACACATTAAACCGTGCGTTCCAGAGCCCGAGACAGCCGGGAAGTTCTATCAAACCGTTGATTGTGTATACACCGGCACTGGAAAATGGTTACACATCGGAAACAAGGATTCCGAATATCGATATTGACGCGGCGAAGCAGAAGGGCGTGGATGTGAAGTCCCTTTCCGGCGAGAGGCTGGAGCTTCGAAATGCGGTCGAGCGAAGTAAAAATGGTGTGGCATGGTATATCTATGATGATATCACACCGGATGTTGGCATGGCATATTTAACCCAGATGCGCTTCGCGAGTGTGCAAGCGGCGGACTATTATCCGGCGACCTCCCTGGGCGGCTTTACCACCGGTATGACGACCGAGGAGATGGCGGGCGCTTATGCGGCGCTGTCAGACCGGGGACAGTACCGCGAACCGACCTGTATTATCAAGATGATCAATAACCAGGGCGAAGATATTTTTGAAGATTATGAATCGGTTCAGGTTTATCAGGAGAGCAGCGCCGTGCTGATGACCGATATTTTAAAGGGAGTTGTCACAAAAGGTACGGCGGCGTCGATGGGTTGGAGCGGCAATATAGAGGCGGCCGGAAAGACCGGTACGACCAACGGCAGCCGTGACGGCTGGTTCTGCGGCATGACGCCATATTATACGATGACGGTCTGGGTTGGCTACGACCAGCAGAAGACACTTTCCAGCCTGTACGGCGGCACGTATCCGGCGAAGATCTGGAAAAATGCGATGGAAAAGATGGTAGAGGGGCTTCCGGCGGCGTCCTTTGATACCCCGGAGACGGACAATGGACGCGGAGAAGGAACCTATCTGGCAGGTCATCCGGATGCATTTGAAATCACAACCAGCGGATATACCGCGGCGAATTTCAGAAGGGATCATTTGCTCTCGGATGAGGTGGCGAAGCTTCTGGAGTCTGCAAAGAGCGGCGATTCCGGTCGCAGCAGCAAGGAGCTTAAAGAAGACGCCAGCGCCAAGATCGAGCAGATCAAGAGCGAATCCATCAAAGAGCGGATGCAGCGGATCTACAAGACGGGTACGGCAGGAAAACGGTATTCAGCCCCGGCGGTGGTGCCGGAAACAACTGCCGAGACAGTTGAAGATCCGGCAGAATCTAGCACGACGATCGTGCCGGCAGGACCGGGCAGCGACATCGGACCAGGACACGGTCCGGCGCAGGAACCGGCAGTGGGTCCGGCGGCGGAGATTGGACAGTAAAGAATTGAAAATGAGAAGATAATAAAAAGCATTCTTTCATTCAGAGATTAAAGGCTGAGTGAAAGAGTGCTTTTTTGCGTCTATGTGGAATTTGGAAGAATTCAGAAGCAGGCATTACTGTGTATGTTCAGATTCATTTTTCTGCTGTTTCCGGTACTGTGCCGGTGTGCAGCCAATGATCCGTTTGAATGTGGCGATGTAATTGCTGACTTGGTTGTATCCGACCAGTCCGGCAATCTGTGAGATGGGCAGATCGCGGTGAAGGAGGGAAACACTGGTCTGGATGCGGTAATTAGTTAAATATCCATAGGGAGTTGTGTGAAGAATATTTTGAAAAATCCGGCAGCATTCTCCGACGCTGATATTGGCTGATGCAGCCAGGTCTGAGAGCTGTAAATCATCTGCGTAATGTGCATAGATGAACAGGAGAATGGATTGCAGGCGCTGCTGGCGCAGGAGGTTAATAGAGGTAGAATTCCCACTGCTGTGAAAATTGGAAATCAGCAGATTCCACATCGAGGCAATCTTAATGCAGATAGAATATTCATTGCCTTTAACCTGATTGGAAAGAAATAAATCGGTTATTTTTTTGTGCAGTCCGATCAACTCTTTCTGCCATTCGGATTCCGGGTGAATAGAGAAGGCGGAGAATTTCCCACCGGCGGTATAGGGCAGGACGTAGTCCTGATCCATGCGGCTTCCAGGAAAAAAGGCAAGAAGGCGGTAAGGAAAATTGAGGCTCGCATAGGAGCCGTCTTCCGACATCTGTGTGACGGCATGAATCAGGGAGGTGTTGACGAAAATCAGATCTCCAGCCTGTCCGGGCAGAGAAAGATTATCTACCTGCATTGTCAATGTTCCGCTTAGTACGAGGGTAAACTGCAGCTCATCATGCCAGTGGAAGTCGCGCAGCCAGCGTCCCGGCGGCTGCATGGAATGAATATCAGAATAGTAGACATTGACCGGAAAATCTTGATCTTGATAGTGGTTGATTTCCTGTAACTGGGAAGTAGATTTCAAAGGATCCCTTCTTTCTATAAAAATTCAATATGTTAAGATTTTGGTATTTTTAGTTATTGATATTGTACCATTTCCACATAAGAATTGCTATACTTTTAAACGAAAAGAGATTTATAGCAGGTGCTAAAAAAATAAATCCCACAGAATGGGAATGTGAGTAAAAAATAGGAGGAAATCAGATGGCAGCAATCGAAAGAAAACCATACATGGATCGGATTGACCGATTAAAACAGAGAGTATTAAAGACCAAGCCAGAGATGGATCTGGAAAATGCAATTATTCTGACAAAAGGCTTCCAGGAATCAGAGGGACAGCCGCTGTGCATCCGGAAAGCATATGCATTTAAGAAACAGTGCCTGGAGAAAACTGTAAAAATCTGGGGGGATGAGCTGATTGTCGGCAATGCCGGAAGCAAGCAGCGCGGTGGTATTTTAAGTGTCGATACCTGCTGGTCGGTTCTGGATGAGGAGCTGGATACCATCAGTACCCGTCCATATGACCCATTCTATCTGCGCCCAGAGGATCGGAAGGCATTTGAGGAGATCATCCGCCCGTACTGGAAGGGACGTTCCACGTATGAGCAGTGGCTGGTACAATGCCCGGATTTTGCGGCAACCTTACGTGACTGCGGCGCTCTTTACATCAACCGTAAATCAGTTCGTGGCTGGGGCGAGACGACTGCGGGTTATTCCAGAGTCATTAAAGAAGGCATGGAGGGAATCAAGGCGCATATCCATAAAGTGCTTGATACACTTGATATTACCCGTCCGGGTGACTATGAGAAGATTGAATACCTGAAAGCGATGGAGCTGGCAGCTGACGGTATCTCCGCATTGGGACACCGCTATGCGGCAGAGGCGAGAAAGCTGGCAGAGGCAGAGCCGGATGAGAAGCGCAGAAAAGAACTGTTACAGATTGCAGAGACCTGCGATCAGGTTCCGGAAAAACCGGCGCGTACCTTCCGCGAGGCGATTCAGTCGATGTATATTTATCAGACCTGTATTTTCATGGAGCAGAATGCAGCAAGCTACAACCCGGGACGTATGGATCAGTATCTTTACCCATTTTATAAGGCAGATATCGAGGCTGGCCGTTTGACAGAGGAAGAGGCGCAGGAACTTTTGGACTGCTTATGGGTTAAATTCTCTGAGCAGTGCCTGTTCCAGGATCAGGTAACCGCACAGTTTTCCGCCGGTTACCCAATGTTCCAGAACGTATGCTGCGGCGGTGTGGATGAGTGCGGCATGGACGCAGTCAATGACGTGTCGTACCTGATTTTGCAGGCAACCGCAGAAGTACAGTTATATCAGCCGTCCCTGTCTGTCCGCTACAATATGGCGAAGAATCCGAGCAGCTTCTTAAAGAAGATTGCAGAGGTTATCAAGCTTGGAACCGGTTTCCCGGCATTCCACAACGATGAAGTTGGTATCGAGATGCTCCTGAACAAGGGAATCCCGTTAAAAGAAGCATATAACTGGAATCCATGCGGCTGTGTAGAGACGAACCTGGAAGGAAAACAGAGATGCTACACCGCATATGCAGACTTCAACTTAGGTTCTGCGGTTGAATTTGCTCTGTTAAACGGTAAGAGCCGTAAATATGGCATTCAGGCATCTGAGGCGACCGGCGATCCGACTGCCTTTAATACCTACGAAGAGTTTGAAGAGGCAGTCAAAGAGCAGATCCGCTATGAACTTCGCGGAACCGTGGCTTCCAGCCATGTATGCGATGACATTGGCTTCCAGAGGGTCGTTCCGGCACTTTCCCTTTCTTTCTATGAGTGCGTAGAGAATGCGAAAGATTACGCATGGGGCGGTGCGAAATATAACCTTGGAAATGGTATTGATGCGATCGGCGTAGCAGACCTGATCAACAGCCTGATTGCAGTAAAGAAACTTGTATTTGATGAGAAAAAAGTAACGATGCAGCGTCTTCTGGATGCACTGGATGCAAACTTTGTGGGTTATGAGGATGTCAAGAAGATGTGTGATGAAGCTCCGAAGTACGGCAATGATGACGACGAAGTAAACGAGCTGACCGGTGATATGTTCTGTTTTATCGCGGACTATATCGAGTCGTTCCACAGCAAATTCGGCAAGATGACGCCAGGTATTCTTCCGGTATCTGGAAATACTCCGTTTGGTCTGGAGGTCGGTGCACTTCCGTCCGGACGTCTGGCTTGGAAACCGTTAGCAGACGGCGTATCTCCGAACCAGGGAACCGATACCGAGGGCATGGGCGCTGTATTGAAATCCATTTCCCACATTCCGCATGGCCGTTTCAATCAGGGAACCCTGCTGAATGTAAAGATGGATACGGTATTCCGCGACAGTCCGAACTCGACAAAAGAACTGATGAACTACCTGCGGAGTCTCTGCTCCCTGGGCGTATTCCACACACAGTTCAATGTCATCGATACGGAGACCTTAAAAGAAGCACAGAAGCATCCGGAGGATTACAACGGACTGCTGGTACGTGTAGCTGGTTATACAGCATATTTTACAGAGCTTGGAAAAGAAGTACAGGACGATATCATTTCCAGAACTTCACATTCCAATATCTGCTAGGAAAAAGAGTGAAATCTGCCGTGTTTCATAAAAAATGCGGCAAATCAGCTACCGGGGATGTGCATCATGCGCGGTGGCGGGCAGCAGGCAAGGTGTACTTGACAGGAGGAACAGCGTATGGAATTAAAAGCAAATATTCTTCGGATTGAGCGGTTATCCCTCTCCGATGGGAAGGGAATGCGGACGGTTGTATTTTTTAAGGGCTGTCCCCTGCGCTGTGCCTGGTGTTCGACACCGGAGTCGCAGTCGGGGCAGCGGGAAGTCTACTATATGAAAGAGCGCTGCACCGGATGCGGCGCCTGCATCCAGGTCTGTCCGGAACAGGCACTTCGCCGGAGCGAAAAAACGGGAGAGATCGTGAGGGATCACAGCCGCTGTAAACAGTGCTTTCAGTGTGTGGATGCCTGCAATTACCGGGCACAGCAGATCTATGGCAAGGAGATGACCGTAAAAGAAGTAATGCGCGAGATCCAGAAGGATGAGATGTTTTTCTTCTATTCTGATGGTGGAGTGACACTTTCAGGAGGTGATCTGTTCTGTCAGACAGATTTTGCGGAAGCACTGCTGGAGGCTTGTGATGACGCCTGCATCAATGCGGCGGCAGAGTTAGATATGTTTACTTCGTTTGAAAATGTGAAACGGATCGTGCCGCATCTGCAGATGTTTTATGTGGATGTGAAAACGATGGATCCGGAAAAGCATAAAAAATGGACGGGGCAGGATAATGCCTGTATTCTGGAAAATATCCGCAAAGCCGATGCGATCTGCGCGCCGCATTCGATTCATGTCCGTGTGCCGCTGGTAGAAGGAGTCAATGATGATGTGGAAAATATTCGGAAAACGGCGCAGTTATGCCAGGAACTTAAAAATTGTCAGGAATTGGAATTTTTGCCATATCATAGACTGGGGCTTCATGCATACCGGCAGCTGGGAAGAAACTATCAATTAGAAGAACATGCGTCGATGAGCCGTTGGGATGTGTATCAGAAAATGGGATTTCTGTGCGAAACGGATTGGATGTTTGATATAGCGATATCAGGATTGGAGGTGTATAAAGCTGGAATAGGAAAAACGGGAGTAACAGAGGAGGTGTTAAAAGCGTAAAATACGATAAAAATTAGTATTGGATAAAAATGGATAATGGGAAAATGCGTACCGTGTAAGATAAGGTTGGTTGGTGAAAAATAGTCTTGCACGGTACGTTTATTTCTATGAATTTTCTATGAAGTTCAATTTTCCTCTGGACAAACAAGATAAGTTAGTGTATACTAACTTCATCAGCAGTTAGACAGAACTAACTTTCGGAGGATAAAATATGAGTGTTGTAATTGTAGGTGGTCATGACCGCATGGTCAGCCAGTACGTGAAAATCTGCAAATCATTTAACTGTAAGGCAAAGGTATTTACACAGATGACGGCGGATTTCGGCAAACAGATCGGAGCGCCGGATCTTCTTGTACTTTTTACAAGCACCGTTTCCCATAAAATGATTCGGACAGCGGTTGATGGTGCAAAGGGAAGCCGGACAGAAGTTGTCCGCTGCCACACCAGCAGCAAAACCGCGTTGGAAGAAATTTTGCAGGAACACTGTGCAGCTTGCTGACGTATTTAAATGCGAAGCCACGGCAAATTCCGTTACTGGGCACGTATGCGTGAACAGTAACTCCGTCGGTTTCTGGAAACGATAGATTGATTTCGATATGGTTTGAAATATTCTTCCAAATATGGTATTCTAGTATATAGTATTATGGTAACTGGTCGGCAGTTTGGGAAGACTATTCTGCGGGAGACGGGAAGGCACGAAGCCAGGCCGGTTATGTGTTAGAAGTTTGGAGGGAATCACTTTGAAAATACAGCAGTCAGCAGAGGATTATCTGGAAACGATTCTTATGTTAAGCTATCGCAAGCCGATGATCCGTTCGATCGATGTAGTCAATGAGCTGGGGTATTCAAAACCAAGCGTCAGCGTTGCGATGAAGAATCTTCGTGAAAACGGTTATATTTCGATGGATCATGAGGGATATATCACTCTGGAGCCGTCGGGACGGAAGATCGCGGAGATGATTTATGAGCGTCATACATTACTGACAAAGCTTTTGGTAGCGTTGGATGTGCCAAGAGAGGTGGCAGTGGAAGATGCCTGCCGCATTGAACATGTGATCAGCCCACAGAGTTTTGAGGCAATCAAAGAATTTGCAGCCGCGCATCTGGCAAAGATCGAGAAAGCAAACCGGGCAGATGAGCCGGAAAAATAGATGGCTGTTTAAGATTCGGACAGTTATATTCTCATCATAAATTTATAATTGCAGAGGACACGGAAGAGAGACCGCACGCGTGAACGTGGCGGTCTCTTTTTTCATAGGAAATTACGTCCTATGAAAAAAACGCTCCGCGGGATGTGCACTCGCGTGAAGAAGCTTTTCTCAAATAAAAGCGATCAGGCGTTGAGCATCTGCACCGAAAAATCATTAAAAGTACCCAGAACCGCCAGCGTGTAGCTGTAACCGCTGCGAAGCCGGATATTTGTGTTGACGATGGCGAAGCCCGGATTGGTACGGCGGTAGACGGTCAGCTGGTAGATGCCGGGGATGATGTGCATGTAGCGCGTATAATTCATGTAATCCAGATCGGATACGACCAGACGTCCGTTCAGGTAGATATCGATCGGTTCGCGGATGGAGGCGGCATTGTAGAAACGCAGGTGCGCGATCTCCGATGAGGTGGAAAAGAACGGCGAGAGAATGCCCCAGGTCCAGAGCGCGCCATTTGGAGATGGCTTCCAGTTGGAACCGCCGCAGTTTATGCAGCCACCGGTGTTCGGGCTGCCATGATTATTGGACGGCAGGCTGGGCATCACATCCCCGTATGGCCCGAAGCCCGGAGATACCTGAAGATCATTGGATGAGCTGTCCGGATATGTTAAGATAACAGGAGGCTGAGAACTAAATCCAGACTGTGCCGTATCACTGGTTCCAGCTGCTGCCGCATCCGTCTCCGGTGCCGCCGCCGGAGTCGTGTCAGCATCCCCCTCAGGCACTGCTGCTGCATCGTAGTTGTATGTTTCCATAAAAAGATACCCCTTTTCATATTGGCTATATTGCAGTATATGAAGAAGAAAAAAGGAGAGTTACTATTTGCAGGCAGGAATTTTCTGGACTGAAAATCCTGTTCGATCCTGTAGAAAAAGCGTATTTTGCCGATCTAGAATGCGGAGCATCGGCAAAATTCAGTTATAGTTTACATGATTTGGTGAAAGGTCAGGAATGAAGAAAATAAAAAAGAGACTCGAATCTCGAATCTCTTTTCAGTGACCTGTCCGGGAATCGAACCCGGGTTTACGCCGTGAGAGGGCGTCGTCTTGACCGCTTGACCAACAGGCCATATTTAATTTTATTCAATCGAGGCGACGTGATTCGAACACGCGACCTCTGCGTCCCGAACGCAGCGCTCTACCAAACTGAGCCACGCCTCGATATGATTTTCTCGCTTTTGAAGCGGTGCTCATCAGCGACTCCTATATACTATCACGTCTTCAAAAAAAATGCAAGCGTTTTTTTGAAAAAAATTGAAAAAGTTTTAAAAAATTGAAAAACCCTTTAAAATCAGTATTTTCACGCTTTTAACTTATATTTCGAAATTATTATGAATAACGTAAGAAAGCGAAAGGATGATTAAAGTCCTGCTAAGGATGCGCCGAAACTCTTTTCATTTTGGATAAAAAGAATAAAATGGGGAACAAAGCATAGTGAGCTTGCATTGAAAAATGAATGAGTCAGGAGGAATTAAGTATGAACATTATCGCAGCCATCTTATTTGGAATATATGGAGTGATCGGAGGCGTGAGTACCGTCGTATGTACCGTGAGCATTCCGGGTATCATTATTTGGAAAATTTACCGGAAAACGAAATATCATAAGGCGCTGACGGATTAAGTAAAATAAGGGTAACTGTTCAGTAGGTCTGTGCATTTACTGCGCTGACCGTACGAAAACATGGGCTAGCAGGCAAAAATCCCATTGCCGTAGGCAATTTTTAATGGATTTTTGCACGTGACTGTGAAGGTACTGAACAGTTATAAATAAGAATTATAAAAAAAGGGTCTTGCAGGTGAAAGATTTTCTATCTGCAAGACCCTTTTTTGCTTAAAATCAATGTAATTATCGGACAATATAGACATCGGCGCTTCTCTTTCCATACTGCAGTGCCTGACTGTGGGAATTGAAGAAGATGTCCAGTTTGTTTCCGCGGATGCCGCTGCCGCTGTCCTCAACGGTATAGACAACGCCGTTGATGCGGAGTTTAGTTCCGAGTGGGAATACGCGCAAGTCGGCGGAAATGGTATGTCCTGCCTGCGGAATGGTGCCGGATTTAGTGCGGTTCTTTCCGCCACGGCAGCATCTGCGGCAGCTGCAGTAAGCAGTTGTCGTAAAACGTCCGGCGTAGATTTCAGCAGGTGCCTCTGCTTCCTGTGCCTCGGCAGCAGCATTTGTGTCAGTATTTTCAGTCATTGCAGCTTCGTCAGCGTTCTCTGCCTCCGCCTGTGCAGACTCATTTGAAAATGCAGCGACTTCTGCCTCGGAAGCGTTCGTGTCAGCCTCTTCTTCCGCAGCAGCGTTTGTCTGCTTTCTAATCAGCTCCGGATCGGAAGCCGGACCAGATGGTGTCTGGGCTGCTTCGGTGGAAGTGCCGTTTGTTTCTTCACCGGCTGCCGCATCTATTTGGGAGACAAGCTCGGTTCCGGCATCTGTGGCTGCCAGTGTATTCATGGTGCCTGCCATGAGACAGACCAGGCTCATTGCCGTTGTGGCAAGTCCGCGCCGCATGGTGTTCATCATATTCATCAAATAAAAACCTCTCATTTCAATTTAGATTCATTTGTCTCATCGCAACGATTGTGCATCTCACAAATATTGCAATGTGTTTACAAATGTTATAATTTATTACTATTATATTACAAAAATGTTAAATGTCAAGTCGGAGAGCCGGAAATAGGGCTCTGGGAGCGGTCGGAGGTTCGACAAGTCGAAAGCTTGTTCGAACGCAAACAGGAAAGCGGGTAAGGGAGTTTCTACCTATAGAAAATGTGAAAATCAGCGTGCCTAAAAACAGGGTATGCAGAATGGAAAATTTTATTCGAAAAAAGAAGAAAAAAATTTTTTTAAAAACCGAAAAAAATCATTGACAAATACTTGCGTAAGTAATATAGTATGAACTGTAGATATTAGCACTCTGATAGATTGAGTGCTAACAGAAAACTTCCAGAGCGGGTTTAAGAGACCGGCGGAAGCGGATGCACGGAAGGAGAGATTGGATGGAACTGGATGAGAGAAAAGAAAAGATTTTGAAAGCGATTATCCAGAACTATCTGGAGACCGGAGAGCCGGTTGGTTCCAGAACGATCTCCAAGTATTCCGATTTGAAACTCAGTTCGGCGACGATTCGAAATGAGATGTCGGATCTGGAAGAACTGGGATATATCATTCAGCCGCACACATCGGCAGGCCGGATTCCTTCAGATAAAGGATATCGTTTCTATGTGGATCAGTTGATTCATGAGAAAGAGACGGAGGTCACGCAAGTGCGTGATATGGTCATCCAGAGAGTGGATCGGGTGGAGCTTCTGTTAAAGCAGATGGCAAAGCTTTTGGCGAGCAATACGAATTATGCGACGCTGATCAGCGGACCGCAGTATCACCAGACGAAGATCAAGTTTATACAGCTTTCCAGAGTGGAAGCCGGGAAACTCCTGATTGTCACTGTTTTAGAAGGCAACATTATCAAGAACTCGATTGTGGCACTCGATGCGGAGCTGACCGATGAGGACATCCTGAATCTGAATATTCTTTTAAATAGTGGTCTCAACGGATTGACGATGGAGCAGATTAATCTGGATGTCATTACCCGGATGAAAGGGCAGGCAGGCGAGCGCAGCCACATCGTGGATGTGGTACTAAGCGAGGTGGCCGAGGCGATTCGTTCCGGCGAGGAAGATTTACAGATTTACACCGAAGGTACGACGAACATTTTCAAATATCCGGAACTGAGCGATGGCGCGAAAGCCAGCCAGCTCATCGGGACACTGGAGCAGAAAGACCTCTGGAGAGAGATTCTTACCGAGGACGATGCGGACAGCGATAAGAAAAATGAGATTCAGGTCTACATCGGAAGTGAGACACAGGTGCAGTCGATGAAGGACTGCAGTATCGTTACTGCCAATTATGAATTGGGGGACGGACTTCGGGGAACGATAGGAATCGTTGGACCGAAACGAATGGATTATGACAAAGTTGTATCGACCCTGCGCTCATTAAAGAGCCAGCTCGATCAGACATTCAATCATAAAGATACCGAGTAGCACGGATGTGCAAAATAAAGAGGTGAGAGACATGGCAAAGACAGAGATAGATTCCAAAGCAGCCGAGGCGGCAAATGAGGAGCAGGTAAAAGAAACAGAAACCCAGGCAGAAGCTGAGGCAGTGAAGGAAAAGGAAGCTTCTTCGGAAGACGCACAAGCGCCGGAGGGAGAAAAAGAGAAAAAAGGATTTTTCTCCAAGAAGAAGGATAAGAAAGATGAGCAGATCGAGGAGCTGACGGATCGCCTGAAGCGCACGATGGCTGAATTTGACAATTTCCGGAAACGAACGGAGAAAGAAAAATCAGCGATGTATGAGATTGGCGCAAAGGACATCATCGAGAAGATTCTCCCGGTGGTGGACAATTTCGAGCGTGGTCTGGCGACCATCCCGGAGGGCGAAGAAAAAAGTGCTTTCGCCGAGGGCATGGATAAGGTTTACAAGCAACTCGTAAAAACACTGGGCGATGCAGGTGTAAAGCCAATCGAAGCGGTTGGTCAGCCATTTGATCCGAACTTCCACAATGCAGTGATGCATATTGAGGATGAAAACCTGGGTGAGAATGTGGTAGCCGAGGAGTTCCAGAAAGGCTATGTATACCGCGACAGCGTGGTTCGCCACAGCATGGTAAAAGTGGCAAATTAAAATAGGTAACACGTAAACAGCTGGCACCCAGAATTCGGTGCTGGTGGTTGATTTGATATAATATAGACAGACAGGCGGCAGAATTTAGCTCCCATGAGGAGAAAGAGAACTGCCAGAAAAAGATAATTTCAGGAGGAAATAACTATGAGCAAGATTATCGGTATTGACTTAGGTACAACAAACAGTTGTGTAGCCGTTATGGAAGGTGGTAAACCGGTTGTTATCGCAAATACAGAAGGTATCCGTACCACACCGTCCGTTGTGGCATTTACAAAGACAGGCGAGAGACTGGTCGGCGAGCCGGCAAAGCGTCAGGCAGTTACCAACGCTGAGAAGACCATTTCTTCTATCAAGAGACACATGGGCAGCGACTACAAAGTAACCATTGATGACAAGAAATATACGCCGCAGGAGATTTCCGCGATGATTCTGCAGAAGCTGAAAGCAGATGCAGAGAGCTACTTGGGTGAGAAGGTAAACGAGGCAGTTATTACTGTTCCGGCTTACTTCAACGACGCACAGCGTCAGGCAACCAAGGATGCAGGTAAGATCGCTGGTCTGGATGTAAAGAGAATTATCAACGAGCCGACGGCAGCAGCGCTTGCGTATGGCCTTGATAATGAGAAAGAGCAGAAGATCATGGTATATGACTTAGGCGGCGGTACATTCGATGTTTCCATCATCGAGATCGGTGACGGCGTTATCGAGGTTCTGGCAACCAACGGCGATACACATCTGGGCGGCGATGATTTCGATAACCGTATTACCCAGTGGATGATCGACGAGTTCAAGAAAGCAGAGGGTGTAGACCTTTCCGCTGATAAGATGGCGCTTCAGAGACTGAAAGAAGCAGCTGAGAAAGCGAAAAAAGAGCTTTCTTCCGCAACTACAACCAATATCAACCTTCCGTTCATCACTGCAACCAGCGAGGGACCGAAGCATCTGGATATGAACCTGACCAGAGCTAAATTTGATGAGCTGACCAGAGACTTAATCGAGAGAACCGCAATTCCGGTACAGAACGCACTGAAAGATGCTGGTATCACTGCTTCTGAGTTAAGCAAAGTACTTCTGGTAGGTGGTTCCACACGTATGCTGGCAGCACAGGAAGAAGTAAAACGTCTGACTGGTAAAGAGCCGAGCAAATCCTTAAACCCGGATGAGTGCGTAGCAATCGGTGCAGCTATCCAGGGTGGCAAGCTGGCTGGCGATGCCGGTGCCGGTGATATCCTTCTTCTGGATGTAACTCCGCTGTCCCTGTCCATCGAGACTATGGGTGGTGTAGCAACCAGACTGATTGAGAGAAATACCACAATCCCGACCAAGAAGAGCCAGATCTTCTCTACCGCAGCTGATAATCAGACCGCTGTTGATATCCACGTTGTACAGGGCGAGAGACAGTTCGCAAAGGACAACAAGACACTGGGAACCTTCCGTCTGGATGGCATTCTTCCGGCAAGAAGAGGTGTTCCGCAGATTGAGGTTACCTTCGATATTGATGCAAACGGTATCGTAAATGTATCTGCAAAAGACCTTGGTACAGGTAAAGAGCAGCACATCACGATTACCTCTGGTTCCAATATGTCCGATTCCGATATCGATAAGGCAGTCAAAGAGGCAGCTGAGTACGAGGCACAGGATAAGAAGAGAAAAGAGGGCATCGATGCAAGAAATGAAGCTGACTCCATGGTATTCCAGACCGAGAAGGCTCTGCAGGATGTAGGCGATAAGATCGATGCAAATGATAAAGCAGCCGTAGAAGCTGACTTAAATGCACTGAAAGAAGCTATCAACAAAGCTCCGATCGACCAGATGACCGATGCACAGATTGATGAAATCAAGGCTGGCAAGGAAAAACTGATGAACAGCGCACAGGCACTCTTCAGCAAGGTTTACGAGCAGGCACAGGCAGCTGGCGCAGCAGGAGCACAGGGCGGAGCTCAGGGTGCAGGAAGTGCACCGCACGACGATAATGTAGTTGACGGAGACTTTAAAGAGGTATAATATAATAGGCAGCCATTTTTCAAAGAAAAATGAGCGGATTACGAATGTTTTTGAGGATTGCGGGAGCACGCAGTGCGGAGCAATCCGGGACATCGGGGTATCAATAGAAAAACGCAGTGAGGGGCTGTCGCAGGAATCTGCGGCAGACCCCCATTTGTAGGTTGTGGGGTAACTGTTCAGTAGGTCTGCGCATTTACTGCGCTGACCGTACGAAAACATGGGCCAGCAGGCAAAAATCCCATTGCCGTAGGCAATTTTTAATGGATTTTTGCGCGTGACTGTGAAGGTACTGAACAGTTACGTTGTGGGAAGATAAATAGATACGATAGAAACTCTGCCGGATGCGGTCAAATGTACCGGCGGATTTTGGGAAGGAAGAGCTGAAATGGCAGAGAGTAAGAGAGATTACTATGAGGTCTTAGGCGTCCCGAAAGATGCGGACGATGCGACACTCAAAAAAGCATACAGAACCCTGGCCAAAAAGTATCATCCGGATGCAAATCCGGGCGATCAGGCGGCAGCCGATAAATTTAAGGAGGCATCGGAGGCGTACAGCGTACTGAGTGATCCGGAGAAGAGACGTCAGTATGATCAGTTCGGCCATGCGGCTTTTGACGGCGGTGCAGGCGGCGCTGGCGGATTCGGTGGTTTTGATTTCAACGGCGGCGATATGGGAGACATTTTCGGAGATATCTTCGGAGATATTTTTGGCGGCGGACGCAGCCGCGGCGGCAGAAGCAACGGACCGATGCGCGGCGCGGATGTGCGTACCAGTGTGCGGATTACTTTTGAAGAAGCGATCTTCGGCTGTGAAAAAGAGCTGGAGTTAAACTTAAAGGAAACCTGTGAGAAATGTCATGGAACGGGTGCAAAACCGGGAACCCAGCCGCAGACCTGTCCGAAATGTAACGGTAAAGGCAAGATCATGTACACGCAGCAGTCGTTCTTTGGTCAGATTCAGAATGTACAGACCTGTCCGGATTGTAACGGAACCGGAAAGATCATCAAGGATAAATGCCCGGATTGCTACGGAACCGGCTATGTAGCGAAGAGAAAGAAGATCAAAGTGACGATCCCGGCAGGTATCGACAACGGTCAGATGCTGCGTGACCGCGGCAATGGCGAACCGGGTACCAACGGCGGTCCGCGCGGAGATCTGCTGGTAGAAGTAGTGGTATCCCAGCACCCGGTCTTCAAGCGTCAGGATACAACAATCTACTCAACCGTGCCGATCTCCTTCGTGAAAGCAGCACTCGGTGGTCCGATCCGCATCAAGACGGTGGACGGCGAGGTAGAGTATGAGGTCAAACCGGGAACCCAGACAGATACGAGAGTCCGTCTGAAAGGAAAAGGTGTTCCGTCTCTGCGTAACCGCAACGTGCGCGGCGACCATTTCGTGACGCTGGTGGTACAGGTTCCGGAGCGCATGACCGAGGCACAGAAGGAAGCGCTTCGCAAGTTTGACGATGCCATGAACGGAATTGCACCGGAGGGCGAGAAACATAAGAAGAAAGGACTGTTCGGAAAGCTGGAGAAATAGAATACGGACAGGACAAAAATAGAAAAGAGCTGTCGGGCTGACATAAAAATGCGGCGCGGCAGCTCTTTGTTTCTGTTTCATAGAAAATTACGTCCCATTACGCGTTCTGTAACAGAATATAGTTACTGTTCACGCATACGTGCCCAGTAACGGAATTTGCCGTGGCTTCGCATTTAAATACGGCAAATTCCTGCTGCCACCACGTTTTCTTACGGCACTTTCGGTTCCAAAAGTGCCTACCCGTGAACAGAAACGTAACAGAATATACCAGAAAAAGACAGAGTTTTGTAAGTTGACTTCCGTTTAAAACTTATATACAATAGGACGATGGAGGACCAGCAACACAGATAGAATGGATTTTTGTCAAAAAAATATGCCAAATGATAAAACCATTACTTGAATGGCAGATCCTTCCGGGAATAGGAACCCGTATTGGATTTTTAAAGGGAGAATAGGACGATGACAGATAGAAACGGGAATTTGAATGAAAATTCACGTTCCGGCAGCCGCGAAGATGGGCGGGAGCCGGTGAGACGAAATACGGCGATGAACAGCCGGGAGATTATGCTGGAAGATGAAGATTATCTGGATGAGCCGGATGAGGGCTATTTGGATGATGATTATTTCGACCGGGATATGGAAGAACGGATCCTGAGGGAAGCGGAGCTGGATATGGAAAACATACACCAGCCAGAGCGTCAGGATCAGAACCGGTGGGAAGAGCCGGAACGCCTGCCGGAGAAAGAGCCGGAGGAGACAGCCAGTCGAAAGCGCAGCCGCGCCCGTGGAAATCAGAACGCAGGCACAGGGCGGGAGGCAGCCCATGCGGCGCCGCAGCGGGGACAGGATTCCGGAAAGACGGCATCCTGGACGGAAACCACCCCGGAAAAGGCAGCTCTGAAAGCTGAGCATAGAAAAAACGGTAAAAAGGCGGCATGGATCGCTGCCTGCACGGCGGGCATTCTGCTCGTGGCAGCCGGAGGTGTCTATGCGGGAATGTCCCAGAAATATAAGACTCGTTTCTTTCCGAATACGCAGATCAACGGTGTTGACGCGTCCGGAAAGACAGCGGCAGAGGTGCAGGAACTGATTGCGGAAGGTGTGAATGGTTACACACTGACGATCGATGAGAGAAATAATCAGACAGAAACGATCGCCGGAACCGATATCAAGCTGCATGCGGAGTTTGACGGCAGCCTGGAAAAGATGGTAGCGGCGCAGAATCCGTTCGCATGGCTGTGGCATATGAAACAGGAAGAATATACGATCGGAACCATGGTGGCGTATGACGATGCGGCGCTGGAAAGCCAGATCCGGAATTTATCGTGTTTAGACCCGGGGAAAGTGGTAGAACCGGTCAATGCAAAGATTTCAGAGTATGTGTCCGGACAGGGATATTCGATTGAGCCCGAACAGGAAGGAACGGCAGTCGAGGCGGAGAAGCTGACACAGGCGGTAACGGGTGCGATCGAGAATCTGCAGGATCATTTATCGCTGGAGGAAGCAGATGTCTATAAGAAGCCGACGGTATTGAAAGACGATGCATCTCTGACAGAACAGCTGGATAAGATGAATAAATACGCGAAAATGAGCGTGACATACCAGTTTGGCGATTCGACGGAGACCTTAAATGGAGATCAGATTCATGGGTGGCTGATTGCCAATGCAGACGGAAGTGTTTCGGTAGATTCCTCCAAGGTGTCGGAGTACGTGTCTGAGATGGCGAAAGCACACAATACTTCAAACAAAGCGAAAACATTGAAAACATCGTATGGTTCCACGATTCAGGTAAGCGGCGGAACGTATGGCTGGAAGATCAACCAGGCGGCAGAGACGGAAGCGCTGGCAGCGATTATTGCCTCCGGCGAGAGTACGACGCGTGAGCCGGAGTATTCCCAGAAGGCGGCGAGCCATGGGGCAAATGACTACGGCGACACTTACGTGGAGATCAATCTGACCGGACAGCACCTTTTCTTCTATAAAGAAGGAAAGCTGGTGGTAGAGTCGGATTTCGTATCTGGAAACCTGGCGAAAGGCTGGGGAACCCCGGCAGGCTCGTATCCGCTGGCATATAAGCAGAAAAATGCGGTCCTGAAGGGTGAGAATTACCGGACGCCGGTTAATTACTGGATGCCGTTCAATAATGGTATCGGTATGCATGATGCGAAGTGGAGAAGCAGTTTTGGCGGTACGATTTACAAGACGGGCGGTTCCCACGGCTGTATCAATCTGCCGCCGAGTGTTGCAAAGACGATCTTTGACAATATTTCGGCAGGAACTCCGGTGATCTGTTACAATCTGCCTGGTACGGAGAAGAGTACGACGAGCGGTACGGCAAAACCGGCGGAGACGAAGCCGGCAGAGACCACGGCGCCAGCAGAAACACCAGCTCCGGCAGAGACGCAGGCGCCAGCACCGGCAGAAACACAGGCACCGGGTCCGGCACCGACCACAGCGCCGACGCAGGCGGAGACGAAAGCGCCGGAGACTGCGGCACCGACCCAGGCAGGACCGGGAGGTCCTTCGGGGGATAATGGTGGAAATATTGCAGTGGGACCAGGAGCATAGGAAGAAACGGGAATAAAAATCGAGAAAAATCGAGAAAAAACCTGCATAAAATGATTTACACCGAAAACATATTGTGTTATACTAAATACGTATGAGTACGCCGGTGCTCAGTTTTTTGACGACTCCGACATAAACTTAGCATACGGTAAGAATAATTTTAAGGAGGAAATCACAATGATTTCAAAGGAAAAGAAAGCAGCTATTATCGAACAGTACGGAAGAAAAGCAGGCGATACAGGTTCACCGGAGGTTCAGATCGCAATTCTGACCGCTAGAATCGCTGAGCTTACAGAGCATTTAAAATCCAATCAGAAGGATCATCATTCCCGCCGCGGACTTCTGAAGATGGTAGGACAGAGACGTGGTCTTCTGGATTACTTAAAGAAATCCGATCTGGAAGGATACCGTGCACTGATCGAGAAGTTAGGCATCAGAAAGTAATTAAGATTAAAACGTATAGGGTGGAGCAATCCACCCTAGTTGTTTATGTAGAAGAAAAGTCCGAGACCGCTGCTGTACCCGTAAAGCAGAAAAACATATTTGCGGGCAGAGCAGTAGTTTCGGTATTACTTTTCACAGAAAGGCACTTTTGGAACCGAAAGCGGCGTATGAGAATGTGAAGGTTCTTCTGCAAAACAAGATGAAAGGAGATATGAGATGTACAAGAGTTTTTCGATGGAACTGGCTGGCAGAACTTTAACAGTGGATGTTGGCCGTGTAGCAGCTCAGGCAAATGGTGCTGCATTTATGCATTATGGAGATACAACCGTATTATCAACCGCGACAGCTTCTGACAAGCCGCGTGACGGTATTGATTTCTTCCCGTTAAGCGTTGAGTTTGAGGAGAAGATGTATTCGGTCGGAAAGATTCCGGGCGGATTTAACAAGAGAGAGGGAAAGGCATCTGAGAACGCAGTTCTGACTGCACGTGTTATCGACCGTCCGATGCGTCCGCTGTTCCCGAAGGATTACCGCAACGATGTTACCTTAAATAACCTCGTATTATCCGTTGACCAGGACTGCAGCCCGGAGTATACCGCGATGTTAGGTTCTGCAATCGCAACCTGCATTTCCGATATCCCGTTTGATGGTCCGTGTGCGACCACCCAGATCGGCATGATCGACGGCGAGTTTATCGTAAACCCGACTAACGCACAGAAGAAAGTATCTGATATGGCTCTGACCGTTGCTTCCACCCGCGAGAAGGTTATCATGATCGAGGCTGGCGCAAAGGAAGTTCCGGAGAACATCATGATCGACGCGATCTTCAAGGCACACGAAGTAAACCAGGAGATCATCAAATTCATCGACACCATCGTAGCAGAGTGCGGCAAGCCGAAACATTCCTACGAGAGCTGTGCAGTTCCGGAAGAGCTGTTTGCAGCGATTCGTGAGCTGGTTCCGCAGGAAGAGATGGAAGAGGCTGTATTTACAGACGAGAAACAGAAGAGAGAAGAGAATATCCGCGCAATCACCGAGCGCCTGGAAGAGGCATTCGCTGATAACGAGGAGTGGCTGGCTGTTCTGGGTGAGGCTGTATATCAGTACCAGAAGAAGACTGTCCGCAAGATGATCCTCAAAGATCACAAGCGTCCGGATGGCCGCGGTATCACCGAGATCCGTCCGCTGGCAGCAGAGATCGACATTCTGCCGCGTGTACATGGTTCCGGTATGTTCACCCGTGGACAGACACAGATTTTAAATATCTGTACACTGGCTCCGCTGTCCGAGGCACAGAAGATCGACGGACTGGATGAGAACGAGACATCCAAGAGATATATGCACCATTACAACTTCCCGTCCTACTCCGTAGGCGAAACCAAACCGTCCAGAGGACCGGGACGCCGTGAGATCGGTCATGGTGCGTTGGCGGAGCGTGCGCTTGTGCCGGTACTTCCGTCTGCGGAAGAGTTCCCGTATGCAATCCGTACCGTATCTGAGACGATGGAATCCAATGGTTCTACCTCCCAGGCAAGTATCTGTGCATCCACTCTGTCCCTGATGGCAGCAGGTGTACCGATCAAAGCTCCGGTAGCTGGTATTTCCTGCGGTCTGGTAACAGGCGACACCGATGATGATTACATCGTTCTGACCGATATCCAGGGTCTGGAAGACTTCTTCGGCGATATGGACTTCAAGGTAGGCGGCACTCACAAGGGTATTACTTCCATCCAGATGGATATCAAGATCCACGGTCTGACCCGCCCGATCATCGAGGAGGCAATCGCTAAGACGAGAGAGGCAAGACTCTACATTCTGGATGAAGTTATGGCGCCGGTTATCTCCGAGCCGAGAAAGACCGTCAGCCAGTATGCTCCGAAGATCGTTCAGATCTCCATCGATCCGCAGAAGATCGGCGATGTAGTCGGCAAACAGGGCAAGGTAATCAACAAGATCATCGAGCAGACCGGCGTTAAGATCGATATCGAGGACGATGGCAGCGTAGCTGTATGCGGCACCGATCAGGCAATGATCGACAAGGCAGTTTCCATCATCAAGGGCATCGTGACCGACATCGAGCCGGGTCAGATTCTGACAGGTACCGTTGTCCGTATCATGAATTTTGGTGCATTCGTAGAGCTGGCTCCGAACAAGGATGGTATGGTTCATATTTCCAAGCTTTCGGACAAGCGCGTAGCGAAGGTAGAGGATGTTGTCAACATCGGCGATGAAGTTACTGTAAAGGTAATCGAGGTCGATAAGATGGGTCGTATCAACCTGAGCATGAAACCAGGCGATCTGGCTGAAAATAAATAATAAATAGATTGCAAATGCACACGATGTGCTGCAATCATCCATCATAAAATCAATGTGCCTGCATCACTGCGGCGCAGACCAGATAAAGTAAGGAATGCTGCAAGGCAGAGAAGCGGTTCGCTTCTGCTTTGCGGTGTTCCTTTTTACTTTACAAAGAGGAAAAATATGTTAGAGGTAACAGGGGTAGAAAAACGGTACCGCGGAAGGACGATCCTAAAAAATGTCTCTTTTCGGGCAAATCCAGGGGAATGCATCGGGATTGTCGGCGGAAATGGATGCGGCAAGACGACGCTGCTCTCGATCCTCGCGGGGATCCGCAAGCCGGATCGGGGGAGTATTCGGATTGACGGGCAGGAGGCACTTGGAAGACATCGTCTATTAGAAGAAAAAATCGCCTATGTGCCTCAGGAAAATCCATTGATCCCGGAGCTGACGGCATTTGATAATTACCGTCTCTGGTTCCGGGGGAAACGGCGGGAGATGGAGCGGGATCTGGAATGCGGCGTCGGTCATGTGCTGGGTGTGGACCGATTCTTGAAAACGCAGGCGGGACGGCTTTCAGGCGGAGAGAAAAAGAGGCTGAGCATCGCGGCGGCACTCTCCGGACGCGCGGATATCCTGATTCTCGATGAACCGGGGGCAGCGCTTGACCTGGAGGCAAAGGAGCAGATCCTGACTTATATCAGGAGCTATGTGAAAGCAGGGGGAACAGTTCTTTTAACGTCCCATGAGATGGGAGAGATAGGGGCGTGTACAACCCTTTATGTATTAAAGGACGGTGTGCTGGTTCCGACGGAGGCAGGGCTTTCGGCGCGGGAGCTGATACAGAGGTTTTAAGGTTACTGGGCACGTATGCGTGAACAGTAACGTTTTAAGAGTGAGAAAACAGGAGGAGGTACAAGATGGAAGAGGGAAATAATGCAAACAATACAAACAATGCAAACATGTCAAGCAATTCAACCCCGTTAAACCCGGCAGAGGCAGCGGCGCAGGCGCTTACGGCCGCATCTGACACAGCGGATGGAACCAGTGCAGGCGGATCCGCTGGTGCTGGCGGCGGAATCGGTGGAAATGCTGCAGGCGGCAGTGACGGTGGCAGAACGGGCGGAAATGGTTCTGGCAGGAAGAAATGGCTCATTTCAGCCGGAGCAGCCGCAGCGGTGGTCGTGGTCGGCGGCGGTGTGATGCTCAGCCATCAGGCAGACCCGAAGGACACAGTGATCGATGCGTTCAAGAGCATCACGGCGGAAGGGCAGTTAAATCCGTCTGAGGAGATCTTTGGGACGAAAGAGCTGGAAAAACTTTTACAGAAGGGGTCCGCGCAGACGGGGATGGAGTTAAGCATGACAGGTATTTCCGATGAATCCCTGAACCAGATGAGCGGTGCGGGCATCGGTCTGGATGTGAAGCGCGATGTGGACAGCGGACGGCAGCTGCTAAATCTTTCCTTGCAGTATGGCGGCGGAGAATTGGCGGACGCACAGCTTTACATGGATGATACGCAGATCATGGCGGCGATTCCGGCACTTTCCAGCCGTATGTTTACCCTTGACTATGTCAATGATCTGGAAGGACAGCTCATTAATTCTCCGTATGCGGCGCAGAAGCTCGAAGAGCAGGGGATTGATATTGAGGGGCTGGCAAATTATCTGGGACAGTACAAGGAAGCGCTTTCGGACGAGGAGCCGATGATGGATCTGAAAGCACTCTGGAACCGCTACAAAGAGGGAAGCAAGGCGATTGATGACCTCAAAACGGCTATGACCGTCACTAAGAATGACAAAAAAGAGTTTACGATCGACGGACAGAGCGAGAATTGCCGCGGTTACCATGTGACTCTGCCGAAGGATGCGCTGATTCGCTTTGCAAAGACGACGAGAGAATTTTTCCTGAATGATGAGACACTCAAACAGGATGTGGTGCGCTATCTGGAACTGGCAGGCGACGCAAGCAGCATCTATGCAGCGGACGGGGACGGAGAGAGCGTGGATCCGGAGGAACAGCAGAAGGAACTCTGGGCGCAGGCGGAAGCGGTGCTGGACAATCTGGTAGAGGAAATGGAAAATACCATCGGGGATGTGACGATGGATGTATATGTGAGAAAAGATGGCAAAATGGCTGGATTTTCCTATGAGACGGATGCAACGGTTGAGGAAGAAAATGTCCGTTTTTACGGCGATGTTTCCTTTGGCGGCGGTTACAACATGCTGTCGAATGTGAATGGGGCGTTAAATATTGAGGATTCGGACGGTCAGATTATCACGGTTTCCCTGGATAAAACAGGCGCTTACGAGGCTGGAAAGAGCTGGAGTGGTCAGGTAATTGCGACCCTGGAAGGCGACGAAGAGAAATACCAGTTTATCCTGGATGGCGACTATCAGATCGCGGACGGCAGCTATGAGGTAAAGCTGGATCTGCAGAGTAACGGTGCGTCTCAGGCGTCGTTCACGGCGAATGGCGCGGTCAGCGAGCTTTCGAAGGGCGAGAGCGTCCATATCGATATGGATTCCCTGCGCCTGGAAACTACATTGTTAAATGGAAGCAGTTCTTATGTTGAATTTGCCGGTTCCTATTATGTCAACCCGCTGGAGGATGAGATCGCGCAGCCGGACGGCGTTCCATTTGATGTGCTGGCTTCCTCCGAGGAGGATTATAACCAGGTCACAACGGAGATAACAGGCAACCTGTTCGCAATTCTCCTGAAAGTCATGTCATAGGCGGCGGAAAATGCGAACATATATGATATATCTGCTGCTGACCGGAAAGCGCCTGCTCCGCCAGCTGCCGTATTTTCTGGCAGGGCTGGCGGTGATGGTGCTGCTCGTCGGCATGGCGGCGTTTTCGGCGTCTAAGGTTTTATATGGGGAAACATCTTTAAAGAAAATCGAGGTGGGCGTGGTGCTTCCGGGGGACGATGCGCTTTCGGAAAAGATAACCAAAATGATTGCCTCGCTGGACAGCGTGGAAAGTCTCTGCGACTTTTCGTATCTGGAACACGATGAAGCGTTCCAAAAGATGAAAAGCGGGGAGCTTCAAGCGGTTTTCGAGGTGCCGTCCGGCATGGCGCGCGGCATTTTGGACGGTACGAACCAGCCAGCCACGATCTGGTTTCCGGATGAGAGCGGGCTGGAAGGCGCCGTTTTCCGGGAACTGGCAGAGTCGGGCAGTTCGATGCTTGGCACTTCGCAGGCGGCGATCTACGCGGCAAATGAATGTTTAAATATCCAGGGAGTGCCGGAACAGATTTCGGTGTCTGAACAGGATTTGAACCGTATCTTTTTAAAATATGCGATGAACCGCGAGGCACTTTTCCGGAAGAAAACGGTCAGCGCTGCAGGGAATGTATCGACGGCGGTCTTTTATGGAATTTCGGGGATTGTATTTCTGATGATTCTTACCGGAATCCCGGCAGCGCCGTTTCTGGCTCCCCAGACGGAGGCGCTGGAACAGGGGCTTCGGCGCATCGGGATCCGGCGGTGGTATCCGCTTTTCTGCAAATGCTTGTGCATGACGCTTCTTCTGATGGCAGTCACGGCGGGCGGCTATGGCTGGGCGGTGCAGAAGGGATATGCGCTGGCGGGGCGGGAAGAACTGGCGGCGTGGGGGCTGACCTGCACGGCAGTTTCGGCGTGGATTCTGCTGTTTTATGAGGTGTGCAGAAGTTCGGCAGCGGCGATTTTGACGTTGTTTGCGGTCAATGTGGTATTTCTCTTTCTGGCGGGCGGCATCATCCCGTCCGTCTTTCTGCCGGAACTGGTTCAGAAAGTCGGAAATATGACGGTGACGGCGCTCTGGATGGATGGAATCCGCTTTATTGCTTCGGGCGAGGAGACAGGGGCGGTTTCGGTGCTGTGGAAACTGGCAGCGGCTGCATTGGCATGCTTTGCACTGGCGCTTGCCGCCGGAAAAAGGAGGGATTGACGGATGCGGAAGCTGGCGTGGTGGTTCTGTATGTTTGGAATGACGCTGCGGCGGGCTCTTTACCGCCCGGTGTTCCTCCTGTTTCTTCTGATTTTTCCATTGGGAATGGGCGTGCTCCATCAGGTGGAAAAACGGGATTCCGGGCGGATCGCGGTGGCGCTCTGCCCGGGAACGGATGCGTGGAATCAGGCGCTTGCAGAAAGATTGGAATCGGAAGAGAGCCGTTCATTTTTCTTTTATCCATGCGGGACGGAGGAAGAGGCAAAGAAGGCGGTTATGACCGGACGGGCGGAGTGCGCCTACCTGTTTCCAGAGAGATTAAAAGAACGGCTGGACGAGGGGCATTATACCCGTGCGGTCCGCGTGCTGGTGTCGCCGTCCACGGTGGCAGAGAAAATTATATCAGAAAAGATATTTTCTGAACTGTTCGAGGTGTACGGGCGGGAACTGCTGGCGGACTATGGGAAAAATGGAGCGGCATTCCAGACGGTGATGGCGCGCTGCCAGACGACGGAGGCGCGGGAAAAGGCGTGCGGCGTGCTGATGGAACTCTATGAAAAATACCGCAGCAACGGAAGCACCTTTACCTTTGATTATCAGACCTTACAGGGAGGAACGGCACTGCAGACAGGGGCGATGAAGGTGGTCTTTCCAGTGCGCGGGCTGACGGCGGTTTTCCTTTTTATCATGGGGCTGGCGGCAGCTGTCATGGCGGGCGAGGATGCAGAGCGCGGGCTTTATGCGGCGGTCCGGAGCCGGGAGCGGTGGCTGCTGCAGACGGCGGAGATAGCGGCGTTTGTATTTTTAGCATCCATTTCGGCGTATGCGGCGCTTCTGGCGTCGGGAAATGGGGCAGAGCCGCTTTTAGAGGCGGGAAAGCTGCTTTTTTATCTCTTCTTCGTGACCATGTATGCCTTTGGATGCCTGGCAGTCTGCCGGAAGCCGGGATTTCTGGCGGCGCTGATTCCGGTGTTTATCCTTGCGAGCCTCCTGCTCTGCCCGATCTTTTTTGACGCTTCAGTCTTTTTGCCGGGAGCCGCGGGTGTGCGAAAGCTGCTGCCGCCGTGGTGGTATCTGAGCGGCATTTTCGGTTCCCAAAGTGTCTACCCGTGAACAATTACTTTTTAACAACGTTTTTTTGGATAACTTCGATAAAAAGATTGCTATTTTTTCATTCAATTATTATAATAAAAAGAGACATCCGGTATCGAGCATCAATCTGCCGGATGTTTTCATGCGAGAAAATCAGGAGAGGAGTGAACACAATGGAAAGCCGGAGTCATAAGGCGGAATCAGACGGCAGCTACCCAGAACCGAAGGCAGCGTACACATGCATTTGCAGGAATGACAGCTGCAAACAGCGGATTCCTTGTGTACACTGCCGCATCTGTGGATAAGTTTCCGGCATTCTGCCTGTGTGCAGGAGCAGGAAGGGAGCAGCCTGTCCGATTTCCAAAATGACAATATTTTGGAAGGAGACGGGAATGTTAGAAGAAGAGAAGAAAGAAGAGCTGCTGGCTCTGCTGTCCGGGAAGAAGTACCGGGAGCTGAAAAGCCAGCTGGTCGAGATGAATGAGGTGGATATTGCCTCATTTATCGAAGAATTGGATTCAGAAAAGACGGTCGTTGTATTCCGTATGTTGCCGAAAGAGCTGGCATCGGAGGTATTTGCCTGTCTGGAAGTCGAACAGCAGCAGCACATCATTACCAGTATTACGGATAATGAGCTGCGTGCCATCATTGACGACCTGTATGTCGATGATGCGGTCGATATGCTGGAGGAGCTGCCGGCGACGATCGTGCGGCGCGTACTTCAGAACTCCAGCCCGGATACGAGAAAACTGATCAACCAGTTCCTCAATTACCCGGAAAACAGCGCCGGAAGCGTCATGACGGCGGAGTACGTGGGACTCAAGAAAAATATGACGGTGGAGCAGGCATTTGATTATATCCGGAAATATGGCGTGGACAAGGAGACGATTTACACCTGCTACGTCATGGATGAAAAACGCCGCTTAGAGGGCGTTGTGACGGTCAAGGATCTTCTGATGAATGATTATGCGGCGCTCATGGGCGATATCATGGATCCGCATGTGATCAAGGCGTATACGACGGAAGACCAGGAAAAGGTTGTGGAGACGTTCAATGAGTACAACCTCTTGAGTTTACCGGTTGTGGACGGCGAAGACCGTCTGGTCGGCATCATCACGGTCGATGATGTCATGGATGTCATGGAGCAGGAGGCGACGGAGGACTTCGAGAAGATGGCGGCGATGCTGCCGAGTGAGAAGCCGTACCTGAAGACGGGCGTGTTCCAGCTCGCGAGAAACCGTATTCCGTGGCTGATGATCCTGATGTTGAGCAGTATGGTGACCGGCGGTATTTTGTTAAAATATGAGAATGCCTTTTCGGTAATTCCGCTTTTGGTTACGTTTATTCCGATGCTGATGGATACGGGCGGAAACTCCGGCAGCCAGGCGAGCACGATGATCATCCGTGGTATGGCGGTCGGCGAGGTAGAACCGGCGGATATTCTGAAGGTTATGTGGAAAGAAATCCGCGTGGGAATGCTCTGTGGACTTTCTCTGGCGCTTGTCAATTTCGTGCGCCTGATGATCCAGTATCCGGGGCAGGTACTCATCTGCCTGACGGTAGTTATCAGCCTGTTCTGCACGGTTATCATCGCGAAGACGATCGGATGTGTGCTTCCGATTGCGGCGAAGACGATCCATCTCGACCCGGCGATCATGGCGTCGCCGATGATCACGACGATCGTGGATGCGTGCAGCCTGATGATTTATTTCCAGCTGGCGTGCCATCTGCTGAATATGAAGGCGTGATATAAATTACCTGCCTGCTGGCCCATGTTTTCGTATGGTCAGCGCAGTAAATGCGCAGACTTACGGAACAGTTACTTTATTTTATAATTCCAATATTTTAATTATTTCTAGGAAAGGAAAAACTGTTTGGAACATAAGCTTCCAGACAGCCGTGTGAAAAGTATGACAAAGATCAGAACCAGATACGCACCGAGCCCGACAGGCAAAATGCATGTAGGAAACTTAAGAACTGCATTATACGCATACCTGATTGCAAAACATGAGGGCGGCGATTTTATCCTGCGAATCGAGGATACCGATCAGGAGCGTTTCGTTGAAGGCGCGACCGAGATCATTTACAATACGATGCGCGATACCGGACTGAAGCATGACGAAGGTCCGGACATCGGAGGTCCGGTTGGCCCGTATGTACAGAGCGACCGTCAGAAACAGGGCATCTACATGGAATATGCGAAGAAGCTGATCGATAAAGGCGAAGCTTATTACTGTTTCTGCGATCAGGAACGCTTAAACAGCTTAAAGAGAGAAGTAAACGGCGAAGAGATCATGACCTATGATAAGCACTGCCTGCACCTTTCCAAGGAAGAGGTAGAGGCAAACTTAAAGGCAGGAAAGCCGTTTGTCATCCGTCAGAACAACCCGACCGAGGGAAAGACTACCTTCCACGATGAGATTTACGGGGATATTTCCGTAGATAACTCCGAGCTGGACGATATGGTTTTAATCAAATCGGATGGATTCCCGACCTACAACTTCGCAAATGTGGTGGACGATCATTTACAGCAGATCACCCATGTAGTCCGCGGTAACGAGTACCTGTCTTCTTCACCGAAGTACAACCGTCTGTACGACGCATTCGGATGGGAGGTTCCGGTTTATGTGCACTGCCCGACCATCACGAACGAGGAGCACAAGAAGCTGAGCAAGCGAAGCGGTCATTCTTCCTATCAGGATCTGATCGATCAGGGCTTCATTTCCGAGGCAGTTGTCAACTTCGTTGCCCTGCTTGGCTGGTCACCGGAAAATAATCAGGAGATTTTCTCCTTAGACGAGCTGGTAAAAGAGTTCAACTACAAGAATATCAGCAAATCTCCGGCTGTTTTCGATATGGTAAAACTGAAATGGATGAACGGCGAGTACATCAAGGCGATGGATTTTGATAAGTTCTATGAGATGGCAGAGCCGTACATCAAGAAAGTAATCACCAAGGATCTGGATCTGAAGAAGATCGCGGCGATGGTTAAGACGAGAATCGAGATTTTCCCGGATATCGAGGGACACATCGATTTCTTTGAGACACTGCCGGAGTATGATCCGCAGATGTATGTTCACAAGAAGATGAAGACCAATCTGGAGACATCCTTAAAGGTATTAAAAGATGTTCTGCCGATTCTGGAAGCACAGGAAGATTACTCCAACGACGCCCTGTACGCGGCGCTGTCCGAGTATGTATCCAAAGAGGGCGTTAAGACCGGCTTTGTAATGTGGCCGATCCGTACCGCTGTATCCGGCAAGCAGATGACGCCGGCAGGCGCGACCGAGATCATGGAAGTGCTTGGCAAGGAAGAGTCGATCAGCCGTATCAAGAAGGGGATTGAACTTCTGGAGGCACAGCAGTAGGCTGTCGTAACCGTCGATGTTCGACTTGAAGCAAGTTTGGCTTCGCAGATTAAATCAGTAGGTAGTAAATAAATAACTGCTTTTTCATGTATCGTAGATGCATGAAAAGCAGTGAAAAGGTGCGCTTTGTGAGAAATACATTCCAAGGCGCACTTTTCTTACATTTGTACTTGACAGATTTGCTTCAGATGCGCGGCAGAAGGATGTCTTGCACGTCAAAATGCGAATTTCGAAGCAAATATGCCGAGATATTCTTGAATTGTGGAGTAAGGAAACAGGAAATGGCATTCAGTAAAGCACAGACACAGGCAATCATGCATAAAGATGGTCCCATGATGGTTCTGGCGGGACCGGGATCAGGGAAAACAACGGTGATCACCCATCGGGTCCAGTATCTGACGAAGGAGTACGGAATCGATCCGGGGGATATTCTTGTGATTACCTTTACCCGGGCAGCAGCCGAGGAGATGCGGGAGCGGTATGAAGCATTGACCGGCGGCGGATCCAGAGTCACCTTCGGTACTTTTCATTCGATCTTTTTTAGGATCTTAAAGCTGGCATACCGATATACCGCTGACAATATTGTCCGGGAAGAGCAGCAGATGCAGTTTGTCCGGGAGCTGGCTCAGGCCGGAGGTCTGGAGCCGGAGGATGAAAATGAGTTTGCAGCCTCCATTTTAAGTGAGATAAGCTCTGTCAAGGGAGAGAGGATTGCACTGGAACATTACTATTCCAAAAACTGTCCGGATGCAGTTTTCCGTCAGCTCTATGCAGGCTATGAAGAGAAAATGCGCCGGGCCGGACTCATCGATTTCGATGACATGATGGTGCTGTGTCTGGAACTTTTTACGGAAAGAAAAGATATCCTGTCTGCCTGGCAGAGGAGGTATCGGTACATCCTGATTGATGAGTTTCAGGACATCAACCGGCTTCAATATGAGATCGTGCGGATGTTAGCCAAGCCGGAAGATAATCTTTTTATCGTGGGCGATGATGATCAGTCGATTTACCGGTTTCGTGGGGCCAAACCGGAGATTATGCTGGGGTTTGAGCGGGATTATCCGGGGGCCGGACGGATTCTTCTGGATGTGAATTACCGCAGTACCGAGGAGATCGTGGCACCGGCATTGCGGCTGATCGGAGAAAACCAGAAACGTTTTTCAAAGGCCATCCATACAACGGGACGTCATGGGAAGAACGTGATCACGAAGCTCTGGCAGGATCCGGGGGAAGAAAATCTGGCCATTGCCAGGGAGATACAGCTGTATCTGCAGTCGGGAGTGCGGCCGGGGGATATCGCAGTTTTATACCGGACCAATGCTGGTCCTCGTTTTCTGATGGAAAAGCTGATGGAATACAATCTGCCGTTCCGGACACGGGACACGGTGCCGAACCTCTATGAACACTGGATTTCGCGAAATATCCTGACCTATATCCGGATCGCCATGGGAAGCCGGGCGCGGGAAGATATTTTGCAGGTCATCAACCGTCCGAAGCGTTATATCAGCCGGGATGCGATGCCGGATGAGACGGTTTCGTTCGAGAAGATGAAGGCATTCTATGCGGAGAAAGACTGGATTGCCGAGCGGATCGAGAGTCTGGAAGGCGATCTGCGGGCGATCGCCCGGATGTCACCTCTGGCAGCCGTCAATTATATCCGCCAGGGCATGGGATACGACGAATATCTGATCGAGTATGCGGCATTCCGGCGGATGCGGCCGGAGGAACTTTTAGAGACTGCCGATGAGTTAAAAGAAAGTGCGGCGGGTTTCAAGACCTTTGACGAGTGGTTTGCACACATCGACGCGTACAAGGAGGAACTGCTCCGGCAGGCGGTGCAGCGGCGGACGGAGACGGACGCGATCACGCTCGCGACGATGCACAGTGCCAAGGGGCTGGAATTTCCCATTGTCTATATTCTCGATGCCAATGAAGGCATCACACCGCACAGCCGCGCGATGCTGGACGAGGATATGGAGGAAGAACGACGTCTGTTCTATGTGGCAATGACGCGTGCAAAGACCCGGCTGCATGTGTATGCGGTGCGGGAGAGATACCATAAAAAGGCGGAAGTATCGCGGTTTGTGTGGGAGTATCTGGGGCGGGATGGAGATAGCAGGTAACGAAATTCACAATGAAAATCGGAAAATCATATAAATGACGGTATTAAACATATATTGTGTACGGTTTGTTGACATTTTTTGAAAATTGTTTAATAATAACATCAAGAGAATTAATCTTCATGGGCGTCAAAAGAGATGAAAGGTAAACAGAGAGGAGATGGGAGAATGAAAGGTATACGAAGGGCGGCAGCGATGTGTCTGACAATGACATTGGCAGTATCGACATTATTTGGAAATACAGCATGGGCGGATATGCCGCAGAAGACGGAGAAGAAAAAATGTGTCCATGTGCATTCCGAGGAGTGCTACGGCGAGCCGGATGAGGAAGCAACCTCGTCCCAGATAGGAGAAGAGCCGACGGAATGTACCCACGTCTGCACTGTAGAAAGCGGATGCATACGGAATACAGCCGCGTCTTCCGGTATGAACGAGGACGATTCTGAAACCGGGCCGGATGATGAAGAAACCAACGATCAGAAAGATTCTGCTGACAAAGAGGAGAATGCACCTTCCGTCAGTACACCATCGGATATGGAAGATACGACAGTTCCAGGCGGAACAGTGATACCGGCTGTGAAGTCCCAGATCTTCTCCTGGTCCTGGTATGATCCGGAAGAGAATCTGCTGGATGGCAAATTAGAGCTTAGCGGAGTTACCGAGGAAGCCCAGCCATCCTTCGAAGAAGTCACGGAGTACTTACCAGAGGCTATTATTGCCCAGGTCGGAGCGGAAAGCGAAGCTGGTAAAGAGGAAAAACTTTCGATCACTGGCTGGAGCTGTAACGAGTATGTGCAGGATGAAGAAGGCTGCTGGCCGCTGGAAGGCACCTATGAGTTTGCAGCAGAGCTGCCGGAGGCATATGAACTGGCGGAAGATGCAGACGCGCTGGTGGTGGAAGTGTCTGTGACGGGAGACCAGGCGGCGATGCCTGTAGTAAGTGGAACTCCTGTGCTAAATGTAAGTTTTAACTCAGTTGACTCTTCTAAAAGTCTTTACTATGATGGAAATAAATTTTCTAGTGTTAATGACGATGTAATAAATTTATTGAGGAATTGCGGTATAGAGGTTACTATTTTAGGAAATTATAAGTTTCAATTAAGAATGACGGATGCTTCCATACAGAACCTTGAGTTAAGCCGGGGAACATGGGAGATAGTATTAAATGGAAGCAATGAATTAGAGGGAAAAGGGAAAGATTTTTCAGGATGTGGCCTCAGGATTAATGACTATGCAAGCGCGACGATTAAGGCAGAACCAGAATCGGCTTCGTTGACAGTTAAGAATTCTCCAACGAAAAGAACAAGTAAGGATGCATCCAGCGCAATAGTGGTTGCAGGCAGCTTGACGATAGAGAGTGGAACGATAGAAGCAGCTGCCTATGCGGAACAAAATAGCGATCCAGTCTCAGGAGCTATTGTTGTGCAAAGCAAAGGAACTTTAAATATTAGAGGAGGCTCTGTTACTGCTGCGGGAACACACAAGAATGGTGTGTATGTCCTTAATAATTTTCAGATGACTGGTGGAAGTTTAAAGGTAACCGGAAGTGGAAAACCCGGAATTGAGAATGTGGGTAGTTTTGAACTTTCAGATGGAACAATTTCAACAAAATCTAATAGTGGTGGAATAGGATTTTTGCAGAGGGGTGGATCTGCAACGATCCGAGCCAAGGAACTGAATACCGATCGATTATACATTAATGGAAATAGTTCTTTCACTGTTGCAAGAGGCGGAAAGGTAACCTCTGGAAGTACGACAATTGATAGTGGCACACTTACCAATGAAGGAGAATTTGTTTCAAACGGTCCATTTGTAAAAAATGAAAAAGGAACATTTATCAATAAAGGCACAATCAGCGGAAGCGGAAGTCTGCCTGATGATGCAAAGCAGACACCGGATCCAATTACAGGTTATACAAAGAAAATTAGTATAGATTATAACAAAAATATGTCGATCAATGTTCAAAACCTTGCGGCTATTCAGAAACCGGTTAACGCCGGAAACCTGCAATATGAACTTGCTGAATATACAGGAAGTGATAAAGGAGAAGGAACGATTGACAAGGAATCGGGTCAGTTGAAGGTGGACAGGGCTGGTGTATTTAAAATCCAGGTGAATACACAGGAAAGTGGATTCTATAAAGCCGGAGAAAATCCGGTTTGTATAACATTGACTGTTAATAAAGCAAAGTTTCCTGATTCCTGGAACTTGAGCGTAACGGCTGCCAGCGGTGAATATAGGGGAGCCCAGGGATATCCAGCAGCTGACATTAGCGCAAGTAATATTCCTGGTGGTGCAAGATATGAATATCAGCTGAAGAGAACAAATGGTACCAATGATTTACAAGAAGATCAGTGGAAGTCGGAGTGTCCGAAGATTGTGAATGTAGCAGAGTCGGAGCAGTTTGTATTTGTAAGAGTGACAGTAGATAATTACGAGTCGAAGGTATTTTGCTCTGGCAACCCAACGAGTATTATCAAACGGAGGTTTGCAGATACAAAAGTAACACTCGAACCAGAGAACGTCATTTATAATGGTCAATCCTGGAGCCCGGAGATCAAAGTGGTTGAGAACTGGCAGGGAGCTTCCGAAGATGAAGTGGATAAGGCGGATTATATAATCCAAGATTGGACATATTGGACAGGAACTGATAATAGTAAAGTTACAGAGCGAAAAAATGCTGGAACATACACCGTTTCTCTGTTGGGACAGGGAAATTATACGAATGAATCGAATAAAGCTATACTTACAATCGACAAGTGTAAATTAAATGCGCGGATAACAGGAAATTCTTTCGATAAAGTCTATGATGGAACGACAGATATTACGGAGGAGCAGAATTTATCCGTTCAGCTTTACAGTGATTCCGGCACTCCTGATTCTCAGGATGTTCGTGCTGACCAGGTGAATTTGGCATATCAGAGTGCGGATGTTGGAGAGCACAATATTGAGGCGGCAAATATTACGTTAGCAGGTGACAATGCAAAGAATTATGAGCTGACAGAAAATAGCACATCTATCAAAGGCAATATCGTAGCACGTGATTTTGCATCCATGACTGTGTCGGCAGATTCGCTTACCTACAATGGTACCGAACAGAAACCGCAGATCCATGCATCTGTGGAAACCGGTCTTTCAAATGTGAGTCCGGATGCAGTGGTATTTACTTATTCTAAGAATGGAGTGGATTACCAGAGTGAGATCCCGGGCTTTACAGATGCGGGAACCTATCAGGTATATGTGAAAGCTTCGATGGCCAATTTCGATGATGCTGTAAAAACAGTCAATGTGACGGTTCAGCAAGCGCCTTCAAGCTCAGGCAGTCATTCAGGCGGCGGAAAAGACAGCGGTGGAAAAGACAGCGGTGGAAAGGGCAGCAGTGGAACAAGCAGCAGCGTAAGTTCCGGCACAGTAACCAAAGATAGCCAGAAAGGCTACCGCAGCGAGGAGCAGGGGGTTATCACCGGTGCATCGAATCAGGCAGTGAATGACGGTTACAGCCATTGGATAAAGGATGCCAGAGGCTGGTGGCTCCGCTACAGTGACGGCACCTGGCCTATGGGCAATACCGGTGCATTTCATTGGGAAAAAGTCAACGGCAGATGGTGGGCATTTGGCGCTGAGGGATATCTGAGTACCGGCTGGATCTATGACACCCTGTACCAGGGATGGTTCTATATGGACGAAAACCAGGGTATGCTTACAGGATGGCAGTTCATCAATGGAAAATGGTATTATCTGAATTCGAATCAAGACGGCAGTGCCGGCATCATGTATTCAAAACGCCGGACACCGGACGGCTGGTACGTGAAAGAAGACGGCAGCTGGGATGAAGAAGCGGGAAGATAATAGGTAAAAGAGTTATTTAAAGCGGTTGATCGGGAGGTCAGCCGCTTTTTTGACCACATTTTGGCTTTAAAAATTGAAAAACGGTCACCAGAATTTGTGGGAAATGATAGGTGGTTGTTTGCTCAGTTTTTTGGAATATAGATGATTTTGTCACAGGCGTAAAGTTCTTCTCCCCCTCTGTTTCGCGTTTCATATCCGATATATTTACAATTCCCATCCAACTGACTATAATAAAGAATGCCCGTTTGCCTGCAAAGGCGCGGTACCATATCCATCTGCATCAGGGCGATATGACAGAAAAATGAACTTAAAAGAATGGAAGAAAGAACAATGGATGTAATTGGAAAATTTGGAAATAGGGTGAGCAGCCAGGCGCTTAAGGATCCGGAAAAAGCGCGTCGGCTGCTTCTTGCGGGATACCGCCTGCAGGAAAAAAAGCTTCAGTTTTTGCCGGATCGGGGGCTGCCGTCGTCGGGACAGTATGTGGCGCGGGTGGTTATGAAAAATATCATTCAGTCGCTGTCGGAACCGGAGAATGCGGCGATGGTCAGCATATTTGTGCCGGGAGAGCTGGTGATGGCGGCAGGGCTGACGCCGTACTCAGTGGAGGCGATGTCCTGTTTTATGGCGGGAACGAAGTGTGAGCAGACGTTTCTTCGGAAAACGGAGGAAGAAGGATTTCCGGAGACGATGTGTTCGTACCACAGGGTGTTTCTGGGGGCGGCGCTGACGGGGATTCTGCCAAAACCGAACTGCATGATTTATACGAACCTTGCGTGTGATGGAAATATGATGACGTTTCCTTATTTAAAGGATAAATTTGAATGTCCAGGCTTTTATATTGATGTTCCGTATGAGAAAAACCGGGAATCGGTTCTGTATGTGGCGGATCAGCTGCGGAAATTGAAACGGTTTCTGGAGGAGACGACGGGCAGACGGATTTCGGAGGAAACAGTGCGGAGTGCGGTAGATAACAGCCGGAAAGCGGCAGCGAATTATAAAAAACAGCTTGCCCTGCGGTGTGCGCATGACCCGGTGACCTCTCTGACAAATGAATTGTATGCGCTTTTTATGTGCCATCTGATGGCTGGCTCAGAGACGGCGGTTACCTATACGGAAAAACTTCTGCGCGATGTGCGGATGTCACCGAGGGGAGATGGTCTTTCGGTAATCTGGATGCACATCATGCCATTTTTACAGGAGCCGGTTAAGGATATTTTTAATTATAGTAAGAAAATGCACATCCGCGCTTGTGATTTCATCGCAGATGGTTTTCAGGAGATGCATGCGGAAGACCCGTATGAGGCGATGGCAGAGAAAATGGTCTACTGCATTTACAATGGCAGTGTGAAACAGAGAGTTGAGGAAGCGGAACGGCTTGCCAGAATCACGGAAGCGGATGGTGCTGTTTTATTTGCCCACTGGGGCTGTAAGGGAACGATCGGTGCATCCAGCCTGATTAAGCAGTCCTTAGAAAAGACAGGACTTCCGACGATGATTCTCGACGGTGACGGCTGCAACCCTGCCAATACCAGCGACGGTCAGGTATCGACGCGGCTTCAGGCGTTTGTGGAAATGCTGGAAAAGGGCAAGGAGGAGAAACACGCATGATTTATTACGTCTGTAAGTATACCCCGATCGAGCTGTTCCGGGGGTTTGGAGAAGAATGTTCTGTTTTGGAGGAAATGCCGGAAAATTTCGAACAGTCGGATCAGATTGCACATGCAAATCTGTGCGGCTTTGGAAAATCGGTCATTCAGGCAGTGCTGGAAGGAAAGGTTGAACAGCTGGTGCTGGTAAACTGCTGCGATTCGATGCGACGCGTTTACGATATCGTGGAGAGCACGGGAAAATGTAAGTTTTTATATATGCTGGATCTGCCGCATGATGATAATGAATGTGAAAAAGTGAAATTTGCGGGCACGATCCGGAGGCTTAAAAAGGCATATGAGGCATATTCCGGGAAAGTGTTTGATAAACGCGCTTTTATCAAGTCCTTTATTACGCCGGAAATGAACACGGAGCCGTACATTGGTGTGCTGGGCGTGCGGGTCAGCGGCATTCTGGAGGATATGATCCGGGACAATATCCAGATGGATGTGGAAAATCTGACCTGTACGGGTGGGCGGAAACTGTCGGTCGTACAGGATGAAATGTGGAATATGGAGGAAGAGGAGCTGTTTCTTTCTTACGCGGACGTGCTGCTGGGACAGATGCCGTGTTTCCGCATGAACCGTTCGATCCGCAGAAACCGTCTGTATCTGGATCCGAATTTAAAGGGAATTATTTATCACACGATCAAGTTCTGTGATTATTATGGATTTGAGTATGCGAGTATCAAGCGGGATATCAAGGTTCCGCTCCTTAAGATTGAGACTGATTTTACGAGCCAGAGCGCGGGGCAGCTTTTGACGCGCATTCAGGCATTTGAGGAGACGATCGAGGGATCAGAGGATATGGATCCGGGAAAAGGTATCAGTGAGGAGGCAAGAAAGAAGATGGAGTCGGGCATTTTTTATGTAGCGGGAATCGACAGCGGTTCGACAAGTACGGATGTGGTCATACTGGATCAGGATGGAAAAATTAAATCGACGATGATTATTCCGACCGGCGGCGGTGCGATGATGAGCGCCGAGAAGAGTCTGGATCTGGCGATTGAGAAAGCGGGAATTAAGAAAGAGGAGATCGTGCGGATCGATACGACCGGATATGGACGATCCTATATTGACAGCGGGGATGACAGCATCACGGAGATTACCTGCCATGCCAAGGGCGCAAATTATCTGAATCCGAATGTCCGCACTATCATCGACATTGGCGGACAGGATATCAAGGCGATCAGCATCGACGGGCAGGGAGCCGTGAAAAATTTCCTGATGAATGACAAATGTGCCGCCGGAACGGGACGTTTTCTGGAAATGATGGCGAAAACGCTGGGACTTTCCCTGGAGGAAATGAGTGTGAAAGGGCTGGAATGGAAGCATAATATCGTGATTTCCAGCATGTGTACGGTGTTTGCAGAGTCGGAGGTCGTGTCGCTGGTGGCACAGAATAAGGATGTGGCAGATATTATCCACGGTTTAAATGTGTCAGTTGCCTCAAAAGTCGGCGCGTTGGCAGCCCGCCTTGGAAAGGATCATCCAGGCGAATATATGATGACCGGCGGTGTAGCGAAGAACCAGGGTATCATCCAGGCATTGGAAGAGAAGCTTGGTGCTAAACTTTATATCTGTGATGAGGCGCAGCTCTGCGGTGCGCTGGGAGCGGCGCTATTTGCTTATGAGAAATGTAAAGGCAGCGCGGAGGAAACGCGATGAAGCGGCAGGGTTAAAACACTTGTATCGATATTTTCGTCAGATATTCACTGGGAGAGGCTGTGGCCAATTCGTCGATCACAGCCTCTTTATAAGAGTATTTGCCGGTTTTAAACTTGTGTTCATCGATCCAATCAAAGAGTTTTTCGTAGGTGGCTTTCGAGTCATAGTAATTTCCCATTAAGTAAGCAACTGCATAGGTTCCGGCCGGTTTTAAGTGATAGGGGTAATTTTTCGGTTTTGTTATAACTTTTGTGAAAAAATAAGCATAGGTATCCAGATGATTTTTTCGTAAATCTGCCACATCAAGCATGGCACCATAAGGATGACCGGCATTTAGAGCGTGGGCATTGCAGTAACCGATGTGGCGGCAAAGAGCCTGGATGATTTTCTGATGGTCATCTGTATGAATCGGATCGCTGAGAATCAGATATTCTTCCGGTGTCGTCTCGAGAAAAATACGACCATTTTTATTTTCTGTATGGAAGAATAATTCATCTTTTGTGTATTCTGCCTGTTTCTGATTCAGTGATTCCTGGAGTGATACCAGAGATAATTTTGTTTCAACCACTTCTTTAATTTTGCGGAGGTGTTCTTCCTCCTTCTTAATCTTTTCACGTTGTTTCAAAAGAAGTGCTTTTAATGACTCCGGATTGCGCCGGTCTAAAAAAGCACCGATTTCTTTTAAAGGCATCCCAAGTTCTTTTAAACAGGTGATGGTAAAAAACACATCAAATTGGCTTTCACTGTAATACCGATAGCCTTTTTCATCAATATAGGCGGGTTTAAAGAGCCCGATTTCATCATAATGAATCAGTGTGCGCTTGTTTGTGTTGCATAATTTTGCAAAATCGCCGGTTCGTATGCACGCATTTTTGAGTTTTTGCATAAATATTCATTTCCTTCTTGACTATACCGTAACGTTATACCATATTATATATTTGTTTTTAAAAGAAAGCAACCAAATAGAACATATATAACGAAAAAGGAGCGGTAAATAGTATGCCAAAGTTAAGTGACCGTGTTAATACATTTACGGATTCTGTAATCCGACGTATGACAAGAATTAGTGATGAGTATGGAGCGATTAATTTATCCCAGGGATTTCCAGACTTTGATCCGCCGAAGGCAATTCTGGACAGATTAGCAGAGGTGGCCTATGAGGGACCTCACCAGTATTCCATTACATTTGGTGCAGAGAATTTCCGTGAGGCCCTTGCTAAGAAACAGGGAAAGGCCATCGGACGCGAGATCAATCCGGAGACGGAGATTGTGGTTACCTGCGGCGGAACCGAGGCGATGATGAGTGCGATGATGACCATCTGCAATCCGGGCGACAAGGTAATGGTATTTTCCCCATTTTATGAAAATTACGGGGCAGACGCGATTCTGTCCGGAGCAGAGCCGATCTATATTCCGCTGGTGCCGCCGACGTATGAGTTTGATATCAATTTGGTAGAAGAGGGCTTTAAGGCAGGGGCGAAAGCGATCATCGTCTGCAACCCGTCCAACCCGTGCGGAAAGGTATTTACCAGAGAAGAGCTGACCCGGATCGGGGAGCTGGCAGTCAAATATGATGGATTCGTTGTGACGGATGAGGTTTATGAGCACATGGTATATGCGCCGAACGAGCATGTCTGCATGGCGTCCCTTCCGGGTATGTACGAGCACACGATTACCTGTAATTCCCTTTCTAAGACATACTCAATCACTGGCTGGAGACTGGGCTATCTGATCGGACCGGAGGAAGTGATCGAGGGAGCGAAAAAGGTACATGATTTCCTGACCGTCGGAGCAGCCGCACCGCTGCAGGAGGCTGCCGTGGTGGGGCTGGAATTTCCAGAATCCTATTACAGAGACCTGCTGGCGCTCTATACAAAGAAGAGGGAGCATTTCTTAAAAGGTCTGGATGCGATCGGTCTGAAGCACAATGTGCCGCAGGGAACGTATTTTGTCATGATCGATATCCGGGAGTTCCTGGATCTGCCCCAGTTTGCCGGATATACCGATTTGGAGTTCTGCGAGTGGATGATCAAAAATATCGGCGTGGCAGCCGTTCCGGGTTCCAGCTTTTTCCGGGAAAATGTAAACAATCTGATCCGTCTGCATTTTGCACGGGAGGAGAAGACGATCGACGAGGCACTGGCACGTTTGAAGAAATTAAAGGAGTTGCTGTAAGATGACTTATTCGGTAAATTTTGCGAATTATACAATCGGAAAAGAAGCATATAAAAATGTAAATGAAGTGTGCCGCCAATACGGTACGAAAGCGCTGCTGATCGGTGGAAAACTGGCATTGGAGGCAGGAAAGGAAAAGCTTCTGCAAGCGCTTGCAGAAGGGGAAAATCCGGTCACGATCGTGGATACAGTCCTGTTTGGAGAGGACTGTACCTATGCCGGGATGGAAAAAATTGCTGCACACGTAAAAAAATGCGGTGCGGATATGATTTTTGGCATGGGAGGCGGCAAGGCGCTGGATACAGCGAAGGGAACGGCTGAAAAATGCGCCCTTCCGGTTTTTACCTTCCCGACGATCGCGGCAACCTGCGCGGCGACGACGGCCCTCTCGGTTGTCTATAAGGAGGACGGAAATTTTGACAGTTTCTACTTCTATGAGAAACCGGCGCGCCACAGCTTTATTGACACAGAGATTATTGCCGCTGCCCCGGAGTGCTACCTGCGGGCGGGAATCGGTGATACGCTGGGAAAATACTTTGAGTGCCATTTTTCCGCGAGAGGCGACCGGCTGACGCACAGTTCGGCGCTTGGACGTGAAATCAGCAATATGTGTTATCTGCCGCTTCGGGAGTATGCAGAAAGTGCGCTGGAGGAATGCCGGAAACATCAGGCGGGCGAGGCGCTGGAGCAGGCGGTTCTTGCCAATATCGTGAGCACCGGACTGGTATCGCTTCTGGTTCTGGACGATTATAACGGTGCGATTGCCCATTCGGTCTACTATGGACTGGTGCTGCTGCCGGGGTTTGAGGAGAAAAATCTTCACGGCGACGTGGTGGCATATGGAGTGCTGGTCCAGCTGATGGTAGATGGAGAAGCAGAGAAAGCGCGGGAAATGAAGGGATTTCTTGAAAAGCTTGGAATCCGCACCACCTTAGCCGAGATGGGGGCGCCTCTTGAGAGAGAAGCGCTTACGGCTGTATTGAAAGAGATTGTGACCGGTCCGGATATGGAGCATATTCCGTATGAGGTGACGGAAGACATGGTTTATAACGCCTTATGTAAGGTGGAAGAATTATAGTCAATAAAGGGTGCAGCTGAACAAAATTCCGTTGCTGGGCACGCATGCGCGAACAGTTACGGATGAAAGATTCTGGGAGAAAAGCAAAACGAGAGGAGACAATATGGAAAAATCATATGTGACAGCGAAGAATCTATGTAAATTTCTGTTTGGTTCAGCATTTGGTGTTTTGATGTTCCTTGTGCCGATTCCGCAGGGAGAATCATTTACGACACTGCTTGATTTTCTGAAAAGCTGGATTAAGGGACTATTTGGTGCGAGTTTGCCATACATCATTATGGCGATTCTGGTGGTATCGGCCGTGGTCAGTTTGTATGACTACATCGCAAAGCCGGATTGGATTCGGAAGAATCATTATCTGTCCAGAGCTTTTTCGACCACACCGCTGTATCTTGTTTCTAAGATAATTGGTGCGGTATTTGCCATTATGGTTGTATTTAAAATCGGACCGGAGCAGGTGATTTCCGCCGATACCGGAGCAACCATGGTGGATCTGTGCGGAACGCTGTTCAGCATCGTTATCGCCTTTAGTTTTATCATGCCGTTTCTGACTGACTGCGGAATTATGGAATTTCTGGGTGTGATCGCAAGACCGGTAGTTCGCCCGCTGTTCCATGTACCGGGAAGAGCTTCCATCGACCTGATTGCATCCTGGTTTGGTGCCTCCAATGCGGCGGTTATCCTGACCAGAGAGCAGTATATGAAGGGCTTTTACACCAGGAGGGAGGCTGGATATATCATGACGAACTTCTCTCTGGTATCCATTCCGTTCTGTCTGATGGTAGCAGATACCATGGGAATTTCCAATATTTTCCCTCCATTTTACCTGTGCATCTGTGTAGTGGGAATCATCCTGGCTGTCATCATAGCTAGAATTCCACCGATCTGTACCATTCCGAATACCTATAGAGAGGCAGTTGGAAAGCAGATTGATGAGGATATTCCACAGGAAAAAGGGATGTTTGCTTATGCTCTGGAGATGAGCTGCAAGCGTGCGGATAAATTTACTGCAAAAACAGTAGTCACAAGCGGTTTTGAGGTTCTGATGGGCATGTTTTTTGACCTGATTCCCATCGTAGTATCCTGGGGAACCATTGCCCTGATTATCGCGACCTACACTCCGTTCTTCAGCTGGATTTCTTATCCGATGGGAATGTATTTGCAGGCACTGGGAGTTCCGGAAAGCTTTGCAGCAGCACCGGCAACACTGGTTGGATTCACAGATATGTTTATTCCGGCGCTTCTGTCGGTGGGACTTACCTCCGTGAAGACAAAATTTGTGGTCGGTGTCTTATCTCTGGTTCAGATTATATATCTGACAGAGGTAGGAACCATTATCATCAAAAGTGAGATTCCGCTGAATTTCTGGAAACTGCTGGTTATCTTCCTGGAGAGAACACTGGTTGCGATTCCGTTGATTGTACTTTTTGCCAATATGATTGGACTGTAAAGTGAATAAAAATCCAAGAATGCATCTACATTCTGAAATCAGAAATCAAATTAAAACATTATAATCTTCGATGCCTCGTTGGGAAGCCAACGGGGTATTTTTTTACCCAATCAGGCTGTATAGGACACCTCATTTTTGATGTCTTTGGACGGTGCGGGAAGCATACTGATTGGAATCCTTATATCTATGATATAGCTTTTTGCAATACAAAAAGACTTTACATATGGCTATAAAAATCAACTGTATTCCAAGCGGAACCTTCCCCCATTTTCTGGAACTCGAAAAAGAAGAAACGCTTTCGGTCTATCTGGAGGCCGTCAAATGGGCGCTTCTGGAAGAATGAATATGTCCGAAAAAATGTTGGAATTATAATAATATTAATCGAAAAAATGTGATTTATAATAAAATAATGTCCGCAAAAATGCTGTTTAGCAATGGAAATATGCCCTGAAAAGTGTTAAGATAGAATACAGATGCTTTTGGATGTATATGTTGCGCAGGAGGTTTCTTAATGGAAAGAGAGCTGTTTACGAAACTGGAACGATGGATGAATAAAAAGAACAGAAAGCCGCTGATCATACAAGGAGCGCGCCAGGTCGGAAAAACCTGGATTATGAAGGAATTTGGAGCCAGGTTCTATGAAAATACAGTCTATATCAATTTTGATAATAATAAAGCAATGAAGGAGGTATTTGACCTAGACTTTGACTTAAAGCGGATCCTTTCTGCAATCAAAATTGAGTACGGAAAGAGTTTTCAGGCTGAAAATACATTGATTATTTTTGATGAGATCCAGGAAGCACCAAAGGCGCTGGCATCTTTAAAATATTTCTATGAGAATGCACCGCAGTATTCTATCATTGCAGCTGGTTCCCTGCTCGGTGTTGCATTACATCAGGGAACATCCTTTCCTGTTGGGAAAGTTGATTTTTTAAAATTATGCCCTATGAGCTTCAATGAATTCATTTTGGCAGTTGGTGAAAAGGGGTTGCATGAAGCGTTGAGGTCCCAAGATTATGAACTGATCAATGCATATGCCGGGAAATATACGGATTTGTTAAAAAAGTATTATTATGTGGGCGGAATGCCAGAAGTAGTCCAGACATATATTGATTCCGATGATCTATTTGAGGTACGTGAGATCCAAAACAATCTTCTGCAGTACTATGAAGAGGATTTTAGCAAACATGCGCCAAAGGAAGTTGTTCCGCGCATCATGATGGTCTGGAATTCGATTCCTTCCCAATTGGCTAAGGAAAATCGTAAGTTTATGTATGGAGCACTACGAGAGGGTGCACGGGCAAAAGATTTTGAACTTGCAATTCAGTGGTTGGAAGATGCAGGGTTAATCCTGAAAAGCTATAGAGTATCAAAGCCGGATATTCCACTGATTGCGTACATGGAAATGAACAGTTTTAAAATGTTCATGTTCGATGTGGGATTGTTAACAGCAAAGGCCGGACTATCAGCAAGACTTCTATTGGAGGGAAGCCGGATCTTTGAAGAATTCAAGGGGGCACTTACGGAACAGTATGTTGCACAGGAGTTACACGCTGCAGGATATCCGCTTTATTATTTTGCAACAGCACGATCAACTGGAGAGATAGATTTTATGTTGCAGGGAGATTTAGACTGCGTTCCGATTGAGGTGAAGGCAGAACAGAATCTCCGTGCCAGGAGTTTGAGGGCATTTTGCGATAAATATAAGCCGGGCATGGCGATTCGTAGCAGTATGTCAAATTATAAGCAGGAAGACTGGCTGACAAATGTTCCGTTATATATGCTTGCGGAATATTTGAAAAGAACAATATATGTGGTAAGCTGATAACAATTTACCTCAAAACCAACGGGGTATTTTTTGTTCTGAATCAGACAATACAGAAGTTCGCGCTAAGCGAACTAATGAAATGGAGGTTCTGGAGTCCCTTCACGGCAATGTAGTATGTGCATTAGCTGCCGGAATCGGTGACTATGTGCGATGTACTCTCTTGGAATATAGCTATCACGATGGCCAGTTTTGGATTTTTACAGAAGGCGGCGAGAAGTTCATAGGACTTGAGAGGAATAAAAATGTCAGTCTTGCTGTCTTTGAAAAGCCCCCGGACTTTGGTGCGCTGAAAAGCGTACTGGTCATGGGAACGGCAAAGCTCATCGAGCCGATGTTATTTGAGATTCCTGAATTTGATGAATATTCGGAAAACTTGATAAAAAGTTCGATGATAGGAGTTCGAAAAATTTTTTTCGGGAAAGAATCTGTTGCGGAAACGCGGGAAATACCGTATAATAATGCGGTCTGATCTGCACATATGCAACAGATTTGTCCGTAAAAAAATGAAAAATCAGAATTGTGCGTATTTCAGAAACAATTTTTTGCTGTAAGAGTGAAAAAAAGTTATGTAAACTGTCTGCAAAAAAATACTTGACAAGAATTTGTGTTTTTACGCTTACGGAGAAGAACAAAAAAAGAACTAAAAAACAGCGATGAACACATCGCAAAAAATGAGAAATGTAGGTAAAAATAATTTTATGAGAAAATTAGCATTAAGTGATGAAATCCTTCTCAAGATCTCCCAGCCGGCGCGTTATATTGGCGGCGAGGTGAATATGGTGAAGAAGGATCCGTCGAAGGTAGCAGTCCGGTTTGCCATGTGCTTTCCGGATGTGTATGAGATCGGTATGTCCCATCTAGGCATCCAGATTCTTTATGATATGTTCAACCGCCGGGATGACGTTTACTGTGAGCGTGTTTATTCCCCGTGGATGGACTTAGATCCGATCATGCGGGAGCAGAAGATCCCGCTGTTTGCTGTTGAAAGCCAGGATCCGATCAAAAAATTTGACTTCCTTGGAATTACAATCCAGTACGAAATGTGCTACACCAATATTTTGCAGGTGCTGGAATTATCACAGATTCCGCTCCATGCAGAAGATCGTACCGAGGAGGATCCGATCGTTATCGGCGGCGGTCCGTGTACCTACAATCCGGAGCCGATCGCGCCGTTTTTTGATCTCTTCTATATGGGCGAGGGCGAGGTGGTTTATTTTGACCTGATCGACCGCTACAAGGAGATCAAGGCGCGCGGCGGCAGCCGGAAGGAATTTCTGGAGCAGGCGGCGCAGATTCCGGGTATCTATGTGCCGGGATTTTATGATGTGACATACAAAGAGGACGGCACGATCGAGGCGATGACGCCGAACAACCCGCACGCGCCGCAGACCGTTTCCAAGCAGCTTGTCATGGATATGAGCGATACCTGGTATCCGGAGAAGCCGGTGGTTCCGTATCTGCGCGCGACGCAGGACCGTGTGGTTCTCGAGATCATGCGCGGCTGTATCCGCGGATGCCGTTTCTGCCAGGCGGGCATGGTATACCGCCCGGTGCGTGAGCGCAGTCTGGAGGAACTGAAACGTCTGGCGCGGACGATGCTAAAGAGCACCGGACATGAGGAAATTTCGCTGAGTTCGCTGAGCTCCAGTGATTACACGAAGCTGGAGGGAATCGTCAATTTCCTGATCGACGAGTTTGACGGAAAGGGCGTCAATGTGTCCCTGCCGTCCCTGCGTATTGACGCATTTTCCCTCGATGTCATGAGCAAGGTGCAGGACGTGAAGAAGAGCAGCCTGACCTTTGCGCCGGAGGCGGGATCCCAGCGTTTGCGTAACGTTATCAACAAGGGTCTGACCGAGGAAAACATTTTAAATGGTTCTGCCGAGGCGTTCAAGGGCGGCTGGAACCGCGTAAAGCTCTACTTCATGCTGGGACTTCCGACTGAGACCGTGGAAGATATGCAGGGCATTGCCGAGCTTTCGGAGAAGGTGGCGGAAGTGTACTATGACACGGTTCCGAAGGAACAGCGCCACGGCAAGGTGCAGGTAACCGCCAGCACCTCGTTCTTTGTGCCGAAGCCATTTACCCCGTTCCAGTGGGCGCCGATGTGCACGAAAGAGCAGTTCTTGGAGCGCGCGAGCATCGTCAACCACCGCATGAAAGAGATGTTAAATAAGAAGAGTCTCCGCTATAACTGGCATGAGGCGGATGTGACCGTGCTGGAAGGTGTTCTGGCGCGCGGCGACCGCAAGGTGGCAGCTGTGATTGAGGAGGCATACCGCAAAGGTGCAATCTACGATTCCTGGTCCGAGTATTTCAACAATGATATCTGGATGAAGGCGTTTGAGACTTGCGGCGTGGACATTGATTTCTATACGACGCGTGAGCGAAGCCTTGATGAAGTGTTCCCGTGGGATTTCATCGACGCGGGTGTGACGAAGGATTTCCTGAAACGCGAGTGGGCGAACGCACAGGCGGAAACGGTAACGCCGAACTGCCGGATGCGCTGTTCGGGATGTGGTGTCCGTAAGTACGGCGGCGGAGTCTGTTTCGAAGAACGGGCATGAGGAAGGAGCGGTCATGAAGATACGAATTAAATTTCAAAAACAGGGAACGGTGCGTTTTATCGGTCATCTGGACGTGATGCGTTACTTCCAGAAGGTGATGCGCCGGGCGGAAGTGGATATCCGTTATAGCGAAGGATTCAGCCCGCACCAGATCATGTCGTTTGCGTCTCCGCTCAGCGTGGGGCTTATCAGCCATGCGGAGTATGTGGATATTGATGTCAATTCCAGCGGAAATTCGACCGGGATGTTGCGCCGCTTAAATGAGGTCAGCGCCGAGGGGCTGGAGGTGCTCAGCTACCGCGAGCTTCCGGAGACGGCAAAGAATGCGATGTCGCTGGTGGCAGCTGCTGATTACACATTCTGGTTTAAAGAGGGATTTGCACCGGAGGACGGCAGCAGTGTAGAAGAATTTTTCGGGAAATTCCTGACATTCTGCAAAAACGAGACAATTCCGTTTGTGAAGCAGACGAAAAAGGGCGAGAGAACCGTGGATCTGCGTCCGCTGATCTGTGAGGCGCGAATCGCGGAGCGGAAAGAGTATGTTCCGGCGATGGTCGCAGACTGGTATCCGGATCTGGAAAATGAGACGGTTGAGGAGGAAAAACAGGCAGAAGGAATCTGTGTCTTCCTGCGTCTCTTATCGGGCAGTGCGGCAAACGGAAAGCCGGAGCAGGTATTGCAGGCATTCTATGAGAGTCTGGGGCTGACCTACCGCCCGTTTGCCATTCAGGTCGAGCGCGAGGAGCTGTATGCGGACGAGGGCGCCGAGGGCGCACCGGAGTATGTGCCGCTTGAGGCGTATGGAAGCGAGATTGTGTAAATGCTTCAATGTTCATTAAGAGATGAAATGCGAAGCGCCAGCAAAATCCGGCTGCAGTTAGCGCGAAGTGTGAACGGCAGCAAAAAATGAGAGGAGACGAAGAGTTTGGATCAGTTAATAGTGACAAAATGGAAGGATCGAAGCCTGACGGCGCTCCTCTCGGACGGGCACTGCCGGTCGCTGACGCTGGAATCTGGCGATGAAAGCCTGCTGGGGAATATTTACATCGGCAAGGTGAAAAATATGGTAAAAAACATCAACGCCGCGTTTATTGACCTCGGCGGTGGAAAAACCGGATATTTCAGCCTGGCGGAGAACCCGGTTCTGCTTTATACAGACGAGCTGAACCAGCTGTGTTCATTCGGATATTCTGGAAATTCTGAGAAGAAAGTAAGTCCACGGAAACTAAAAGCTGGAGACGAGCTTCTCGTCCAGGTGTCCCGCGACGCCCTGAAAACCAAGGATCCGTCCGTGACCTGCTGTCTGAATTTTCCGGGAACCTATATGGTTCTGACGGTTGGAAAACCGCAGATCGGATTTTCGGCAAAAATCAAGGATAATGCCTGGAAAGAGAAGGTGCGGGAGGAACTTCTGACACATAAGGATGAGCGTTTTGGACTGATTGTCCGGACGAACGGGGCGTCGGCTTCCATCGAAACACTCTGTGCCGAGACAGAGAAGCTGAAACAGCAGATGGAAGAACTTTTTGCCCGGGCAGCCTGCCGCACCTGTTACAGCCTTTTAGAGCAGGGTACGCCGCCCTATATCCAGAGTCTTAGGGATGCGAAGAAAGGAACCCTTTCGGAGATCATCACAGATGTGCCGGAGTATGCGAAGAAGATTGAGGCATGGCTGGAGGAAGAGAAGGAAGAGGACAAGGAACAAAAAGAAAATCAGACCCAGGCAGATAAAAATGAAAGCATAAAACAGGCGGTTCCGAAATTGTCCCTATATACAGATGAGAACCTTCCATTAATGAAGCTGTACCGCCTGGAATCGGTGCTTAAAAGTGCGTCGGATCGCCGTGTCTGGATGAAATCCGGTGGATATCTTGTGATTGAACCTACGGAAGCGTTGACAGTTATCGATGTCAATACGGGGAAATACACCGGCAAGAAGACACCGGCGGAGACCATTCTTAAGATTAATCTGGAGGCGGCGCATGAGGTGGCGCGCCAGCTTTCCCTGCGGAATCTTTCCGGTATTATTATTGTGGATTTTATCGATATGGAATCGAAAGAAGATCAGGAGACGCTGATGCGGACGCTCGGGGAAGAGCTTTCCCGTGATCCGGTCAAAACGATCCTGGTGGATATGACGCGGCTTGGGCTGGTGGAGATCACCCGCAAAAAGGTGCGCCGTCCGCTTCATGAGATTTTGTAGCGGTTGAATCATAGAATGAAAAACACAAGGAGAAGAAAAGATGTTTGAAAAAGTATTTAAGCTATCCGAGCATCAGACGACCGTAAAGACGGAAGTCATGGCTGGAATTACGACCTTTATGACGATGGCGTACATTCTGGCAGTTAATCCGAGCATCCTCGGATCGACCGGCATGGACCCGACTGCGGTGCTTCTGGCTACGGCTCTGGCATCATTCATCGGTACTGCCTGCATGGCATTTATGGCGAACCTGCCGTTCGTTCTGTCCGCAGGCATGGGGCTCAACGCGTATATGGCGTATACGGTGTGCGCGGGCTATGGCTATAGCTGGCATGTTGCACTGCTGGCTGTATTTGCAGAGGGTCTGATCTTCATCGTGCTGTCTCTGACAAACGTGCGCGAGGCGATCTTCAATGCGATTCCGTTGACTTTAAAGCGCGGTGTGTCCGTCGGCATCGGTCTGTTCATCGCATTTATCGGTCTTCAGAATGCGGGACTTTCAGTAGACTCTTCCACACTGGTAACGATCATCAGCTTCCCGGAAAATTTCCATACCGCAGGTATCTGCGCGCTGCTGGCGCTGATCGGTCTGTTTATCATGGCGGTTTTATACACCTACCGTGTAAAGGGCGCGATTCTGTACGGCATTCTGGGAACCTGGATTCTCGGTATGCTGTGCCAGGTAACCGGCATTTACACACCGGACGTAGAGAATGGTTTCTACACCCTGTTCCCGACCCTGGGAATCACCGATTTCTCCAAACTGGGAGAGACATTTGGTAAATGCTTTACCGTTGACTTCGATGCAGTTGGAATTATCAATTTTATCGTAGTTATTTTCTCATTCCTGTTTGTAGATATTTTTGATACACTTGGTACATTAATTGGTGTAGCAACCAAGGCAGACATGCTGGACGAGGAAGGCCGTCTTCCGGGTATCCGTCCGGCGCTGATGGCAGATGCGATCGCAACTTCCTTTGGTGCGGTATTAGGTACTTCCACAACGACTACCTTCGTTGAGTCTGCATCGGGTGTTGCAGTCGGAGGACGTACCGGTCTGACTGCCCTGGTATCGGCACTCCTGTTCCTGCTTTCCACCCTGTTTGCACCGATTTTTACGGCGATCCCGTCCTTTGCGACGGCTCCGGCATTAATCATGGTTGGCTTCCTGATGGTGGGAACTGTAACCGAAATTCGTTTCGATGAGGACAATATCACCGAGGCAATCCCGGCATATCTGGCAATCATCGCCATGCCGTTGTTCTACAGCATTTCCGAGGGTATTTCCATGGGAATTATCTCTTATGTGCTTTTGAATGTGGCAGCAGGAAAAGCAAAGAAGATCACTCCGCTGATGTATGTGCTGGCGGTGCTCTTCGTTCTCAAATACATTTTCCTGTAACAACTTGTAATAATTTAACCCCTGAAAACTTGACGAAAACAGGTTTTCATAATAAAATAGTCTATATCAAAAAAAGTTTTTAAAATTTTTTTGATTAACGTGCAATAAAATGCGTATGCAGCGCATTAACTTATTGAACGGATGAAAATCATTCCCGCGCGGAAGAACGCGGACAGAGACGAACAAAAAAAATCAAGTTACTCGAAATTCCTTGATGCATTACACTCCGTTACGAACTGTCCAAGATTTTCTGCTGGGATCTTTTCGGTATCGGTTGACAACCAGCAACCGATATTGGGTAAAAAGCGCCGGACCTGCTTGCAGTGCCGGCGCTTTTTACTGTACAAAAAAGGGGTAATTTTTATCAGGAATATCTCATTGACATTTTGGCGGGCAGACGGTATAAAGGACAGAGGGTAACTGTTCACAGGTAGGAATTTTCTGAACTGAAAATTCCGTACGATACAGTTCTGGCAGCAGATTTTGCCGATTTGGAATGCGCAGCATCGGCAAAATCCCGTTGCTGGGCACACGTGTGTGAACAGTAACGACAGAAGAGGGAGTAGACTCTGGCGAAAGAAACACGCATGGAACCAGTTCTGGGAGGAAAAGTTAAGAAAACATGAAAACAAAACAGCAGGGCGGGTTTCATACGGAGGTGGGATACATATGAAGATAGAAAATGATTTGGGGCGGGACGATATCCGGCGGCTGGTGCTCCGTCTGGCGATTCCTTCGATGCTGGCGCAGTTTATCAATGTGCTCTACAGCGTGGTCGATCGAATCTATATTGGAAATATCCCGGTGATTGGGGAGACGGCGCTTGCGGGCGTCGGCGTCAGCGGACCGATTGTGACGCTGATCTCCGCGTTTGCCTATCTGGTCGGTCTGGGCGGCTCGCCGCTCATGAGCATCCGTATGGGCGAGGGGCAGGATGAGAAAGCGAAAAAGATTCTGGCAAACAGCTTCTGGATGATTGTCGGGCTGTCGTCGGTTCTGACGTTGGTTCTGTTTGTATTTAAACGAGAAATTTTGACGCGGTTTGGTGCGAGTGAGGCGATTCTGCCGTATGCGGAATCGTACTTTACGATCTATCTGCTGGGAACGGTCTTTGCGCTGCTTTCGATCGGAATGAACCAGTTTATTATCTGCCAGGGATTTGCGCGGATCGGAATGATTTCGGTGGCGCTCGGTGCGGTAACGAATATTGTGCTGGATCCAGTGTTTATTTTTGTGTTTGACATGGGCGTGGCGGGGGCGGCGTTTGCCACGGTTCTGTCACAGTTTGCGTCGGCGGTCTTTGTCCTTCGTTTCCTGCGAGGAAATCGCGTGCTTCTGCGGCTTGAATTTGAATGTCCGCAGGTGAAGACAGTCTGTAAGATTGCGCTGATGGGACTGTCGCCATTTTTGATTATCGCATTTGACAATGTGCTGATCATTTCGCTCAATACGGTAATTCAGATGTATGGCGGCGCGGAGGCGGACATGCTTTTGACCTGTACGACAATCGTGCAGAGCTTTATGCTGATCGTGACGATGCCGCTCGGAGGCATTACATCGGGAACGGGTGCGATCCTGGGCTTCAATTTCGGCGCGGGACGTCCGGATCGGATCCGGAGCGCACAGAAGTATATCACATTGCTGGCGGTGGTGCAGTGCAGCATCATGTTCCTGTTTTCACGGACGCTGGCGCAGTATTTTGTGTATCTCTTTACGCGCAATGAGTCCTATGTGGAACTGACCGTCTGGGCGATCCGGGTCTACACGATGGGGATTATTCCACTGGCAGTCCAGTATGAGGTCGTAGATGGATTTACCGGAATGGGCGTGCCGTCGGTGGCGATCTCGCTGTCAATGTTCCGGAAGCTGCTGTACCTGGTCAGCGTGTTCCTGATTCCGGTGTTTGCGGGAGTTGAAAATGTTTTCTACGCAGAAGTGGTATCGGATTTCGGCGGAACGACGGTGTCGGTGATCGTGTATCTTCTTTTGATTGGGCGCATTATGGGGCGCTGTGTAGAGCGCGCGAAATTGAACGGGAAAGCAGTGGAAGCAGACACTTGAAGCGGCGCTTAAAATGGCTGAAAATGTGTGTCAGATAACGCTGTCATCCATCAATAAATGAAAAAAATAATGGATTGACAAACGGATTCTCTGGATCTATAATGCAATACAGATAATGAATGACAACAAAATAACGATATCTTCAGGGCAGGGTGTAATTCCCGACCGGCGGTAAAGTCCGCGAGCGCATGGCGCATGATTTGGTGTAATTCCAAAACCGACCGTATAGTCTGGATGAAAGAAGAGAAAACGTAAATAAAAACGGCGGTGCCGGGAAGCTTCCAGATACACTCCCCCGGATGATGGATATGGCGGATATATACCGCTATGGCAAAAGAGGGAGAAAAGTCATCGAGAAAGGATGCATAAAAAATATTTACGATAATTAATATCATAAAAGATGTTATGGAATAAAAATTATAAGCCCTGAGATGTGGAAATAAAAGTGTTTCACATTTCAGGGCTTTTTGCATGGAAAGGCGGGGAAAAGATGGAACGAATCCACGTAAAGGTTCCCGGTGAGCAGCCACAGGATCGGGAATATATGAAGCAGGCGTTAGCGCTGGCAGAAAAAGGGCACGGATGGGTCAATCCGAATCCAATGGTCGGCGCGGTGCTGGTAAAGGATGGACGCATCATCGGCGAGGGATATCATACACGATATGGACAGCTTCATGCAGAGCGGGAGGCATTTAAGAATGCGGCAGAGCGGGGCGAAGAGACGGCGGGAGCAGATTTATATGTGACGCTGGAACCTTGCTGCCACACCGGAAAACAGCCGCCGTGCACGGAAGCGGTGCTGGCATCCGGGGTGAAGCGCGTGATTGTCGGCTGCACGGATCCGAATCCGGTGGTGGCAGGGCGCGGCATCCGGCTTCTGAGGGAAAAGGGGCTGGAAGTGGTGGCCGGAGTTTTACGCGGAGAGTGTGAACGGCAGAATGAGGTGTTCTTTCATTTCATGCGGACGAAACTGCCGTTTACGGTGCTGAAATACGCGATGACACTCGACGGAAAGACGGCGACGGTGTCGGGCAAATCCCAGTGGATCACGGGCGAGGCGGCGCGGAAGCGGGTGCATGAGGACCGCGGGCGTTATATGGCGATTCTGACTGGCGTTTCGACGGTGCTGGCGGACAATCCGCAGCTGACCTGCCGGATTCCGGGCGGGAAAAACCCGATCCGGGTGATTGCAGATACGAACCTTCGGACACCGCTTTCATCGATTGTGGTACAGACCGCGCGGGAGACGCCGACCTGGATTGTGACGGCGGTATCGGATGCCGGAAGGAAGAAAGCATATGAGGACGCCGGCTGTCGTGTTTTAAGTGTCCCGGCAAAAGAGGGAGAACTGGATTTGCAGGCGATGATGCAGCGGCTGGGCGAGGAGAAAGTGGATAGCGTGATGGTCGAGAGCGGCGGGACGCTGGCATGGTCGTTTTTAAAGGCAGGGCTTGTGAACCGGGTGCAGGCCTATATTGCACCGAAGATTTTCGGAGGTGCAGGCGCCCCGACCCCGGTGAGGGGAACCGGCGTGGATGCGCCGCCGGAGGCATTTCTTCTTAAAAAGCCGGAGGCAGTGTGGCTGGGAGAGGATCTGCTGCTGGAATATGAGGTGTCCGGTCAAGATGCATGAGGCGGTGTTAGAACGGGAAAAAATCGCTGATTTGAAAAGGAGAAAAGATGTTCACAGGAATCATAGAGGAAGTGGGAAGGATCCGTGCGATTGAGCGCCAGGCAGTCTCGGCACGGCTGACGGTTGCTGCGTCTAAGGTGCTCTCGGATGTTCATCTGGGCGACAGCATTGCGGTCAACGGTGTGTGTCTGACGGTCACGTCATTTGGGAGAGATTATTTCTGTGCGGATGTAATGCATGAGACGCTGAACCGTTCGTCCCTGGGGGCGCTGGGTGTCAAAAGCCCGGTCAACCTGGAGCGGGCGATGCTGGCGGGCGGACGGTTTGGCGGACATATCGTCTCCGGTCACATCGACGGAACCGGAACCATCCGGGATGTGCGTCGGGACGGAAATGCCGTCTGGTATACGATTCAGGCCCCAGAACCGATTCTGCGGCTGATTGTGGAAAAAGGATCGATCGCGATCGATGGAATCAGCCTGACGGTCGCACGGGTGGATCACGTATCATTTTCCGTTTCCATCATCCCGCATACGCTGCAGGAGACAGCGCTAGCGTTTAAGCGGGCAGGCGATATCGTCAATCTGGAAAATGACTGCATTGGAAAGTATGTGGCGAAGCTGATAGGAGCGGAAGAAGAGGATAAGGCAGGAAAGGGCATGACAAGAGAATTTCTGCAGCGGTATGGATTTTAATAGAGGAGGAGAACAATGAAGCAGTTTGATACAGTTGAAAAGGCTCTGGACGAGCTGAAACAGGGACATTTAATCCTGGTTACGGATGACGAGGATCGCGAAAACGAAGGCGATCTTATCTGCGCGGCAAGTTTTGCCACGACAGAAAATGTCAATTTCATGGCGACGCATGCGAAGGGCTTAATCTGTATGCCGATGAGCGCAGAAATCTGCCGGAAGCTGCAATTCCCACAGATGGTGATGGATAACACGGATAATCATGAGACGGCGTTTACCGTATCGATCGACCATAAAACGACGACCACCGGTATTTCTGCCGAGGAGCGCGGTATTACGGCGCGCGCGTGCGTGGATCCGGACACAAAGCCGGAGGATTTCCGCCGCCCGGGACATATGTTTCCTCTGATGGCGAAGAAAAACGGCATTCTGGAGCGCAACGGTCACACAGAGGCGACGGTAGACCTGATGCGGCTTGCAGGGCTGCCGGAATGCGGTCTGTGCTGCGAGATCATGCGCGAGGATGGAACGATGATGCGGTCGGAAGAATTATTTGCGATGGCAGAACAATGGGGTCTGGCGATGATTTCCATTAAACAGCTGCAGGAGTACCGCAAGAGACATGAAAAGCTAGTCGAGTGTGTGGCAGAGACGCGGATGCCGACGAAATACGGCGAATTCCGCGCGTATGGCTACCTGAATCTCTTAAATGGAGAACACCATGTGGCACTCGTCAAGGGCGATATCGGAGATGGGAAAGATGTACTCTGCCGCGTGCATTCGGAGTGCCTGACCGGCGATGCATTTGGTTCCCTGCGGTGTGATTGCGGACAGCAGCTTGCGTCGGCGATGACCCAGATTGAGAAAGAGGGACGAGGCGTTCTCCTCTATATGCGGCAGGAAGGACGCGGCATCGGGCTTTTAAATAAGCTGCGCGCCTACAAGCTGCAGGATGGAGGCATGGACACGCTGGATGCGAACCTGGCGCTGGGATTTAAGGGCGATCTGCGGGAATACTACATTGGTGCACAGATTTTAAAGGATCTGGGAATCAAGACGCTGCGTCTTCTGACCAATAACCCGGATAAGGTATATCAGCTTTCGGATTTTGGCATGGAAATCAAGGAGCGCGTGCCGATTCAGATGGAGGCAACGCCGTATGATGGATTTTACCTGAAAACGAAGCAGGCGCGGATGGGACATATTTTGAATTTTAAATAGAAAAAGTGACAGGCGAAAATAGATCGTCGGAAAGGATGGTACTTATGCGTACATTTGAAGGAAACGTAGTAGCGGAAAATAATATGAGGATCGGAATTGTGGCGGCACGATTCAATGAGTTTATCACCTCGAAACTGGTCGCAGGCGCGCAGGATGCGCTGCGCCGTCACAATGTCTCGGAGGAGGACGTAGATGTTGCGTGGGTTCCAGGTGCTTTTGAGATTCCGCTGATTGCGTCGGAGATGGCGAAGTGCGGAAAGTATGATGCGGTGATCTGCGTGGGTGCAGTTATCCGTGGAAGCACAAGCCATTATGATTATGTGTGCAGCGAGGTTTCGAAAGGAATCGCCCAGGTTTCTCTGGCAAGCAGCGTGCCGGTTATGTTCGGTGTGCTGACGACGGATACGATCGAGCAGGCGATCGAGAGAGCGGGAACAAAGAGCGGAAATAAGGGATTTGACTGCGCGATGGGAGCAATCGAGATGGTGAATTTGCTGCGGGAGATCCGGAAGTAAAAATAATCAGGTAATCGGGCATCGAAAAAGCCAGGACTGCGGAATGCTGCAGCCCTGGTTTTTTGTCTTAGGAAAATTCGTCCATGCGCCAGGTTTTGGTGTTACCTGTTTTTGTTTGCTATCATGTTACTCTGTTTTCAACAGCCCCTGTTCCGTATAATATTTCTCAGCTCCCGGATGCAGCGGAATAGGAAGCTGGCTGCATATATATTCCGGATCAGATAAGTTACTTAAGGATGGGTGGGTGCTGATCAGTTCTTCACGGGATTCGTCGAGAATCTTGGTGATGGTGTAGACCAGCTGTTCGTCCATGGATGCGTCCACGCAGAGAAGGCATTTGATTCCGAAGGTTTTCAGTGTCTCGGTTTGTCCCGGATAGGTGCCGGCTGGGACAGTGGCGCGGACGTAGAAGGGGTTGGCTGCAAGAATTTTTTGCAGTTCTTCGTCAGTGTACTCCAGCAGGCGGCAGGGCGTCTGGCTGGCCAGGTCGGTCAGGCTGTGGACCGGGATTCCGGCGAAGCTGTGGACGGCGTCGAGTTTACCGTTTAAGACAGAGTCCACGCTGGCGGAGAAGCTGTAGTTTTCAAGGGCAGTGTTGGCAATATTGAGCCCGGCTGCCTTGAGAGCGGTGCGGGCGGAAAGCTCTGTGGTGGATCCTTCTGGTCCGACGGCAATGTGGTGTCCGGCGAGTTCATGAACGTAGGAGATATGCTCGGACTCCGGCGCCATCCAGGTGGACAGGCTTGAATAGACGGCCCCGATCGCCCGCAGGGATTCGACCGGATGACCGGAAAATTCGTCCGTTCCCTGATAGGCGGAAAATGCCACATCGCCGCTGACCAGTCCCATATCAAATTGTCCGTTTTTGATATTTTCCACGTTCGTGTAGGAACCGTTGGAGGCGCTTAAATTGACCTTGAGCTGTTCATCATGTCCGCTTAAAACAGAGGCGATGGCACTGCCAACCGGGTACATGGTTCCGCCGCTGTCGGCAGTTCCGATGGTCAGAACGTGCAGCTCTTCATCTGCTTCGCTGGGATGGTCGTTGACCCGCGTATCTGCGGCGGTGCTGCCGGAACAGCCGGAAAGTCCGAGCAGGAAGGTAAGAAGCATCATTGGTGCCAATTTTACTAGTTTTTTTATTTTCATAGATCTCACCTTTTCGTAGTTTATCAGTATATAAAAAAACGCAGCGGTTCTGTCGAATGCTGCCTTAGCGATTAAAAGAATATTAAAACTCTATAAAAGTATAACATAAAAAACAGTGATAAGACAAGACCAAGGAAGAGGAAAATATAAATGTAACTGTTCACAGGTAGGCACTTTTGGAACCGAAAGTGCCGTAAAAAAACGTGGTGGCAGCAGGAATTTGCCGTATTTAAATGCGAAGCCACGGCAAATTCCGTTACTGGGCACGTATGCGTGAACAGTAACAAAAAAGAGCGTCCGGTTTATGTGGGGGAACCGGACGCTCTTCTTTCAGGTTACATTTTCAATTGAGCTTTAGGTATGTTGTTATATAAAAGATGTCTTATATGAAGTGTTCCTATCTCGTCTCAGTGATTATTTTGTAATCAGGCTGGAGAAGATGGAAAGGAAAATCGGGTTGTAAATATCGTCGATGATAACTGCGAAGGACGGATACAGAACCCAAGCAACGGTGTGCCATCCATACTGATCCATAACGGCTTTCTCGTTTGCTACTGCGTTCGGACCTGAACCACAGCCCCATCCACAGTTACCAGCTGCCATAACAGCTGCACCGTAATCGCGGCCAAATACGTTGAAGGATACGAAGATTGCAAAGAGTGCCATCAGGATAGCCTGTGCAAGGAGGATGATACCCATCTGACCAGCTACCGGAGCCAGCTTTGTGATATCGATGGTCATCAGAACCAGTGCCAGGTAGAGTTCCAGGAACATATGCTCGATAGCGTCGATCTCCGGAACCGGGAATTCGATACCAGCTGCATCCATGATGTTTCTTGCGATAGCACCTGCGAACAGACAGCCGATGAATTTCGGCATCTCGATCATCGGGATGTTGTCTAACAGGCAGTAGATCGGCATACCAAGTGCTGCTACAAGCAGAGACAGGGCAAAGGCTTTGATCATACGGGTGTTGTTAAGAACAGCTGCTGAACCTGCTTTTGCGGATTCCGGTCTGTCGTTCGGGTCAGATTTCAGACCGTGACGGGAAATCAGGAAAGCTGCAACCGGGCCACCGATTAAGGAACCCATGATGTTGCCCATAGTACCGGCTGCTACACCGACTGTGGTTGCATCCGGAGCACCCATGTTCTCGAAGATAGGACCAAATGCAGAAGCAGTACCAACACCGCCGGACATAGCTGAGGAAGAACACTGCAGAGCCAGAAGCGGATGAAGACCGATGGCGCTGCCTACCAGGTAACCAACGACATCCTGTAAGGTAATCAGGACACAGGCTGCAACTGCGATTGCGATACAAAGCTTTCCGCCTGCATGCTTTAACATCTTGTAGCTGAAGCCGAAACCTACGCACAGGAAGAATAAGTTCTGGCATAAGTCTTTCACGATTTTTGCATCAAAGGAAAAACCGATGATTCCGGAACCCTTGATGATAGATACAACAACAGAAAAGATGATACCGGAAATAACCGGAGCCGGTATAGCATATTTTCTGAGCAGGGCGCTGTGAGCGACAATCGCGCGTCCTAAGAAGATAACGATGGCTGCGAAACCAAGTGTGGTCAGATACTCGAACTGGAATGTTGCGATGGCACCGTCCGCTGCCGGTGTGTAAGTTCCAAAGTATCCCATAATGTGTTCTAACATAGAACTTCCCTCCATTCTTTTTTTAAGAATTTGTTTATTTCTTTTATAAACAGTTTATAAGATTGAAAAAGGGAAGTCAATTTATGTAATTTTAAATACAGTTTTGTAAGTATTGTAAATAAAAATGACTATAAAAAAGCGACTGCAGTATAGATTCGACTCTATGGTGAATCTGTACAGCTGCAGCCGCGAAAAGACAGGAAAAACCTGAATATTGCTGGAAAACGAAGTGGTTTTTATTTTCCGGAATATCTATATTTAATAGAAGGGCGTCCACCGGTCTGGTAATCGATCATGCTGACCAGTTCGTTGGTTTCGACTAAGTAATTTAAGTACCGCCGGACTGTAATACGGGACAAATGAACCTGTTCCGAAATCTGTTCGCTGGACCAGACCTCCTCCGGATGTTCGGAGAGAAAGAGGCGGATCAGTCCAAGGGTGCGTTCATTTAAGCCCTTTGTCAGCGGAGCGCTCTGGGAGGAGACATCCGGGACGGAGAAGAGGCGGTCGATCTCCGCCTGTCCCAGGTCAGAAGCGGACGCCGATGTTTTCAATTCCTCCTGACGTTTCGCAAATCGTTCCAGGGCAGCTTTGAAACGGTCATATTCAAATGGTTTGACGAGATAATCGGTGACGCCGCGGGATATAAGCCGGCGGACGGTCTCTGCGTCGTTGGCAGAGGTTACCATAATGATCGCAGGGGTCATGCCAGCCGCGTGGAGCTGGTCGATAAATTCGTCGCCGTTCATCTGAGGCGTGTAGTAGTCGAGAATAATCAGGTCAACCGTGCAGTTCTGCAGATACTGCAGGGCAAGGATGCCGTTTTTGAAAGTTGCCTCCACGTGAAAAGAGGAGGTCAGCTCGACATACTGTTTATTGATGGATGCAACCATCGGATCATCTTCTATAATAATGACTTTATACATTAGATTCTGTCTCCTTTCGGGTAAATGTCAGGGTGAAGCAGGTGCCCTCGCCAGGCTCTGTGTCAATATCGATGGTTCCGCCGTACTCCTCCATCAGCTCATGAACCAGGAAAAGCCCGGTTCCGCGGTTCTCGCCCTTGGAGGAAACACCTTTTTCGAAAATATGATCGAGCAGCTGTGGCTGTATGCCGTGCCCGGTGTCCTCGCAGGTGATGATGTTGACGTCTGGGCGGCAGTAGATGCCGATGTGGATCTCGCGCGGGCTTTCAGATGCGTTAATGACATCCGGACTGGCGGTGTGATCGTGGCTTAGCTCTTCAATGGCATTTTCCATCAGATTGCCGAGAATGGTGACAAATCCTTCCACCGGGATCAGCAGATCATGGTCGCGGCAGGTGCTGTCGGCGCTGACCTGCAGGCGGATGCCAAGCTCGGCGGCGTGCATCATTTTCCCGATCACAAGCGCACAGATTTTCGGAACGCGGATGCAGTTGGCTGTCTCACGGACGGACTGGCTGGAGACAAGGCTGCTGTTGGTGATAAAATTCATCGCCTGCTGAATCTCCCCGGTCTGTAGGTAGCCGAGAATGATGTGCAGCTTATTTAAAAATTCATGGTTGAACGCGCGCAGCGTGTCCAACATATTGTGGGCGCCGGAAAGCTCGTCGGAGAGACGCAGGAGGTCGGTGCGGTCAAATAAAACGATCAGGACACCTCGGCGCGCCTGTTTACCGCGTCCATGGATCGGCACCTCCTTGACGATGAGCTGGCGTCCGGCGAAGCTGATGCTCTCGTGCGTTACACTTTCGCCGGTTTTTATGACCTGATCGAAAGCGGTCTGTGGAAACAATTCCTGAATCGTGAGGTGGGTGAGCGGAGGGTCGTTTGCAGGACGACCGAGTATTGTGGAAACTTTCTGGTTGGCAAAGAGAATTCTGCCGTCCAGATCGGTTGCGGCAAGTCCCTCGTCGATCATATTCATGACCTCATCCTGGCGGGTATAAATATTGACGAGTTCTTCCGGGTCATATCCCAACAGGGAGTCGCGCAGCAGGGAGAACATTGTGTGCGTCAGGGAAATGCTGACGATCATCATGATCAGGAATATAATTATATAAAAGAACAGCAGACTGCGGTGCTGGGCGGACAGGGTAGCGGTGAACAGGGAAACCATCACAAAACCGACGATCTCTCCGCCGCTGTTTTTTACTGCGTGAAAGGCGCGCCGCTGCATGCCGTGCGTGCCGTAGCCGGTTGTGATATATGGATCGCTTCCTGCCAGAATAGCGTCCTCGTCACCTGCCACGTAGGAATCGCCGGTTTTCAGACGGTTCGTGTGGTAAAAGCGCAGTCCGTTTTTATCACTGATGACGATGACATTGATATCTGGTATATTCGAAGAAAGAGAATCCAGGTCGCGGGTCACGGTGGAATCAGGATAGCCGTTTTCCAGCATGGCGGCGACATCCGGAATTGCAGCAATATAAGAAGCAGTACCGCTGATCAGCTTGTCCATATCCTTTCGCTGCCTGGAAATATCAAAAAACAGAGTAAAACCAAGTGAGATGAGCACCAGGGTAGCGGAAAGGAGCAGAAAGGATCGGTACAGATTCTGTTCCAGCGCTGATTTTCCTTCCTTTATCTTCATATATAAAACCTCCGGAATTTATTTGATGTAGGAAATGAGTTGATCCGGTCTGCAAAATGTGTAAACCAAAACGATGATTAAAGTTATTATAGTAAAAAAAGAAACGATCTGCAAGAAAGTGTGGAGGTTTACAAGACGCCGGATGGCGAATTGCAAAGTGGCCGGGTTATTGTTCACGGGTAGGCACTTTTGGAACCGAAAGTGCCGTAAGAAAACGTGGTGGCAGCAGGAATTTGCCGTATTCAAATGCGAAGCCACGGAAAAAGGTTGAAAAACAAGAAGAGATCGATTAAAATGAAAATAGTTCGAATTAGAGCATTTGGTTAAAAAATTATGCAAAATTAAGGCTGTCAGCACAAAATTCCATTTAAGGTATGACAATCCGTCGAAGTTGTGCGCAGCAAGAGAGAAAATACTGAATATTTGCTGTAAAATTTACAAAAAACCACTTGCTATTTTAGGAAAAGTTGGGTACAATACAAGCAGGGTTGATTAATATTTAACAATCATGAAGATGAATTTCTAGGAGGAATGAGATCATGGCAGTAAAAGTTGCAATTAATGGTTTTGGTCGTATTGGTCGTCTGGCTTTCAGACAGATGTTTGGCGCTGAGGGTTACGAAGTCGTAGCTATCAACGATCTGACAAATCCGAAAATGTTAGCTCACCTGTTAAAGTATGATTCTGCTCAGGGCAGATACGATGGACATACGGTAGAAGCTGGCGAAGATTATATTGTAGTAGATGGCAAGAAGATTACTATCTACGCAAAGGCAAACGCTGCTGAACTTCCGTGGGGCGAGATTGGTGTAGACGTAGTTCTGGAGTGTACCGGATTCTATACATCCAAGGCAAAAGCACAGGCACATATCGATGCAGGCGCTAAGAAAGTCGTTATCTCCGCACCGGCAGGCAATGACCTTCCGACTATCGTATACAATGTAAACCACAAGACACTGAAACCGGAAGATAAGATTATCTCCGCAGCATCCTGTACAACTAACTGCCTGGCTCCGATGGCTAAGGCATTAAACGACTATGCTCCGATTCAGTCCGGTATCATGTCCACCATCCACGCTTACACAGGCGATCAGATGATTCTGGACGGACCGCACAGAAAAGGCGATTTAAGAAGAGCAAGAGCAGGCGCTGTCAACATCGTTCCGAACTCCACCGGTGCTGCAAAAGCGATTGGTCTGGTTATTCCGGAATTAAACGGCAAGCTCATCGGTTCCGCACAGCGTGTTCCGGTTCCGACTGGTTCCACTACTATTCTGACAGCCGTTGTTAAGAAAGCTGACGTTACTAAGGAAGCTATCAACGAGGCTATGAAGGCAGCTCAGACTGAGTCCTTCGGCTACAACGAGGATGAGATCGTTTCTTCCGATATCGTAGGTATCCGCTATGGTTCCCTGTTTGATTCTACACAGACTATGGTATCTCCGATCGGTGATGACTTATATCAGGTACAGGTTGTTTCCTGGTATGACAACGAGAACTCCTACACAAGCCAGATGGTTCGTACAATCAAATACTTCGCAGAGCTGGCATAATTTTATCGATTCGATAGAAAATCATAAGGATTCAAGATGGGTCCGGTCCTCGGTCGGGACCGGACCTGTTTTTTATTCTTTTATAATGTAAAGGAGACAGGATATGCTGAATAAAAAATCCGTGGATGATATCAATGTAAAGAGCAAACGCGTTCTGGTACGCTGTGATTTCAACGTACCGTTAAAAGAAGGAAAGATCACCGATGAAAACCGTCTGGTGGCAGCGCTTCCGACGATCAAAAAACTGATTGCGGACGGCGGAAAGGTAATTCTCTGCTCCCATCTTGGCAAACCGAAGGGAGAGCCGAAGCCGGAGCTGTCTCTGGCACCGGTAGCCGTTCGTCTGTCTGAACTTCTGGGACAGGAAGTGAAATTTGCAGCCGATCCGGAAGTGGTTGGAGCGAACGCAAGGGCAGCCGTTGAGGCGATGAAGGATGGCGAGGTTGTTCTGCTTGAGAACACCCGTTACCGTGCCGAGGAAACCAAGAACGGTGAGGCGTTCAGCAAGGATCTGGCATCCCTGTGTGATGTCTATGTGGACGATGCATTTGGTACTGCACACCGCGCACACTGCTCAAACGTAGGCGTGACCCAGTATGTGGACACCGCAGTAGTTGGTTACCTGATGCAGAAAGAGATCGATTTCCTTGGAAATGCAGTAGATAACCCGGTTCGCCCGTTCGTTGCCATTTTAGGCGGTGCGAAGGTAGCCGATAAATTAAACGTTATCTCCAACCTGCTGGAGAAGTGCGACACGCTGATCATCGGCGGCGGCATGGCATTTACCTTCTTAAAAGCACAGGGCAAGGAGATTGGTAAATCCTTAGTCGATGATACAAAGTTAGATTATTGCCGTGAGATGGTAGAGAAGGCGGCGAAGCTTGGCAAGAAACTGCTTCTTCCGGTTGATGCAGCTGTAGCAGCATCCTTCCCGGATCCGATCGATGCACCGATCGAGGTACAGAATGTATCGGTTGACGCTATCTCGGCTGATACGATGGGACTTGACATAGGACCGGAAACTGCAAAGCTGTATGCAGACACCGTAAAATCTGCTAAGACAGTTGTATGGAACGGACCGATGGGTGTATTTGAGAACCCGACTCTGGCACAGGGTACAATCGCAGTTGCAAAAGCACTGGCAGACACCGAAGCGACCACGATCATCGGCGGCGGCGATTCTGCAGCAGCGGTCAACCAGCTTGGATTTGGCGACAAGATGACCCATATTTCTACCGGCGGCGGCGCTTCTCTGGAATTCTTAGAGGGAAAAGAGCTTCCGGGCGTAGCGGCAGCGAATGATAAATAAATAAACAAACAGAAAAGAGGAATAGAATAGTCATGGCTAGAAGAAAGATCGTAGCAGGCAACTGGAAAATGAACATGACGCCGTCGGAGGCAGTAGCTCTGGTAGAGCTTCTGAAGCCGCTCGTTGTTTCGGAAGATGTAGACGTTGTATTCTGCGTACCGGCGATTGATATTATCCCGGTTGTAAAAGCGTGCGAGGGAACCAACATCGCAGTCGGCGCTGAAAATATGTATTTCGAGGAGAAAGGTGCTTACACCGGCGAGATCTCCCCGAATATGCTGACCGATGCAGGCGTTAAATACGTGATTATCGGACATTCCGAGCGCAGAGAATACTTTGCAGAGACCGATGAGACGGTCAATAAGAAAGTACTGAAAGCATTTGAGCACGGTCTGACCCCGATCATCTGCTGCGGCGAGACTCTGACCCAGAGAGAGCAGGGCATCACGCTTGACTGGATCCGTCAGCAGATCAAGATCGCATTCCAGAATGTGACCGCAGAGCAGGCAAAGACAGCTGTGATCGCATACGAGCCAATCTGGGCGATCGGTACCGGCAAGGTAGCGACCACCGAGCAGGCTGAGGAAGTGTGCGGCGCGATCCGTGCGTGCATCAAGGAAGTGTACGATGAGGCGACCGCAGAGGCGATCCGCATTCAGTACGGCGGTTCCGTATCCGCAGCATCGGCTCCGGAGCTGTTTGCACAGCCGGATATCGATGGCGGTCTGGTAGGCGGCGCATCCTTAAAGGCAGATTTTGGAAAGATTGTAAATTATAAATAAGAGATGAGCAAAAGGGGGCTGTCGCACGTGTGAGGCGTGGCAGTCCCCTTTTTGCCAGTAAAAAAAGAAGGTGAAGGTTTTGAACTGAAACAATCAAAATTGTTGGTTCATCCGGTTGTTTCAGAAAAAACGGTTCATTTCATGGAAGGAAAGGAAGAAGAAAGAGATGAAAAAAAAGCCAACCGTATTAATGATTCTCGATGGATATGGCATGAGAGATACCTGTGAGCACAATGCCGTGTGTGAGGCGAAGACACCGATCATGGATCAGCTGATGAGCCAGTGCCCGTTTGTGCGCGGCAATGCCAGCGGTCTGGCGGTCGGTCTGCCGGACGGACAGATGGGTAACTCGGAGGTTGGACATTTAAATATGGGTGCCGGACGTATCGTATACCAGGAGCTGACCCGTATCACGAAATCAATCGAGGATGGCGATTTCTTTGAGAATCCGGAATTTCTGGCAGCCGCAGACACCTGCAAGAAAAATGATTCCGCCCTGCATCTGTTCGGACTGGTATCAGACGGCGGCGTTCACAGCCATCTGACTCATTTATTCGGACTTCTGGAGTTCGCAAAACGTCAGGGACTTAAAAAAGTGTATGTGCACTGCTTCCTGGACGGACGTGATACACCGCCGACCTCCGGCAAGGAGTTCGTAGCAGAATTAGAGAAGAAGATTCAGCAGCTTGGCATCGGCGAGGTGGCTTCCGTGATGGGACGCTACTATGCGATGGACCGTGATAAAAACTGGGATCGTGTCCAGAAAGCTTATGATGTGCTGACAAAGGCAGAGGGCGAGAAGGCAGAAAGCGCGTGTGCAGGCATTCAGGCATCCTATGATAAAGAGGTAAACGATGAGTTTGTCGTACCGTTCTATGTAGAGAAGGACGGAAAGCCGGTTGCCACGATTCAGGATGGCGATTCCGTCATTTTCTTCAACTTCCGTCCGGACCGTGCAAGAGAGATCACCCGCGCATTCTGCGATGAGGGATTTACCGGATTTGCGAGAGAGAAGAAGCTTGACCTGACGTTTGTATGCTTTACCGATTACGATGAGACGATCGGGAACAAGCTGATTGCGTTCAAGAAGGAAGAGATTAAGAACACGTTTGGAGAGTTCCTGGCGGCGCACCATATGACGCAGGCACGTATCGCCGAAACCGAGAAATATGCACACGTAACATTTTTCTTCAACGGCGGCGTGGAAGAGCCGAACGAGGGCGAGGACCGCATTCTGGTTCCGTCTCCGAAGGAGGTTCCGACCTACGACCTGAAACCGGAGATGAGCGCACCGATCGTGTGCGATAAGCTGGTGGAGGCGATTGAGTCCGGCAAATATGATGTCATCATCATCAATTTTGCAAACCCGGATATGGTAGGCCACACGGGTGTGGAGTCGGCTGCAATCAAGGCGATTGAGACCGTCGATGCCTGCGTAGGACGTGCAGTTGAAGCCATCAAGGCAGCCGGAGGCGTTCTCTTTATCTGCGCCGATCACGGTAATGCAGAGGTGATGGTTGATGAGGCAACCGGCGAGCCGTGGACCGCTCACACGACCAATCAGGTGCCGTTTGTCCTGGTCGGCGCTGACCCGGCGTACAAGCTGCGCGAGGGCGGACGCCTCTGCGATATTGTGCCGACGCTGATTGAACTGATGGGACTTGAGAAGCCGAAGGAGATGACGGGAGAGTCGCTGTTGGTGAAATAGGGAGAATTTTCGAATATATTAGGAAAGTATAAATATAACCGTCAATAAGAATCGGGAAAACTGCCATAAAGCAAGAAAAGATCATGAACAGAGAAATGGTCGGGGCTTGTTTTGTGGCAGTTTTTGGTTACTTCTCTCTTCCATTTCATAAGAAAATAGGATAAAATAAAATCATCTATGTGAACCGCTCGGAGGCTGTTCCAGGGCAGACATTTTTAGAAAAGAAAGTGTTATGCGGAAAGGAAAATAGGATGGCAGCAGATTCACAGGGAAAACAGGAGGAAACAAGCATGAAGGTAGCGGTTGTTACAGACAGCAACAGCGGAATTACACAGGCACAGGCGAAAGAGATGGGCGTATATGTCCTGCCGATGCCGTTTATGATTGATGGAACCGAGTATCTGGAAGATATAAATTTGACACAGAAGGAATTTTATGAGCATCTGAGCGGGGATCACGATGTGAGCACATCCCAGCCGTCCCCGGAGACGATCTTAAATCTCTGGGAAAAACTTTTGGAGGAATACGATGCAGTTGTGCACATCCCGATGTCCGGCGGGCTTTCGAGTTCCTGCCAGACGGCAAAGATGCTGGCAGATGATTTCGACGGAAAAGTGCAGGTGGCGGATAATCACAGGATTTCCGTGACACAGCGCCGTTCGGTGCAGGATGCGCTTGACATGGCGGCAGCCGGCATGGACGCGGAGGCGATCTGCAAAAAGCTGGAAGAGACAGGTTTGGATTCAACTATTTATGTCACGGTTGACACATTAAAATACCTGAAAAAGGGCGGTAGAATCACACCAGCGGCAGCAGCGCTCGGAACACTTCTCCGTTTAAAACCGGTTCTGACGATACAGGGCGAGAAGCTGGACGCATTTGCGAAGGCGCGGACGATGAAACAGGCGCGTTCCATGATGATCACGGCGATCACCCGCGATCTGGAAAATCGGTTTGATGATATGACGGGAGAAAAAACGTATATTGATGTAGCGCATACCGACAATGATGAGATGGCGCAGGAGCTGGCAGCCGAGCTTCGGGAACTTTTCCCGGAGACGGAAGTCCGTGTAGAGCCGCTGTCCTTAAGTGTAGCCTGCCATATCGGACCGGGAGCGCTGGCGATTGCGGCAACGAAGAAGCTTGAAATCGGATCGTTGTTGTGAAAAACGCAGTTACAGAGCAGCATTTCGGGGTTACAGTTCACAGCCAATGTCAGGAAGTTAAGCAACCCAAGTAAGAGCGCGTGAATTGTAATCGTTCAGGACAGGAACATGAGAAGAATAGCAGAACATAAAAGAAAGATATGGAAAGCGATGGAGCACACGATCGGGATGAGAATCCCTCTGTTCCTCGCCTTTCTGATTCTGACGCTGGTTCCGCTTCTGGTACAGGTTCGTTTTACATCGGGGTATTTTTACCAGAGCCACGTGGAAGAACGGATGGCGGAAGCGCAGAACCGGTGTCTGATTTTAGCAAACAAGATACGCAGCAGTGATTATATCAATGTACTGCTGTCGGGAAATCCAAATCCGGCGCTGGATGCGGAACTTAGTACAACGGCGGATCTGATGAACGGAAGAATCGTGCTGGTGGACGACAGCTTTAAGATTTTGAAAGACACATTTGATCTTTCCAGAGGGAAAACGCTGGTTGTATCGGATGTGTTAAAGGCATTTGACGGGGAAACTTCCAGCTATCTGAACCAGAAGAAAAAGTATTTCTATGTAGCGCAGCCGATTCAGGCAAAAAGCACGGATGCAGCGCCGATCGATTCGGATGTGGCAGCCGGAAATGGGAAAAATACGGCAGGCGTGCAGGGAGTCCTTCTTCTGATGGCGTCCACGGAAAATTCGGCGCTTTTGCAGGAGAAAATTGTGCAGAAGACGGGATTTTTGCAGCTCGTTATGTTCTGTTTTATTCTGATCGCAGATTTATTGGCGGCGGCTTGCTTGCTGAAACCATTCCGCCGCCTGCAGCAGCAGCTCGATATGGTGGCAGAGGGAAATCTGGATCAGGATATTGATGTAAAAACATATCGGGAGACGCGGGACATTTCGGAGGCAGTCATGCAGACCATCCGGAAGCTGAAAAACCTGGATCAGTCGCGTCAGGAGTTTGTTTCCAACGTGTCGCATGAGCTGAAAACACCGCTGACTTCGATAAGGGTGCTGGCGGATTCTCTGATGGGGATGGAGAACGCCCCGGCGGAGTTATATCAGGAGTTTATGCAGGATATTTCGGCGGAGATTGACCGCGAGGGCAAGATTATCGATGATCTGCTGACGTTAGTCAAAATGGATAAATCATCGCCGGATCTGAATATTGCCCAGACTTCGATCAATGGTCTTCTGGAACAGATTTTAAAACGTCTGACCCCGATCGCGAAGCGGCGGAACATTGAGATCACGTATGAGAGCAAGCGGGAAGTATCGGCGGATGTGGACGAGGTAAAATTGAGCCTGGCACTTTCGAACCTGGTGGAAAATGCGATCAAGTATAACCGCGAAGAGGGAAAAGTCTGGGTGACGCTGGATGCTGACCACAAGTTCTTTTATGTGAAGGTAGAGGATAATGGCGTGGGAATCCCGAAAGAATTCCAGGAGCGCGTATTTGAGCGTTTTTACCGTGTAGATAAGGCGCGCTCACGCGAGACAGGCGGTACCGGGCTGGGGCTTGCGATCACGAAGAATATTATTCTTCTTCATCAGGGCGCGATCCGCCTGAAGAGTGAAGAAGGCAAGGGAGCAACCTTTACGGTGCGGATTCCGTTGAATTATATTCCGTAGACAGCGTGGTTCTGGGCGGTTTAGAGGTTCGAGAGGGTTGCTGGTGCTGTAGTGTTCGAATATTTCGGTGTTTGAATGCTGTCGTGTTCGAATGTTTCAGTGTTTGAATGTTGCGGTATTTGAGTGTTGCAGTGTTCGAATGTGAGGCAGGGAAATGTCTATTGTGAGATAGATTGCAAAATAACAACAGGAAATAATAAATGGAGAAAATAAGAAAAAAAAGCTCTGGAAAACGGGCAGGAAGCGTAAGTTCGTGGCTGATCCTTTGCCTGGCATGTCTGCTTCTTCTGAGCGGATGCCGAAAAAAAGAAGAGGTGCATCCGACGGCGGGTGAGGACGGCGTCTATCAGATTTATTATCTCAATTCGACGCGCACGGGGCTGGCGAGTGTTTCCTATCAGACGGAGACGGCGGACGCTGAGATCCTGATCGGGGAGCTGGCGGGACAGATCCTTGCGGCGCCGGAAAACCCGGAGTATCAGGCAGTTTTAAGCGATAAGGTTGAATTCCTGGATATTAACCGGGACAATAATGTGCTGACGCTGAATTTTAATCAGGAATATATGAATATGAAAGCGTCGAGGGAGATTCTGTGCCGGGCGGCGCTGGCAAAGACCTTTACACAGGTTAAGGGAGTCGATTATATCAGCATTAATTGCGAGGGACAGCCGCTTCTGGACACACATGGAAACCCGGTGGGCGCGATCGCAGGAAGTGATTTTGTAGACAGTATTTCGGATGTCAATTCCTATGAAAAAGTAGAGCTGACCCTGTATTTTGCCAATGAAGAAAAAGATGGTCTGGTGGCAGAAAAACGGGAAGTATTTCACAGTATGAACACGTCGCTGGAACGCCTGGTAGTGGAACAGCTGCTGGCAGGTTCCCAGAATGGCGGGCTTTCAGTGATGCCGAAAAATACAAAGGTATTAAACGTATCACTGACAGATAATACCTGCTATGTCAACCTGGATAGCAGTTTTATTTCCGGGGATATCGATGTGGCGGAGTATATTCCGATTTACGCGATCGTCGATTCGCTGACAGAGCTTCAGACGGTGAATAAAGTACAGATCACGGTCAATGGCTCGGCAGATGTGACGTACCGGAATGTGATTTCGCTGGTGCAGCCTCTGGAGAGAGAGGAGAAGTATATTGTGAAGTAACTGTCAGACAGAATGTATATGCCATGTTTGGAAGAGAGCAGCAATGGGATTTTGTTGATGTTTTGTAGAATACAGGAAAAGAGGAATTGAATATCAAACGACCGGTAATGTGGATGATGGTGGCTTTTGTACTTGGAGAGGTCGCAGCGTACCAGATGGGCATGACGGTGTGGTTTATAATTGCAGCAGCGTTTTTTTTGCTTGCAGTCATAAAAACAGCAGAAGGACGGGTAGATTCGGACTTTCAGACAGACGCAGAACGCGTCTGGAATTGGAAAGATCCGATGATGTGCCGTGTCTTTCTGCTGTTTTTCTGTTTCCTGGCAGGATGGGGACGGATGATGGTGGAAATGCGCCCGGATGCGCTGGAACGGATGGTAACGCAGAAGGGCGGTTCGGCAGAGGTGGCGGTATCGGGAACACTGGATTCTATTTCGGAAAAAAATGGGTGGTGTACGATGATTTTGACGGGGGTGGAGGTAGAGGATGAAAGTGTAAGAAAGGTACTGATATCGTGTAAAAGCGATTTACTGGAGAAGTGTGAAGAGAAAATTCTGCCACCCTGCGGAAGTCAGATTCATCTGACGGGAACTGCTGAGTTTCTGGAAGAAGCGCGCAATCCGGGGCAGTTTTCGTATCGGATGTATTACCGGGGACTAGGAATCAGAAACCGGGTGACGGCGGATCGGATTTTTATTTCAGAAGGAAAAAGTTCCCCTCTCCGAAGTCAGGCAGAATGCTTCCGGGCGTACGCGACGGCTGTTTTTCAGGAAATCTGTGTTCCAGAAGATGCAGGGATTTTCCAGGCAATTTTGCTGGGGGATAAATCCGGGTTATCGGAAGAGCTGCGCGAACGGTTTCAGGATAATGGGATTGCACATATTCTGGCAGTCAGCGGGCTTCATGTCTCTTTGATTGGCATGAGCGTTTACAGCGCACTGCGTTTTTGGGGCATATCGTATGGATGGGCGGGACTGGGAGCTTCAGCGCTTCTTACCTTTTATGGTTTAGTAACCGGATTTGGAGCATCGGTATTCCGGGCGGTATTTATGGTAGAGGTGTCCTGTCTGGCGGCATATCTGGGGCGGAGTTACGATCTGCTGAGTGCGCTGTCGCTATCTTTGATTTTACAGGCGTGGCAGTCGCCGTATCTGCTCTTTTCGGCGGGATTGCAGCTTTCCTATGGCGCGGTTGCCGCGATTGGGCTGGAGACGGAGGAGCTGCGGAAAGTGGGAAAAAAGAGAAAAGAGGAGGAACAAGAGAAAGAAAAAAAGAAAGGATATGAAACACTCATGCTCAGCTTGGCAATTCAGCTTTATACGATGCCGATTCAGCTGTATCACTATTTTACATTTCCGATGTTGGGAATTTTTCTGAATCTGATCGTGATTCCGCTTCTCGCGTATGCAGCCGGAAGCGGTCTGCTGGCGCTTGGAATTTACAGTATAGCGTTTGTGGGAGGAAAAATGGGGGGAATGGGCGGAGGCAGCAGCATTGCGGGAGTGCTTTCGGCTTTTGGGGGTGCAGCATCAGGAATATCAGAAATACCAGAAATATTCAGAATAGCGGCAAGTGCATGTACGGGTCCGGGGCATTATATTTTTCAGTTGTATGAATGGCTTTGCATCCAGGTGGAACGCGTGCCGTTTCATTCCATCGTGGCAGGACGCCCGGACATGTGGAAAATAGGGGTGTTTTATGTGGCGCTGGGGATTCGATATGTGTGGAGTGTGGGAGAAGCAAGAGATAATTTAGAGAGAAAAGGGATTTTTCTGTTTCCAAAAGAATGGAATGCACCGGGAAAAAATAGTGTATTTATTGCTGTGGCGGTAGTCTTTTTAGTGGTTCAGCCTGTTCATGGCTTTCAGAGCTGGTTTCTCGATGTAGGACAGGGCGACGGCGTCTTTCTGCGGACGCGGGATGAGGCAATTCTTTCGGACTGTGGCAGCAGCCAGGATAAAAAAATCGGGAAAAATGTGCTGGGACCATTTTTGAAAAGTCAGGGAATCCGCACGCTGGACTGGATTCTGGTCAGCCATGCGGATGCGGATCACACGAACGGGATCGAGTGGCTTTTGAAGGAGGAGGCAGATATCCGGGTGCGGAATCTGGCACTTCCGGCGGCGGGAAAAGGGCAGGAAGCATATAAAAAACTGGAAACTCTTGCGAGAAAACGGGGTGCGGAAGTCTATTATCTGCATTGGGGAGAAACGGTGCGGGGGAAAAGCCTGGCGCTTCGGTGCCTGTACCCGGAGGCGGGGGAAAAGCCGGCCGAGGAGCGAAATAGTCATTCACTGGTGTTTGATGTCACGTATGGAAAGTTTCGTATGCTTCTGACAGGAGATATTGGAGTGGAGGACGAAAGGAAGATTCTGGCGATGGAAGAGGACAAAAAGGGGGAAAAGGTGACACTGTTAAAAGCTGCACATCATGGTTCGAACGGTTCCTCCTCAGAGGAGTTTTTGGAGTGCTTTTCCCCAGCTTTCACGGTGCTCTCTTATGGAGAGGGAAATACTTACGGGCATCCGGCACCGGAGGCGGTGGAACGTCTGGAACAGACGGGAACGGAGATCTGGAGAACGGCGGATTCAGGGGCAGTGAATGTGTGGACGGACGGGAAACGTATGTATATCAAGGGATATAAGAAACAAGATTATGGGAAGGAAAGAGATAAAAACAGATAAAAAACTAATTGTTAACTATATAAAAATAATAGGTTGACAATAGAAAAAGGCTATGTTATGCTTGCAATCAGTTCTGCATCTGTTTCGACTACCCGGGATCTGGAACGGCCGCTGCTGTTTTAGATGGTTGGAACAGGGGTTGCGGAGAGAAATTTATGTACATGTGCGAGAATAGAATGGCTTCGGATGCCTGAAATCATTCAGATAACCAAGGAGGAAAAAGGTTTGAAACACATGAAGACAAAGGATTTAGTTTTGTGCGCGATGTTTGTCGCACTGATTGCAGTGGGAGCATTTATCAAGATACCGGTTCCGGTGGTTCCATTTACATTGCAGTTTTTATTTACGATGCTGGCGGGTCTGCTTTTAGGTCCGGTCAACGGGGCGCTGGCGGTTGTGGTTTATATCGTATTAGGTTTAATTGGACTTCCGATTTTCACTCAGGGCGGCGGACCGGGATATATTTTCCAGCCGAGTTTTGGATATATCATCGGATTTGCGGTTGCGGCGTATGTGAATGGTAAGATTGCCAATGCCAAGACGCATCCGAGTTACCGGCGCCTGCTGGGAGCTAATTTTCTGGGACTTTTTATTGTCTATGCATTTGGAATGATTTATTACTACGTGATCAGCAATTTCTATCTGAATTCGCCGATCGGCGTGGGAGCGCTGTTTTTATATTGCTTTGTTCTGGCAGTTCCGGGCGATATCGTGCTCTGTATTGTGGCTGCCATCATAGGAAAACGGATGATTCCGCTGATTCAGGGAGGGAGACTTGGATAAAAGATGAGCAAGGGGATTTTTATAACAGGTACGGGAACGGATATTGGAAAAACGTATGTGACAGGATTGATTGTGAAAAAACTGAGGGAGAGCGGCGCGGATGCGGCGTATTATAAAGCGGCAATGAGCGGCAATGAGCGGCGTGCGGATGGAAGCCTGATTCCAGGAGATGCCCTGCAGGTAAAAACAATGTCGGGAATCGGGCAGCCGCTTGAGGAAATGTGTCCGTATGTGTACGAGACGGCGGTATCGCCGCATCTGGCATCCCGTCTGGAGGGCAACCCGGTCCAGATGGATCGGGTGCTGGAAGATTTTCACAAAGTCTGTGAAAAATATGAGTATGTGACGATGGAAGGAAGCGGCGGAATTCTCTGTCCACTCTGTATAGACGAGGCGGATATCCGTCTTCCAGAAGTAGTAAAAGCGTGCGGGCTTGGCTGCCTGCTGATTGCAGATGCGGGGCTTGGGACGATCAATGGCGTGGGGCTTACTGCCTATTATCTGAAACAACAGGGAATTGCCCTGAAAGGAATTATTTTCAACCATTATGAGACGGGGAATCTGCTTCATGAGGATAACCGGAAAATGTGTGAATATTACACGGGCGTTCCGGTGGTTGCCTGTGTGGCGGATGGGGATACGGAGCTTTCCATGGATGCGGAGACGCTGAAAGGGCTGTATGCGTAAGACAGAAGATAAAGGAGAAGAAAAATGATCTGGTATCCATATGAACAGTTAAAAACAATGAAAGCACCTTATGAGATCGTGGATGCGAACGGGGTATATCTTTACACGAAGGATCAGAAGCTGATTGATTCAGTTTCATCCTGGTGGAGTGTGATTCATGGATATAAACATCCGGTGATCAATCAGGCAATTATTTCACAGGTAGAAAAATTTTCTCATGTGATGCTGGGCGGTCTGACGCATGAGCCGGCGCGCAGACTTTCAGAAAAACTGGCGTCCTGGCTGCCGGGCGATCTGGACTACTGCTTTTTTTCAGATTCCGGCAGCGTGGCGGTTGAGGTAGCGCTGAAAATGGCGCTGCAGTATTATATGAACCGCGGCGATGAGAAGCGAACGATGATTCTGGCGCTGGAACACGCGTACCACGGCGATACCTTTAAGACGATGGAGGCAGGCGATGATGAGGACTACCATTTTGTGCTGAAAGCGTATGGTGCAAGCCCGTATGTGGTTCACATTCCGACTGAGATCCCGGCGCTGGAGAAAGCATTTGAACAGTATCATGACAAGTTGAACTGCGTGCTGGTGGAACCGCTTTTACAGGGTGCTGGCGGAATGCGGATGTACGATATTTCATTTTTGGAGAAGGCAAGAGAACTCTGTGATAAATATGGCGTGCTGCTGGTTTTTGATGAGGTGGCAACCGGATTTGGCAGAACCGGAAACCGCTTTGTGGCAGATCGGGTGCTTCCGGATATTCTGGTTCTCGGAAAGGCATTGACCGGCGGTTACATTGGTCATGCGGCGACTGTGGCAAATAAAAAGGTATTTGATGGATTTTTCGATGATAACCCGGAACATGCGCTGATGCACGGACCGACCTTCATGGGGAATGCCCTCGCGTGCAGCGCGGCGCTTGCCTCGATCGAGCTGTTTGAAACGCAGAACTACATGGAAAAGATTCAGAAGATCGAAGCCATCACCCGCCGGGAGATGGAAGGATTTACCGATCCGAGAATCAGGGAGGTCCGCATGATGGGCGGATGTGTCTGTGTCGAGGTATATGATCCGGCAGTCCTGAAAGGATATCAGGAATATGCGTACAAACGCGGCGTGTTCAGCCGTCCGTTCTTAAATTATCTGTACGCGATGGTTCCGTATATTATCAAGGAAGAAGAGCTGGTGCAGGTGCTTCAGTGCATGAAAGACTGGTTTGCGCGGGGATAGGTAATGAAGAACTGGGAACACATGTGTGAACAGTGAAACATCTATCTTAGAATAAAAAATAATTTAAGTGTTTCTTTCTGAATGAATTTCATTTATGATAGAAGGAATGGAGTATTGTTTTAAGAAACGATACATGGATTTTTGCCTGCTGGCCCATGTTTTCGTACTGTCAGCGCAGTAAATGCGCAGACCTACTGAACAGTTACCAAAATTCTAGTATAAAACTAACATTCGGGGAGAAACCAATATGAAAGAACAAATGAAGAAAATAGCGCTGCTATCGCTGTCATTGATACTGACATCGGCGTATTCTGTTTCGATCGTGCTGCCATCGCTGCTGCAGCATTTCAGTGAATATACAACCGCACAGGTGGAGATGTTGATCTCAGCACCGTCGTTTGCGATCACTGTCATGATCGTGCTGAATGCATGGCTGTCGCGTTATATGAAAGACCGTCCAATGATTGTGGGCGGTCTGCTTCTTTTATCGGTCAGCGGCATGGTACCGGTGTTTGTACAGGAATATCCGGTGATGTTCGCGTCCAGGATTTTCCTGGGGATCGGGATTGGGCTCATTAATGCGAAAGCAATCAGCATTTTCAGTGAATATTATGAAGGCAGGGAAAAAGCGACGCTGCTCGGATACCGCGGATCGGCGGAGGTGCTGGGAAGCGCGGTTATGACGCTGGTTGCTGGAAAATTGGTGCTGATCCGGTGGAATCTGGCATTTTGGGTGTACGCGCTCGGATTTGTGATTGTACTTCTGTATCTTGTATGGGTTCCGGGAAGTATGGAGACGGGACAGAGTGCGGGCTCACAGAGTGCAGGGGCAGAGAAAGAAAGTCTGGAAGCGGAGGCAGATGGAAAAAGAGAATGCTGGAAAAAAGAAGTCCTGACCATTGCTTATGCAGTGTTTGCGGGGTTTGTCATCTGCATCTACTGTTCCAATTCCCTGCGTGTTCCGATGTTGATTTTAGAGAAGAAACTTGGAACGGAGTCGGAAGCCAGCATCATTCTCACGCTCATGATGCTGATGGGAATAGCTGCCGGTGTTTATTTTGGAAAACTGACGATGTGGTGGAAGGAAAAATTACCGGGGGTTGGATGCCTGCTGCTTGGAGCGGGGATGCTTCTGACCGCATATGCGGGCAATCTGCCGCTGATAGGAATTGGCATTAGTATTGTTGGATTTTTCTATACCGTTCTGGTTACCTATTCCTTCCACCAGATTTCCGAGCAGATTCCGCAGTCTTCTATCAATACAGCCACATCAATCGTGCTGGTCGGCTGCAATCTGGGAGCGGCGTGTTCGCCGTTTGTGCTGAAATGGATGGGAAGATTCAGTGAGGGCGTGAGCGTGCCGTTTGTGGGGTATGCGGGGATGATGGGAGTATTAGGAATCGTTCTGATAGTAGTCACAGGAAGAAAGAAATAATACAGTAAACAAATAATAGGAATGGCGGCAAAATCTGCAACCAGAACTGTATCGTACGGAATCTTCAGTTTAGAAAATTCAGAAAATTCCTACCTGTGAACAGTTATCTGAAATCGAACGTTTGTACTGATTTGTTCTGCTTTTATGTATACATTCATGAGTGGATTTGGTATAATAGAAATACTTAATGGGATTTTTTGTGAATTATATCAAATCAGGAGAAAGCAATGGATCATTTTGAGTTGGTATCAGAATACAGCCCGACCGGCGACCAGCCGCAGGCGATTGAAAAGCTGCTGGAGGGCTTCAAGGAAGGAAATCAGTTCCAGACATTACTGGGTGTAACGGGCTCTGGCAAGACGTTTACGATGGCAAATGTGATTCAGAAGCTGAATAAGCCGACGTTAATTATTGCACATAATAAGACGCTGGCAGCCCAGCTTTATTCAGAAATGAAGGAATTTTTTCCCAATAATGCGGTGGAATACTTTGTCAGCTACTATGACTACTACCAGCCGGAGGCTTACGTCCCGTCCACGGACACATACATCGAGAAGGATTCCTCTATCAACGACGAGATCGATAAGCTGCGGCATTCAGCGACGGCGGCGCTGTCGGAGCGGCAGGATGTGATTATTGTGGCATCGGTTTCCTGTATCTATGGTCTGGGAAGCCCGATCGATTACAAAAACATGGTTATTTCCCTGCGCCCGGGCATGGAGAAGGACCGCGACGAGGTCATTCACAAGCTGATCGACATTCAGTACAGCCGGAATGACATGGATTTCAAGCGAGGTTCGTTCCGGGTGCGCGGCGATGTGTTGGAGGTATACCCGGCGTATTCGGGCGGCGATGCGTACCGGATTGAGTTTTTCGGGGATGAGGTAGACCGGATCACAGAGATTGACACGCTGACGGGCGAGATCAAGGCGCAGCTGGGACATATCGCGATTTTCCCGGCATCGCATTATGTCATCCCGAAAGAGCGGATGGAGATTGCGGCAAACAATATTTTAGAGGAAATGAAGGAGCAGGTCGCTTACTTTAAGAGTGAGGATAAGCTTCTGGAGGCACAGAGAATCGCGGAGCGGACGAATTTTGATGTGGAAATGATGCGGGAAACAGGCTTCTGTTCTGGTATCGAGAATTATTCGCGCCATCTGATTGGTTCGAAACCGGGAGAACCGCCGTGTACGCTGATGGATTATTTCCCGGATGAATTTCTGGTGATTGTGGACGAGTCGCACATCACGCTGCCGCAGGTGCGCGGTATGTACGCGGGCGACCAGTCGCGCAAGAAAACGCTGGTGGAATATGGCTTCCGCCTGCCGTCGGCGCTGGATAACCGACCGTTAAATTTTGAAGAATTTGAGAGCAAACTGGATCAGATTCTCTGCGTTTCAGCAACACCGGGCGAGTATGAGGCAGATCATGAGCTTCTGCGGGCAGAGCAGGTGATCCGTCCAACGGGACTTCTTGATCCGCCGATTGAGGTGAGACCGGTCGAGGGACAGATCGACGATCTGATTTCGGAGGTCAACCGGGAGGTGGATCGAGGGTTTAAGGTGCTTGTTACGACGCTGACAAAGCGGATGGCAGAAGACCTGACCGACTATATGCGCGATGCGGGAATCCGCGTCAAATATCTGCATTCGGATATTGACACGTTGGAACGCGCCCAGATTATCCGGGATATGCGTCTGAATGTCTTCGATGTGCTGGTCGGCATCAATCTGCTTCGTGAGGGTCTGGATATCCCGGAGATTGCGCTGGTGGCGATTCTGGATGCGGATAAAGAGGGATTCCTGCGTTCGGAAACGTCCCTGATTCAGACGATCGGCCGAGCAGCGCGAAATTCCGAGGGGCATGTTATCATGTATGCAGATTCGATCACGGATTCGATGCGGGCGGCGATCGAGGAGACGGAGCGAAGACGCGCGATTCAGCAGGCGTACAATGAGGAACATCACATTACGCCGACGACGATCAAGAAAGCTGTCCGGGATCTGATCACGATCTCGCAGGCAGCCGAACCGGTTACGAATAAGGTAACGAAGGATCTGGAATCGATGGATCGCCAGGAATTAGAAAAACTCGTAAAGGAACTGACGAAGAAGATGAATCAGGCGGCAGCCGAGCTGAATTTCGAGGAAGCGGTCGTGCTGCGTGACCGTATGGTAGAGGTCAAGAAAATGTTGCTGGATTTGGAAAATTCGTAAATCAGAGGGTGGTTGGTATGGAATATGGCGCGCTGATGGAGATGGCGGTCCGGGCGGGGGAGATCATGCTGGCGAGCGGAGCGGAGGTCTACCGTGTGGAGGACACGATTCACCGTATTTTAAAGCATTCAGGGATTGCACGGGCAGATGTGTTTGTCGTGACGACGGGGATTGTGGCGACGATTGCGGATGCATCACTTCCGCCGCTTACCTTGGTAAAAAGGGTGGAAAACCGGGCAACGAATTTGAACCGCATCTATCAGGTAAACAATGTTTCAAGGGAATTTTGCAGCGGAAAATTGTCCGTCGGGGAGGCGCAGGAACGACTGGATCGGATTGCTAATACGACATTATACGGATTCTGGAAGAAATGCATTGGATATGCGGCAACGACGGGATTTTTTGCGGTGATGTTTGGAGGCGGTCCGGGCGAATGCCTGGTGGCGGCTGTCGTGGGAGTCGTTCTTGCGTTTGTCCTGCGGGCGGCGTCCAAACTTATGTTGAATGATTTCTGTCAAAATGCACTTGGCTCGTTTGCACTGGCGGTTGCGGCGTATCTGCTGCGCCGTGGGGCATTTCTGGGAATGAGCCTGGATGTAGTGATTATCAGCGCAATCATGCCGCTGGTGCCTGGGGTCACATTTACGGCAGCAATCCGCGATACGCTGAATGGAGATTACAGTTCGGGAGTCGCGCGGATGGCGGAGGCAGTCGTGGTGGCGCTGGCGGTTGCGTCGGGCGTCGGTCTGGCGATCGTGGCAGTCCGGCTGGCGGGAGGATCGGTATGACAGAGATGATAAGAGAATTGATGATCCAGAGCGTGGGAGCATTTCTGGCGATTTTTGGTTTTTCCCTGCTGGTCGATATGCCGCGGAAATATCTGGTTTATGCGGGCATTACCGGAGGTGCCGGATGGCTGGCGTACCTGGTATCGATGCAGGTGGGAACCTCGCAGGTGGCGGCGGCATTTTTTTCCAGTCTGGCAGCGGCTCTGCTGAGTCAGGTATTTGCACGCGTGTTAAAAGCGCCCGTCACGATCTTTCTGGTGGCAGGAATCCTGCCGACGGTGCCGGGCGCATCGATCTACCGGAGCGTCTATTTTCTGATACAGGGACAGACAAAATGGTACAATTTTTATCTGCTCCAGACGATCCAGATAGCGGGGGCGATGGCGGTTGCCATCTTTATTGTGGATTCACTGTTCCGTCTGCTCCGGAATAAAGCGTCGTAGTGGAACTGGGCGGCAGGTAGAGGCAGCCCTGAATCCTGCTAAAATAATAAATATGATCTGACAGGCGGTCTTCAGCGGGCACATCCGACTGATTGATCGCCTGAACCATTTCATTGAGTTCTTCCGGCGGAAGGGAGACGCTGCTGGGAGTGAGAAGCACTTCATGGATGCTGGACGGAAGGATAATCAGATCTTCGCCCAGGCTTTCGGCAAACTCTTTTAAGACGCGGGGATAGAGCATGCAGGCAGCGCCGTTGATGCCGCGCGAATTTGTCAGAACGTAGAGAGCGACCGATGGAAGAGCTTCCGTTTCAACGATGTCCTCCATTTCGAGCTGATTGAGGGTGGATTCGATGGAGCTGATGTGGTACGGCAGTATGCGAGGTGTATTTTCTTCCGCCAGTATGCCGAGCTCTTCCAGAGAAATATCCCACAGGGCAAGATGGTCGCTGTGTACCAGGGTCGTCATCTGCCCCTCCTCATTGTCAGTGAGGATCAGATAGAAAACGATCGCCAGATCGAGATACGGAATATGTGGGATGTGGGAGAGAAGCACCTTATTTTTAGCGGCGTGGATCAATTTGTAGGCAATCCGGCCGCGTACGGCATCAAAATCACGCAGTTCCTCGCAGATATCCTCCGAAAATCCTGGATTTGTCTCATACACCATCAGGATCTGCTCGGTAATAATGGAGAGCGGCATCCCTTCCTCCGCTTCATTATAGTAGGCGTTCAGATAGACAGTCGGTGATAACCGTGAGCCGGGTTTCGTAAAGCTCAGCCCGTCGAGCATCAGTCCATTATTTTTCAGAACCCGCCGCAGGGAGACGTTGGCTTTTTTGTTGAGGCGCGTCTGCACCATCGACTGGATTGTTTTCAAAAAAGTTTCATAGACCATAGAGTACCTCCTGAAATAAAATTGCAGATAGGGGATGTCCGCTTGCTCATGTAGGTTATGAATTTCAGCAAGATGAGAAACAGTTTCCCCGTGTGAATAAGTTTTAAGGAATCAAATCAAGAAGCAGTCATGAAGTTTGAGATGTGAAGAAAGATTGCTTAGTGATTAAAAAATAAATAAAAAGTTCAGAGTTTTAGCGTTTACCTTTTGAGTGCGTAAGTATGAAAATGGTCATGGAAATCATCGAAAAAACTGAACAAGAGAATCGCAGGAACCAGTAAGATGTGAAAAAATTGCCTGCATATAAAGAAGCAGGTGCCAAATGCACCGATATCATGATTATACTGGAAAATGGGAAGATTGGCAAGAAAAATAACAGGGAAAAAAGTGAAGTTCTGGTTGCGGATTGTTACTGTACACGGGTAGGCACTTTTGGAACCGAAAGTGCCGTAAGAAAACGTGGTGGCAGCAGGAATTTGCCGTATTTAAATGCGAAGCCACGGCAAATTCCGTTACTGGACACGTATGCGTGTACAGTAACTGCGGATTTGTTGCTGTTCACGCTACGTTCCCAGTAACAGTTTGCATGACGCTCATAATGTGTGAACGATGGTAAATAAAGAGATAAGATGGCGCAACTGCGAGATAAAAACTAATAGCTGGCATTCATGATGAAAATAAAACTGAAAAATAACAAGAAAATACAAAATTAGTATTGACAAAATGCGACATATGTATTAGAATAAAACCATCAAAAGAAACAAGAAATAAAACAAAAAAAGAAGGGAGCTGATTCCACCGAAAACATAAAACTGGTTCAATTTTTTAATAAAAAAATTGAACAAAGGAAAACCAAAATCAACAAGTAAAAATCAGTCAATCATCTATCATACATATTTAGAAACAGGATTCGGTTTAGTGATATGACGAGAAAGTATCATTAAAAAGAAGCGTTTTTTAAAGGAGAGATAGATAAGTGGAAAAAGAAAAAATAAGATTGAACGATTCAGAAATTGTTGAAAAAGGAATCAAAATTGAATAAAGGAAAAGTTCAAAGAAAGAGGTATCATCCAATGGACGAGATAGTTTAAAGGGTATCGATAAAATGTCAATTTATCGATACCCTTTTTTCTGGTTCATGGAAAAGCATCAAGAAGGATTTTTTCTTATATAAATATCAAATCCCCTGCAACTCAAACGGCGGCGTGTATTCTTCTTTCGCGCTGCTTTTTTCCTGCATAAAGCCCTGTGTGAGTCCCAGCTCAATCGCGGCATCGACGACTTTCTGGTATTCGTAGCTTGTGATGCGACGGTTGATTTCCGGATATTTGCTGCTCTGGTAGAAGGGGGTGTACTGGCTCATAAGGCTTACCAGAAAATGCCCCTCCGGGAGGTTGTCGTGAATCCAGTGGAGCAGGCGGATGGAATCGTCTTTGTGTTTCGGAAGAACCATATGCCGCAGGATCATGCCGCGCTTCATGAGCTGGCAGGCCTGACCATTTTCAGAGAAATCTTCCAATACCAGCGGACCGGTGTGCTCGATCATCCGTTTGACTGCTGCGGAGGCAACCGGAAAATAGTCCGGGGCGGCGGAATAGCGGGCGGACAGTTCGGAAGAGTAATATTTTAAATCCGGCAGCCAGATATCGATATAGGGAGCCAGCGCATCAACCGCTTCCAGCGTCTCATAACCGCCGCAGTTGTAGACGATCGGGATGGAAAGCTGCGGTTTGACCCGTTTTAAGACAGGCAGCAGCGACGGAAGGTACTGCGTCGGCGTCACCAGATTGATATTGTGCGCGCCCTGTGCCTGCAGTTCCAGAAAAATTTCCTCCAGGCGCGTTCCGGAAATATCTTTTCCAAAGCCTTCGTTGCTGATCTGGTAGTTCTGGCAGAAACAGCAGCGCAGCGTGCAGCCGGAAAAAAAGATGGTACCGCTTCCGTGCAGACCGCTGATACACGGTTCCTCCCACGGATGAAGCGCCGCGCGTGCCGCCCGGATACCGGCAGGGCTGTGACACCAACCCTGTTTTTTTGTGCGGTTGATCTGACAATTTCGCGGACAGCAATGGCAGCTTTCGTAGGAGTAGGCGGCTGGTTCAGAGAACTGGACAGGCGAGCCGGCACTTGAATTGGGGAGGGGAATATATGTGTTCATAGGTTTTGCTTCCTTCTATAAATTAAAGTAATCATTACAGTGCGGACTTATAACGAAGTAACCAACAGTTTTTTATAAGAATTTTTGTAAAGATAATTCCTTCAAAGCTTTTTTACATAGTTCAAATCTATGTTGAATCCGAAAAATCGATCGTTATAATGTATTTATTCTACTAAGAAAGATGAGCAGTGTCAAATGTGATTACATTTAATACGAAAGGGCTGGACTTTGCACTGACGGCACTGTTTGTAATGATTTTTACGGAACAGTGGATCGGACAGAAGCGCCATTGGCCGGCAGGGACTGTATTTTATATGATTCTGGTGCAGATGGTGTTTGTTTAGATGATGCGTGTTTTTGCCTCGCGTGCGTTGCCATCGGAAACAGTGTTTTTTGTTTCAGATCCGGGTTCCCCCAGGATCTGGTTGATACATTTCCAGGCATCTGTCAGCCGGTCGAGGTTCCAGGCGGCATTGGCAGGGCTGGTGGATGGCAGTTTGATTGCCTCAATGCCAGTCTGTTTACGGCAGAAGCGGTCGTACATTTTTCCAGACAGCCCGCCGTTTGTGTAAATCGTCTGGATGGAAGCGTGATCCAGAATAGAGGCGAGGTCGTTTGGGACAACGTCGCGGATGGAACTGTCGCTGGATCCTTCGATGGAACAGCTGTGGATGGTGTCCCAGACGGCGATGTGGTTCCGCAGCAGAAATGCCTTCTTTTTCTCGACGGAGGATGGAACGTCTTCCTTTCGCAGGCGCGCTAAGAGCTTCCAGAAACGATTCTGCGGGTGGCCGTAGAAAAAACAGCTTTCCCGGGATTTGACCGACGGAAAGGAACCGAGGATCAGGATGCGGGAGTCGGCGTCAAAAACAGGCGGGATTGGGTGGATGATGTGGGATGGCATGGTGAAATCTCCTTTTTGCGGATTATTGTTATGCTAAGTCTGGCAAAGCCTGACTCAGTATATCCATTATAGCATAGATCAAAAAGGATAGAATGTTTTTTATTTCATATATGCAGAGAAAGTACCTATATTTATAAGGAGTTCACAGGTTTTTAATATTTTCACTTCTTGATTTATAGGCAATCTGCCACTATAATGGAAAAGAGTACGCAGAAATTTGCGCATTGACGGGGAAGAAAAGCGGGCATGAAGCCGGATGAGAAGCAGATGCGGCAGATTTAGAGGGGCTTTTGAGTAACCTGATGTGGCAGATTCTGGATGTACAGTGATACAGAATGGAGAAAGTGTATGGATAATAAGGGAAACCAGAATAAAAATGGAAAAAATCCCCGCGGTCAGAATTATGCAGTGCTGATCATGACAATGCTGTTTACGCTTCTCTGCGTGGCGATGATGCACAACCTCTGGCAGGGCAGCCGCACGCACAAGATGCCGTACAGCGAGTTTAATCAGATGCTTAAGGATCAAGAGGTAGAATCGGTTGTGATTGGCAATGGAAAGATTCAGATCACGCCGAAGGAAGATTCGAAGAAATATGGCGGCAGCCAGGGCAAATACGGAAATCTGGTAGGAATGGAGTACTACACGATTCCGATCAACGATCCGGATTTGGAAAAGAAGCTGGATGAAGCTGGTGTTACGACCTATGAACAGGCAGAAGTGGACGCGACAGGCAGTATTATCATGCTTCTGCTCGAGTGGGTGCTTCCGATTGCAGCGATGTTCGTCATTTTCAATATGATGATGAAGCGCATGGGCGGCGGAGGCGGCATCATGGGTGTCGGCAAGAGCAATGCCAAAGTATATGTACAGAAAGAAACCGGCGTTACGTTCAAGGATGTGGCAGGCGAGGATGAGGCGAAGGAGTCTCTGACGGAGATTGTTGATTTCCTGCATAACCCGGGAAAATATACGAAGATTGGTGCGAAACTGCCAAAGGGTGCGCTGTTAGTCGGACCGCCAGGAACCGGTAAAACACTTCTTGCCAAGGCAGTAGCTGGAGAGGCGAAGGTTCCGTTTTTCTCTCTGTCCGGTTCGGATTTTGTGGAAATGTTTGTCGGCGTCGGCGCATCCCGTGTGCGTGACCTGTTCAAGCAGGCGCAGCAGTCGGCTCCGTGTATCATTTTCATCGATGAGGTGGATGCGATCGGTAAAAGCCGAGATTCGCGTCTGGGCGGCAACGATGAACGTGAGCAGACGTTAAACCAGCTCCTTTCGGAGATGGATGGATTTGATTCCTCCAAGGGTCTTCTCGTCATGGCGGCGACGAACCGCCCGGAGATTCTGGATCCGGCGCTGCTTCGTCCGGGACGTTTTGACCGCCGGATTATCGTGGATAAGCCGGATTTAAAGGGGCGTGTGCAGATTTTAAAGGTACATTCCAAGGATGTAAAACTGGATGAGACGGTTGATTTCGAGGAGATCGCGCTGGCGACATCCGGCGCTGTAGGTGCGGATCTTGCCAATATGATGAATGAGGCGGCGATCACAGCCGTTAAGAATGGCAGGAAAGCCGTTTCCCAGAAGGATTTATTTGAGGCAGTTGAGCTGGTTCTGGTTGGAAAAGAGAAGAAAGACCGCATCCTGAGCCAGGAAGAGCGCCGGATTGTTTCGTATCATGAGGTTGGCCATGCGCTGGTCAGCGCTCTGCAGAAGGATTCGGAGCCGGTACAGAAGATCACGATTGTGCCGCGTACCATGGGTGCGCTCGGCTATGTCATGCAGGTGCCGGAGGAAGAAAAGTACTTAAATACTGAGAAGGAAATCCGCGCGATGCTGGTCGGATTTTTAGGCGGACGTGCGGCTGAGGAGATCGTTTTTGATACGGTAACGACAGGTGCGTCAAATGATATTGAAAAAGCAACCCGGATCGCGCGTGCGATGGTAACCCAGTACGGTATGTCCAAGAAGTTCGGTCTGATGGGACTGGAAAGCCAGGAAAATCAGTACCTGAACGGGAGAACCGTCCTGAATTGCAGTGATATGACAGCGGCAGAGATTGACAAGGAAGTCATGCATATTCTGAAGGTTTCTTATGAGGAGGCGAAACGCCTGCTGAGTGAAAACCGCGAGGCGCTTGATAGGATTGCGGCGTTCCTGATTGAGAAAGAGACGATCACCGGTAAAGAGTTCATGAAGATTTTCCATGAGGTAAAGGGAATTCCGGAGCTGGAGGAAAAGAAACAGGAAGGCGAGGACCGGATTGAGATGCCGGAGGCTGCGAAGACAGGCGATGAGGTGCAGCCAGTAAAGACTGCGGAGGAAACGAACGCGGAAAACTCACAGAACCAGCAGAAGCTGGAAGGAAAACCGGCGGATGAAGCACCGGAATCGGCAGAAGCTGTAGCAGCAGAGAGTCCAAATGAGGATGAGATGCGCGGTGGAAGCTCGTTCGACCGGAAATAAAAGTGATGTATAGCATAAAAGAAATATTTATACAGTAAATAGAACGGCTGTATTTCAGCAATGTGAATTCATATATTGAAAAATTGTAACTGTTCAGTAGGTCTGCGCATTTACTGCGCTGACCGTACGAAAACATGGGCTAGCAGGCAAAAATCCCATTGCCGTAGGCAATGGGATTTTTGCGCGTGACTGTGAAGGCACTGAACAGTTACGAAAAATCTATGAGTTCTGTTTTGCTGAGATACAGCCGTTATTTATATAGGATTATATCAATTACTGGTACAGGCGGTTGTGCTCATATACCGGCTCGGAGGTCAGTTCGATGCCGAGACGTTTGAAGGTCTTGATATCAACCTCCGACAGCATGACGGAGGTGTGAACCTGGCAGCCGCGCAGTTTTTCGAGCTGTTCCAGGGCGATCTGTGCGTGTTTGTTGGTAGCGGCGCACATGGACAGCGCGATCAGAACTTCATCGGTGTGGAGACGTGGGTTGCGGCTTCCGAGGTACTCGACTTTCAGCTTCTGGATCGGCTCGATCGCGATCGGGGAGATCAGGTGCTCATCGTGCGGAATATTGCCAAGTACCTTGACAGCATTCAGAAGCAGGGCAGCGGAAGCGCCGAGCAGGTTGGTTGTCTTTCCGGTAGCGATGGTTCCGTCCGGAAGTTCGATGGCAGCAGCCGGAGCACCGGTTTCTTCGGCGCGTTTCAGGGCAGCCGGAACAACCTTGCGCATATCGGTGGTCAGTTTTGCCTGCTTCATCAGAAGTTCGATCTTATAAACTTCCTCTTTGCCGACATCCTCTTTGACAACGCGGTTTAATGCCTGATAGTAGCGGCGCAGGATTTCCTGACGGGATGCTTCGCAGCAGGCTTCGTCGTCAATGATGCAGTTTCCTGCCATGTTGACGCCCATATCAGTCGGGGATTTGTACGGGTTCTCGCCGTAGATTCCCTCGAAAATAGCGCTCAGAACCGGGAAAATCTCGATGTCACGGTTGTAGTTGACCGTTGTTACACCATAAGCCTCCAGATGGAACGGATCGATCATGTTGACATCGTTTAAGTCAGCGGTCGCTGCCTCGTATGCCAGGTTGACCGGGTGCTTTAACGGGATATTCCAGATCGGGAAGGTCTCAAATTTGGCATATCCAGCCTTGACGCCGCGTTTGTTCTCGTGGTAGAGCTGGGAAAGGCAGGTTGCCATTTTTCCGCTTCCCGGTCCCGGCGCGGTGACAACAACGAGTGGACGTTTGGTTTCAATGTAATCATTTTTACCATAACCTTCATCGCTGACGATCAGCGGAACATTGCCCGGATAACCGTCGATGGTGTAGTGGCGGTAAACCTTGATGCCCATGGATTCGAGCTTGTGTTTGAAGACATCCGCAGTGTTCTGCCCGGAATAGTGGGTGATTACAACGCTTCCAACATAGAGTCCCTTGTCGGTAAAGGACTGAATCAGACGGAGTACGTCTACGTCGTAAGTAATGCCAAGGTCGGAACGTACTTTGTTTTTCTCGATATCCGCAGCACTGATGACGATGACGATCTCCGCCTGATCCGCTAACTGCAGAAGCATCCGCAGCTTGCTGTCAGGTGCAAAGCCCGGAAGAACCCGGGATGCGTGGTAGTCATCGAACAGTTTTCCGCCAAATTCGAGGTAGAGCTTATCACCGAACTGGTTGATACGCTCACGGATATGTTCCGACTGCATTTTCAGGTATTTGTTGTTGTCAAAACCGATTTTCATCTAATCCTCCGTTCTTAGTTTCGTCCCGCACAGAATACCGGTATCGCGGTGGGGGCAGATGCCGGTGTCCATCTGGTGGGATGAAAATCATATGTTTGTATGGATGATTGCGCCGCCAGGTCACAGTCCATGTCCGGCACAGACTGCCATTCGCAGTTGTTTATGTCGATGCTCTTTGTGTGAAATGAACGCAGCACAGCAGACCGCAAAGAATCACAATTAGTTCTATTATCCTACAAAAAAGTCTATTTGAGTAGAGGGAAAATAAAAAAAATTTAAAATCGGAAAAATGACGGATTTGGTTTTCGGAAATGTAATATTTTCTGGCGAAAATTTTTGTGTACAGGCGATGGGGATGGAGGAAAGAAAATCTGGATGTAAATTGATAAAAAACAGAAAAGGGCATACAAAATGTGATATAATGAGCGCAGAAGAAAAGAATGCGGCTGCGAAGCAGACATATTCTTTTCTTGCGCCATTAACGAACGAACAGCCATGCGAAGCAGGGCGGTGGAGCGCGATAGCGCGGGTTCGTGAGTGGACGGGTGAGAATACGTTCTTATGATATAATGAGCGCAAGTGAGCCAGAAAGCTGCTTGCAGATTTAAGGCGAACGGCGAATCGTGATATAATGTGAACACTTAGCGAGATGTTTTAAGGAGGTATCAGCATTCATGCGGGAAATTCCAAAGCCGGGCGAGCGGTACCGGCATTTTAAAAATAAAGAATATCAGATTCTGGCGGTGGCAACCCACTCGGAAACGGGGGAAAAGATGGTTGTCTATCAGGCGCTCTATGGAGAATATGGCGTCTGGGTTAGACCGCTTTCTATGTTTATGGAAGAGGTAGATCGGGTAAAATATCCGGAGGCAGCGCAGAGATACCGGTTTGAGCGGATTGCGGCGGGTCCGTGGGAAAATTCGAAACAGCAGGAAATAAGGACAACCAGAACGACTCATGTCGTAAATGAAGGTGTACGCCGTTCGAAAATGTCTGACGCAGCCACTCATTCATGGGACATACCGCAGGAGGAACCGGAGCTGCATCCGCTTGTGGCAGAATTTCTGGATCAGGAAACGACCGAGGGCAGGCTGGAAGTGCTCCAGAGAATGAGCGGCAAGGTGGCCAAGCGGGATCTCGACAGTCTCTGCTTCTGTCTGGATATGAATCCGGTCGGTGGAAGCGTGGAGGAAGAGCTGGACGCGATCCGTCAGTGCATCCGGATGCAGCAGAGGTACGATGCACCGCGTCTGCGGTATGGAAAGTGAGCGGCTGTCTGGCAGAAGAGTCTGGGTAACTGTTCACGGGTAGGCACTTTTGGAACCGAAAGTGCCGTAAGAAAACGTGGTGGCAGCAGGAATTTGCCGTATTTGAATGCGAAGCCACGGCAAATTCCGTTACTGGTCACGTATGCGTGAACAGTAACGAGCCTGGCGCTGGTGACACGGTTTGTGCCAGGCATGAACGGCAGCAGATTAGAAAACAGGATGGTTTGAGATGTTTCAAATAGAAGAAGAACTGAAAAAACTGCCGGGGCAGCCGGGTGTTTATATTATGCACGATGCGAAGGACGCGATCATCTATGTCGGCAAGGCGATCAGCCTAAAAAACCGAGTCCGCCAATATTTCCAGAGCAACCGAGATAAGACGGCGAAGATCAAGCAGATGGTCTCGAAGATAGCACGTTTTGAGTATATCGTGACGGATTCGGAGCTGGAAGCGCTGGTGCTGGAGTGCAACCTGATCAAAGAGCACCGCCCACGCTACAATACGATGCTCAAGGATGACAAGACGTACCCGTACATCAAGGTGACGGCTTCGGAGGAGTACCCGCGGATCTTGTTTTCACGCCAGATGAAAAAGGATAAAAATAAGTATTTTGGTCCTTTTACGAGCGCGGGAGCAGTCAAAGACACAATCGAGCTGATTCGGAAGATATACCGGATCCGGGCGTGCAGCCGGAAGCTGCCGCAGGATATGGGAAAGGACCGTCCGTGCCTCTATTACCATATTCACCAGTGCGACGCGCCATGTCAGGGGTATATTTCACAGGCAGATTATCAGAAATCGGTGAAGCAGGCGGTCGGGTTTTTAAATGGACAGTATGAGCCGGTCATGAAATATCTGGAAGAAAAGATGAGGACGGCGTCCGAGACGATGGAGTTTGAGAAGGCGATTGAGTACCGGGATCTGCTTGACAGTGTCAGAAAGGTGGCGCAGAAGCAGAAGATTACGAGCCAGAGCATGGAAGATCGGGATATTATCGCGATGGCGAAGGATGAGCGCGATGCGGTTGTGCAGGTGTTCTTCGTGCGCGATGGCAAGCTTATTGGGCGGGAACATTTCCATATGAATCTGACCGGCTCGGAGAGCAAGGCAGAAATCTTAAACAGCTTTGTCAAACAGTTTTACGCGGGAACGCCGTTTGTGCCGCATGAGATCTGGGTGCAGGAGGAGTTAGAGGACGCGGAGGTTATCGCCAGCTTCCTGACGGCGCGCCGGGGACAGAAGGTGCGCTTTGTCGTGCCAAAGATGGGCGAGAAAGAGCGGCTGGTCGAGCTGGCGGAGAAGAATGCGAAGATGGTGCTCTCCCAGGATAAGGAGAAGATCAAGCGCGAGGAGCTCCGGACGATCGGGGCGATGAATCAGATTGGATCGTGGATCGGGCTTTCGGGAATCAAGCGGGTAGAAGCCTACGATATTTCCAATATCAGCGGTTTTGAGTCGGTCGGTTCGATGATTGTCTACGAAAATGGACGTCCGAAACGCAATGATTACCGCAAATTCCGTATCCGGACGGTTCAGGGACCGAACGACTACGCTTCGATGCGCGAGGTGCTGCTGCGGCGGTTTTCCCATGGTCTGGAGGAGACGAAGAAACTGCAAGCCGAGGGCGGCGATCTGGCGATGGGAAGTTTTACGCGTTTTCCAGATCTGCTGATGATGGATGGCGGACGCGGACAGGTTAATATCGCGCTGGAGGTATTAAGAGAGCTTCAGCTGGAAATCCCGGTCTGTGGCATGGTAAAGGATGATAACCACCGGACGAGGGGATTGTATTATCAGAATGTGGAAATTCCAATCGATCGCCATTCGGAAGGATTTCAGCTGATCACCCGGATTCAGGACGAGGCGCACCGGTTTGCGATCGAGTACCACCGGAGTCTCCGGGGCAAGGAGCAGGTGCGCTCCGTGCTGGATGATATCAAGGGCATCGGACCAGCGCGCCGTAAGTCTCTGATGCGGACGTTCAAGACGATCGAAGCAGTCCGGGAGGCGAGCGTGGAGGAGCTGGAAGCTGCGCCACAGATGAACCGGGCAGCCGCCGAGGCAGTCTATATATTTTTCCGTGATGACAAGCAGGGGAAGATGTGATAGGATGTAGACAATAGTAAAAATAAAAGGAGACAAAAGTATGGGTGGAGTGACGATAACAGAACTGATCGATAAGATGGGGCTTCGCAATATGACGCCGGAGCTGGAGACGGACAATGTTATGCTGGTGCATGCGGATGTGAACCGTCCGGCATTGCAGCTGACTGGATTTTTCGACCATTTTGACAAGGACCGTGTGCAGATCATCGGTTATGTGGAAAATGCGTACATCTCGACCCTGACTCCGCAGCGCCGCCGGGAAATGTTTGACAAACTGCTGTCTTCGGGTATACCATGTCTGGTATATAGCCGCGGCATGGCACCGGAGGAGGAAGTGCTGGAGCTGTGTAACCATTATGGGGTTCCGTGCATGGTATCGGAGAAGACGACTTCGGATCTGATGGCGGAGATCATCCGCTGGCTGAACGTCAAGATGGCGCCGATGATCAGCATTCACGGCGTACTGGTCGATGTATTTGGCGAAGGTGTCCTGATTATGGGCGAGAGCGGTATCGGCAAGAGTGAGGCAGCGCTGGAACTGATTAAGCGCGGTCACCGTCTCGTCAGCGATGATGTGGTCGAGATCCGCCGCGTCAGCGATGAAACCCTGATCGGTTCGGCACCGGATATTACCCGTCATTTCATCGAGCTTCGCGGTATCGGCATTATCGATGTCAAGACACTGTTCGGTGTAGAGAGCGTAAAGGATACACAGTCGATTGACATGGTAATCAAGCTGGAGGAGTGGGATAAGGACAAGGAGTATGACCGCCTTGGCATGGAAGATCAGTATACCGAGTTCCTTGGCAACAAGATTGTATGCCATTCAATCCCGATCCGTCCGGGACGTAACCTGGCAATCATCGTAGAGTCGGCGGCAGTCAACTATCGTACCAAGAAGATGGGATATAATGCGGCGAAAGAACTGTACAAGCGGGTACAGGCGAACCTGGCAAGAAGAGATTAATGGAACGCTTCACGCAGTCTGATTCGTGTGATTTAGTGCGGAAATCCCGACTTGCAAGGGATGGAGCTGTTATGAAATGAATAAAGGAAAATAGATATGTCTAATTTTTATCAGAAACTTTGTGATGCCATCGGCGCTGCTTCCGTGCGGGAGCAGGAGCCGATGAGCGCACATACGACCTTTCGGGCTGGTGGACCAGCCCGCTATTTTGTGATCCCGGAGGGCGAAAAAGAGCTGGCGGCAGTGCTGGCGGCGTGCCGGGAGGCAGAGAAAGCGTATTACATATTAGGAAATGGAAGCAATCTGCTTGTCAGTGATGCGGGCTATCCGGGCGTGATGATCCTTCTGGGAAGCCAGTTTACAGAGGTGGTCTGTCCGGAGGGCGAACCGGGCGTCTATGAGCTGGGCGCCGGTGTGCTGCTTTCGCGTGCCGCCAGGGAGGCGCAGAAAGATGGAATGACCGGATTTGAGTTTGCAGCCGGGATTCCTGGAACCGTGGGCGGCGCGGCGGTCATGAATGCGGGCGCTTACGGCGGAGAATTAAAGGATGTGCTGGAATCTGTGCGCGTGATGACGCCGGACGGCGAGGTAAAAGAGCTTAAAACGGAAGAACTGGAGCTGGGTTACCGCCACAGCTGTATCCCGGAGCGCGGATATATCGTTTTATCGGCGCGGATCCGTCTGGAGAAAGGTGATCCGGAAGCGATCCGGGTGCGGATGGATGAACTGGCAGCCAAACGGCGGGAAAAACAGCCGCTGGAATATCCGAGTGCCGGAAGCACCTTTAAGCGCCCTGAGGGCTATTTCGCTGGAAAATTGATCGAAGATGCCGGACTTCGCGGCTATCAGGAGGGCGGCGCACAGGTGTCGGAGAAACACTGTGGTTTCGTTATCAATCGCGACCATGCGACGGCTTCGGACATCGCGGGGCTGTGTGGGACGGTGCAGAAGCGCGTGTATGAGCAGTTTGGGGTGAAACTGGAGACGGAAGTAAAGATGCTGGGCTTTTAAGATATTAAGATATATAGAGTATGGAAAAGGGAGGAACAATATGCGGCTTGTGATCGTAACCGGTATGTCGGGAGCCGGAAAGACGGCGGCACTGAAAATGCTGGAGGACATGGGATTTTACTGTGTTGACAATCTCCCGATCCCGCTGGTAGGAAAATTTGCGGAGCTGGTGCAGAGCAGCAGCGGGGAGGTAAGCTGTGCAGCGTTGGGAATCGATGTACGCAGCGGCGACGAGCTGGCACAGCTGGAGGGAACACTGAATGATTGGAATAACATCCAGTTCCCGTATGAGATCCTGTTTCTGGATGCCAGCGATGAGGTGCTGATCAAGCGATATAAGGAAACGCGCCGTTCCCATCCGCTGGCAGGAAAAGAGCGGCTGGACCGCGGTATTGCGAAAGAGCGCCTGAAACTCGATTTCCTGAAAAAGCGGGCGGACTATATTCTGGACACCAGCACGCTTCTGACGCGGGAGCTCAAGGCGGAACTGGAACGGATTTTCATGGGGCGCGAGCGCTTTTCCAGCCTCTTTGTGACGATCTTAAGCTTTGGCTTTAAATATGGGATTCCGTCGGACGCAGATCTCGTGTTTGACGTCCGTTTTCTGCCGAATCCTTATTATGATGAGAATTTAAGAAGCCATACCGGCAATGAGAAGGCGGTGCAGGACTTTGTGCGCCGCGGCGGGACGGCAGACGTATTTTTGGATAAACTCTATGACATGATTGACTTCCTGTTTCCGTACTATGTAAAAGAAGGAAAGAATCAGCTTGTCATAGCCGTCGGATGTACCGGTGGAAAGCACCGTTCAGTTACGGTGGCGAACCGGCTCTATGAGCGCCTCAAGGAGCACTCGGAAATAGGGCTTAAACTGGAACATCGGGACATAGAGATGGATAACCGGACAAAAGGGTAAACGGAGGTAGAGGACTTTGTCATTTTCAGCCCGGGTAAAGGAAGAGCTGTCGCATCAGCTGAGCAAGGCGAGGCACTGCCAGATTGCAGAGCTGGCGGCGATTTTGAGCCTTTGCGGCAAGATTCATATCGATGAAGAGGATCATTTCAGCATACGGATCCACACGGAAAACGTAGCGGTTGCACGAAAATACTTTACATTATTGAAAAATACATTTAATATTAAGGCGGACATTTCGATCCGGCGCAATGCATTTTTAAAAAAGAGCCGTTCTTATACGCTTCTGGTGCGCGATCACGAAAATGCACTCCGGGTGCTGGAGGCGGTCAAGATGGTGGATGCGCAGGGAAATGTCGGGGAAAACCTTTCGGTGGTGCGGAATCTGGTGATTCAGAATGCGTGCTGCAAGAAGGCATTTATCCGGGGCGCTTTTCTGGCAGCCGGATCCTTAAGCGATCCGGAGAAATTTTATCATTTTGAGATCGTATGCGCGTCGCTTGAAAAGGCGGTGCAGCTTCAGAATGTGATTCTGACATTCGACATCGATGCGAAAATAGTTGTCAGAAAGAAGTATTATGTGGTATATATAAAAGAAGGCAGTCAGATTGTGGAACTTCTGGGGCTGATGGAAGCGCATGTGGCATTGATGGAGCTGGAAAATATCCGGATCCTGAAAGAAATGCGAAACAGCGTCAACCGTCAGGTCAACTGCGAGACTGCCAATATCAATAAGACTGTTTCGGCGGCAGTCAAGCAGCTTGCGGATATCACATACATCCGTGATACAGTCGGGCTGGATTACTTGCCGGAGCTTCTTTCAGAGGTAGCACAGGTTCGTCTGGAGATGCCGGATGCAACTTTGAAGGAATTGGGGGAGAATCTGAGCCATCCAGTTGGAAAATCGGGAGTCAATCACAGGCTCAGAAAGATAAGTGCAGTAGCTGAAAGTCTCCGCGAAGAGCGGGGCGAGTAAAGTTAGGTTATTGTTCACAGGCAGGAATTTCCCGGATGGAAAATTCCGTGCGATACAGTAGTGGCAGCGGATTTTGCCGTTTTTTTCGAGCGGGGCTCGATGAGGAGGATATTATGACAAGTAAGGAAATCAGAATTGGTTTGAGTTCAGGTCTGGAGGCACGTCCTGCGGCGATGCTGGTGCAGGTGGCAAGCCAGTATGAGAGCAGCATCTATGTGGAAAGTGAAGAAAAGCGCGTCAATGCAAAGAGCATCATGGGCATGATGACGCTGGGACTGGCAGAGGGCGCGCACGTAAAGGTAACGGCTGATGGCAGCGACGAGGAGAGTGCGATCGAGGGAATTGAGAAATATCTGAGCAATCAGTAGAAATCCAGATTTCTGACCGTTTTTCGGAAAGAGACAGGGGACGTAACAGTTACACAAAACAAGAGCTTTGATAGATGAGGGGGTGTCGTTTCGCGGGAAACGGCAGTCCCTTAAAAGATCTGAATGGGAGGAAAAAGGTGGCATTTACACATCTGCATGTGCATACAGAGTACAGTCTGCTTGACGCATCGAGTAAAATAAAAGAACTGACCGCCCGGGCGAAGGAACTGGGGATGGACAGTCTGGCGATTACCGACCACGGCGTCATGTACGGCGTGATCGATTTTTACCGGGCAGCCAGGGAAAATGGGATCAAGCCGATCATCGGCTGTGAGATCTATGTGGCGCCCGGATCGCGTTTTGACCGGGAGGCGGGAAGCGGCGAGGATCGCTATTATCATATGATTCTGCTGGCGGAAAATAATACCGGCTATCAGAATCTGATGAAGATCGTTTCCAAGGGCTTTGTCGAGGGCTTTTATTATAAACCGCGTGTGGATGACGAGGTGCTGAGAACCTACCATGAAGGCATTATTGCACTCAGCGCGTGTCTGGCGGGCGAGATCCCGAGGTATTTGTCGAGAGGCATGTATGAGGAAGCGTGCAAGTCGGCGCAGAAATACCGCGATATCTTTGGACCGGACAATTTCTTTCTGGAATTGCAGGATCATGGCATCCCGGCGCAGCGGACGGTCAACCAGGGCTTGATGCGGATGAGCCAGGAACTGCAGATTCCGCTGGTGGCGACGAACGACTGCCACTATATTTATAAAGAAGATGTGGAATCGCACGATATTTTGCTCTGTATCCAGACGGGCAAAAAAGTCACGGACGAGAACCGGATGCGCTATGAGGGCGGGCAGTTCTATGTCAAATCCGAGGAGGAGATGCGTGCGCTGTTTCCGTATGCACAGGAAGCACTTGACAACACGCACAAGATCGCCGAGAGGTGCAATGTCGAGATCGAGTTTGGCGTGACGAAGCTGCCGCAGTATGATGTCCCGGACGGATATACGTCCTGGGAATATCTGCAGAAGCTCTGCGGGGAGGGCTTTCACAAGCGCTATCCGAACGACGATGGGACGCTGCGGGAGCGCCTGAGGTATGAGCTGGACGTTATCCATTCGATGGGATATGTCGATTATTTCCTGATTGTGTGGGATTTTATCCATTTTGCAAAATCAAACGGTATCATGGTCGGTCCGGGACGTGGTTCGGCGGCGGGCAGTATCGTCGCGTACAGTCTGGAGATCACGGACATCGACCCGATCCGCTATCAGCTGATTTTCGAGCGTTTCCTGAACCCGGAACGAGTTTCCATGCCTGATATCGACGTCGATTTCTGTTTCGAACGGCGTCAGGAGGTTATCGACTATGTCGTGCGGAAATACGGAAAAGACCGCGTCGTGCAGATTGTTACCTTCGGTACGCTGGCGGCAAAGGGTGTTGTCCGCGACGTGGGGCGCGCGCTTGATATGCCGTATGCACAGTGTGATGCGATCGCAAAAATGATTCCGGGTGATCTCGGCATGACGCTAGACAAGGCGCTCAAAGCCAGTCCGGATCTGCGTGAGGCGTATGAGTCGGATGATTCGGTCAAATATCTGATCGACATGAGTAAACGTCTGGAGGGGCTGCCGAGACATACCTCCATGCATGCGGCGGGCGTTGTCATCAGCCGTGCGGCGGTCGATGAGTATGTGCCGTTGTCCAGGGCATCTGACGGTTCGATCACGACCCAGTTTACGATGACGACGCTGGAAGAGCTGGGACTTCTGAAAATGGATTTCCTGGGTCTTAGAACCCTGACGGTTATCCAGAATGCGGTTCGCCTGGTGGAGAAAACGACCGGAAAACCGCTTGATATAGATAAGATCGATTACAACGATAAAAAGGTGCTGGATTCGATTGGAACCGGCAAAAATGACGGTGTGTTCCAGCTGGAGAGTTCCGGCATGAAAGGATTCATGAAAGAGTTAAAGCCGGAAAACCTGGAGGATCTGATCGCCGGTATTTCCCTGTATCGTCCGGGTCCGATGGATTTCATTCCACGTTATCTGAAAGGCAAAAATGACAAGGCTTCGATTGTCTATGAGTGCCCGCAGTTAGAACCGATTCTGGCGCCGACCTATGGCTGTATCGTCTATCAGGAGCAGGTTATGCAGATCGTGCGCGATCTGGCTGGCTATACCTGGGGACGAAGCGACCTGGTGCGCCGTGCGATGGCAAAGAAAAAAGCGGCAGTCATGGAGAAAGAACGCCAGAATTTCGTCTACGGCAATGCACAAGAGGGCGTAAAGGGCTGTATTGCGAATGGGATCGACGAGAAGACGGCGAACCATATTTACGATGAGATGATCGATTTTGCGAAATACGCCTTCAATAAGTCGCACGCGGCGGCGTATGCGGTTGTCTCCTACCAGACGGCATATCTGAAATATTACCATCCGGTCGAATTCATGGCGGCGCTGATGACCTCGGTCAAGGATAATGTTACGAAGGTATCGGAATATATCATGAGCTGCCGTCAGATGGGTATGAAGATCATGCCGCCGGATATCAATGAGGGCGAGGGCGGCTTCTCTGTTTCGGACGGCGCGATCCGCTATGGTTTATCGGCGATCAAGAGTATCGGTCAGTCGGTGGTGGATGAGATTGTGCGGGAGCGGACCGAACATGGAAAATTCCGCTCGCTGGAAGATTTTATTGACCGGATGTCGGGCAGGGAAGTCAACAAACGCACATTGGAAAGCTTTATCAAATCCGGTGCGATGGACGGGCTGCCGGGAACCCGCAAGCAGAAAAGTATGGTCTGCGGTTCGATGGTCGATCAGAAGAATAAAGAGAAGAAAAATACGATGGAAGGGCAGATGTCACTCTTTGATTTTGCAGCGGAAGAGGACAAGAAGAGTTTTCAGATCACATTTCCGAATGTCGGAGAGTATTCGAGGGAAGAATATCTGGCATACGAGAAAGAAATGCTGGGCGTCTACGTCAGCGGGCATCCGCTGGAGGAATATATCGGCACCTGGGAGAAAAATGTGACGGCGAAGAGCTCCGATTTTGTTGTGGATGAGGAGACCGGTTCGGCGGTGGTTCACGACGGCGCGTATGTGACGATCGGCGGAATGATCACCGAGAAAACGGTTAAGACGACCCGGAATAACAAAATGATGGCGTTCCTGACGGTGGAAGATCTGGCGGGAAGTGTGGAAGTGCTGGTATTCCCGAAGGATTATGAAAAACGGCGCGATATGCTGATAAAGGATGAAAAAGTCTTTATCCGCGGGCGCGCATCGGTCGGCGATGAGCCGGTCGGAAAACTGATCTGCGAGCAGATTATCCCATTTTCGCAGGTGCCGCGCGAGCTGTGGATTCAGTATGCGGACAAGGATGCGTATCTGGCGGGAGAGAAAGAACTTCTCGACCTCCTGAAAACAAGTGATGGAAATGACACCGTGATCATTTACCTGGGACGTGAGCGCGCGAAAAAGGTTCTGCCGCGCAACTGGAATGTGCGGGCAGGCGAGGCGCTGGTGACGACGCTCAGCGAGATGCTGGGCGAGAAGAACGTCAAGGTGGTGGAGAAGCCGCTGGGGAAGATTTCTTCATAAGTGTTAAAATTTGCATTGGACATTGGAAGCTTTGGTAACTGAGCACGTATGTGTGAACAGTAACACGCTTTGGCGACATGTTAAAAAAATATCATAAAAAATCTTGAAATGACCTATAAAATGAATTACAATAAAATTGTTTGAAAATTGTGGTAGCACGCAGTGCAGAACAATTTGGTATCAGAAGGGTCAAAAGATTCGAAAATAAAACGGCTGGTTCACGGTTGGGGATGTGAAGCGGAAAGCCTTAGGACGGAGGAATAAGCGATGGCAAAAGAGGTTAAAACGATTGGTGTACTGACAAGCGGCGGCGATGCGCCGGGTATGAATGCAGCGATCCGTGCGGTGGTCCGGACTGCGATCAACAAGGGCATGAAGGTAAAAGGTATCATGCGTGGTTACGCTGGACTTTTGCAGGAAGAGATTGTGGACATGGACGGAACCAGCGTGGCAGATACGATTGGCCGTGGCGGTACGATCTTATACACAGCCCGCTGTCCGGAATTTATGACCGAGGAAGGTCAGAAGCGCGGCGCAGAAATCTGCCGCAAGCACAACATTGACGGTCTGGTCGTCATCGGCGGCGATGGTTCCTACCGCGGCGCCGGAAAGTTATCCGCGCTGGGAATCAATACGGTAGGTCTTCCGGGCACGATCGATCTGGATATTGCCTGCACCGATTATACAATCGGGTTTGATACCGCGATCAACACGGCGATGGAGGCGATCGATAAGGTAAGAGATACTTCCACCTCCCATGAGCGCTGCAGTATCATCGAGGTTATGGGACGCCACGCGGGATATATCGCCCTGTGGTGCGGTATCGCTAACGGCGCCGAGGATATTCTGCTTCCGGAGCGGTACGATGGCAATGAGCAGATGCTGATCAACCGCATCATCGATAACCGGAAACGCGGCAAGAGACATCATATTATCATTAATGCCGAGGGCATCGGACATTCCGCGTCGATGGCGAAGCGAATCGAGGCGGCAACCGGCATCGAGACACGTGCGACGATCCTTGGTTATATGCAGCGAGGCGGCGCGCCGACCTGTAAAGACCGCGTCTATGCGTCCATCATGGGCGCCAAGGCGGTGGAGCTGCTGGAAGAAGGAAAGACCAACCGCGTGGTAGCATATAAGCACGGCGAGTTTCTGGATTTTGATATTCAGGAGGCGCTGAATATGAAGAAGGATATTCCGGAAGATCAGTATGAGATTAGTAAGCTGCTGATTCGTTAAGGAATTTGATGGCTGCTTGTGAGATGGGCTGGCATATGAACGGAGAACAGGCTTCTCAGGGATAAAGGGAGAGCCTGCTCTCCGTTCGTGCGTCAGCCCTGTTTGTGGGCAATGGAAAATGAAACAGATGGAGGTGTAAGAAAATGGCAGAAATGCAGAATCCCAATACAGATGGGGACTCCACCGTACTCTGCGGTGCGAATTCGTATGTGGAAAAATATTATCTGAATGAGCAGTTTTCGGGGCTGCCGGAGTCAATTAAGCAGGAATTGCAGATCATGTGTGTCATGTACACAGAGGACATCGGCGGTATTATTTTGCTGGAGTTTATGCCGGATGGCAGACTGCAGTTTAAGGTTGAGGCGGAGGAGAATGATTACCTCTTTGACGAGATCGGAAGCGCGCTTAAAATCAAGCAGTATCAGGCGGAGAAGCGTGAGCTGCTGGAATCGCTGGAGCTGTATTATAAGGTGAAGGTGCTGGGAATCCCGGCGGACGAACTGTTAGACGACGAGCAGATGGAACGGTATCAGGAAGATTAGAAATAAAATGAAGATTGGAAACGTAGAATTAAAAAATGCAATCGCCCTTGCGCCGATGGCAGGTGTGACGGATCTGCCGTTCCGTCTGCTCTGTAAGGAGCAGGGATGTGGTTTGATGTACACGGAGATGGTCAGCGCGAAGGCGCTTCTTTATAAGAACCGCAATACAAAGCCGTTATTAGAGACGCGGCCGGAAGAAGAGCCGGTTGCGGTGCAGCTGTTTGGCTCAGATCCGGAGATTATGAGCGAGATGGCGCTGCAGCTGGAGGAAGGACCGTATGCCATCATCGACGTCAACATGGGTTGTCCGGTGCCAAAGATTGTCAATAACGGCGAAGGTTCGGCACTGATGAAGGATCCGAAGCTGGCAGAGCAGATTTTGACGGCGATGGTAAAGAAACTTCATAAACCGGTTACGGTCAAATTCCGCAAGGGATTTAATGATTCGAATATCAATGCGGTTGAGTTTGCGAAGATGGCAGAGAGCTGCGGCGTGGCGGCGGTAGCCGTGCATGGACGGACGAGAGAGCAGTATTATTCCGGAAAGGCGGACTGGGACATTATCCGTCAGGTCAAAGAGGCGGTTTCAATCCCGGTCTGGGGAAACGGTGATGTATTTACACCGGAAGATGCCAAGAGAATGAAGGAAGAAACCGGCTGCGACGGCATCATGGTGGCGCGCGGTGCGAAAGGAAATCCATGGCTGTTTAAACGGATTCTCCACTATCTGGAAACCGGAGAACTTCTGCCGCCGCCGACTGCGGAGGAAGTAAAGAGGATGATTGTCCGCCATGGGACGCTTCAGACGGAATTTCGCGGCGAGGAGATCGCAATGCGGGAGATGCGTAAGCACGTGGCATGGTATACGGCAGGATTTCCACATTCGTCGGCGCTTCGCAATGATATAAACCAGGTGGAGACGCTGGAGGAGCTGGAACGGCTGGTGGATGAGAGAATTTAAGAGAAGGATGAATGTGTGGAATCAAAACGATGGTTGTGTTACATGGGTGGACGAAATCGGAAGGCACAGAAAAAGCACGAAAATGTAGGATTTTCCCTTGTTTTTAAAGCCATTATGGCACTTTGTGATTCTTGACATTACACCAAGAATCATGTATAATAGTGCGATGCAATTATTAGGGGATTCAATGATGAATCAATAGAAGGAAGGATAGCTGTCATGGCAGAAAAGAAGAACATTTTAACTTACACAGGATTGAAAAAGTATGAAGATGAACTTCATGATCTGAAAGTAAATAAACGCCAGGAGATCGCACAGAAGATCAAAGAGGCGAGAGAGCAGGGCGACCTGTCTGAGAACGCTGAGTATGATGCAGCAAAAGATGAACAGAGAGACATCGAGGCAAGAATCGTAGACCTTGAGAAACTGTTGAAAAACGCAGAGGTTGTTGTTGAGGATGAGATCGATCTGGATAAGATCAGCATCGGATGCCAGGTAAAAGTTCTGGACATCGAAGAGGATGAGGAGATGGAGTTCAAGATCGTGGGTTCCACCGAAGCTAACAGCCTGGAAGGCAAGATTTCCAATGAGTCTCCGGTAGGTCGTGCCCTGCTTGGCAAGAAAGCCGGCGAGACAGTAGACGTAGAGACACAGGCAGGTATTATCCAGTACAAGATTCTGGACATCAGAAGAGTATCATAAGTGCGAACAGTAACAGGAATACGAAGGAGTAAGAAAAGATGGCAGATCAGAACAAGAAGAATCAGCAGGAACCGGATATCCATCAGCTGTTAAAGGTTCGTCGTGAGAAGCTGGCAGAACTTCAGAATGCAGGCAAGGATCCGTTCCAGATTACAAAATATAACCAGACCCATCATTCTCTTGAAGTGAAGAAGCTTTATGAAGAGCATGAGGCAGAGATTCTGGCAGGCAGAGCCCCGCTGAATACAGAGGGCATGGATGAGGCTCAGGCAAGAGAAGCACTGAATGCAGATTATAATGAGAGAAGAGCGATCATGGATGCACAGCCGATTCACGTATCCATCGCAGGACGTATGATGTTTAAGCGTGTCATGGGTAAAGCGTCCTTCTGCAATATCCGTGATTTACAGGGAACCATCCAGGTCTATGTGGCAAAAGATGCAATCGGCGAGGAGTCCTATGCAGACTTCAAGAAATCCGATATTGGTGATATCTACGGCGTAGAAGGATTTGCATTCCGTACCAAGACCGGTGAGATCTCCATCCATGCAGAGAAGATGACCCTGCTTTCTAAGAGCCTGCAGATTCTTCCGGAGAAATATCATGGTATTACCGATACGGATATGCGTTATCGCCAGAGATATGTGGATCTGATCATGAACGAAGATGTTAAGAAGACATTTATCAAACGTTCCCTGATCCTCAAAGAGATCCGTAACTTCCTTTCTGGAAGAGACTTTATGGAGGTAGAGACACCGACCCTGGTATCCAATGCCGGCGGTGCTGCTGCACGTCCATTTGAGACCCATTACAATGCACTGAATGAGGATGTTAAGCTCCGTATTTCCCTGGAACTGTATCTGAAGAGACTCATCGTAGGCGGACTTGAGAGAGTTTTCGAGATTGGCCGTGTATACCGCAACGAGGGCGTAGATACCCGTCACAATCCGGAGTTTACCCTGATGGAGTTATACCAGGCATATACCGATTATGAGGGCATGATGGAGCTGACCGAGAGCATGTTCCGTTATCTGGCTGAGAAAGTGTGCGGAAGCACAAAGATTTCCTACAACGGTATTGAGATTGATTTCGGTAAACCATTCGAGCGTCTGACCATGAACGATGCCATCAAGAAATATGCCGGCATTGATTTCGATGCGGTGGAAACCGATGAAGAAGCGAAACAGCTTGCAAAAGAGCATCACATCGAGTTTGAGAATCGTCATACTAAGGGCGATATCATCAACCTTTTCTTCGAGGAGTACTGTGAGAAAGAACTGATCCAGCCGACCTTTATCATGGATCATCCGCTTTCTATCTCCCCGCTGACCAAGAAGAAACCGTCCGATCCGAATAAGGTTGAGCGTTTTGAGCTCTTTATCAATACCTGGGAGATGTGTAACGCATACTCCGAGTTAAACGATCCGATTGATCAGAGAGAGCGTTTTGCACAGCAGGATGCTAATGCGGCAGCAGGCGATGATGAAGCACAGCATACAGATGAAGATTTCCTGAATGCACTGGAGATCGGTATGCCACCGACAGGTGGTATCGGATACGGTATCGACCGTCTGGTTATGCTTCTGACCGACAGCCCGGCTATCCGTGACGTACTGCTGTTCCCGACAATGAAGTCACTGGATGCTGATAAGAAAGCTTCCAAGACTTCCGAAGCAGCTCCGGCAGAGGCTGAAAAACCGGTTGAAAAGATTGATTTTTCTAAGGTAAAAGTCGAGCCATTGTTTGAAGAAATGGTTGATTTTGATACATTCAGCAAGTCAGATTTCCGTGCAGTAAAGGTTAAAGAGTGTGTTGCAGTACCGAAGTCAAAGAAACTGTTACAGTTTACGCTTGATGACGGAACAGGCACAGACAGAACCATTTTAAGCGGTATTCATAGCTTTTATGAGCCGGAAGAACTGGTTGGAAAGACTCTTATTGCTATCACAAATCTTCCACCGAGAGCTATGATGGGCATTGACTCTTGCGGTATGCTCCTCAGTGCTATCCACGAAGAAGAAGGCGAAGAAAAGCTCCATCTTCTGATGGTTGATGACCACATTCCAGCAGGTGCAAAGCTCTATTAAGATGAGAAACTGAGCCTTGCGTCGGTGTGCGCTTGCGAACACCGACATAAGGTGAAAAACGCACGGAGACGCCAGTCGACGTGATGTAAAGATGTACCGTTTTACCGAATAGACGGGACGTACTTCATTTGATAAAAAACTAAAAAAACAGCGATTTACATCAAACTTACATCAATTGATGCAGAAATCGGTGCAAGCAAGAAAAAATCGCATAATTAGTGCAATGAGTGGGCAATTCCAATCGGAGTTGCCCATTTTTAAAACAAACAGAAATACAAATCGGGAGTTGGAGGATACACGCATGAAAATTGTAATCATTAATGGAAGTGCCAGAAAAGGAAATACGCTGGCAGCAATCAATGCATTTATAAAAGGAGCGTCAGAAAAGAATAAAATTGAAATCATTGAACCCGACAAACTCAACATTGCACCATGCAAGGGATGTGGTGTCTGTCAATGCTCTAAGGGATGCGTCGACAAGGATGATACAAATTCTACAATTGACAAAATTGCTGCCGCAGATATGATTCTTTTTGCTACACCAGTTTATTGGTGGGGAATGTCAGCACAATTGAAACTTATCATTGATAAGTGCTACTGCCGTGGATTGCAGTTAAAAAACAAAAAAGTTGGCACAATTGTTGTAGGTGGTTCTCCCGTAGGCAGTATCCAGTATGAGCTGATTGATAAGCAGTTTGACTGTATGGCAAAATATCTTTCATGGGATATGCTTTTCAAAAAATCATATTACGCAACAGCCAGAGATGAACTTGAAAAAAATAAGGATTCCATGAACGAACTTGAGTGGATCGGAAAAAATTTATAAAGCACACACCAAATTCCAGTTTGTCAACTTGCCCTTTGAGAGAGGAGAAATCCTTTTCTCAAAGGGCTTTTTCTATTTATACAGATATTCGCAAACTACAAGATAAAACCAAAACTTCATATACTCTAAGCACAAGGAGGTTGAGGTTTGGCTATGAATAACAGTTTAGCAGAAGTACACCCGGAGCTTGTTTCGGAGCGGTCGGAGAAGAACTTACCGCTTACACCTGATACTTAAATGAAGAAGAACGAAGCCCAGTGATACAATCACTCATTGCACTGAAGAACAATTTAGTAGCTCAGGGACGATACACCGATGCAGTAGATGATGTTCTATGTAAAGTGCTTGAAGCAAAGAAAAAGAAATTGAAAATTGAATACATTTAGAACGTGTTTTGTCGTCTGTTTCCTAACCGGAGCAGGCGGCTTTTTTTATTTCGAAAAATTTTTTGAAAAATTTTTTGAAAAGCAGCGATTTTGGGTGTGCATTTCATACCCCTTTGTCCAAATGAGTGAAGTCCTTCAGGAAGCAGGTGGACAGTTAGAGCGTTCTGAAATTAGAGACAGAATTAGTGAGTTAGATGAGCATATTGCTGAATTTGAACAGAAACTATATACATCTAATAAAACAGGAAATCAGTACAAAAAATTTGATTTTAAGTTTAATTTTGCTATTAAAGAGCTTAGTTATGTCGGACTCATCTGCCACCTGCCGTCTGCCGGTGCATGAATACTTTCAAGTATCAGGAGTAAGTAAAAGTAGATTGACAGATAATATAGAAAAGCGTATTATAATAATAAGAGGTGGGATTTCCCACACAAATGCTTGCGTAGGAGGTGTTGGTAATGGAAGCGATGAAAGATTATGTTGCCCATCTGGATAACAAAAAAAGAATTACGCTCAGAGGAGCTGCTTATCAGTATTACAATGTAAAAGAATACGGAAATGGCTGCATTATTCTGGAACCTCGGGAACTGGCAGTGCCAGAGAGCATTTCAGCCAGAACTCTGGCAGATATGGATCGTGCAGTAAGTAACTTTAAGAGAGGCGATGTTTCCCCGGCTATTGACCTGTCAGATTTTTAAAAGGAATAAGAGATGAATTTTAATATACGAATGGGAATTCCTGAAATGCAGGAACTTTGGTTAGATCTGCAGGAGAAATATCGTTCCGGTAATATAAAAAAGAAGGAAGAACAGTTGTATAAAAAATGGGGAAAGGCTTTAAAGCTGTTGTCGGCTGCTCCGGGTTATCCGAGTCTTCAAACCCATGAAATAGAGCCATTATCCAGACGTTATGGAATGAAAGTGTGGCAATCATATCTGGAAAATAAAACCAGTGGCGCAATGAGAATGTACTGGGTTTATGGACCGGACCAGAAAGATATTACAATTATCGGACTGGAACCACATCCGGAAGATAAGAAAAATGGCGCATACGACCGAATTTCACTGTCGGATTTGTAGAATAAAACTGAATATGGAAGTGAACTACTCGGTAACTAAGTTACCAGAGCATCTGAAATCTGGCGGGATACC
>NZ_QUKS01000007.1:0-159469 GCF_003481165.1 Clostridium sp. TF06-15AC
GATCTTGGAATTCATAATCTGATGACCTGTTATGATTCCGGAAATGGAAGGAGTTTTATTCTAGGAAGAAAATATCTTTCGCTGGAAAGATACTTTCACAAAGAAATCAGCAGGGTTCAATCAATATGGTATGCACAGCAGGTGGAAAACGGCATAAAATATCCCCGATCATCGAAACACATCAAGAGGCTTTATCGGAAAAAACAGAACGCAGTAAAGGATTACCTTCATAAGGTGACCAGATGGCTTGCAGAATACTGTAAAAAAGAAAGGATAAGCTGTGTAATCATAGGAGATATCCGAAACATCCGTAAAGGAAAAGAAATAGGGCACAAGACAAACCAGAAGTTTCACGGACTGCCGTATAATAAACTCTACATCATGCTGGAGTATAAACTGAAACTGTATGGAATATCACTGACAAAACAGGAAGAAAGCTATACCAGCCAGTGCAGCCCGTTTTCACCAGAAATATCAAAAAGATATGCAGAAGCATCAAACCGAAAAGAGCGGGGCATGTATATAACGGATGGAGTAAGATATAATGCGGATGCAGTAGGAGCATTTAATATCCTGCGTAAAAATCTTTCCGTATCCGGAAAACAGAAAGAACTGTCCGTAACCGGATTAAAGAATCCAGAAATAATAAAAGTAGCTGTATAGCCGCAAGGCAAGCAGTAGTGGTGTCATGGACGCACCCTGAAAAAAGGCGGTATCCCGCCAGATTTCAGATGCTCTGGTAACTTAGTTGCCGAGTAGTTCACAACCATATACCTTGCATCATGAGTTCGGATATGTTACATTTATCATATCAAGCATATATTTTTCTTTGTAAACATTTCAAGTATATCTTACATTCCAATCTAATTATGAATCTGAGAAAATCTTATGCTTATCCAATTAAGTAACAATTGAAAAGCAGGAGATTTTCGATGGATTTTGCTCTGACTGTGAGGTGACGGGAGTGTTACAAAGCAGAAGAAATTCTCCTGACAGAAAGGAGGATTTATGAAAAAAGGAACTTACGCAAAGAATATATGCTTTTGGTTGACAGAATTCGTAGATATACAGCCAAGTACGGAGACATACACACAGCTGTTGAGAAAGCGGTGACCGAATGTATCGCAGAAAATATATTGGCTGATTTTCTTAGGAGGAATCGAGCGGAGGTGGTAGAAGTGTGTATATTTGAATACGATGAAAAGCGTGAGAAAGAGCTGATTTGAAAAGCGGAATTCGAACAGGGTGTGAAGGTTGGTCGTGAAGAAGGTCGCGAAGAAGGAGAGAGTATAGGCGAAGAACGTGTATTTGAAGATATGCGGATTCAACAAGGATAACACAGGAAGAAACAGCGTATCCAAAAGCGGCAGAAGAGAAAGAAAAATAACGACAGAATCAATTTAAGTGATAAAATGGGGGATGTTCCGTGAGAGATACAGACTGGCAGATCTTACAGGCACTTTATAAAAATCCAAATATGACGAAGGTTGCCAATTCGTTTTACATGACGCAGCCGTCTTTGACCAAGCGGCTCAAGCAGATGGAGGAGGAATTTGGCGTGACGATCGTCAACCGGACGCCGAAGGGGCTTTCGTTTACACCAGAGGGACGCTACCTTGCCGATCAGGCGGAGCGGTATCTGGTGTTTATGAAGGAGACGACGGAGACGCTGGCGGCAATGCAGAAGAGCACGGAGGAGACGATCGTGATCGGTTCTTCCTATACATACAGTAAATACATGCTTTCGGAACTTTTATTCCAGTACCGGAAAGAACATCCGAGTGTGCAGTTTGAGGTCGTGACGGATCAGAGCGATGCGCTGTTTCGCAAGCTGCTTGACGGGACGGTGGATGTCGGATTTATCCGCGGCGATTATGAGGGGGCGCTGGAGCGCATCCGGGTCGGTAAAAGCGCCGCCTGCCTGGTGACGAAGGAACCAGTTAAGATGGAAGATTTGCCGGGTTTAGATCGGATCGAGTATAAGACGAATGACCGGACAAGAGAGATTCTGGAGCGCTGGTGGAATGAAAATTTCAGCACCCCGGTCGGCAATGGTATGCCAGTTGGTTATATTGATGTGGCATGGCAGATGATAGAACGAGGGTTTGGTTATACACTTTGTTTTCTTCCAGAACATTTTGCCAATGAACACAACCTATGCCTGACTTCACTTTTCTGGAAAGATGGGACGCCGGTGGAACGGAATACCTGGTTTTTCTATCCGAAGAGTAAGCGGCTGTCCCCGGCGCTTTCGCAGTTTGTGGAGTATGTGGCGGAAGGTGCGAAAGCTGGGAAAAATAGAAAATAAAATTCATCCTGAATTATTCATGAAGCAATCCGCAGAACTTCATTTTTCATGATATCTGCGGATTGCTTACCCTTAAAAATAATGATATAACTCACAAAACAGAATTATTTTTGTTACGAAAAAATCTTTTACTGTGCGCTTAGATAGAACAGGCCCTTATTGTCAATCAAAATTAAATTTATCAAATTGTAATATAGAAGACCAGGAAATTATGTCTGGAGAGTTATCATGTTCCTGCGGATATCGTGCTGCGATTCGAAATGGAATAATCTGTGGAGATACAGGTCCGATTAGTCCTTATGATGGAGAAGATTCAAAACGAAATTGTTATCGTATGATGAGCTCGGAGCTTCTGAGTCTGATACAGAAGGCTTATTTGTGGCTTGATGATAAATTAAATACATGTGATACCAACAACAAGGTTATTTTAGAAGATTGTATCAACAATTATTTCTTTTGTTATGCAAATCTGGAAGAGCTTAATCCAAATGCATTCTATATTGTCAGTGATAAGTTTGAAGAAGTTGTAAGTATGTACAAAGATCTTATCGAAAAATTGAATCTTCAAAGGAATATCTTGTATATTGCAGCAGGAAGCCATCTTCTTCCATTGCGTCATGGATGTGTGGATTATTATATTGATTTTGACTCTTCAAATGAATATGCGATCTTGAATCAGAAGTTCGCTTTTAATGAAGTGGAAGAGTATCTTTCTTCCAGTGCAAAGTATTTGGGTGCATTTTTTGGTTTTCAGAGGGGCTGTTCATCTATGCGTGAACTTCGCAGACAATATCCGGATGCTGGAATGCATTGCTTTGATGTATCTTATTTCAAACAATGTCTCAGTCAGAAATGGAACCATGTTTGTTTTGAAGACGAATTTGGTGTTGTCACAGATTCTGGATATGGGGAATCATTTACGTATCATATAAATAATGAACCATTGCGACTTAGTATGTATTTTTGTGAGGGAAGGGATATGAAGAAATAATTTGCTGGTTGCTTTGAAGTGAAAAGGTGTTTACTATAGTCATAGAGGGTTCCTTTGTTTGGGATTGTTAAGACTTTGATCACTTTGATTTTACCAAAAATGGTGTTCTTTTTTCATTCACTTAATAAGTGCAAAGCAATATGCAATTAAAATGTTGAGATAAAGGAGAACTGGAAGAAAATGCGGGAACTAGACTGGCTGATTCTTAGAAAACTGTATGAAAGGCGCAGCATGAGCAAGGCAGCGGAGGATTTGTATATAACGCAGTCCGCCCTGACAAAGCGGGTCAAGGCAATTGAGCAGGAATGGGGCATAGAGGTTGTCAAACGGAGCAATCAAGGTGTAACATTCACAGAGGATGGACGATATCTTGTAAAAAAAGCAGGTATCATGCTAGATTTTCTCGGCGAGATACGTGAACATTTTTCAGAACGCCATGGAGTCAAGGAATTGGTGCGCGTCGGTGTCCCGAACTCCTTTGCAAGACTCCATATGCCGAAACTGCTGAAAGGTTATGTGGACGCGTACAACCGCCTTCAGTTTAAGACATTTCCAAACTCCAGCGATATGCTGATCCGCCAGATTACCGACGGAACGATCGATATCGCGATCGTCTGCGGCGATTACCCATTTCTCGGGGAGAAAATCTGCCTGTTTGAGGAAGAACTTTACATCATGGCGCCGATGGGGACCGCACTGGAGGACGTCGAGCACCTGCCAATCATCGAATCATATTTAAATCCGATGGTAAAATTGCTGCTCAACCAGTGGTGGAAGGATCACTTTGGAGAATCCCTCCATGCCGCTCATTTCGTCCCATATTCGGATATCGCGATCGAGATGGTAGAAAATGGACTTGGCATCTGCTTTCTCTTCGGCTCCGACTGGGCGTTTGACCGCAGCCGTTTCCAGCTCATCCCGATCTACAACAAAGAGCAGGAACCTGTCTCACGCCGCGTCTGGATGATGCTTTCCGATTCCTGCTATCGGAACCAGGATATCATGGATTTTATATCCTTTACAGAAGAGTACTATCACGTCAATAAGATAGAGCGGAAATAAATATGGTAACAGGCGCAGACCCAAGAGCGCAAGCATTTTCTGGAAGAATATCCCTGGGTCTGTGCTGTCCCTCTCGCGATCTCATCCATCACCCGCACCATTCCATTCTGGAATACCCCTACATTCAAATCCTGAATTTCCATTTGTCAATTCTCCATGTTACAATTTTATCAAACCAAGAAATAAAGAATCCGCATATTCGAGGGAACGCGGATTCTTTGGGTAAAAATAAAATGCATTAAAAGGGTCAGGAGGAAACAAACATGAGTTACGCATACGTAGGATGCCGTACCACCCGCGAGAGAAATGCACGCGGCAAGGGCTTAAAGGTTTACGAAATTTCGGAGGCAACCGGCGAATGGAAAGAGATTCAGTGCTTAGAGACGCTGCCGAATCCGTCCTATCAGGCGATGGATCTGGAGGAGAAATATCTCTACTCCGTACACGGCGACAATACACAGGTCAGCAGCTATAAGATCGAGGCAGACGGAACCTTATCTGCCTTAAACACCATCGAGATCGGCGGCAAGAATCCGGTTTTCATCACACCGGACCGCACCAACCAGTACATGGTAGTGGCAGCCCTGCAGGGCGGCGCTGTCTATGTCATCCGCCGCAATGCGGACGGAAGTCTGGGAGAGATTGTCCACACTGCGCATATGGCAGGAAAGAAAGAAGGCGCTATCTCCTTTGCACACCAGTGTATTTGGGATCAGAAGAAAGAATACCTTTTTGTTGTATGCCAGGCGAGACTGCAGGGCTACGGACAGATCGTCGTATTCCGTTTTAACCCGGAGGACGGCAGCCTGACACAGACCGACTGCTACCGCGGACGCGAGTACGATGAGCCGCGCCACGTATCGATTCATCCGAACAACCGCTTTGTTTACTTAATCAATGAAAAAGGAAATTCGATGACCTACCTTTCATTTGATGACAAGAACGGTAAATTAAAGGCGCTGCAGGTACTTCCGACTCTGCCAGATACCTATACGGGCGAGGGACAGGCGAGTGCATCCTTGCTCAGCAAAAATGGCGAGATTCTCATCGGTTCCAACCGTATCCATGAGTCTATCGTGCTCTACCGTATCGACCAGAACACTGGATATATGAAGGAATTAGGCTATTACCCGACTCTGGGTCTGACACCACGTTTTATCTCCTTCAACCGCGATTACAGCTTGTTTTATGCGGCAAATGAGGACAGCGATACCATCGTAGAGATGCGTCTCTGCGAGGAAACAGGCCGCATGGAGTATACCGGACGTATCATCCACACCGAGAGCCCGGTCTGCATTACATTTCGATAGGAGGCTGCTATGAACTTAGGACTTATTTCTTTAATCTGCCTTCTGGCAGCTATCGTGATTGGCTTTGTGAAAAACTGTAACGTCGGTATTCTCTGTACCGGTATCGCTGCCGTGCTGGCGCTGGTATTCGGCATCAAGGCATCCGATATCATCAAGGGATTTAGTGCATCCCTGTGCATCCAGATGGTCGGTATTACTTATCTGTTTGCAATTATTAACGGAAACGGAACCCTGGAACTTTTAGCACGCAAGATGGTAGCGCTGGTTGGCAAACAGAAACGTCTGATTCCGTTTGTTATCTATATTTTAGGATTTATCATCAGTGCCGTAGGACCGGGCGCAATTCCGAGCCTGGCAATCATCCCGGTTATCGCAATCCCGGTTGCGGCATCCGCAGGCATCAACCCGATTATGACGGCGATCATCGGAGACCTGGGCGTTATGTCCGGACGTATGAGTCCGCTGACCCCGGAGGCAGCCGTTGTCCGTGAACTGATGGCAGCACAGGGACTGGAGGCAGATACCGTTCCGATCATGTTCTGCCTGATTCTGACGGCGCTGGCAACCATGGTACTTGTCTACATTTACTATAAAGGCTGGAAAGTGGATGTAAATGCAGTCGGAAAAGAAGCAGAGCTTCCGAAATTTACCGGAAAACAGCTCCTTTCCCTGGCAGCACTGGCTGGTCTGGCAGTCGGCGTTCTGTTCTTCTCCTGGAATGTCGGCCTGATGGGATTTTTAATGGGGTCGCTGTTAATTATCTTTGGCTGCGGTGATGAGAAGAAAGCAGTTCAGATGGTGCCGTGGAATGTGATTATCATGGTTTTAGGTGTTGGCATTTTGATGAATGTTATCTCCCTGTCCGGCGGTATCGATATCATGGTAGCGGCTCTGGAGCACGTTATGAGCAAACGGACTGCTGCGATGATCATGGGTATTACTTCTGGGTTTATGTCCTTCTTCAGTTCCGGTCTTGGAGTTGTATTCCCGACCCTGATTCCGACAGCAAGCGGACTGGCTTCAACGCTGGGAGCAGATGCCATCGAACTGGTATCGGTGATTGTAATCGGTGGAACGATCGTAGGATTTACTCCGATTTCCACAACCGGCGCGCTCATCATGGCAGGTGTTTCTCAGCAGGAGAATGCGGAAGAACGTTTCCCGCAGAACCGTATGTTTGTAGAGCTGTTTGCCGTTTCCTTCCTGGCACTGGCAGTGGTAGCGGTATTTTCTTTCCTGGGTATTTACCATCTGTTTGTATAGTGGAAAAAAAGCATCATATCGGATAGATGAAAGAGCCGGGCAGAAGCCTGTAAAGATATGGTTTGAGAATAGGAAGAGGAAAATATGACAGCAGAAGAGAGAATGATGTGGGTGGAGCGCTATAGCGCCCTCCCGACCGGAAATGTGGCAGATGCCATGGACGGACTTGGTTTAAAACGCGGCAGTGTGCTGGGACTTCATCCGATCGATCCCTCCCAGAAGCGTGCAGCCGGATTTGCCCGCACGATTTTGCAGAAGCGCCGGAGTACACCGTGGGACGGCATGAACCTGGCAAAGCACGGAAAAGTGATCGATGACAAAACGGAACCGGGCGACCTGCTGGTGATTTCCATGGGCGGTATCATGGATGTATCGACGGGCGGTGACCTGCTGGCACTCCGGGCACAGCTTCGCGGCGTGCAAGGCGAGCTGACCGACGGCTGCCTACGCGATACCGATGACATCGCGGCATTTGGTTTTCCGGCATACAGCGCCGGAACTGCACCGAACAAGAGTGCTTACGATATCGAGACGGTCAGCGTGGATGTGCCGGTGACACTCTGCGGCGTCCTGATTTTTCCAGGCGACATGGTCGTGATGGATCGGACCGGCGTGGTCGTGGTTCCGTCCGGAAAGATCGCGGAAGTCTACGAATCTGCCTCCCGGATCGCGAAGCGCGAGGAGCGCGTGGCGGTTCATCTGCGCGAGGGAAAGACGCTGACGGAGTCGCGAAAGCTGGCAGCGGCGGAAGTTGGGCAGTAGGACTCAAAAATCGGCATATGACTTAAAAATAAAATTTGAATGACCCATTTATGAGCACATAAAAGCTCATAAATGGGTCATTTTTTTACATTATGAAAAAATGAGACAAGAACGAGTCATTCCTGGAAGGTTATCAAAAAAATAAATAAAAATTTTAATTCGACAAAAACCTTGTATTTACAAGGAAAACCTCGAATTTTTTGGAAAATAAAAAAGAAAAATATTAAATAAAATCGAAAAACGTAAAAGTTGGCACGGAACTTGCTGTATATATGAGTATCAAGCAAAAGTATCAAGCAAAAAGAAAAATATATTACATGGAGGGAACACATTATGAAAGTTGGCGTATTGAAAGACATCAAAGTAGGCGAGTACCGTGTCATCGCAACCCCGGCAGAGGTAAGCATGCTGGTAGGTGACGGCAATGAGGTTTACGTCCAGAAGGGCGCGGGCGAAGGTTCTGGATTCCAGGATGAAGCATATGTGAAAGAGGGCGCGAAGCTGGTTGATACAAAGGAAGAAATTTATGCAACCTGCGATTTCGTCGCAAAGGTAAAAGAGTTTGAACCGTGCGAGTACAAACTGCTCCGTGAAAACCAGATCGTATTTACCTGCATCCATCCAGCAGCACATCCGGAAGAGGTACAGGCACTTCTCGACAGCAAGTGTATTGCATTTACCGCAGAAGATTCCCACCGTTACGGTTCACCGAACTGTGAGGCAGCTGGTAAGGCGGGTGCACTCTTTGGCCTGGAATCCCTGCTTTCCATCAACGGCGGCAAGGGCAAATTCGTCAACGGTCTCGGCGGTGCTCCGGGCGTTAAGGCGCTGGTCATTGGAGGCGGCGTGGTAGGACGCGCAGCAATCTCTGTTCTTCATGCGCTGGGCGCGTGGGTAACGGTTATGGATATTAATATCGGAACCCTGCGCGATATCGGAAAACAGTTCAATGAGGAAGTCAACACCCAGATTTCCAACCGTTATAATCTGAAAAAGATTTTACCAGAGATAGATGTCGTATATAATTGTGTTAGATGGCCGAAGGATGCCAAAGAATACATGATCGACCGCGAGATGGTCCGCTCGATGGAGAAAGGTTCCGTTATCGTAGATATCAGCAACGATTATGGTGCAATCGAGACATTCCATGAGACCACCCATGAAAATCCGCGCTACATCGAAGAGGGCGTCGTACATTATTGCGTAAGCAACATTCCGGGTGCAATTTCTCAGTCTACCTCGATCGCATACGCAGCATCCGTACTGCCGCACTTCAGAAGCATCATCAACAATGGCGTGGCGCAGGCATGTGCAAAGGATGGTTTCCTGCGCCGCAGCTTAACCACCTACAAGGGATACTTAACCCATGAGGAGACAAGTGCCATCCAGGGCAGACCGTGGGTTCGTCCGGAAGACATCTTAGAGATCGCAGATCAGAAACTGGATCTGGCTCCGTCGGCAACCAAGAGCCATTCGGATAACTTTATCAAATTAGAAAAGTGATTTTCAGATAAAGGATACCGGCAGAACGCTTTTCGTGAAACGTATGGGGATACGGATGAAAAGCGCTCTGCCATTTGAGGGGAGAATAGAAGCGCTTCCAGATGGGAAATAGCTGGAGGCGCATTTGATACAGAAGAATAGGAGGGGTATCTGTGAGTGTTACAGACATTTTAGTGGACTTTGCGATCGCATCGTTTTTTATAGCGGTTGGTCAGCTTTTACGTGCAAAAGTGCCGTTGGTACAGAAATTTTTCATTCCGCCAAGCATGATTGCCGGATTTATCGCGCTGGCACTCGGGGCGCAGGGACTGGGAATCCTGCCGTTTTCTGAAAATATTGGTTCTTATGCAAGTGTTCTGATTATCCTGATTTTCGCAGGTGTCGGAATTAATGGATTTTCTTTCAACAAGAAAGATTTTAAAGCGGAAATTGACCGGATTGGTTCTTATTTTTCCTATAAAGTGTTGGCACAGGCGATTCAGTTTTCACTGGCACCGTTGTTTAGTATTTTAGTAATTTCGAAATTATTCCCGAACATTAACTATGGCTTCGGTCTGCTGCTGGCAGCTGGTTTCTCCGGCGGACACGGAACGGCAGCGGCTGTTGGTACCGCGTTTGAGAGACTGGGTGATCTGGATGCAATGGATATCGCGATGACCTGTGCAACTGTTGGTATTTTATCGGGTATCTTTGGCGGTCTGTTCTTCATCAAGCTGGGAACGAAAAAGGGCTGGACCAAATATATGAAAGGCTTCAATCAGATCTCCGATGATCTGCGCTGTGGTCTGGTGCCCAAAAATGAGCGCAAGTCGATGGGCGAGGAAACTATTTCATCCAACGTCCTGGATCCGCTGGCATGGCATCTGGCAGTGATGCTGATCGCATCCGGTATCGGTGTGGGACTCAGCAAGGGAATCTATGCAGCGATCGGTCTGGATTTGCCGAATTACCTGATGGCATTTTTGACCGCGATCGTGATGTTCCTCGTTTTCCGAAAAGTCGGCGTCGGTGATTATATTGATGAAAATGTAGTGGGACGTATCTCCGGTACTGCGACGGATTATCTGGTGTTTTTCGGAATCGCTTCCATCAAACTGGCAGTTATCGTTAAATATGCAGCTCCGCTGGCACTTCTTCTGCTCTGCGGTATTGTAATCGTAGTGGCAACTCTGATGTTCTTTGGTCCGGCGATGAACCGCGGCAGCTGGTTTGAGCGCGCGATCTTCGTATTTGGCTATTCAACGGGCGTTTTTGCGATCGGCTTCATCCTTCTTCGAATCGTTGATCCGGAAAACCGCTCCAAGACGCTGAACGATACTGCATTTGCAGCGCCGTTTACAACTCCGGCAGAGATGTTTGCGTGGTCGATGGGACCGATGATGCTCTTAAATGGCAGCCATTGGAAGTTTATCGGCATCTATTTGGTAATCATGGCAGCATGCATCATCGCAAATATCGTATTTAAATGGTGGTGGCTGAAACTTCCGTTGGATCGCCCAGGTGTGGAGGAGATCGGATAAACTTGTCTTTGCCTGTTTCCTCTGATACACTTGGAACAGGTGTAAACATAACACCGTTGTCAGGCCGGATGAACGCAGATTCAAGTCGAACGTCCGTGAGACTTAGCGCGTGATTCCGGTCAGCGGTGTTTCAGACAGGGGAGAAATGCATGGAGTTTTTAAGACAGTTATTTCATGGAAAAGGATATATTGACGGAATCACGATCATCAACCTGGATGGCGAGATTCTGTTTTCAGCAAAGTTAAATAGTAAATTTTCAAACCGGAAAGAGAGAGAAGCTTACCAGGCGTTGGTGGGACAAAATTTTTTCGATGTATTTGAAAACCTGAACGCTAAGAACAGCAGCATGATCCGGGCGATGGAGGTCGGACTGCCGGTTTACGTGGAAAACCAGCTGCTGCAGACCAAGGGGCAGGAGGGCATCCATATCAGCTCTCTTTCGATTCCGATCAAGAGCGGGCGCGCCGTGGTGGGCGCGATCGATCTGTCGATGGAGGAGATGACAGACGGCGAGGAAGAGCCGGAGAGTGTGGAACTGACTTCGGAACAGATCCCGGTCGGTGGCGCTGGAAAGCTGAAAAAACACAGCGGCGCATCTTTTACGATGGAAGATATCATCGCAGTGGATGAAAAAATGAAAAATGCCAGAGACTATATACCGGTGGTGGCGGCGTGCGATCTGCCGGTTATGATCTATGGGGAAACGGGAACCGGAAAAGAGGTGTTTGCACAGTCGATCCACAATGCCAGTGAACGGAGGGATAAACCGTTTATCGCGCAGAACTGTGCGGCGCTGCCGGATACCTTGCTCGAAAGTATCTTATTTGGAACGTCCAAGGGCGCGTTTACCGGGGCAATGGAAAATAAGGGACTCTTTGAGCTGGCGGACGGCGGAACGCTGTTCCTCGACGAGATCAACTCGATGCCTCTGTTTTTGCAGTCAAAGCTTCTGCGGGTTCTGCAGGACGGCAGTTTCCGCAGCCTGGGCGGCAGTGAGACGAAACGCACGAATGTGAAGATCATTGCGGCGACCAATGTGGAACCGCTTGAGGCGATCGAGAAAGGACAGCTTCGGCGCGATATTTATTATCGTCTGAGCATGATGTCGATCCGGATTCCGCCGCTGCGGGAACGGAAGGCGGATATTGGACATTTTGTCAAGTTTTATGTAAACAAACACAATGGCACGTTCCACAAGCAGGTTCAGTATGTGTCAAAGGATCTGCTAAAAAAACTGGAAGAATATGACTGGCCGGGCAATGTCCGGGAGCTGGAACACGTGATCGTTTACGGCATGAGCATGGTGGACGAGACGAGCGCCTTGCTCCAGTATAAAGACATCAAGGGAAAGCTTCTGCTGGAAAAGCAGGCGGACAGGAAAAAGACGCCGGAAAGCCTGGAAGAAGTTCCAAAACTCTGCTCGTCGCTTCGTGAGGCGGTGGCTGCCTATGAGGAAAAACTGATTTGGCAGGCGTTGGAGGCGGCGCACGGAAATATATCTGAGGCAGCGCGGATTCTGGATGTGCCGAGGCAGACGCTGCAGAGAAAGGCGAGCCAGCTGCGGGGCGAAAAGGCGAAGGAAAAACAGGAAAAAGAAATCTGAGCGATGGAGGATAGATACGGAAAATTGAGGACGATGCGGGAAGCAGAACCAGCAGAATCAGCCCGGAAAGGATGGAACGCTCAGACAGAATAACAGGAGGAAATGCAGAAATGGAGAAATACATTGGAAAATATTCTGTAAAAGATTTTTTATATCTGATTCTGGGCGCATTTATCTACAGTATCGGCACGCACAGCTTTATTGAGACGGCGAATATTGCGCCGGGCGGTGCGGTCGGCGTGGCACTGATGTTAAACCATGTGACGAACCTGCCGGTCGGACGGCTGACACTGATGGTCAATGTGCCGCTTTTAATATTGGCGTGGTTTCATTTGAGCCGTGCCTTTGCGCTGCGGACGGCGTTTGCGTGCGGAATCTGTTCGGTGGTTCTTGACTACGTGATCGCCCCGGTCTTTCCAGTTTATATGGGCGACCAGCTTATGGGAAGTCTCTACGGCGGCATTCTGGTCGGCGTCGGCATGGCATTCATCTTCCTGTCCGGTTCGACGACGGGCGGAAGCGATGTAGTCGGCTACCTGCTTCAGAAGAAATATCCGCATGTCTCGATCGGGCGCGCCCTGATGATGATCGATGGAATCATTCTCTCCACCTCGATCTTCGTCTTTGGAAATGTCGATGCGGCGCTGTTTGGACTGATTTCCCTGTACGCACAGACGAAGGTCATCGACATGATCATCTACGGAAATGACGCCGGAAGCGAGGCGTCGATCGTGACGAAATACCCGCAGAAAATCGCAGAACGTGTCATCAAGGAAATTGACCGTACAGTAACACTGCTTCCGGGCAAGGGGGGTTACAGTGGCGAGGACACTACGGTGGTTTTATGTACCGTCCGCAAAACGGAGTTCAATCGTTTAAAACGCATTATTGCGGAGACGGATGAGAATGCGTTTGTGATTGTGAAGGAAACCTCGGGCATTTTTGGACTTGGTTTTAAGGATGTAGCGGAGGTACAGCAGTAGGAGCCGGGATTGGAATTAGAAAATAGCGGGATATGCCGTGAACAAGGCGAATATAGATATTATAAGAATGCATCAGGAGCGGTGCACTTGAACGAATGGTTTGAAACACACTCGTTTCTAAAACAAATGCGAAGGCGGCTGTCAGTGGAATTGGCAGTCTGCCTTCTTTTATTTTGCGGCGTCTTTCTGGCGGCACGGTATGCGGGGCTGGCGTCAGCGGGGGCGGACGCTGTGCTTGGGAAGAAAAAGCCGGTTGTTTTCTTGGACGCCGGACATGGGGATTTTGATCCGGGAAAGGTGAGTGTGGACGGAAGCCTGGAAAAGGACATCAATCTGGCGATCGCGAAGCGCCTGAAATGGTATCTGGAGCAGTCGGATGTGGAGGTCGTGATGAGCCGGGAGGATGACCGGGGACTTTACGATACGTCAGCCGGAAGCCGGAAAATGTCCGACATGAAAAACCGCTGCGCCCGCGTCGAGGAATCCGGTGCGGATCTGGTCGTCAGCATCCACCAGAACAGCTACCACCAAGAGGACGTATCCGGCGCTCAGGTATTTTATTACCGGAAGTCGGAGAAGGGAAAACGGCTGGCGGAAATACTGCAGAAGCGCTTCGACTATGCGCTGGGAGACCAGAACCGCAGAAAAGCCAAACCGAATGACAGCTATTACCTCCTGCTCCACGTCAAATGCCCGATTGTTATTGTCGAGTGCGGATTTTTGTCTAACTGGAAAGAAGCGGCGCTGCTGAAAACAGAAGAATATCAGGACCGCGTGGCGTATACGCTGCATATGGGGATCATGGAGTATCTGAATGGGCGCTGAAACCTTGAACTGGCGAGGAATCTTGTGTATACTAGGAGTACTTAGCGAGGTATTTTCGAGCTTAGTACGAGTCATGCCGCGCATACTAGGAGTACTTAGCGAGGTATTTTCGAGCTTAGTACGGAAGATAGATTTATTCATTGTAAGATAGTAGAAAGAAGAATCAATATGCAAAACGAAACCAAAAAAGAACTTCACACCCAGATGTGGAAGATAGAAAATCCAAAGGACTTTACGGCGCATGACCGGGAGGTGCTTGAGAAGGCGGCAGCGATCATCCGCGCGGGCGGTCTGGTGGCATTTCCGACGGAAACTGTGTACGGCTTGGGCGCGAATGCGCTGGATGAGGCAGCAGCGAAGAAGATTTATGCGGCGAAGGGACGCCCGTCTGACAACCCGCTGATCGCGCATGTGTCCTGTCTGGAGGAGGTCGCGCCGCTGGTATCGAATATGCCGGAAAATGGCAAAAAGCTTGCAAAGGCATACTGGCCGGGACCGATGACGATGGTATTTCCTAAGAGCGCGATCGTGCCGTATGGAACGACCGGCGGGCTTGACACGGTGGCAATCCGGATGCCGTCCGATCCGATCGCGGCAGAGTTAATCCGTCTGTCCGGCGTGCCGATCGCGGCTCCGAGTGCGAATACATCGGGACGCCCAAGCCCGACGCGTGCGGATCACGTGCTTCAGGATATGGACGGAAAGATCGATGCGATCATCGACGGCGGTCCGGTTGGAATTGGTCTGGAATCGACGATCGTGGATGTTACGGAGGAAATGCCGATGGTTTTAAGACCGGGTGCGATTACCGTGGAGATGCTGCGTGAAACGGTCGGGGAAGTCGGCATTGATCCGGCGATTTTAGGACCAGTCAGCGCGGACGTGCGCCCGAAAGCACCGGGAATGAAATACCGCCATTATGCACCGAAAGCCGATCTGACACTGGTCGAGGGCGAGACGGAGGCAGTTGTGGAGACGATCAACCGCCTGGCAGGCGAAAAGCTGGCAGAAGGGCGCAAGGTTGGAATTATCTGTACGGACGAGACGAAAGACCGTTACCCGGCGGGGATGCTGGAAAGCATCGGTGCGCGGGCACGTCAGGAGACCGTTGCACACAACCTGTATGCGGTTCTGCGCGATTTTGACGATCGCGGTGCGGAATATATCTTTTCGGAAGGATTTTCGGAAGACAATTTAGGACGGGCGATTATGAACCGGCTCAATAAGGCGGCTGGCTATCATATTTTGAAGGTGTGAGACGATGCGGTACTTATTGGCGGCGATTAATGCCAAATATATACATTCAAATCTGGGAATTTACAGCCTGAGACGATATGCGATGGAGCGGCTGGGGCTGGGACAGAAGGATGAGCAGGGTGCGGCTGTTGGAATGGAAATGGTTTCGGAGGCAGCAGAAGGCGCGAATCGAACGAAAACCGTGTCGGAAATCCAGATCGATCTCGGCGAGTACACCATCAACCACCAGATGGATCAGATTCTGCAGGATATTTACCGGAGAAAACCGGATGTGGTGGGATTTTCCTGTTATATCTGGAATATCGTTTACGTGAAGGAACTGATCCACGATTTGAAAAAGGTTCTTCCGCAGGTCCGCATCTGGATGGGAGGTCCGGAGGCTTCGTATGACGCGGTTCACCTGATGGATGAGCTGCCGGAGGTCGAGCTGATCATGCAGGGCGAAGGCGAGGAGACATTTACGCGGCTGGTGGAGGCGTGTGAGCGCGGGACGGAAGTTTGTTTTTCAGAGATCCCCGGCATTGTCCTACGCTGTTCGGACGATACCGTCGAGGTCCATCGCCCGGCGCCGCTCATGAATCTGGACGACATTCCATTTTCCTACGGAGATTTAAGCGGGCTGGAACACCGCATTATTTACTATGAGAGCAGCCGTGGATGTCCATTTTCCTGTAGTTACTGTCTGTCCTCGATTGATAAAAAAGTGCGGTTCCGCAGCCTTTCGTTGGTGACGAAGGAACTGCAGTTTTTTCTTGACCGGAGGGTGCCGCAGGTAAAGTTCGTAGACCGGACGTTTAACTGCAAAAAGAGCCATTCGATGGCGATCTGGCAGTATTTGCTGGAACACGATAATGGAATTACCAACTTCCATTTTGAAATTTCATCGGATCTTCTGGATGATGACGAGCTGGCGCTGATGAAACAGATGCGTCCGGGGCTGATTCAGCTGGAAATCGGCGTGCAGACGACGAACCTGGTGGTTGTGAAGGAGATCCGGAGGACGATGGATCTGGACAAGGTGGCGCGCCGTGTGGCGCAGGTCAACACCTTTGGCAACATCCATCAGCATCTCGACCTGATTGCGGGGCTTCCGTATGAGGATATCGAGAGCTTTCATCGTTCCTTCAACGATGTATACAAAATGGAGCCGGAACAGCTTCAGCTTGGCTTTCTGAAGGTGCTGAAAGGTTCCTATATGGAAGAAATGAAGCAGAAATACGGTCTGCTCAGCCAGAGCAAGCCGCCGTATGAGGTGCTTAGAACCAACTGGCTTTCCTATGAAGAGGTGATCCGTCTCAAGGGTGTGGAAGAGATGGTCGAGGTCTATTACAACAGCGGGCAGTTCCGCCGCACGATGAAATGCCTGTCGCAGGAATGGGGCGATGCGTTTGATTTGTATGACCGCCTGGCGGCATTTTATGAGGAAGAGGGACTGAATGGAGTGAGCCATAACCGGCTGGCACGGTATGAGATTTTGTATCTGTTTATTCAGAAATGGGGGAACAAAGAAATTTCCTATCAGGATCTTCTCATTTATGACCTCTACCTCCGTGAAAACGTCAAGAGCCGTCCATCTTTTGCAACGGATCCGTCGGAGTGGAAGAACGAGACGAAGCAGTTTTTCATGCGCGAGGCGAAGGAACGCCGTTATTTGAAGGGCTACGAGGCATACGATTCCAGGCAGATGGCGAAAATGGCGCATTTAGAGCGGATGGAAGACGGAAGCTTTGTGCTGTTTGATTACAAAAACCGGGATGCTCTGTTTGGCAATGCGGCGGCATTTTCCATTTCCCAGGATGAAATATAGTGAGAAATGGGATTTTCCAGAGAAAGACAGGAAAAAGAAATTGCGGATGGCGGCAGTCTGAACATCTGAGAATGGGAAGAAATGTAAGATAGCCATATTTTAAATTAGATGGATAGTAAACTGTTCAGTAGGTCTGTGCATTTACTGCGCGTGACTGTGAAGGTACTGAACAGTTACGATGGATAAATAAAATGGAAAAAACAGACAATTCTTATATAGCGATTGACCTGGAGACAACAGGGTTAAATCCCAAAACCGAGCGGATCATCGAGATTGGCGCGGCGCGGGTGGAAGATGGAATCGTGGTGCAGACGTATTCGACGTTTGTCAACCCGGAGCGGGAACTGGATGCGCGCATCCGGGAGCTGACGGGAATCTGTGACGATGATTTGAAGGATGCGCCGGTGCTGGATACAGTTTTGCCGGAACTTCTGGCATTCTGCGGGGAGCTGCCGCTTCTGGGGCATCATGTTATCTTTGATTTCAGCTTTCTCAAGCGGGCGGCGGTCAACCGGAAGTATACATTTGAGCGCGCGGGGCTTGATACCTTGAAAATCTGCCGCCATTTTATGCCGGAGGAGGAAAAAAAGAATCTGGCAGCCGCGTGCCGGTATTTTGCGGTGGATCCGGGCGAGAGCCATCGGGCGCTTTCGGATGCGCTGGCGGCGCACCATCTGTATCAGGAGCTTAAAAACAGGTATTTTCTGGAAGTGCCGGAGGTGTTTGCACCGCAGCCTTTGATTTACAAGGTAAAACGCGAACAGCCCGCGTCAAAAAAGCAAAAAGAAGTCTTGCGGGAATTACTAAAATATCATAGAATAAATTTATCTGCGCAGATTGATTCGCTTTCGAAAAATGAGATTTCGAGACTTACGGATCAGATTATCGCGCAGCATGGCAGAATGCAGAAGAGGTGAGAGATATGTTTAAATTTTCAAATCAGAAAACACGCCAGATCGTATCAGCGGTTGTTATTATAATCGTAGTAGTAGCGATGGTAGCGGGAACCATTTTGGCAGGTCTTATGATGTAAAGGTTCGGTAGATGATGAAAAAAAGAAATTGGATGGCAGGCGTATGCGGTGCGGCAGTGATGGGACTGCTTATAGCCGGTACGGGCACCGCGTCAGCGGGGACGATTCCCACGGGCTTTCAGGTCGGTGGGTTTGATCTTTCCGGGATGACACGGGAAGAGGCGGATCAGACGATTGAGAAATCGATCGGGGAGATGGAAAATCAGACCATTTCGATCCGGGTAGAAGGTCATGAGGTTCAGACGACGGCGGCGGAGCTGGGATTTTCCTGGGTCAACCAGAACGAGATTGATGAGGAAGTGGAGAAACTTTCCGGCGGAAATCTTCTGCGCCGGTATCTGAATCAGAAGGAATTAGAGCAGTCCGGCATGGATCTGCAGATTGAGACAGCGGTCGATGAAGCGAAGGTTGCCGAGTTTGTGCAGACCCGGTGCGCGGAATTTACGACAGCGCCGCAGGACGCTGTGATCACGCATGAAAATGGAGTCTTTCAGGTCAGCCAGTCTTCGGCGGGACAGGAAGTGGACATAGATGCGACGACAAAAGCACTGAATGAGGCGCTCGCGGGCGGTCTTTCGGAACCGGTTTCGGTGGATGCAACAGTCAAAAATGCAGAGCCGACCCGCACGACAGAGGCATTATCTACGATTCAGGATGCACTTGGAACATTCAGTACCGGATTCAACCCGGGAAATGTGTCGCGTTCCAAGAATCTGCGGAACGGTGCGGCGAAGATCAACGGCACGGTTCTGATGCCGGGAGAAGAATTTTCGGCTTATACATGGCTGACCCCATTTACGGTGGAAAATGGCTATGCATCGGCAGGTTCCTATGCGAACGGTCAGGTAGTCGATACGGTCGGCGGTGGCGCCTGCCAGATCTGCACGACGCTCTACAATGCAGCGCTTCTGGCGGAGATGGATATCACCCAGCGCCAGAATCATTCGATGATTGTTACTTACGTTCCGGCATCGCAGGATTCGGCGATCGCGGGTACTTATAAGGATCTGAAATTTAAAAATCCATACGATACCCCGATCTATATGGAAGGGGCAGTGAACGGCGGGACTATTTCATTTACGATATATGGAAAAGAGACACGGCCGGCAAACCGGACGATCAAATACGTTTCGGAGACACTGTCGAAGAAGGATCCGGGCGAGCCGATCACAAAGGTGGATGCATCTTTGAAGCCGGGTGCGAGGGTGAAGGAACAGTCGGCGCACTATGGGCTGCAGTCACGGCTCTGGAAATACGTCTACGTGGACGGCGTGGAGACGGAGAAAACCTTGCTGCAGACGGATACCTATATGGCATCGAAGGCAATCTACCGTGTAGGTCCGGCCGTTGCAGCTGCGGCACCGGCGGTTCCGGCTGGACCGCAGCCTGAGACACCGCAGCCTGAGATACCACAGCCGGAAAATCCGGTTCCGGCACCGACGGAAGCACCGGCAGCACAGGAGCCGACCCCGGCACAGCCGCAGGGACCAGCCGGTCCGGCGCAGGAAGCAGCGCCGCCGATGGAGTGATAGCTTATATCGGATCATATATAGTGATGGTATGAGAGCAGAGATTTGTGGTAACATGGTGTGGTAAACGCAGAAAATTACTGTACTTGAATGTGAAGCTGGGAAAGGAATCAGAATGAACATAAAAGATGAAATTTTCGAGGTATACGGGGAGATGAAAGCCGAGCAGGATCTTCTGGCGGTCGGTTACACCGCGCTTCTTGGTACCTCGATGGCGGCAAAAAGCGGCGAGGCGGCGCTTTTGAACCGATTTTCTGCACGGTATGTGAGAGAATGCCAGAATCTCTATGAGAAATGGAATCCGTCTCCGCTTCTGGAGACATTTGCTGCACATAAAGAGCGGAAAGTGCTGACCCGTCTCGGCGCATCTGCGTGGTATCCGGCGGGCGGGGGCGGCGTCATGGCAGCGCTGTGGCATTTTTTTGATGGATTCGGACTCGGATTTGAGATGGATCTTAGGAAACTTCCGATCCGCCAGGAGACGGTGGAGGTCTGCGAGGTATTTGACCTCAATCCATACCGTTTACAGTCGCAGGGCTGCATTCTGCTGACGGCGTCTAGCGGTCCGAAACTGCTAAAGAATCTGGAGAGAGAGGGCATTCCGGCGGCGCTCATCGGTCGGACGCGCACCGCGATCGGACGCGAGATTTACAGCGGCGAAGTACATAGCTTTCTTGACCGGCCAAAACCGGATGAGATAGATAAAATGAAAGACTTACCAAAATCCCATTAACAGGAGGTAGTAAAGTGAGAGAGAGAATTTTAGCGGTCATTGAAAAAAACAGCCGCATCAGCGTCAAAGAGCTGGCGGATTTACTCGGGGAAAATGAAGCTGCGGTCGCGGCGGAGATCGCCGAAATGGAAAATGAACATATCATCTGCGGTTACCATACCCTGATTAACTGGGATAATACAGATGAGGAGAAGGTCATTGCACTGATCGAAGTAAAGGTAACGCCGCAGCGCGAGATGGGCTTTGACAAGATTGCCGAGAGAATCTATCAGTATAGCGAGGTGACTTCGGTATACCTGATGTCCGGCGGCTATGATTTTACCGTTATGATCGAGGCGAAAACCATGCGTGCAGTTGCACAGTTCGTGGCAGAAAAGCTTTCCACGATCGATTCTGTGCTGAGTACCGCGACCCATTTTATTCTTAAAAAATACAAAGACCATGGTACCGTTCTCTGCGACGGTCCTCAGGATGAAAGGATGTTGATTGTTCCGTGAGAAACCCATTATCAGATACGATTGTAAATATTCCGCCGTCCGGAATCCGGAAGTTTTTTGACGTTGTCAGCGAGATGAAGGGCGCGATCTCCCTGGGCGTGGGCGAACCGGATTTTGATACACCGTGGCATATCCGCGAGGAGGGCATTTATTCGCTGGAAAAAGGACGTACCTTCTATACGTCGAACTCTGGTTTAAAGGAACTGCGCCAGGAGATCTGCCATTATCTGAAACGTCGTCAGCGCCTTGAGTATGATCCGAATACAGAAGTGATGGTAACGGTCGGCGGCAGCGAGGCGATTGATATCGCCCTGCGCGCGATGCTCAATCCGGGCGATGAGGTTCTGATTCCGCAGCCGAGTTACGTTTCCTATGTGCCGTGTACGGTGCTGGCGGGCGGTACGCCGGTCATTATCGAGCTGGAGGAGAAGGATGAGTTCCGTCTGACGCCGGAGAAGCTGCTGGAGAAAATCACACCGAAAACAAAGGTGCTGATTCTTCCATTCCCGAACAATCCAACGGGCGCGATCATGAACCGCACCGATCTGGAGGCGATCGCGAAGGTGATTGAGGAGAAGGATCTGTTTGTGCTGAGTGATGAAATTTATTCCGAGCTGACCTACAGCGGCAAGCACGTTTCCATCGCGGAGATTTCCGGGATGCGTGACCGCACGGTGTTGATCAACGGATTTTCCAAGGCATATGCGATGACCGGGTGGCGTCTCGGCTATGCGGCGGCTCCAGCGCTTATCTTAAAACAGATGCTGAAAATCCATCAGTTTGCGATTATGTGTGCGCCGACCACCAGCCAGTATGCAGCGGTTGACGCCCTGCGGAATGGCGATGAGGACATTGCCCGCATGAAGAAAGCCTACGATGAGCGCCGCCGCTATCTTTTGAGAGAGTTCCGGGGGCTCGGCATGGACTGTTTCGAGCCGTATGGAGCATTTTATATGTTCCCGTGCATCAAACGGTTTGGCATGACCTCGGATGAATTCGCAAACCGCCTGTTACAGGAAGAGAAGCTGGCGCTTGTGCCGGGCACCGCGTTTGGAGACTGCGGCGAGGGCTATCTGCGTGTTTCCTATGCGTATTCGCTGGAGGATCTGCAGAAGGCGATCGAGCGCATCAAGCGGTTTGTGGCACGGCTGGATGGAGAGAAAAAATGTTAAATATTGTACTCTATGAACCGGAGATGCCGATGAATACAGGAAATATAGGACGAAGCTGCGTGGCAACGAACACGCGGCTTCATCTGATCGAGCCTCTCGGTTTTAAATTGAATGATAAAATGGTAAAAAGAGCGGGTCTTGATTACTGGCCACATCTGGACGTGACAGTTTACAGTGATTTTAAAGATTTTCTGGAGAAGAATCCGGGCGCGCGCCCGTATATGGCGACCACGAAGACGACGCAGGTGTATACGGACGTTCACTACGATCCGGACTGCTATATCATGTTCGGACCGGAAAGCCGCGGCATCCCGGAAGAACTCCTGATCGAAGACCCGGAGCGCTGCGTCCGCATCCCGATGTGGGGTGAGACGCGTTCTCTGAATCTGTCAAACTCGGTGGCGATCATTCTGTATGAGGCGCTGCGGCAGAATGGGTTTGAGAAGATGAATACGGAGGGGCATCTGCATCACCTCCAGTGGAAATAAGGTGGATTCTCTCCCACACGTGCGTCATCAACGTCTCAGATGAAACAGGAATTAGTGGCACCAAGTCCCACAGGCACTGATATTTCCGTCGCATTCGGCGTCGGAGTCAGTGCCATTTTTATTGTTGTCCGGCAGGTGGACGCCGCAGGATGGTCCGTTATTTCCGCTCCGGTCAAAGTGAAGCATTCCGTTTAAGAAGTCTTCGACGCGGTCTTTAGGAGCGCCTTTGGCGCCGCCGAGAACCTGGATGCTGGTTTCGCGCAGGGCGATCATCATCGGAATTGGGAGAGCGTCGCAGAGGAGGACGGCAATATTTTCTTTTTTGAGAAATGCCACCAGCGCGCCGGGATCGTTTGAATAGGCCTGTTCCACAGTTTTGGTGGAAATGATCTCATCGTCAACTACATCGAAAATTAAAAACTCCTTTACCTGAGCCAGGTGGGAGCAGATTTCTCCGTTTTCATAAGGGACTGCAATTTTCATGATTGACCTCCTTTTTTAGAGATAGTATAGCGCTTAAAATTGAAAAATCAATATAAATGTATATTTAATTTTATGGATAGATAGAAGAAATTTCTATCAAGAAAAGAACCAGCAGAAGGGAAGTTCCCAATAAGACAGTACGAGAACATTACTGACATAGGGTAGCTGCCGTACAGGAGTGCGGCAAGAAAAATTGGCGATACTTGGTTTTCATAGCCAGGTATCGCCTTTTTCTATCTTTAACAGAATGTTTGAATAACGCAGTAAGTCCCTTAATCCGACTTGACTTCTTTCCACAAACTATTATAAAGCTCGTCCGCCTCATCCCCAAGATACCGGTAAACCTCGCAGTTTTTCAGCTGCTCCGCATCTGGGAAGACGGCTTTGTTGTTCTGGATTTCTTTGTCCAGCATTTCCTTGGCTGCCTTGTTTGGCGTCGCGTAGGTAATGTACTCAAAGTTTTTGACTGCGACATCCGGGCGGCAGAGGAAATTGATCCATTTTTCTGCGTTTTCCTTATTTTTCGCATTTTTCGGAACTACCCAGGAATCGAGCCAGACGTTGGTTCCCTCTTCGGGGATCACGTATTCCAGGGAGAATGGGAGGTTCTGTGCGGCTACCTCATCCTGGATGTACATGATCTCGCCGGAGTAGATGACGCCGATGGCTGCCTCACCGCCGATCATCTTGTCACGTACCTGATCGATGACGTAAGCCTGTATGAGCGGTTTCTGGTCAATCAGATCCTGCTTTGCCTGCTGGAGTTCGGTTTCGTCGGTCGAGTTGGCAGAGAAGCCGTCTTTTTTGAGCGCTACCATGAAGGCATCGCGGACGCTGTCCTGCATCAGGATCTCGCCTTTATAAGCCGGATTCCAGAGATCGGACCATTTGGTCGGAACTGGAAGTCCTTTTTCTTCGATGAGCTTCGTATTATAAAGAATACCGACGGTTCCCCAGGTGTATGGCACGGAATATTTGTTTTCCGGGTCGAACTGCTTGGACATTTCCATGTACTGCGGGTCAATGTTTTTGACATTTGGAATATTGTCAAAGTTGAGTTCGGCAAGCAGGTCATTTTCCTTCATTTTCTGAATCATGTAGTCGGATGGGCAGACTACATCGTAGTTGACGCCGCCGGCTTCGATGACCGGATACATTTCTTCCAGGGTCTCAAATACGTCGTAGGTAACCTTGATTCCGGTTTCCTGTTCAAATTCCTCAATCAGGTCCGGATCAATATATTCGCCTGCATTGTAGACGTACAGTTCGTTTGAATGAGTCGTGGTGTAGCGGCTGTAGGTGCTGACACCAACGACAAGCAGAATCAGCGTGCAGGCAAGTCCCAGAACGCCGTTCTTGATCTGGTTGTTGCGTTTGCGGCGCTTGATGGTCTCTGTGTCAATCACAGTCGCATTGCCGGTGGATTTTTTCTCCGGGGCAAAGTTGGTGATCACCAGGAGCACCAGGACTGCCACGAAAATCAGCGTGGACAGGGCGTACATCGTCGGCTGGATGCCTCGGCGCACCTGGCTGTAGATCAGGGTGGATAAGGTATCCATACCGGCACCTCTTGTAAAGTGCGTAATGATAAAATCATCGAGGGACATCGTAAATGCCATCAAAAAGCCGGAGAGGATACCCGGGACGATGTCCGGAAATACGACCTTGAAGAAAGCATATAGCGGGCTGGCGCCGAGATCCAGAGCGGCTTCGTAGGTGTACCGGTTCGTCTGCTTGAGTTTCGGCATGACACTTAATATCACATATGGAATATTAAATGTGATATGCGCGATCAGCACGGTTTTAAATCCGAGAGAGATACCGAACGCGATAAATGCCAGCATCAGGGAGATACCGGTTACGATATCGGAGTTCAGCATCGGGATGTTGTTGATTCCCATGACGATGGTGCGCGGAATCCGTTTCATGCTGTTGATGCCGATGGCGGCGATCGTGCCGATGACGGTCGCGATCAGAGCCGACGCAAACGCGATGAGCAGCGTATTGTTTAAGGCATTCATGATGGCGGAATCCTGGAACATCTGCGTATACCAGCGGGTGGTAAAACCGCCCCAGACGGTTCTCGATTTTGTGTTGTTAAAGGACAAAACGATCATGGTCACGATCGGGATGTATAAAAAGAGCAGGATGAGCGCCAGGTAAAAGTCCTGGAAAAACTGTTTTAAGCGGTTATGTTTCATCAGAACGCATTGCCCTCCCCTTCTTTATCGTATTTGGCGATAAGCGCCATACTCAGTAAAATGAAAATCATCAGAACCAGCGAGAGACCGGAACCTAAGTGCCAGTTGCTTCCCTTGGTGAACTCCTGCTCGATGACATTTCCGATGAGCAGAATCTTGCTGCCGCCTAAGAGACTGGAAATAACGAAGGTTGTCAGCGCCGGGACAAATACCATGGTAATGCCGCTGATGATGCCCGGGATGCTGAGTGGAATCCAGATGTGAATGAGTGTCTGGAAATTGTTTGCACCCAGGTCTTTGGCGGCGTTGATGGTATTGTCGTCGATCTTTGCCAGCACATTATAAATCGGGAGAATCATGAAAGGCAGGAAGTTGTATACCATGCCCAGAATGATCGCCCACGGGGTATTGATGATGGCAATATTTGGCAGATGGAGAAAGGAAAGAATGCCGTTGATAACGCCATTTTTCTCCAGGAGCGTCTGCCACGCGAGGGTGCGGAGCAGGAAATTCATCCACATCGGAAGGATGAAGACGAATACCATGAAGCTGCCTGCCCCAATGCCGCGGCGGCGCAGCACCAAAGCCAGCGGATAGGACAAAAGCAGGCAGATGGCGGTCGCAGCCAGAGACAGACCCAGGGATAAGAGCAGCGCCTTCATATGCTCCGGTGTCGTGATGGAACAGACATTTGCCAGTGTAAATGCCCCGCTTTTGGTTGTCAGACCGTAGTATACGATCAGCAGGAGCGGGATGATGGTAAAACCGATCATCCAGAGAATATAAGGACCGGCGAAGAGCCGTTTCACGTTTGATTTCATGCTAAGTCCGACTCCTTTCTATTCATTGACGCCCACAGCTTCCTCGTCCTCTGACGCCGGCTTGTTCATGATCTGGATGTCAAACGGGTCTACATGGATGCCGACCTTCTCGCCGACCGGGAACATATCCGTGCTGTGAACCAGCCATTCATAGCCGTCCGGTGTGGTGACTTCCATCTCATAGTGGACGCCCTTAAAAATCAGGTGGGTGACAATGCCCTGCAGCGTGCCTTCCTCCGGTTTTACGAGGTCGATGTCCTCCGGGCGGATGACAACGTCTACCGGTTGGTTTGTTCCGAATCCCTTATCGACGCAGGCAAATTTCGCACCGAAGATTTCAACCAGCTCGTCGTGGATCATCAGACCGTCCACGATGTTGCTCTCGCCGATGAAGTCGGCAACGAATGCGTTTTCCGGCTCGTTGTAGATCTGTTCCGGGGAACCCATCTGCTGGATATAACCCTGGTTCATGACAACGATGGTATCGGACATCGTCAATGCCTCTTCCTGATCGTGGGTAACATAGATAAAAGTGATGCCTAACTCATTTTTCAGACGGATCAGCTCATACTGCATGTCCTGTCGCAGTTTTAAATCTAGGGCACCGAGCGGCTCATCGAGAAGCAGGACCTTTGGCTCGTTGACAATCGCACGCGCAATGGCGATACGCTGCTGCTGACCGCCGCTCAAAGAGTCAATGCTGCGATGCTCAAAGCCGTTTAGGTTTACAAGCTTTAAAGCGTACTTAATTTTGTCATCAATATATGCTTTTGATTTATTCTTAATTTTTAGCCCAAATGCGATATTATCTGCGATGCTCATATGCGGAAACAGTGCGTATTTCTGGAATACGGTGTTTAGCTGGCGCTTGTTTGGCGGAAGTTTGGTGATGTCTTCGCCGCCGAAAATTACTTTTCCTGTATTTGGGGATTCAAATCCGCCGATGATGCGGAGCGTGGTCGTCTTGCCGCAGCCGCTGGGACCTAAGAGCGTTACAAAGGAATTTTCCTTTACTGAAAGGCTCAAGTCATCCAGGACCAGGGTGTCGTCAAAGCGTTTCGAGATATGCTGTAAATCGATTAATGGCTGGCTCATGCGTTTCCTCCGTAAATAGTAAAATAATGTGTAGTATTAGAAACTTGGCGGCGAGCTGACCCAGAGGATCGTCGCGCCGGAGCGGCTTTCAAGGTAATGCGTCTTGTCGCTCGTATAGTAAAAAGATTCGCCCTTTTTGGCTTTGTACGTCCGGTTCCCCAGATGAATCAGGATGCTGCCGGAAAGAACGTAGCCAAATTCCTCACCCTCATGCGGGCTGTCCGGATAGGTGGAGCCGCCGGCACCGAGTGTCAGGCGGATCGGTTCCATCGTGTTCTTCTGGGCGTTCGGGATGATCCACTGAATCTCATTTTTCAGTTCCGGATCTTCCTTGATAAAATAGTCGTTTTTTTCAAATACAATCTGCTCTTCCGGAGCCTCGTTGAAAAACTCCCCTATGGTTGTGCCGAGACACTGGAGAATATCCATCAAAGTAGCGATGGACGGGGAGGTCAGATCGCGCTCTACCTGGGAGATAAATCCCTTCGAAAGCTCTGCGCGGTCAGCCAGCTCTTCCTGCGTCAGACCCTTTAAAATTCGCAGTTCCTTTAATTTTCCTCCTATACTCAACAGAGGGAACCTCCTTTCCTGGTTTCATAGGAAATTGCGTCCTACGAAACAAAAAACGCTCCGCGAGGATGCGCTAGGGCACATTCTTTTTTATAAAAACCGGGTGGGAAAACCATCCGTCCGGCGTTTTTTAGAAACATGCAAAAGTAAGATGAAAGTTTAGAAATTCTAAAATGAATGTAAAATTAATCTTTTTGTTTAGAAATAATAAACTTGCTTCCGAGTATCTATTATACAGAATGTGGGGAAGGTGTCAAGGAAAAAAACGGGAAAATCCGGGGACTCTCAAATTGTGTGAAAAAAGGGTGCAAAAATGGCGGTATGATGATAAAATAGGGGCAGATAATTTGATAGAAACCGTTATAACGGTTCTGGGGGATCAAAGGAGGAACATTTCATGCAGGATAAGTATATGGCATATGTGGGTTCTTACTCATACAACGGTCAGGCAAAGGGAATTACCGTGTATGATGTGGATGTAAAAAAGGGAAAATTTATCTACCGGTGCGAGGTGGAAGTGGACAACTCTTCCTATTTAACTGTTTCACATGACGGGCGGATGCTCTATTCCATCGCGGACGAGGGCGTTGTGGCGTTCCGGATTCTGGAAAACGGCGCACTCAGCCGTGTGAACAGCGCAAATATCAAGGCGATGCGCGGCTGCCATATTGCGACCGATGCGGAGGACAAGTTTATCTTCGTATCCGGCTATCATGACGGCAAGGAGACGGTGGTCCGCCTGAAACCGGACGGTTCTATCGGGGAAGTGACCGACGGCGTTTACCACAAGGGACTTGGAAGCGTGGCAGAGCGTACGTTCCGCCCGCATGTGAGCTGTGCGGAGCGCACGCCGGATGGCAGATTCCTGCTGGTAGCCGATCTGGGAATTGACCAGGTCAAGATTTACAGGTTTGATGGCGAGAAGGGAACCCTTTCATTGGTGGACGCGATCCGCTGTGATTTGGAATCTGGTCCGAGACATTTCATGTTCAGCAAGGATGGAAAATTCTTGTATTTGATGTATGAAATCAAAAATGTGATTGATGTATACACGTATGAAACGGGCGATCGTGTGCCGAAGATCGAGAAGATCCAGACGATCCCATCGACCGCACCGGAGCGCACCAGCCAGCTGACTGCAGCGTGCACGATCCGGATGTCCGAGGACGAGACACATCTGTTCTGCAGCAATGCGGGCGATAATTCAGTCAGTGTCTACGAGCGTGATGCACAGACGGGGCTTTTGAAGCTGCTCTGCTGTCTTCCGATCAGTGGAGATTACCCGAAGGATATCGCGATTTTTCCGGATGGAAACCATCTGGCGTCGATCAACCACGGCAGTAACAGCATTTCTTTCTTCCAGGTGGAATATAAGGAGAAACTGCTGGTGATGAGCGGACGCAGTATTTCGGTGAATGAGCCAAACTGCTGTGTGATTACAAAGGTACCTACGAGAGGAAAGAAAGCAGACTAAATGGCAGAAGGAGTTAATAGCGAGAATGGCAGGATCAACATACGGAAAAATACTGACAATGACAACGTGGGGCGAATCCCACGGCGCAGGCGTGGGCGTGGTCGTAGATGGCTGTCCGGCGGGGCTTGCGCTTTGTGAGGAAGACGTTCAGCGTTATCTGGACCGCCGCAAACCGGGGCAGAGCCGTTTTACGACGAAGCGCAGCGAGAGCGATACGGTGGAGATCCTGTCAGGCGTTTTTGAAGGGCGGACGACGGGCACGCCGATCTCGATGCTGGTGTGGAACCAGGATCAGCATTCGAAGGATTACAGTGAGATCGCCAGTTATTACCGTCCCGGACATGCGGATTATACCTTCGATGAAAAATACGGTTTCCGGGATTACCGGGGCGGCGGACGTTCTTCGGGACGCGAGACGATCGGACGCGTGGCAGCAGGCGCCATCGCGGCAAAGTTGCTGGAATCCTTGAACATTCAGGTAAAAGCATACACGAAAGCGATCGGACCGGTGGAAGTGGCGCAGGAACGGTTTGAACTGGCAGAATGTGAAAAGAATAAGCTGTATATGCCGGATGCAGTCGCAGCCGCAGAGGCAGAACAGTATCTGGAAAGGAAGATGGCGGAGAAAGATTCTGCTGGCGGTATCGTGGAATGTGTGATTGCCGGTCTTCCGGCAGGGCTTGGCGAACCGGTTTTTGATAAATTTAATGCGAACCTGGCAAAGGCAATCTGCTCGATCGGTGCCGTTAAAGGCTTCGAGATCGGAGAGGGATTTCATGCGGCGCAGATGGCAGGGAGCGAGAATAACGACGCATTTGTCATGGAGCCGGATGGAAGCGTCGGCAAGGCGACGAACCATGCAGGTGGCATTTTAGGCGGTATGACGGATGGAAGCGAAGTTGTGTTCCGTGCGGCATTTAAACCGACCCCGTCGATTGCCGCAGAGCAGAGAACCGTCAATAAGAGCGGCGAGGAGATCGGCATCAGCATCAAGGGACGCCATGATCCGATCATTGTGCCGAGAGCGGTTGTCGTGGTTGAGACGATGGCGGCATTTGCGGCGGCGGATATGCTGCTGGGCGGCATGACGGCGAGGCTGGATCGGATTCAGGAGTTTTACCGGAAGTAAGGGAATGCAAATAAAAATTTTGGAAAAGCTGCGGCGGGCTCAGCCTGTTTGGTCCGCGGCTTTTTCTGGTATTAAATCAGGAGGCAGCAGGATGAGTGCAACAGGAATTTCAAAAGAAATAGAGACGGCAGGACAATTAGAGGAGCTGCGCCAGGAGGTACGGATTGCCGCAGAGGAACTTCTCAGTGCGGCAAACATGAAGACGGGACAGATTTTGGTGGTCGGATGCTCGTCCAGCGAGATTGCATCGCATAAGATCGGTTCCTATTCCAGCGCCGAGATCGGAAAAGCGGTGTTTGAGGAGCTGTATGCAGTCACCAAGTCGCAGGGGCTTTATCTGGCGGCACAGTGCTGTGAACATCTGAACCGGGCGCTGATTGTGGAAGAAGAAGCGGCGGAAAAATATGGTCTGGAGATGGTAAACGTCGTGCCGCAGCTAAAAGCAGGCGGTTCTTTTGCAACGGCAGCCTATGCGGGATTTGAACATCCGACAGCCGTAGAGCGGATTCAGGCACACGCGGGCATCGATATCGGAGACACTTTCATCGGTATGCACCTGCGCCCGGTTGCAGTTCCGGTGCGGACCTCGATCCGTGCGATCGGCGGCGCCCATGTGACGTGTGCGAGAACGAGGCTGAAATATATTGGCGGAGAGCGGGCGCATTATCTGGATGCGAAATAAAGAAAATGAGGAGTACAAAAAAACGTGGAAATCAGGAAAAATGATGAATTTGAACTGACAATCGAAGATATGAGCGAAGATGGAGCCGGGATCGGAAAGCAGGACGGCTATATCTGGTTTGTAAAAGATGCCGTGATCGGGGATCGGATCCGGGCGCGGGCGATGAAAATGAAGAAAAATTACGGCTTTGCCCGTCTGATGGAGGTGCTGGAAGCATCCAAAGACCGCGTGATGCCGGAATGCCCGGTCGCAAGACAGTGCGGCGGCTGCCAGCTTCAGATGATGAGTTATGAGGCGCAGCTTCATTTTAAGGAGCGCAAGGTCTACAATAACCTGCGCCGGATCGGCGGGATGGAGAATCTGCGGCTGCCGGAGCAGGCAGATAGTGTGATTGTGGATAAAACCATCGTGATGGAGCCGATCCTGGGGATGGAGCACCCGTGGCGCTACCGCAACAAGGCACAGTTTCCGTTTGGGCGTGATAAGGATGGAAGAATCATTGCCGGATTTTACGCGGGACGCACCCACCATATTGTGGAAGCGGAGGATTGCCTGCTGGGTGTCGAAGAAAATGCGGTAATTCTGGATATTATCAAGAAAATCATGGAAGAATACCAGATTGCGCCATATGACGAGGAGACGCACAAGGGTCTGATTCGCCATGCATTGATTCGGAAGGGATTTTCAAACGGCGAGCTGATGGTCTGTCTCGTCATCAATGGAAAGAAGCTGCCGCACGCGGATATTTTTGTGGAACGCTTAAAAGAAGTCCCTGGCATGACCAGTATTTCCTACAACATCAATCAGGAAAAAACAAACGTGATTCTTGGTTCGGAGCTTGTAAACTTATACGGACCGGGCTATATCACAGATAAAATCGGAAATGTATCGTACCAGATTTCACCGCTTTCCTTCTATCAGGTCAATCCGGTGCAGACGGAAAAGCTCTATGGAACGGCGCTGGAATATGCAGGTCTGACCGGGGGCGAAACCGTCTGGGATCTGTACTGCGGAATCGGAACCATTTCCCTGTTTCTGGCGCAAAAAGCGAAGAAAGTGTACGGCGTAGAGATCGTCCCTCCGGCGATCGAGGATGCCCGCCGGAACGCGGCATTAAATGGCATGGAAAATGTCGAGTTTTTCGTCGGAAAAGCTGAAGAGGTACTTCCAAGGGAGTATGAAAAAAATCAGGTCTATGCCGATGTCATCGTCGTCGATCCGCCGCGCAAAGGCTGTGACAGCGTCTGCCTCGACACGATCGTCCGGATGCAGCCAAAGCGGGTAGTCTATGTCAGCTGCGATTCCGCCACATTGGCGCGCGATGTGAAGTATCTGGATGAAAGAGGATACGCGGTGGAGCGCGTGAGATGCTGTGATATGTTCGGGATGAGCGGGCATGTGGAGACGGTAGCTTTATTAACTAAAAAGATAGCGACAAGAGAAGTGTAAAATTCAGGGTATCCTGCGTGCGTATATCGCACAGGGCGAGGTGCTTCCGGTCGCGACGCATTCCTTTGGTTTCATCGGTATTTTTGCCATCCCGGAGATTGGCTTTAACCAGCCGAAGGGAATGCTTTATAAGACGGAGAATCCATTTGCCTGAACAATAAAAAGAATATTTGCTGATTTCTCATGAACGTGATACACTTATAGATAAGCTGTATCGGCTGTCGATCACGACCGTTTCGGCGGTGTGAAAATGAGAAATTCCGGCACCGGAGGCTTTCAGAGTCACGATCATGCGATCGTGCGAAAGTTCCGGTGCCTTTTTATTTCAAAGGAAAGTGCGCCCTGATGAAAGCGGCAGAGAATATTTTGAGCGGTATTTGAGAAAGGAAACAGGAGATGGATGACAAAAAAATAGCCGTACTGATCGATGCGGAAAATGTGTCCGGCAAGTATATCAAGCTGATTTTAGATGAGGTCAGCAATTATGGAAGTGCGACATACAAGCGCCTTTACGGCGATTTTCAGACGCCGAGCGTGCGGGCGTGGATGAAGAACCTGCGCGACTATGCGATCACGCCGGTTTTCCAGTACAATTATACGCAGGGGAAAAATGCCTCCGATTCGGCGCTGATCATCGATGCGATGGATATTTTATATTCGGGCAATGTGGATGGCTTCTGTATCGTCACCTCGGACAGTGATTTTACGAAGCTGGTGCTGCGCCTGCGTGAGTCAGGCATGACGGTGATCGGCATGGGAGAGCGCAAGACGCCGAATGCATTTGTCTCGGCGTGTGAGACATTTAAATTCCTGGATATTTTATTAAACGATGAAAATCCGTCGCAGAATCCGTCCCTGCCGCAGACGCGCAAGGAGAGTGAGGCGGATGGTTCCAGAAAAGAGGCAGAGAAAGAAAGCGATCCGAATGCAGTCAGCAATATTCCGAACATGGAGGAGATGGAGAAAGAGATTATCTCGATCATCAATACACATGCGGACGATGACGGATGGGTGGATTTATCGGAGCTGGGAGACAATCTTCCAAAGCGTGTGCCGGGATTTGACCCGCGAAATTATAAATGCACGAAGTTAAAGCAGTTTATCGAGCTGTTTGATTCCGTTGAGGTTCGGTCAGCGCGCAATCCGCACAATAAGATTCTGTCGATCATCTATGTGCGTGTCAAACAGAAAGAAGAAAAGCCGGTACTTTCCAAGGTACGGCGCGGCGGAAAACGAAAGAAGGATGCGGACGCGGAAGAATAGTAAGCATATGCGGTTCGTATGAGAATAAAAAGTTGCAGAAGCGGCTGTGATTCGTATGAGGCTGGAAGAATGCAGCAGTGGTTGTAGTGTTGTGTCAGGTGTTACAAAGACAGACTGTAAATTGAAAAGTGAAGGATAGCAGATAGGAGAGACAGGAACATGACAAAGGAAGAGCTTGCATTAGAGGTAATTGACCGCCTGAAAAAAGAATATCCGGATGCGGGTTGTACGCTGGACTACAATCAGGCGTGGAAGCTGCTGGTCAGTGTCCGTCTGGCGGCGCAGTGTACCGATGCGCGTGTCAATGTGGTAGTCAAGGGATTGTTTGAGAAATATCCAAATGTGGCGGCATTGGCGGATGCCCCGGTGGAAGACATCGAGGCGATTGTGAAGCCGTGCGGTCTGGGACACAGCAAGGCGCGGGACATCAGCGCTTGTATGAAGGTGCTGCGCGACGAGTACGGCGGGCATGTGCCGGATGATTTTAACGCTCTGTTAAAGCTTCCGGGAGTCGGCAGAAAGAGCGCCAACCTCATTATGGGGGATGTGTTTGGAAAACCGGCGATTGTCACGGATACGCACTGCATCCGCCTGGTAAACCGGATAGGGCTGGTGGAAGGAATCAAGGACCCGAAGCGCGTGGAAATGGCACTCTGGAAGCTGATTCCACCGGAGGAGGGCAGCGATTTCTGCCACCGCCTGGTGTATCACGGGCGTGAAGTCTGTACGGCGCGGACGAAGCCGTACTGTGACAAGTGCTGTCTGCAGGATATCTGCGCGAAGGCAGGCGTGGAGTAGAAAGTCTGAAAAAGTCATGGAAACAGATGCAGATAGGAAAAGGATGACAGGAGGCAGAAAAATGGACGAAGAACGGCAGGAGACAGCGGATTGGCGCATCGTTTGGCAGATGTTTTTTCCGTGCGTCATCAGCGATTTAATCGGCGGATGTGTGGAGGTGCTGGGACATCTGGAGGGAAATGCGGGAAGAACCGTGTCGTCGTTGCTTACATTTGCCGTGATTTATCCATTTTACTGGCGGAGGATCCAGAAAAAGAAAGAAAACAGGCGCATAGCAGAGGCAGACGGGATGAAAGAGCAGGTCTCTCCACAGATAGAGACGACAAAGGAAGAGAAAAGTGGATATTTCTGGGAAAAAGTGCCGGATGTGTGGAAAATCCTGCTGGGGGCAGCTGCGTTCAGCGCTGTGTTTAACATGATTTTCTGGGCATTAGAAAAAAAGGAGATTTTCCTGGGAGTGCTGCATATTGCAGTGCAAAAGGTTCGGATGACTGGGCAGGCAGCTGAAGCGGTGTCTCTGTGTTTGAAAATGCCTCAGGGGGATATGCTTGCGGCAGCTCTGGGAAAAGGTGCGTCGGAGGGCACCGCCGCTTTATTTTCCGGCGCCCTGTGGCAGCAGTTCTTTCTCATGGGCATTGCCGCCCCACTTTCCGAAGAACTGCTGTTTCGCGGCATTTTATTTGAGCGCCTGCGTATGGCGCTCCCATTTTTCTGGGCGGCACTTGGATCGGCGGCATTTTTCGGGTTGGTGCATGGAAACTGGGCGCAGGGGATTTATGCGGCGCTCATGGGACTTATACTGGCGTGGCTGTATGAAAAAAAGAACCGTCTGTGGGAACCTGTGTTATTTCACGGTGCAGCAAATTTGACGGCGATGCTGATGCGGGTGCTTCTCTGGCACTGGTGAGGACATAAGAATACAAACAATTTCGGGAACGCAGGATTGTGTTTGCTCGAAGAAAGAACAGGAGGAGATACTACGATGCTTTCATTTGCAAGCGATTATACAGAGGGCGCCTGCGAGGAGATACTTCAGAAGCTGGCGGAGACGAACCGGGAGAGTCTGCCGGGATATGGCATGGACCGGTACTGCCAGAGTGCCGCCAGAAAAATACAGGAGGCGACCGGATGCCCGGAGGCGGAGGTTTATTTTCTGGTGGGCGGTACCCAGACGAATGCGGTCGTGATCAGCAGCATTCTTGCACCGTATGAGGGCGTAGTGGCAGCGCAGACAGGGCACGTGAGTATTCATGAAGCCGGGGCGATCGAGTACACCGGGCATAAGGTGTTGCAGCTTCCGGAAAAAGATGGGAAGATTGATCCGGCGGATCTGCAGGAATATCTGCAAAATTTCGAGGCGGACGCAAACCATGATCATATGGTATTTCCGGGAATGGTGTATCTTTCCCATCCGACGGAATACGGAACCTTATACAGCCGGAAGGAGCTGCAGGCGATCTCGGAGATCTGCCGTTCATATGAAATCCCGCTCTATCTGGACGGGGCGCGTCTTGGATATGGTCTGGCGGGAGAGGAAAATGACCTGAGTCTTTCGGAGATCGCGCATCTGTGTGATGTATTTTATATCGGCGGCACGAAGGTTGGCGCATTCTGCGGAGAGGCAGTTGTATTTGGTGAGAAGAATGTTCCGGCGCATTTTATTACCCGGATCAAGCAGCAGGGCGCGCTGCTGGCAAAGGGACGCCTGCTGGGAATCCAGTTTGATGTGCTGTTTACAGACGGGCTGTACGAGCGCCTGGGACGCCATGCGGTAGAGATGGCGGCAGCTTTAAAGAAAGGGTTAAAACAGCGCGGTTATACGTTTTTCCGTGAGTCCCCGACCAACCAGCAGTTTGTGATCTTGGAAAATGATCGGATGGAGCAGATTGAAAAAGAGGTTTCCGTGAGCTTCTGGGAGCGGTATGACGAGGATCACACCGTTGTCCGTTTTGCGACGAGCTGGGCGACCAGAGAGGCGGATCTGGAACATTTGTGGGAGATTTTAGATCGGATTGAGGCAGAAAGAGAGAAGTAGAGATGGAACGTAATGTAACGATGGCGGAGATTTCAGATGGAAAGCTGTACAGCCGGGACGATATGGTAAAAGCCGGATGCGATGATTGCCGGGGATGTTCGGCGTGCTGCCACGGAATGGGTAATTCGATCGTGCTGGATCCATATGATGTGTACCGTCTGACCACCTTGCGCGGGGACACGCTGGAACATCTGCTGGAGGAGAAAAAGGTGGAGTGGAACGTCGTGGACGGACAGATTCTGCCGAATCTGGCGCTCCGGAGCGGGGCGGATGAAGCCTGTGGGTTTCTCGATGAAGCAGGGCGCTGCCGGATCCATGCATACCGGCCGGGTATCTGCCGCCTGTTTCCACTGGGGCGCTTTTATGAAAATGGAAGTTTCCAGTATTTTCTCCAGATTCATGAGTGCAAAAAGGAAAACCGGACGAAAGTCAAAGTGAAAAAATGGATCGATACGCCGGATTTAAAGCGGTATGAGGCGTATATCAGCCGGTGGCATTATTTCTTAAAAGATATAAGAATGGCGGAAACGGAGGCGGCGCAGAACCTTTTGGCAGAACCATGCATCGGAACGCCGGAGGAACAGGAGATACAGAAGAAAAACCGTGCCACTGCGGCAGCCGAGCGCGAAAAACGGCGCAATCTGTTGATTATGAAACTGTTCTATCTGCTTCCGTATGATGGAGAGAAGGACTTTTACGAGCAGTTTGAAAAGCGGATGCAGATGGCGGAGCGGAGTTTGCGATAAATCCTTTGTTGAAGATAAATCCGCAAGGATGTTTGCCCGCAGCTGTGAAGAGGCTGAACCGTTTTGACAGAGTGAAATAAGAAAGGAGATTACCGATGCTTCATACGGATTTTCACACCCACACCACGTTCTGCGACGGAAAGAGTACGCCGCGGGAGATGGTGGAGGCGGCATACCGGATGGGAATGACCGATTTTGGTGTTTCAGGACATGCTGATTTTTCGATGTTTGAGCCGGGATTCGGGATGGACGACGAGAAGCTTCGCCAGTATACCGAAGAACTTCAAGAACTCCGGGAGGAATACCGGGGAAAGATGAATCTCTATATCGGGATCGAGCTGGATGGACTGGGACCGGTGCAGAAAGCAGAGTACGCGATCGGCTCGACCCATGCGCTCATCAAGGATGGCGGGTATGTTTGTGTGGATGATACGGAAGAGAAACTGGTAAAAGCAGTCGAGACGCTGTGGCATGGTGACTGGTACGCCTTTGCACGGGAGTATTTCGAGGCAGAGGCGCAGATTTATGACCGGACAAAATGCGATTTCATCGGACATTTTGACCTGTTGACAAAATTTAATGAGGGATATAAACATTTTGACGAGACGAAAGACGTCTATCTGGAACCGGCGATCACGGCGATGCACAAACTGGCGGCTCTGGGGATTCCGTTTGAGATCAACACAGGCGCCATGTCCCGCGGCTACCGGAGTGCGCCGTATCCGTCCGCAGCCCTGTTAAAAGAGCTGTGTGCCTGCGGCGGACGTATCCTCATCAACTCCGACAGCCACAGTGCCGACACGATCGGATATGGGTTTAAGCAGGCGCAGGAGCTGGCGGTGGCGTGTGGATTTAAAAGTGTGTGTGCCCTGAAACCGGGTGGCGGATTTAGGGAGATACTTCTTGTATAAAAAAGACAGAAAGAAAAATATACAAATTCTAAATTTCAACCTTAAAAATGCTGAAAATAAAGCCGAAATATTTTTATTTTTAGTGAATCGTTTTCAGAGAACCCTGCTATAATATGAGCCGTAACAAGGAGATAGATACTTAACAAAACCCCATGGCTGAGGGCTGCTAAGCACAATGTGTTTTCCACACAGAGTGTGCGGAAGGCGCAGATCAGATTTTTGGAGGAAAAGACAAATGACTACTTTAAAAGCTGAAAAAAGAAGCATGGATGTTAAGGCAAAGAGACTCAGAAGAGAAGGCTATGTAACAGGCAACGTATTTGGCAAGAAGATTCAGGGCTCCATTCCTGTTAAGATGGAAAAGAAAGACGTGGATCGTCTGCTGAAGAACGAGACCAAGGGCGGACAGATTATGCTGGATGTAGAAGGCGAAGTCTACGATGTCCTGATCAAGGAAGTTGACTATGATGCAATGGCAAATCAGGTTGTAGAAATAGATTTTCAGGCGCTGGTAAGCAATGAGAAGGTTCATTCCGTTGCTGAGATTATCTTCGAGAACCACGACAAGGTAGAAACTGGCGTTCTGCAGGAGGTACTGAAAGAAGTATCGTACCGCGCATTACCGGCTGCACTGGTTGAGAAAGTCAAAGTTGATGTTGGTGAGATGGAGATTGGTGATACAATTCGTGTCAAAGACCTTTCGATCGCAAAAGATAAAGACGTTGATATTCTGACCGATCTGGAGGCAGTAGTTGCTACCGTCACAGCGGTTCACAACAATGTACCGGAGACCGATGAAGAGGCTGACGCAGAAGAAGCTAAATAATTGGTGCCAGGATGAAGTGAAACGGGATGCTGTCCGCAAGGCAGATAAAAAGTTTCGCGGAATGATTGAAACATGAGAAAAGGCGGATGTACTGACCAGATGGTCGGTATATCCGCTTTTGAATTTTGTATGAACTTTTTTTGCAGACGGTAAAAGAAGATGAGGTTATGGCTCCATATATGCGTCATAAATTTCCGGATCAATATTCTCGCGGATATTCTCATATACGCTTCCAGCCGCCTCCCGGATGGCATCGCGCGTTTCATCCGAGAGAGTTAAAATCGCGGTGCCGCTCGCTTCGATCGTAGCGATACGGTTGGAGATGCGCGCGTCGGACTGTTCTCTGGCATACTCGGTCGCGGTTTTGGCTGCCTGCGTCATGATTTCCTGTTCTTCCGGATTTAGGTTCTGGAAGAAATCGTCATTGACAATCAGGGAGATCAGATGCGGCAGGTGGTTCGTCTCGACCACATAATCCTGCTGTTCGTAGAGACGGTTGGAGACGATGACCTCATACGGGTTCTCCTGCGCGTCGATCGTGTGCTGCTGGAGACCGATATACACCTCGCTGAAGGTCATCGGCGTCGGATTGGCGCCGATTGCTTTCCAGAATGCGAGATGATAGCTGTTTTCCATGGTACGGATTTTCTGCCCTTTGAAATCCGCCAGGGAGTAAACTGGTTTATTTGTGCTCATGATGCGGAATCCTTGATCTGCCATGCCGAGCAGGTGGTAACCGCCGTCGGTGTACACCTGGCTGATGAGATTGTAAAAATCCGGATCATCCAGCTTTTTGCGGCAGTCATCCAGCGAATCAAAGACGCATGGAAGGTCAAAAACGGCGAGATCCTTCATGAAAGAAACCTGAGGGGCGGTGTTCTGCACGACAAACGGGATATCGCCGTCCGCGCACGTTTCGAGCAGGTCGCGGTCACCGCCGAGTGTGGAGTTGGCGTAAACCTGAATCCGCATTGCGCCGTTGCTTAAGTCATGTACTTCCTCCGCAAATTTTTCGGCAAACAGCTGCGTTACCGTGTCCTCCGGGCTGGCGGTCGCCAGTGGCCAGGAATAGCGCTGTTCTTCCTTGCTGGAGGCGCAGCCGCTCAGCGCGAGCGAGGCACCGAATAAAAGAACCGAGGAAGAAATGAGCGCCGCAGCGAATCGGGAAGAAGTCCGGCATCGGCGGGACACTAGGTTTGAAATATAAATCATAATGGGAGATCCTTTCAAATTTAAAAACATCCATTTCATATGTGAAATATTCCATTCACAGCCTGAAAGCGTGAAGCAGGTCGTTATATGAAATCTTTCAGAACTTCAACATTTCCAAGCGTCCATTCAGCATTATAACAATCCCAGCGACAAAGCCGGTATAAACGTAATCAGCAGCAGCGCCACCAGGAACAATCCAATCATTGGCATCGCTTTTTTGGCGATCGCCATGATCGGGACGTCGGTCAGGGAGCTGGCGACAAAGAGGTTGACGCCGATCGGCGGGGTTACGAAGCCGATTGCCAGATTGACAACCATGATCACACCGAACTGGACCGGATCCATGTTGATCGCTGTCACGATCGGGAGCAGGATCGGGGTCAGAATCAGGATCGCCGGGGTTGTATCCATGACCATTCCCACGATAAGCAGGAACAGGTTGATGACAAGCAGGATCATGACCGGGCTGTTGAAATGTTCCAGGATAAAGCTGCTGACCGCCTGCGGCACCTGCATCAGGGTCAGGACTCTGGAAAATGCCGTGGAAGCTGCCAGAATAAAGAGGATCGGTGTGAATGTGCGGATCGCTTCCACAAAAATTGGCGGGATATCCCGGAATTTCATGGTCCGGTAGAGGAACAGGCTGACAAACAGGGCATAGAAAACGGAGATAACCGCTGCTTCCGTGGGGGAGGCGATGCCGCTGTAGATACAGCCAAGGATGATGACCGGGCTTAAGAGAGCGAAAAAGCTTTCGCGCAGCACCCGGAACAGTCCTTTTTCGTGCAGCAGATGGATTTCAGCGTGGATTTTTTCTCTATCTTCACCGTAACGTCGGCAGTGATAGATGGCATACAGCATCAGGAGCAGACCAATCATCAGACCCGGAATGACGCCGGCTAAGAACAGGCTGCTGACAGAGGCACCGGACGCCATGCCGTACATGATAAACGGGATACTCGGCGGAATGATAACGCCCAGACCGCCTGCGACTGCCACGATCGCGGTAGAGAAAGTCCGGTCATAGCCGAGGGCGCTTAAAATCGGGATCGTCATGCTTCCGACGGCTGCGACGGTTGCCGGGGCAGAGCCGGAGATAGCGCCGTAGAAGAGGCAGGTCACGATGACCGCGCATGGCATACCGGCGGTAAAATTGCCAAGAAAGAAGGCGAATACGTCAAACAGTTTCTTGGAAATACCGCCCTTTGCCATGATGATGCCGGATAAGACGAACATCGGCACGGCGAGCAGGGGAAAAGAATCCAGTCCGCCGAACATGGCGCGGATCAGATACTTAGCGCCGACCGTGAAGGACGGGTCAAAAACGGAAGGGAGAACCGAGGCGATACCGAGCGTGATCGATACCGGGATCGCGATGACAAGCAGCACGACAAAGATAACAAATAAGAGAGCAGCAGGCATCAGTGTTCCTCCTTTCCAGATGGTGTATTTGCCTCGATGAGAGATTCGATTTCATTGGATTCCTTTTCCGGCATATCTGCATTTGCATGGATAAAGGATTCCGGTGTATTGCGCTCCGGGTGGGCCGGATCGTAGACATCTTCGCCGCGGGCAACCTTAAATTCGATGATCCAGCGCTGCAGAATGCGGAATGTTACCAGAAGAAAGGAAACAAACGGCGCTGCCTGAATATAGTACATCGGAATCCCGCAGGCGGGGGATAACTGTCCGCTGTGAATGGTGGACATCATGTAAGAGTATGCAAATGGGATCATATAGAGGAAAAAAATCAGCTCAAAGGTGTGGTTGACAACCTTAAAAAGAGCCTTACCTCTGCGTGGAAAGGCAGCGACGAACTGTTCGATCTTGATAGACAGGCACTTTTTGCTGCAATAGCTGACGCTTAAAAAACCGCTCCAGATAAAGAGAAAACGGGTAACCTCCTCGGACCAGGACAGCGACTGCCCAAGCGCGTAGCGGGAAAATATCTGGATTCCCATAATGAGTGTCATCGCAGCCAGCATGACAACCAGCAGAAATTCTTCCAGGTTTTCATCCAGCCAGTGAAGTGTTTTTTTCATGAATAATCCCCTTGTAAATACGGATAATAGGTTGCTGTTTATGCAGGCACGTTTGAAAACGGATGTGCCGCTTGATAACAATAATAGACCTGCGATGGAGGTAGCAGGTCTTGAGTGTCTCGCGGAAAATCCCTCCGTACCCGCAGGTACAGGGATTTCCGGGAGTAAAAAAATAGGTGGCTAAAAGTATAATATAGGCACTTTTGGAACCGAAAGTGCCGTAAGATAGCGTGGTGGCAGCTGGAATTTGCCGTATTTAAATGCGAAGCCACGGCAAATTCAGTTACTGGGCACGTTAGCGTGAACAGTAACCGAATAACTGGATAAGCCAGATATTACATCGCACTGTGAAGCAGTCCCAGTACAGTCTCCAGATCCTTTACGCCCATCTGACCCGGTGCGGATGCTTTCTTGGCAGCGCCGAAGGTCATGGAAGAACCAAATACCTCGCCGCAGAGACGGCTGATAACGCCGGTGCCAGCCATCGACATGGTAATGATTGGACGGTCCGCATAGAGGGAAGTCATTTCCTCAGTGGCAGAGAGAAGTGTTAAAACATCTTTCTTGTTCTGCGGCATAACTGCGATCTTCGGGATATCTGCATTCATATCCTGCATCTTACGCAGGCGGTAGATGATGTCGGATTTCTCCGGCGTCTTGTGGAAGTCATGGTTGGAAGCGATGACTTTCACGCCAGCCGCATGTGCGCCGTCGATGATCTTGGTTACAATTGCGTCGCCGGTAAAGATCTCTACGTCAATGAAATCGACATAGCCGGTCTGAGCTGCCTTGATGTTCAGCTTTGCGTAATCTTCCGGCTCGATGGATTTCTCGCCGCCCTCTTTGGAGGTACGGAAGGTCATCAGAATCGGAGTCTCGCCGAGAACGGCACGCAGTTCCTTTAAGACGTCTTCTACCTTCTCAAAATCAAAGACATCTTCGAACCAGTCTACACGCCATTCTACCACATCAACCGGAATAGAATCAAACGTTTTGGCCTCGTCGATGATTTCCTGTTTGGTAACGCCTACGATCGGAACGATGATCTTCGGTGTGCCGGAGCCGATTTCGATATTTCTAACTTTGATAGTATTCATAATCAGAGAATCCTTTCATTTTATCAATAAATATTTATTCGTCGCTTTCTGCCAGAGACATCATTTTCGCGTAGCGGGCATTGACAAAGAGTCCCAAGAGAACGCCGATGGCAGTCAGTACGATATTCATTATCATAACATGGGATGGTGCCATTTTGGAAGCGGCAGTCAAAATTGTGTAATTACATAAGGAAGAAGCAATCATAACCAGTGCGGTTACGGTTCCCTTGATCTTCGGGAACAGCATGTTGCAGACGGAGGTTACAATCTGTAACAGACCGCCCGCGCCTGCCCAGCCGATGATGAAAGCGCCTGCAATCATAAGGGTCTGGCTGTGACCGATGAGTACGGCAACCAAAGTAACGAGGCAGATAACCGGGTAAACGAGGATGAAACGTACATCCTTGATTTTACGGGTCAGCAGGGAGGTGACAACGAGCGCCATCAGGGTACCTGCGGAATAGTAGGTCTGCATGATGGACGGGTTCGCCCAGCCTGCATTTTCTTTTGCGAAGTTCTGCGCGCAGTTTAACCATAACTGGAAGGTACCGGTGCAGGTGAAACCAATCACGATCATGGCGATGGACTCAAACGAAAAATTTGTGTGTTTTAAGCTGGCGATGAGTCCCTCGGATTTGCCCTCTGCCTTCTGCTCAGAATCTGGCAGCGGGAACAGGAAAATAAGTACAAATAAAACAGCGTAAATAATACCGCATCCGATAAATAACGGATTGTAAGATACCATGCCGGTGGCGGTGGTTGTCACAGCAACACCGAGTACGAACGGCAGAAGCATCTGCGCGATCGCAATGAAAAATTTGATTCCCATGGTAGCGACACCCGGAGCGCTGCTGATAATCTCGGCAACCGCCGGATAGATACCGGTATCAAGGAACGAATTGGAGATACCTCCGATGATTGCACATACATAAGCGATTTGATAGCCGCCGTTTTGTCCGGCGCTGAAAGCGAAAGCAAGTCCAATCAGGTAAACCGCGTAGGAGGCGCTGCCGATCGCGGTTGAGATGCGGCGTCCCAGTTTGTCGGAAAGTGGTCCGGCAAATGGAAGTGCAATCAGACGTCCGAGTCCTAAAGCAGCGGAAATCGCGGTGATCGCCATTGCCTCAACGCCCCAGGCTGCGGCAAGCGCTTCCTTGATGACTGCCTGTCCGAGAATCGAACAGCCGACGCCATGGATAAAGTAGTTTAAGTACATGATAAGTGCACTTGGCAGATATTTCTTGTTCATGATTTTCTCCTTAATTCAAGATCCGCCTGTCGTGCTGCCGTTTCGGAAACCGGGCGGATGATGGCTGATGTTCTGTCACAAACACAAAGGAGATGCCGATATAAAAAGTTCTGTTTTAGTGTTAGAAAAATAACACGTTTGATGCCTTTATTCTAATAATTATTATAGCCGAAGTCTAATACTTTTATAGCAAAAAAACAATGCATTTTAAGCATTAATGTGTTATAAATATGATTATGGGTTACTGTTCACGGGTAGGCACTTTTGGAACCGAAAGTGCCGTAAGAAAACGTGGTGGCAGCAGGAATTTGCCGTATTTAAATGCGAAGCCACGGCAAATTCCGTTACTGGGCACGTATGCGTGAACAGTAACGATTATGGAAGTTTGGTGTGATGCATTTACGGCTGATATTGCGAAGAGTTAATACGAAGATACATAAAGACGGGGGACGTTAGGAATGACATTGAATCAGATTTTATATTTTCAGAAGATAGCGAATCTGGAAAATTATCATCAGGCGGCGGAAGAATTATATATATCACAGCCATCCCTGAGCCGGTCGATGGCGTCACTGGAAAATGAGCTGGGCGTGACGCTCTTTGAAAAAGAAGGGCGCGGGGTGACCCTGACGAAGGCGGGGAAGATGTTTTTGGAGTACGCGGACCGGATTCTCACAGACTGCCACATAGCGGTCGGGAAAATGCGGGAAATTTCGATGAATGGGGGAAAGATCGACATCGGTTACGTGTTTCCGCTGGCCGGTCACTATATCCCGCACCGGGTCAAGCTCTTTTTAGAACAGCCGGAAAATCAAAAGGTTGTGTTTAATTTCTGGCAGAATCACACACCGGCGATTGCAAAAAAGGTAAAAACGGGTGAATTAGATGTAGGCTTTGGCGGCTGTCTGGAAAAGGATGACATGGAATTTTTCCCGGTGGCGAACCAGAAGCTTGTCATCATCACGCCGAAGGATCATCCGCTGGCAGAGCGGGAGAGTATTCCATTTGCGGAGCTGAACCGGTATCCGGTAATTGGATACGATAAGGACTCCTGGATGGGGACGCGCACCCGCGCGCTCTATGCGAAATACAACATCCAGCCGGACATCATTGTGGAGTGTCCGGACGAATATTCGATCGTCGCACTGGTGCGGGAGAGTTTTGGCATCGCACTGATGCCGCGCACGGACATTCTGGAGCTTTCTCAGGGAGTCTGCATTCACCCGATTGAAAATCTGGACATTTATCACCAGATTTTTATGTTCTGGATGAAAGAACGCTACCGGCTTCCGGCGGTGGAACGCTTTATTGAATATATGAAACAGCAGGCGCGTCAGGACGGTCTGCAGGCGGAACGGGAAACCGATAGCAAAAACGTATTGAAAATTTACTTGAAAGATATTGTTAATTTTTAAGCAAAACGGTTAAGATAAAAGTGTCACAAACACAGGGATGCCTCTCATGCAATGGAGAAGGAGAATTTCATCATGAAGAGCAAATACCCGAAAATTTTTGAACCGATTACCATTAAGCGCATGACGATCAAAAACCGTGTTGCCATGACGCCGATGGGTACTAACTATGGCGAGACGAGCGGTGAGATGAGCAACCGCCATATGAATTATTATTCCCTGCGTGCCAAGGGAGGAACTGGTCTGATTATTCTGGAGAATGCCAATATCGAATATCCGGTTGGTTCCAATGGCACAAGCCAGATCCGCATCGATCACGACAGCTTTATGCCGCGTTACTATCAGTTAGTCGAGAATCTTCATAAGAATGGCGCGATGGTAGCGATTCAGGTCAACCATGCGGGTGCTTCTGCATCCTCTGCCAGAACCGGTATGGAGACGGTGTCTTCCTCCAATATCCCGACCAAGGCAGGCGGCGAGATTCCGCGTCCGATGACAAAGGAAGAGATCCTGACGACCGTAAAAAAATACGGCGAGGCGGCGAAACGTGTACAGGCGATCGGATTTGATGCGATTGAGATCCACTGCGGTCATTCTTATCTGATGAGTCAGTTTATTTCCCCGTATTACAACAAAAGAACCGATGAATTCGGCGGCTCTGTCGAGAATCGTCTCCGTTTCCCGAAGATGGTTCTGGAAGAGGTGCGGAAAAATGTAGGTCCGTGGTTCCCGATCATCGTCCGTATCTCTGCGGAAGAGCGCGTGCCGGGCGGCAACACGCTGGAAGACACACTGGAATACCTCGAATATCTGGATGAGTACGTAGATATGTACGATGTATCCTGCGGTCTGAACCCGTCCTTACAGTATCAGATTGACTCGAACTTTCTGCCGGATGGCTGGCGTTCCTACATGGCAAGAGCCGTGAAGGATAAATTTGGTAAACCGGTTATCAATGCGGGCAACTACCGCGATCCGGAGGTCGTTGAGAAAGTATTGGAGAGCGGCGATGTCGATATTGTCGGCATGGGACGCGGACTCATTGCAGAGCCGAACTGGGTCAGCAAGGTGCAGAACGGCGAGGAAGAGATTCTCCGTAAATGTATCTCCTGTAACGTTGGCTGTGCGGGCAACCGAATCGGCGTCAACCGTCCAATTCGCTGTACCGTCAACCCGGCTGTTCCGGAGGGCGATATCTACAAGAAGCTGAAAGTCAATAAAAACTGCAACGTAGTTGTAGTCGGCGGCGGTACAGCCGGTCTGGAAGCAGCCTGCACGGCAGCCGAGGTTGGATGCAACGTATTCTTATTAGAAAAGAGTGGTAAATTAGGCGGACTTTCCACCTTTATCTCTGACTTGCCAAGCAAGAACCGTATGAAAGACTTCCCGAAATATCTGGAAGCACGTGCGAAGAGACTGAAAAATCTGTATGTATTTCTGAACTGCGAGGCAACCGTGGACAAGATCAAACAGTTCAAGCCGGATATCATTGTCAACGCAACCGGTTCCGTTCCAGTCGTTCCGCCGATCAAGGGACTCAAGGAAAACATCGCAGCCGGTCATGTCGATACCATTTTCGAGATGATTCAGAAAGTAAAAGCCGGAGAATACCCGGAAGATTTCTGCAAGGGCAAAAAAGTGGTTGTAGTCGGCGGCGGCTCTGTTGGTCTGGATGTTGTGGAGTATTTCGCACCGCGCGGCGCGGAGTGTACTATCGTGGATATGCTCCCGCAGATTGGTATGCTGGCAGATCCGATCACGAAATGTTCCATGCGTGAGACACACGACAAATATGGTGTGAAAGAGTATGTGAATACTGCGCTGCAGGAAGTCAAAGAAAACGCATTTACCGTGAAGCTGCCGGATGGCACGATCGAGGATCTGAACTTTGACCTCGGCTTCAACTGTCTGGGAATGCGCGCCAACAATCCGATTCTGGCACAGCTTGAAGAGGCATTTGACAACACAGATACCTTCATTTACCCGATCGGAGACTCTGTCCGCGCCCGCCGTATCATGGAGGGAACGATGGAAGGACGTGCGATTCTGAACGTGCTGGAAGCGAGAGGATTTTTAGAGCTGGCACCGTTGGAGTAAGAAATTGAATATCGCATTTGAAAGATTCTGACTGTTCGCTGAACGAATGATATCGTTTTATTTGATTATAAAAAATAGAGAAGAAAAGAGGAAATTATCATGCCAAACATTACAGGACATACCGAATTAGTAGGATTAATGGCTTACCCGATCCGTCATACACAGTCTCCGACCACCCACAACCTTGCCTATGACAAGAATGGCGACGATGTTATCCAGCTTGCGTTCGAGGTAGACAACGATACCCTGGAAGCAGCAGTTGAGAGTATCCGTGCGCTGAAGATGCTGGGTTCCAACATCTCCATGCCGAACAAGACCGTCGTTCACAAATATCTGGATGAGGTAGACGAGGCTGCAAAGCTGTGCGGCGCGATCAACACTGTAGTCAACACCCGTGACAAAGACGGCAATGTAACCGGATACCTGAAGGGTTACAACACTGACGGTATGGGTTACTGGCAGGGAATCAAGGAAGAAGGCATTGATTTCAAGGGAATGAAGATGGTTCTCATCGGTACCGGCGGTGCAGCGACCGCTATCGCAGTACGCGGCGCACTGGACGGCATTGCAGAGCTGCATATCTTCAATATCAAAGATAAATTCTATGCACGCGGCGAGGAGATCGTTGATATCATCAACAAGAACTCTAACTGCAAGGCCGAGATGCATGACCTGGGCGATCTGGCACTCTTAAAAGAGAAAATGCACGAAGCAGACATTTTCTGTGATGCAACCGGCGTTGGTATGCACCCGCTGGAGGATCTGTCCAATATCCCGGATCCGTCCTATTTCCGCAAGGATCTGATCGTAACTGATACGGTATATGCACCGCGTGAGACCGTGATGATGAAGCAGGCCAAAGAAGCTGGCTGCACCCGCGTATACAACGGCATGAGCATGATGCTGTTCCAGGCGCTGATCGCGATTGAACTGTATACAGGAAAATCAACACCGGTGGATTACATGAAGGAGAAGCTGGGAATCTAATTAAACGATAGCCCCCACAGTTATACCTGCTATTCCGCATTAGCACTTGCGTTCATATCCTGATTCGGGTATAATAATAAAACACACTTTCAATGTAAAGTGCAAAAGTGATTTGAATGAATACAAGTGAAGAAGGATGAGACAGATGGATGAATTAAAGAAGCTGCGAAATGATTTGGACATGTGCGACGAGATTCTGATCGATGCCCTGCGGATGCGCTGCCAGATTATCCAGGAGATTACAAATTATAAACAGAAAAACGGACTTCCGATTTATCAGGCAGAGGAGGAAGAGCGCAAGAAGAGCAAGATGCTTGCGAAGCTGGATGATTATGAATACAAAAAGTCAATCATGGCAGTTTACGACAGCGTCCTCTACCGGAGCAAACGGATCCAGTCCCATGAGTTGTTTGGATTCAATATTTTCCTGATCGGATTTATGGGAGTCGGAAAGAGCACCGTTTCGAATGCACTGCAGAATACCTTTGCGATGGATGTGGTGGAAATGGATGAAATGATCGCGAAAAAGAACAACATGAGCATTTCCGAGATCTTCGATCTGCACGGCGAGGAATATTTCCGCAACGAGGAGACAAACCTGCTTAAAGAGGTAGGAAACGAGAAGAACAAGATTGTATCCTGCGGCGGCGGCGTAGCGATGCGCGAGGTCAATGTACAGGAGATGCGAAAGAGCGGCAAGGTTATACTTCTGACCGCGAAGCCGGAGACGATTCTGGAGCGTGTCAAAGAGAACCATGACCGTCCGCTTCTGGAAAATAATAAGACAGTGGAATATGTTTCCGAACTGATGGAGAAGCGCAGACCGGCGTATGAAGCGGCAGCGGATATTGTGATCGCGACCGATGGAAAATCAGCGAATGAGATCTGCGAGGAGATCATTGCACAGGTGAAGAAGTTTAAATAATGTGACTGCTCAGAAAGTTCTGACAGAGAAAACGAAAGGGGAAAAAGATGTCGAATCATATCACAGGACACACAGGTTTACTTTGTTTACTGGGAAGCCCGGTCGCACACAGTGTTTCGCCGGAGATGCACAACGAGGCGTGCAGCCAGTTGGGTCTGGATTATACATATCTGGCGTTTGATGTGCCGGAAGAGAAGATGCCGCAGGCGGTTGAGGGACTGCGGACGATGGGCGCGCGCGGCTGGAATATCACGATGCCGGGCAAAAATATCATGTGCAAGCTGGCAGACAAGGTTTCACCGGCTTCCGAGATTTCCGGCGCCTGCAATACGATTGTCAACGACGACGGTGTTCTGACTGCTTATACGACCGATGGCGTCGGATTTATGCGTGCAGTTGCAGAAAATGGTGTAGACATCATTGGCAAGAAAATGACGCTTTTAGGCGCTGGCGGCGCCGCAACCGCGATTCTTGTACAGGCAGCTTTAGACGGCGTGGCAGAAATTAACGTATTTAACGTCAAGGACGCGTTCTATCCGAGAGCCGAGGAGATTGTAAAGAAACTGAACGAGCGCACAGGGTGCAAGGTAACCCTGCATGATTACTCCGATCCGGAGATCCTGCGCCAGTCCATCGCAGACAGCGCGATTCTGGTAAATGGTACTTCCGTCGGCATGGCTCCGAAGACAGACAACACGATCATTACTGATACAACGATGTTCCACAAAGACCTGTTCGTATTCGATGTCATCTACAATCCTCAGGAGACCCGTTTACTGCGCGAAGCAAGAGCGGCAGGCTGCAAGACCAGCAACGGTATGTACATGCTTCTCTATCAGGGAGCTGCATCCTTTGAACTCTGGACAGGACAGCAGATGCCGGTGGAGATCATTAAAGAGAAATATTTTACAAAATAGGATTTGAAGAACGGCACACCGCATTCTCGTTACTTAGTGATGAGAATGCGGTGTGCTAATTATTTTAATAACCGTTATTATATAAAAAGTTTGCACAATGCGTGAACGGCAGCATCTAAAAATGTTTTCACAAATTCTTCATAAAAAATTAGCACTCTACTCTTGACAGTGCTAACAACAAGTGTTATATTACTGCTAGAACAAAAGAAGACCAAAAGGTTTTCACAGATTGTTCGAAAGGAGGCAGGTTTATGAATATCAGTAAATTTACCCAGAAGTCTCTGGAAGCCGTTCAAAATACGGAAAAGCTGGCGTATGAATATGGAAACCAGCAGATTGATCAGGAACATTTGCTGTACAGTCTTTTGACTGTGGAAGACAGCTTGATTTTTAAATTAATAACAAAGATGGGAATCTCGGGCGACCAGTTCCGTGATGAGGTGCAGCAGGCGATTGGAAAGCTGCCGAAGGTATCCGGCGGTCAGGTGTATTTCTCCAACGATGCCAACAAGGTGCTGGTGAACGCGGAGGACGAAGCCAAGGCGATGGGGGACGAGTATGTTTCCGTCGAGCACTTATTTCTGGCGATGTTAAAACAGCCGAATAAGGCGGTCAAGGAACTGTTCCGTCTCTACGGCATTACGAAAGAGAGCTTTTTGCAGGCGCTTTCGACCGTGCGCGGCAACCAGCGTGTTGTCAGCGATAATCCGGAGGCAACGTATGACACTTTAAATAAATACGGTTACGATCTGGTGGAACGTGCGAGAGATCAGAAGCTCGATCCGGTCATCGGCCGTGACGGTGAGATCCGTAACGTGGTTATGATTCTCTCCAGAAAGACGAAAAACAACCCGGTTCTGATTGGTGAACCTGGCGTCGGTAAGACAGCCGTTGTCGAAGGACTGGCACAGCGTATCGTGCGCGGCGATGTCCCGGAGGGCTTGAAGGACAAGAAATTGTTTGCCCTGGATATGGGTGCTCTGATGGCGGGCGCGAAGTACCGCGGCGAGTTCGAAGAGAGACTGAAAGCGGTGCTTGACGAGGTCAAGAAGAGCGAGGGACAGATTATTCTGTTTATCGATGAGCTGCATACGATCGTCGGCGCGGGCAAATCCGAGGGCGCGATGGACGCCGGGAATATGCTGAAGCCTATGCTGGCTAGAGGTGAACTGCACTGTATCGGTGCGACGACCCTGGATGAGTACCGTAAATACATCGAAAAAGACGCAGCTCTGGAACGTCGTTTCCAGCCGGTTCACGTTGATGAGCCGACCGTGGAAGATACGATTTCCATTCTGCGTGGTCTGAAAGAGAGATATGAGGTTTACCACGGGGTCAAGATTACCGACTCTGCGCTTGTATCGGCGGCAATCCTCTCGGATCGTTATATCACGGATCGTTTCCTTCCGGATAAGGCGATCGACCTGGTTGATGAAGCGTGCGCGATGATCAAGACAGAGATGGATTCAATGCCGGCGGAGCTGGATGAACTGTCGAGACGTATCATGCAGCTGCAGATTGAAGAGGCTGCGCTTAAGAAAGAGACTGACCGCTTAAGTCAGGATCGCCTGGCAGAACTGCAGAAAGAACTGGCAGAGCTCAAGAGCAGCTTTTCGACCCAGAAAGCCCAGTGGGAGAATGAAAAATCTTCCGTTGATAAGCTGTCCAAACTGCGTGAAGAGATTGAGCATGTAAATGGCGAGATTCAGGCAGCGCAGCAGGCATATGACCTAAACAAAGCGGCTGAACTCCAGTACGGCAAGCTGCCGGAACTGCAGAAACAGTTGGCGGAAGAGGAAGAGAAAGTGAAAAATCAGGATCTCAGTCTGGTACATGAGAGTGTCACCGAGGATGAGATTGCCCGGATTATTTCGAAGTGGACCGGTATTCCGGTTGCCAAACTGACCGAGAGCGAGCGCAGCAAGACCCTGCATATGGACGAACTGCTGCATAAACGTGTCATCGGACAGGATGAGGGCGTTACCAAGGTAACGGAGGCGATTATCCGTTCCAAAGCGGGCATCAAGGATCCGACGAAACCAATCGGTTCGTTCCTGTTCCTAGGTCCGACCGGTGTCGGCAAGACAGAGCTTGCAAAAGCGCTGGCGGAGGCATTATTTGACGATGAGAACAACATGGTTCGTATCGATATGAGTGAATACATGGAGAAACATTCCGTTTCCCGTCTGATCGGAGCGCCGCCAGGATATGTCGGATATGACGAGGGCGGTCAGCTGACCGAGGCAGTACGGCGCAAACCGTATTCCGTTGTCCTCTTCGATGAGGTTGAGAAAGCGCACCCGGATGTATTTAACGTCCTGCTGCAGGTTCTGGATGATGGACGTATCACGGATTCGACCGGCAAAACTGTCGATTTCAAGAATACGATCCTGATTATGACCTCCAACATCGGTTCCCAGTATCTGCTGGACGGCATCGATGAAAAGGGACAGATCAAGCCGGAGGCGGAAAGCTCCGTTATGCATGACTTGAGAGCGCACTTCCGTCCGGAGTTCCTGAACCGTCTGGATGAGATTATTCTCTTTAAGCCGCTGACGAAAGGCAACATCGGAGGCATCATTGAGCTTCTGATTGCAGATGTCAACAAACGTCTGGCGGATAAGGAGTTAAAGATTGCCCTGACGGACGAGGCAAAGGATTTCATCATTGAAAATGGCTACGATCCGGTTTACGGTGCAAGACCGCTGAAACGGTACCTGCAGAAGAACGTTGAGACACTGGCAGCGAAGCTGATTCTGGCGGACGGCGTCCGTGCGGGCGATACGATAGAGATCGGGCTTTCGGATGGCAAGCTGACGGCTTCGGCTGTCCATAGCGCGTAAGCGGAAAACGTCTTACGGCGGATTTATAACTATTATATAGAAGAAACAATAGGGCGCGGAGAAGTGCGAAAGAGCTTCCTCTGCGCTCTTTTTATGTATTTCTGAGATTTTCACAGTCTTGACATTGCCCGGCAACTTTACTAAAATGATTCCATAATGACCGGACTATATCATTTGTTCCGGAAGTCAGTCAGATGAGGAGAAGATGAGATGAAAATTGCGATTGGAAATGACCATTCGGCGGTAGAACTGAAGAACATTATTGTGGATTTCCTGAAAGAAAAAGGAATCGAAGTGTTAAATCTGGGTACAGACAGCAGCGAGAGCTGTGATTATCCAGTTTATGGAGAGAAGGTAGGTCGTGCAGTTGTTTCCGGCGAAGCCGATCTGGGTATCGCAATCTGCGGTACCGGTCTTGGTATTTCACTGGCAGCTAACAAGGTAAAAGGCGTGCGCGCCTGCGTGTGCAGCGAGCCGTACACAGCGGTGATGTCCCGCCGCCATAACGATGCCAATGTACTCTGCTTCGGCGCCCGCGTGGTAGGAAGTGAGCTTGCGAAGATGATCGTTGACGAGTGGATCAACGCAGAATTTGAGGGCGGACGCCATCAGAGACGCGTGGATATGATTATGGCGATTGAGGAGAAAGACTGATTCAGAGTCAGAGGTAACGGATGAAATCATAAGGCAGGCTGACAGCAGGATGCGGGATGCCTGTGAGAACAAAAAGAGGCAGCTGTAAAGAGATGGAGCAGCTGCGAAAAGAACAGGAGGAAGCAGGAAATGATCACAGAAGATATTCGCTACATCGGTGTAAACGACCATGACATTGACTTGTTTGAGGGGCAGTATCAGGTGCCAAATGGTATTTCATATAACTCATACGTGATTATGGATGAAAAGATCGCGATCATGGATACGGTAGACAAGCGCAAACAGACGGAATTTCTGGAAAATCTGGAAACCGCACTGGCTGGAAGAACCCCGGATTATCTGGTAATCAGCCACATGGAGCCGGATCATGCATCAAGTATCCAGGCAGTCGTAGAACGGTACCCGGAAATCACACTGGTAGGCAATGCGAAGACATTTCCGATGCTGAAACTGTACTTTGATCTTGATACCAGCCGTGCGCTGACGGTCAAGGAGGGCGATACCCTGAAACTGGGGCGCCATGAGCTGACGTTCGTCATGGCACCGATGGTACACTGGCCGGAGGTTATGGTAAGCTATGATTCCTGCGACAAGGTGCTGTTCAGCGCCGACGGTTTCGGCAAGTTCGGTGCGCTTGATGTGGATGAGGACTGGGACTGCGAGGCGAGACGCTATTATTTCAATATTGTAGGAAAATATGGAATGCAGGTGCAGACACTTCTTAAGAAAGTAGCCGGTCTTGAGATCCAGCTCATCTGCCCGCTGCATGGATCGGTTCTGAAAGAGACGATCGGTCATGTGCTTGAAAAATACCAGATTTGGAGCAGCTACGGCGTCGAGTCTGAGGGTGTATTTATCGCATATGCGTCCCTGCATGGCAATACCGAGGATGCGGCGAAGAAATGCAAGGAAATTCTTGAGAAAAAAGGATGCCCGAAGGTGGCAATCGCGGATCTGGCGCGCGGTGATATGGCGGAGGCGCTGGAAGATGCATTCCGGTATGGAAAAATTGTATTGGCAGCACCGTCCTATGACGCGGGTGTGATGCCGGTTATGGCAGATTTCCTGCACCACTTACAGAGCAAGAATTACCAGAAACGCACCGTTGCCCTGATTGAAAACGGTTCCTGGGCGCCGAGTGCAGCGCGCACGATGAAGGGAATGCTGGATGCGATGAAGGAGATCACGGTGGTTGAACCGGTCGTTACGGTTCGCGGGGCGCTCAAGGAGAGCGATATTCCGTCGCTGGAGCAGATGGCGGAAGCGCTGCTGGCATAAGAAGCGTCTGGTGACAGAATGAGCTTGTTTGCTTTTGACAGATGGCGAAGTAAATGAGCAGAGAAATTCAAAAAATTGCGAAATAGTGAGCGTATTTAATGAGACTTGAAAAAGGCTTTTTTAAATAAAAAATCCGGAGAGACAAAAGTGTGGTTTTTATATTTATATATGAAAAATCCACTTGATGATTTTGTATGGATGACAGAAAAGAATAGGAGAAACAGACATGGTAGATGAGGTAATGAAGTTCATTACAGAGGCAGACCCGGAAGTGGGAGAAGCCATTGAAGCAGAGGCGGCCCGTCAGAGAAGAAACCTGGAGCTGATCGCTTCGGAGAATATTGTATCGGAGCCGGTTATGATGGCGATGGGATCGGTATTAACCAACAAATATGCGGAGGGATATCCGGGAAAACGTTACTACGGCGGATGCCAGTGTGTCGATGTTGTAGAGTCCATCGCGATCGAGAGAGCGAAAAAGCTGTTTGGCTGTGATTATGCAAACGTACAGCCGCATTCCGGCGCGCAGGCAAACATGGCGGTATTTATCGCAATGCTGAAGCCGGGTGATACTGTTATGGGCATGAACCTGGATCACGGCGGACATCTGACACACGGAAGCCCTGTCAATTTCTCCGGTTTATATTTCAACATTGTGCCGTATGGTGTCGATGACAATGGCGTGATTGATTACGAAGAGGTAGAGCGCATTGCACTGGAAGCAAAACCGAAGCTGATCATTGCAGGTGCAAGTGCCTATGCAAGAGAGATTGATTTCAAACGTTTCCGTGAAATTGCAGACAAAGTAGGCGCATACCTGATGGTCGATATGGCTCATATCGCTGGTCTGGTAGCAGCCGGTCTTCACCAGAGCCCGATTCCGTATGCAGATGTTGTTACGACAACCACTCATAAGACACTGCGCGGACCGAGAGGCGGTCTGATTCTGGCAAATAAGGAAGCAGCTGAGAAGTTCAACTTCAACAAGGCGATTTTCCCGGGAACCCAAGGCGGTCCGTTAGAGCACATCATCGCTGGCAAGGCAGTCTGCTTCGGCGAGGCGCTGAAGCCAGAATTTAAAGAGTATCAGCTTCAGGTAAAGAAGAATGCAGCAGCGCTGGCAGCCGCACTTCAGAAGCAGGGATTCAAGATTCTGACCGGCGGAACCGATAACCACCTGATGTTAGTTGATCTGCGCGGCATGGATATTTCCGGTAAAGAGCTGCAGAACCGCTGCGATGAAGTATACATTACCCTGAACAAAAACACCGTTCCGAACGACCCGAGAAGCCCGTTCGTTACCTCCGGTGTCCGCATCGGTACTCCGGCTGTTACCACCCGTGGACTCAAAGAAGAAGACATGGAAGTCATCGCAGAGTGCATCTGGCTGGCAGCTACCGACTTCGAGAACAAGGCAGATTACATCCGTGCAGAAGTGACGAAGCTGTGTGAGAAGTATCCGTTATATAAATAAGTAGAGAAGAATACGGAGCGAAAAATTTGCCAGTCTATAGATTCAGAAAAATGCTGGAAAATTAATGCACAAATAACAATAAGAAAAAGGCTGTATTGCCTGCCGCATGGAAGCGCGCGGTGGGTGATACAGCCTTTTTTATTTCAACCATTTTTCCTAGAAATTAAGTTTTTGTCCAATTCCTTTGTCCAATGCTTTTTCATAGATAAGCTGTGCCGTCCGCACATCAAAAAGTCCCATGCCGACTGATTTAAAGCAGCGGGTCTCGTTCTGCTCATGCGGATGTCCCTGCTTGGTATCTTCGATCAGATCCTCGATAAAGTGGACGCGCTCCTGTGTCAGAACGCCCTTTTCCAGCGGAATTTTCAGATCGCCGCTCTCCTCGCAGGCATACGGAAGCTCGGTGTACGCGTTCTTGACGAGTTTCCACACCGCATCCGGCAGTTCGCGCCGTTCCGGACGCCAGGAGCCGATGGCAACAAAGCATTTACCGCGAAGCAGCTCTTCATCATCCGGGTAGACCGGATCGACCGCTTGGGTGGCGGAGATCAGGACGCGGCTGTGCTCAGCCAGTTCACGGGTATCCGCGCAGGTATGAATCTGGATGGCGTTTTTTCCAAACGATGCCAGACGCGCCAATAAGCGCTCGATAAAGCCGGAAAGATCCTTAGCGTATGCGTCATACAGATAAATATCTGTGATCGGGCGCACCTCGCAGGCATAGAGAAGTTGGTGTAGTCCCTGCATACCGCAGCCAACCAGACCAACTGAGGCAGCATCCTCTGGAGCCAGATAGCGCAGTGCGACACCGCCGACCGCACCGGTCCGCATTGCGGTCAGGGCACTTCCGTTCATAATCGCCTTCGGCAGACCGGTCTTTGCGTTATTTAAAATCATAAGTCCGTTCAGATACGGAATTCCCAGAGAGGGATTGTCCGGAAATTCAGATAACATCTTTGTACCGATGACGGAATCCAGAAAACACGGCATATAGAGCATCATATTTTTATCACGCTGTGCGATAAAACGATCCGGCATCTTGTAATTACCACTTTTGTGAATCGCATACGCATCTTCGATCGCGTCCATGACATCCTCTAAGGTGACGGACTGCCACATTTCTTGTTCGCTGAGAAATAACATATCAAAACCTCCTGAATATTTATGAATGAAATAAAACATATATACTAAAAATAGATTTATCACAAATCAAATATGGTTTGTATAGCTGGATTGTAGCAGTTTCACGTTTCATTGTCAAGATGAAAACAGAATAAAAATCAAGTTGCATATTTGAAATGGGGCGTGTATAGTAAAGAAAATTGTAGCGGTTCAGTAGGTTTACGCATTTACTGAGCTACAGGAAATGGATAAAATTAGCACAAGCGAGAAGGGAAGAATACCTGGAAAGGAAGGGGTAATGGGAGAAGTAATTAAAGTATTAGACTGGTTGTTAGAGAATTTGGTACAGATATGCACGGTCATGCTAGAATTGTTTGGAATCATTGTGCTGGTTTCGACAGCGGTATCCTGCTTTGTTCAGTGGATACGAAACAAGCGTCAGCTGATCCGCCTGAATCTGGCACAGGGAATTGCGCTGGCGTTGGAATTTAAGATGGGCGGCGAGGTACTCAGGACGGTTGTGGTACGAGAGTGGTCGGAACTTGGAATTTTGGGAGCCATCATTGTCCTTCGGGCAATGCTTACATTTTTGATTCATTGGGAGATCAAGAACGAAAAAAGAGAAACCCAGGAAGAGCAGGGAGGAAAGCCAGAGTAAAAAAGGAGCACGAAAAAGGGAGTCTGCAGGATGAGCGGACTCCCTTTTTTCGTGGTTAAACAAGATTAATGCGAAAATTATTTGTCGTAGAAATGAATGCGTTCCAGAATTTGCTTCTGGCTTTTGATTTCCATTTTGGAATAAATGGAAGCCAGATGCTTTTTGACAGTAGGGATGCTGACGAAGAGGGTGGAAGATATCTGATCGTTGGAATAGCCGCGCAGTAAAAGGCTTAAAACATTTACTTCTCGGTTCGTCAGGGAAAAATCCCGGCTGATCTGGGAAAGAGTACGATCCATCACATAGGATAAATCGAAGAACAGACATACAAAGCAGTCGTTGTCTGGTCCCTCCTTAAGATGGGAGCGGCTTACCTCCAGAAACAAAGGGCTGTTTTCCATCTTGTATTCGATATTTTGTCCGGTGATGCTTCCGGAACGGAGCAGCTGCCGGCAAAGAGAGCGAAAACAGTTGGAAATTGGATTGTTGGATAAATCTGCAAATCCATGATTCTCCATGTATGTATGGTAGGTTGTGTTGCACCCGATAAAATTCAGTTTATCGTCAAAACAGCCGATTCCGATGCAGTTGTAATTTTCCAGTACATGAAATGCCCGTCCGATGTTGAGCTCCCGCCCGTAATTTTTAAATACGTTGCAGAAATGCGGCTGGAATAACCGGACAAGGCTTAATTCATCTGGCAGGAAATTTTTTTTATCGTTGGATCGGTGGATGGAAAACACACCCCGCAGATCCCGGTTCCGAATCGAAAAATTCGTTTCAATGGAATCATGCAGCCCCATGGGAAGTAGAAATTCCTGAAAATAAAGAGAATTTTTTCGAACCTCCTGATTGAACAGTTGGTTGGTCAGGAAAGTTACATTGCTGTCGGAGTCCAGAATCGACAGAACATCGTCCATATGGCAGTATTCTTCCTGATACCGCCGTTTCTGTTCATCATTCCAGTTGATGGTGTAGATGGAATGGGTTTTGTAATTCTGTCCCTGCTTTTGGTAAAACAAAAAATTTGCTTTTTCAAAGAAAACAATATTGTTCAGGTTCAGGAAAAAACTCTCCATCCGTTTTTCAAGAAGAATTGAATCGTCGTAAAGTTCAGCAATGATCCGATTGACGTTTTCAATTCGTGATGTTGTAAAAAGATTTTCAGCACTCATGAAGATGCCTCCTTTCCCGTGAGTATTCAATTAGTGAAAACAAAATGGAATCAATACTAGACTATAGTCCAACTATTGTTTTAAACTATTTTTAATAGACTGATAATATATAAAGCATAATAAAATGTTGTTATGATTATTGCAAGTGGAAAAACTTTGAAAATAGAAAAAGTATCCAAAAGTATACTATGATAGAACCGAAAGTATCTACTGTTAACTGACGTCATGTATCATAATAACCAAAACACAAAAAACTTTGTATTAAAAATGATGTTTTTTGAAAGTTTTCATCATGATATGATTTTAACAACGAGATTTCAGAAAACTGAAAGAGAACGGACAAAATTTTTAATACGGAGGAGCCTATGAAAAAAAAGAATGAATTTTGTTTGCAGGAGATTAAGGGGAGAAAGGCAGTAACCTGTATCGAGACACATACAGAGGGAGAGCCAACCCGAACCATTTTATCGGGATTTCCGGAAATTCCGGGGAATACGATGGAAGAAAAGATGCTCTATATGATGCAGGAACAGGACTGGATGAGAAAAGCAATTTGTTTTGAACCGCGTGGAAATGACGTAATGTCCGGAACGATTGTTACCAAGCCATGCAATCCGGAGGCAGATTTTGGTGTTTTATATTACGAGGTTGGAAACTGGATGCCGATGTGCGGACATGATACGATCGGAGTTTCAACGGCACTGATTGAAAGCGGACTCTTAAAAGCGGAGGAACCGTATACATATGCGACCTTAGATACACCATCTGGATTGGTAAAAGTGAAAATTGAGGTGAAAGATGGCAAGGCGGTGCGGGTATCCTTTAAAAATGCCCCGGCATTTGTGATGAATCGGGATGTAAAGGTACAGGTTCCTGGATATGGTGAGATTCCGTTAGACATCGCATACGGTGGAAATGTATTTGCGTTAGTACCGGCATCGGCAATGGGCTTAAAGCTGGATAAAGAAAATGCAAAAGAGATTGTTGAAAAAGGAAATTATCTTAAAAAGTTTATCAATGAGCAGGTAACAGTCAAGCATCCGTATCTGGAAATCATGAACCAGGTAACGCATGTGGAATTTTTCGAACCGGGTACAGAAGGGGTTTCGGATGTAAAAAATGCAGTTGTCATTCCCCCGGCAGCGATTGACCGAAGCCCTTGCGGAACCGGTACATCAGCGAAGATGGCACTTCTTCATGCAGAAGGAAAGCTGGCAGTCGGACAGTCGTTTGTGCATGAGAGCCTGATTGGAAGTTTGTTCCACTGCCATATCGTTGAAGAGACAGAGGTGGCAGGAATTCCGGCAGTAGTACCGGAGATCAGCGGACGAGCGTTTGTGATGGGAGAGAGTACATGGTTATTCGATCCGGACGATCCATTCCCGGAAGGTTTCTTATTAGGCTAAATCGATAGAAATAAAATAAGAGTTTAAAGGTACAGGGAGGTACTTCTGAGGGAAAGAAGTACCTCGGGAGTTCACATAAAAACAGTATAAAGGAGGATACTTTATGAAAAAGAGATGGCTTTGCGGTACGATGGCATTGGTAATCGGAGCGATGGCAATGGCGGGGTGTTCAGGCGGAAATTCTTCTTCATCCGCATCTGCAGCCGGAACCGAAGCAGCAGATAGTGGTTCCAGCGTAGATACTTCCGGAGCAGAGATGACGATCCGTGTAGCACATGTATGTGGAACCGGTTCTCCGTATGATTACGGTGCGAATGCTTTTAAAAAGCTGGTCGAGGAGGGCAGCGACGGACGGATTAAAGTAGAGGTTTATGCAGGCGATATGACAACCGACGAGGTTGAGTGTGTTGAGATGGTTCAGAATAATAACCTGGAAATCGGCTGGGTAGGAACTGGTGCACTGGGCGGATTTGTACCAGATTTAGGCATTTTTGAGCTTCCATTCCTGTTTGAGGATGAGGATAATGTCAATAAAGCGCTGGAGGGAGAATTTGGCAATTCCCTTCTGGAGCAGTTAAGCGCGGTTGATGGAATTACAGGACTTGGTTTCCATGAGGATGGCTGGAGAAATATCCTGACTAAAGATAAGACAATTAATACCGTAGATGATATGAAGGGCGTTCGTATGAGAACCATGCAGAATGAAGTTTGCGTGGCAACCTACGAAGCACTTGGTGCTACACCGGTTGCATTGGCATCTGGCGAGCAGTTCACAGGACTTCAGAATGGCGTTGTAGATGGAACAGACAATAGTGCATTATATGCAGTAGCAGATGGTTATATTGAGGTTGTTAATAATATCTGCGATATTCATCATTACTATTCCAGCGGTATCATTGTTGCTTCTTCAAAATGGTATGAGGGTTTAAGCGAAGAAGACCAGAAACTCGTGAAAGAGTCAGCTATAAAAGCAGGCGAAGAGCAGAGAGCTTGGTTCCTGGAAAATGACGAGGCAAAGATTGCTGAGTATGAAGAAAAAGGTTATACCGTAACACGTCCGACTGATATTGATGCATGGAAAGAAAAAGTTGCTCCGGTATATGATAAAATGTACGCGGCACATCCGACCTGGGAAGGTCTGGTTGAGATGGTTCGCGCAGCGAAATAAAGTACAATAATTTTTGAACTATCATGTACTCCCGGAGCCTGTTTTCGGGAGTACATTTACAAAGAGGGGAGAAAAATGGCAGGATTGATTGAAAAACTTCACAAGATTGGCGACGTGATCAATACGGTTGCCAGAGTTGCATTAGGGGTTACGTCAATTGCTTTATGTATCGCGGTAATCGGCCAGTTTATTTTGCGATGGTTTGGAGCTACGATGCCATGGGCAACGGAGTTCTCCTGTTATATCTTCGTTTGGACCACGATGCTTGGCAGTGCCGTAGCAAGCCGTCATCTGCTTCATATCGGTGTTGACATGGTAATTAACTTGTGCCATGGAAAAACACGTCAGTTTATGCTGGTTCTGGCGGATGTGATTTTATTATTTGCACTTGTTTTATTTACAATTTCAGGTTGGAACTATACAGTTGCACAGATTCCGCATCTGGGAACGACGATCAAGGTTTCGCTGGCGCTCTTTTATGCAGCCCTTCCGGTCAGCGGTCTCATTATGATTTATTATACATTTGTGCAGCTTCTTGAAAATATATGTTACGGGGAAGCGAAAAAGATTCCTCTTCCGGGGGATGAAGAGTAGGAGGTCAATATGTTCAGCAGTATAATTTTATTTGGAAGCTTTTTCTTGTTTCTTGCATTAGGCGTTCCGATTGCTTTTGTATTGATCGTAGCGACGGTCTCCTATGCGCTTTTAAGTACCGGTGATGCTAACCTGGCGTTGGTTCCGCAGCGAATTATCTATGGTATTAATAGTTTTACCATGCTTTGTCTTCCATTCTTCGCTCTGGCAGGAAATATTATGAATCACGGCGGTATTACCATGCGTCTGGTTCGTTTCGCACAGGCATTCGTTGGACATATCAAGGGTGGTCTGGCGATGGTAGACATCCTGGTATGTATGATGTTTGGTACAGTTTCAGGCTCGGCGGTAGCTGGTACGGCGGCAGTTGGATGCCTGATGATTCCGGCAATGAAGGATGAAAAGTATGATCCGGCGTTTACAGCAGGTCTGACCGCGTGTGCATCCTGCTGCTGCCCGATTATCCCACCGAGTCTGGCATTCGTTATTTACGGTGCGGCAGCGAAGGTATCCGTTGGCGATATGTTTATCGCCGGAGTAGTACCGGGTATCCTGATGGGTATTATCATGATGCTGGTTGTTTATGTATTTGCAGTGAAACGTGATTTTTCAGCAGGTCCTAAGACAAGCTGGAAGGAAAAATGGGAAGCAACCAGACAGGCACTTCCATGTATCGGACTTCCGATCATCGTTGTTGGCGGTATCATGGGTGGTTTCTTTACTCCGACCGAGGCAGCGGCGGCAGCGGTTCTTTATTCCCTGATTCTGTCGGCATTTGTATACCGGACCGTTGGCTGGAAAGAGCTCTGGAAATCGATTATCGACAGCGCGATCGACAGTGGTACGGTTATGCTGATTGTCGGCGGCTGCTATCTGTTTGGATGGGTTATCTCCAATGAGAGATGGGCAGTTTCTGTAACGAATATGCTGGTTGGTCTTCATACTTCTTTAGCAGTAAAACTGTTACTGGTCAATCTGGTTCTTCTGGTTGTTGGTATGTTTATGGATAGTGCTCCGGCAATCATGCTGGTAGCGCCGATTCTGGCACCGGCGATGGCAAGCCTGGGCGTTGATCCGATTCAGACTGGTATGATTGTCTGCCTGAACCTGACCATCGGTCTGGCAACTCCGCCGGTAGGTGTCTGCTTATACACGGCAACCAATATTGCAAGATGCAAATTTGGAGATACGGTTCGAAATGCAGTACCATTCCTGGTAGCGATGCTGGCAGCATTAGCGATTATTACGAATGTTCCGGTAGTATCCAGAATTCCATTTATTTTAATGGGACGATAGAAACGAGAGGGGACGTTGAAGTTGGACGTTCCCTTTTCCTTTACAAAAACACGAATCAAAAATGATGAATAAAAAACATGGAATGATTGATACAAAAAGGAGGACAAACCATGGAAAAACTACCCTGCAGTATCTTCAATGATGTACTCGGTCCGGTGATGCGCGGACCTTCCAGTTCCCATGTGGCAGGGGCGGCGCGGATCGCCTCCATGATCCGGCAATCTCTGGATGCACCGGTGAAAAAAGCGATTGTTGATTTTGATGTCAATGGTGCGCTGGCGGCATCGCACACGGGACACGGAACGGATATGGGATTTGCCAGCGGGCTTTTGAATATGGAGCTGGATGCGCCGGATGTCGCACAGTATGAGGCGATTGCGAAAGAACGGGGATTGGAGATCGAATACCGGATCCTTGATTATGGGGCAGAGCATCCGGGCAATTACCGGGCAGAGGTCTGGGATCAGAATGGAAATGTCGTGCATTGGGAGGCGATCGCAGTCGGCGGCGGTATGGTCGAGATGCAGAAATATGAAGGATTTTCGGTGCAGATAGCCGGAGATTTCTATGAGCTTCTGGTAATTGCGGATGTGGCACCGGGAATTGAGGAAAAAATAGAAGCGCTTTTGCCGGATGTTGAATTTTTCCAGAGCGATCAGAAGAATGGTCAGATCCTATATAATTGGAAATTAGCTGTTCCGCTGACAAAAAATGTGATCCAAGCCATCCGTGATGTGGCGGGTGTCAGCCAGGCGTGCTATCTTGAACCGGTGCTTCCGACGCATTCCAGCAGTACCTGTCAGGTTCCATTTTCAACGGCAGCCGCCCTGGTTGATTATGCGAAAGAGCATCCGATGGAGTCCTGGGAGTATGCATTGGAATATGAAGCTTGTCGGGGCGGTCAGTCGAGAAAAGCCGTATACCGTCAGATGGAACAGATCTTGTCGGTCATGGAACAGGCGGTTGAGACGGGATTAGCCGGGACAAAATATCGAGATCGTATTCTGGGCGAGCAGGTCAGCAAGGTGGCAGCAGCCGAGCAGGCAGGACGCTTGATTCCAGATCCGATTGTCAATGAGATCATCCGCTGTATCACGGCGGTGATGGAAAGCAAGAGCTCCATGGGCGTGATCGTAGCAGCACCGACCTGTGGCTCCTGCGGATGCCTGCCGGGAACGGTCATCGGACTGGCGCGGGCGCTGTCACTTCCGAGAGAAAAGGTAGTACAGGGACTTCTGGTTGCGGGTCTGGTCGGTGTCTTTTTCGCAGAGGAAGCGACGTTTTCGGCGGAAGTAGCCGGATGTCAGGTAGAGTGCGGTGCCGGTTCTGGTATGGCAGCGGCGGCACTCACGGCGATGATGGGCGGAACTATCGAAAATTGTATGGATGCGGCGTCTGTAGGACTTCAGAATATCACAGGGCTTGCCTGTGATCCGGTCGGAAACCGTGTTGAATGGCCATGTCTCGGCAAAAATATCATGGGCGGAAGCAATGCGCTTGCCAGCGCCAATATGATACTGGCAGGTTATGACAAGGTGATCCCGCTGGATGAGACGATAGGCGCAATCTATGAGATCGGTCTGTCACTGCCGCTGGAATTGCGTTGTACCTTTGGCGGTCTGGGTAAGACAAAGACTGCCCGGGAGATTCTGAAGCGGTCCGACGCGCATTTTCCGGGGGAAGAGGCGCGGTAGAAGTTTGTAGATGTGCGTAAAAATGGCAGGCATTTATGGAAATGTGAAATAGGACAAAAATTGATTGAGTGACTCTGTGGAGATACCATTTTTATAATGGTACATCTACAGAGTCATTTTGGATAAATAGTTTAAAGCTATTGTTAAGAAAAGATGCTACTGTTCACAGGTAGGCACTTTTGGAAGCGAAAGTGCCGGAAAAGATAAGAGATAAGAAAAAAGACTCCGTAGAAACAACGATATTATTCGATTCTATGGAATCCTTTATGAATAGTAATAGTAGATTTTATAGCGCCGTCGCCTTCGGCAGACTAAAAATAAATTCCGTCCCCACGCCCTCGGTGCTGACAACGTCAATATTTTCCCCATGTGCCTGAATAATCTCTTTGACAATCGCAAGCCCCAGCCCGGTGCCCTTTTTATCTTTTCCGCGCGATAAGTCGGTCTTGTAGAAACGTTCAAAGATTTTCTTCTGGCTGTCCTTCGGGATGCCAATGCCGGTGTCTTTGACGGAAATGAAGATTTTTTCATACCGGATGGAGGTCTGGATGTAAATGATCGAATCCTCGTGGCTGAATTTGATCGCGTTGTCGATCAGGTTGTAGAGAACCTGCTGGATTTTTCCGAGATCGGCGTAGACCATCTGGATGCTATCCGCAAAGGTCAGGTCAAACGTGATGCCTTTCGCGCTGCACGTGCCCTCGAAGGTTGCGGCGGTATCCTTGATCGTCCGGTTGATATCGAAATTTGTCCGGGTTAAGTAGCCTTTGCTGTCCAGGGAGTTGAGTGTCAGCATGCCTTGGGTCAGCTTGTTGAGGCGTTCGGTTTCGGAAATGACGATGTGCAGGTATTTATGATAGAGTTCCTGCGGGATTGTGCCGTCGAGAATCGCCTCGAGATAGCCCTTGATGGAGGTCAGCGGCGAGCGGAAATCGTGCGATACGTTCGCGATGAAATTGTGCTGGTACTGTTCCATTTCATTTAACTCGCTGGACATATAGTTTAATGTGCTGGCGAGATAGCCGATCTCGTCGTGGGTGGTAATCGGGATATTGTGTGCCAGGTTTCCGGCTGCATATTCATTGGCTGCGACCGTAATCTTTTTGAGCGGGAAATAGACCACTTTTGTAAAAACTAGAAGCACCACCAGGGATAGGAAGAACAGGATGATCGATGTTATGTAAATAATATTCAGAAATCCGTTCTGTTCCGCCTCAATGTTCTGGATTGGCATATGAATCACGATGTAGCCGTAGGTCTTCATATTGCCTGTGATCGGGGCGGAAACGGAGAGTACCTTGCTGTCAAACAGATTGTAATACTGTCCGATGGAATAGAGCCGGTTGCCCTGTGCGGTCGGGTCGAAATCGTCGATTGCGATGCCGGTACGACTGTCGCTGCTGTCCGCAACGATGGTGCCCTCATGGTTCAGGATCCAGATATCCGACTGCAGATAGGCGGAAACCGCCTCAAGCTGTGGGTATGCCGAGTCGAGATTGATGGTTTTGCCCTCGTAGGCTTTGCTGCACCGATCGGCAATCATGGTCGCCTCGTCATACAGAACCTCCGATTCGCGTTCCACCAGATGGTGGTAGGTCATCTCAGATGAGATGGTCGCGATCGTGATGAATCCAAGCAGACCGAAGATGAGATAGCCGATCAGCAATTTATAATAAAGAGAATGTGTGTAGTGGTTTGATTTCATGGTAAACCTCCGGTTACCTCTTCGCGCAACAGTTCAGTTCCTTTACTAACAGTTACCGTTTTACCTCAAATTTATATCCAATCCCCCAGACGGTCGTCAGCGCCCACTTGTCGTTGCCCTTGATTTTTTCACGGAGGCGCTTGATATGGACATCTACCGTCCGCGTGTCGCCGATGTATTCATATCCCCAGATATGGTCGAGAAGCTGCTCCCTTGTGAATACCTGGTTTGGTGAGGACGCGAGGAAATAGAGCAGTTCCAGTTCCTTCGGCGGCAGCTCGATCGAGTGTCCGTTGTAAATGACGGAGTAGTTCGTCAGGTTGACGATGAGATCCGGATATTCGACAAAATTGCCATGCTGTTCGGTCACGGACGATGCAGGCATCTGCACCGGCAGCTGGTAGCGCCGCAGAACGGCTTTGACTCTGGCAACCAGCTCTTTCGAATCGAATGGTTTGATCATGTAGTCATCGGCGCCCAGCTCCAGCCCCAGCACCTTATCAAAGATTTCGCCCTTGGCGGAGAGCATGATGATTGGCACCTGGGAGGTGCTTCGCAGTTCCCGGCAGACCTGATAGCCGTCGATGCCCGGAAGCATCAGATCAAGGAGAATCAGGTTGGGCTGAAATTCGGGAAATACCCGGAGCGCTTCTTCCCCGTCTCCGACAATTTTCGTTTCAAAACATTCTTTCGTCAGGTAAAGTGAGATTAGTTCAGCAATGTTGTAGTCGTCATCTACGATGAGAATGCGCTGCTTTTCAGCCATGTTGATTCCTCCTGTTTTTTTGGATATTTGTAACTGTTCAGTACCTTCACAGTTATGGATATTTCTTATTTAAATGTCACGATTGTAACGCCTGTATCGCCTTCGCCAAACTCGCCAAGCCGGTATTCCTTGACATAGCTTAATTTCTTCAAGTGGCGGTGTACGCCCGCTTTCAAAGCGCCGGTTCCACGACCATGTACGACGCGGACCTGCGGAAGATGCGCCAGGTAGGCATCATCCAGGTATTTGTCGAGTACCGGGATCGCCTCATCGACGGTCATGCCAATCAGGTTGACCTCCGGCGATACGCTGAAGGACTTGGACATCTTGATCTTGCTGCTTCCGCTTCCGGATCCGCGGGAACCGCCCGTATGCGTGCCGGAAAGTCCCGGTCCGGTGATGGATGCTTCCTCGACCATTTCCAGATCGCGGATATTGACGAGGGAGCGCAGAATTCCCATCTGTACATACAGATCGCCCTTGGCGTTCGGCAGGGAGCTGACGGTTCCCTTTAAATTCATCGAGAGAACGCGCACGGTATCGCCGAGACGCAGCTTTTTCGCGGAAACGGCTTTTTTCGGTGCGGCGGTTTTCTTAACTGCCAGTTTCTTGTCTACATCCTGGATCTTGCCGCGCAGCTTGGTCCGCTCGGCTTCCAGTTCTTTATTGACGCCGGAAGACTTGGCAAGCTTGTTGATGTTGCGGATCGTCTGATCGGCGGTGTCCTTTGCATCCTGAAGGATCTTCTGAGCTTCCTCGCGGGCTTTGGAAAGCATTTTTTCCTTCTGCTCGGAGAAACGTTCTTCCTTCTGCTGGAGGCGGTTCTTCAGCGTTTCAATTTCCTGTTTATAGGAGGCGATCTCTTCGCGCTCTTTTTCAATGGTCACGCGGCTGTTTTCCAGATTGGCAAGCAGATCCTCGAAGGATTCGTCCTTCTGCTCCATCTGGTTTTTCGCCTCGTCGATGATATAATCCGGCAGCCCCAGCTTGCGGGAAATGGCAAATGCATTACTTTTTCCTGGAATACCGATGAGCAGGCGGTAGGTCGGGCGGAGAGTCTCGACGTTGAATTCGCAGCAGGCATTTTCAACGCCTGGCGCGGTCAGCGCAAAGACTTTTAATTCGCTGTAATGCGTGGTTGCGATTGTCCGGCAGGTCATGTTGTGCAGGAAATTTAAAACCGCAATCGCCAGCGCCGCGCCCTCGGTCGGGTCGGTACCGGAACAGAGCTCATCGAAGAGACAGAGCGAATTGGCGTCCGCCTCATTTAAAATCGAAACGATATTCGTCATATGGGCGGAGAATGTACTCAGATTCTGCTCGATGCTCTGCTCATCGCCAATGTCGGCAAATACATTGTCAAAAACAGCCAGCTCGGATCCCTCAAATGCCGGGATATGGAGTCCTGACTGTCCCATCAGGGTAAAGAGTCCGACGGTTTTTAAAGAAACGGTTTTACCACCCGTGTTTGGACCCGTCACAATCAGAAGGTCAAACGAATCGCCAACCCAGATGTTGATCGGAACGACCTGTTTCGGATTTAAGAGCGGATGGCGTCCGTCCTTGATATTGATATACCGTTTGTTGTTAAATTTCGGTTCCACGCAGTTATAGTGGCGGGAAAGAGCTGCCTTTGCGAAAATAAAATCGAGCTCTGCCAGAATCGAAAGATCCGAGAGGATCGCGTCGGTGTAAGGCATAAGCTGGCTGGAAAGAGCTGCCAGAACGAACTCAATTTCCCGTTTTTCCTGGATTTCCAGCTCGCGCAGTTCGTTGTTCAGCTTGACGATCGCGAGCGGCTCGATAAATACAGTCGAACCGGTCGAGGACTGGTCGTGCACCATGCCTGGGACCTGGGATTTATACTCAGCCTTGACCGGCAGGCAGTAGCGCCCGTCGCGCATTGTGATGACGGCATCCTGTAAATAGGTCCGGCTGGAATTTAAAATAGAATTTAACTGGGTATGGACGCGTCCGCCCACAATCTTCATGGAGCGGCGCACTTTGGCAAGTCCCGGACTTGCGTCATCGCTGACCTCATCCTCGGATGGCAGGCAGCGCTTGATCTCATTGTTGACCGGCGTCAGCGGATCCAGGGCGCGGAAGCGCTCATCAAGGGAATCATCTGGAAATTCTTCGGATTTCTCATGGCGCCCGTAGCTCTGCGCGCGGGCAGCGACTGTCAGCAGGGAGCTGACAGCGAGAAGCTCCGGGATCCCCAGGGAACTTCCGATTTCCAGACGTTTCATGGAACCACGCACATCCTTCACGCCGCCGAAGGAGAGACTTCCCTTCATGCGGACGCGCGTCAGGGCATCGGTCGTCTCCGTCTGGCTCTGCCGGATCGTCCCCAGATCACAGGACGGCTGCAGTTCCCGGCACATCTGTTTTCCCATCTCCGTGGAGGCGTACTCCGTGAGCTGGTCGATGATCTTTGTATATTCGAGAGTTTTTAATGCTTTTTCATTCATGTTGTGGTAATCCTCTTAATTTAAATGGTGTTCACATGATACCGTGACCACTAAATTCGTGAAAGACCTCATTAAGTGGTCAGGTATAAGTTCTCACTAGACTCGAAAAGACCTCGTCAAGTGTTCACATTATATCACATTCCCCGCCGTCTAGCCAAGCATTCGCACTTTTTTCTTGCATAACCTTAAGAAGGAAAGTATAATTAGGATATGTTATGCAAAGGGGAAAGTGAAATGCCGGATTCAGAAGAACTTGAAAAAAAGGAAAAACGGGAATTCATGAGAGAAACGATAGTGAAGCCGCCGCTGACCAGAAAACAGATTGCGAAGCGGGTGGCTCTCTTTGTATGCGCGTCAGCCGCATTTGGAGGAGTCGCGGCGGTTTCGTTTGCGGCGGTAAAGCCGTTTGCGGATCGGTGTTTTCAGGAAAATGGGATGCAGGAGACATCCTCAGTCGAGTTTTCCAAGGACGATCCGGACTCTGTTTCGCCGTCGGACGGTGCAGATGCGGATATGACAGCGCAGCCGGAACAAATGGAGCAGGAGATTGATGAGGCGGTCAGCGAGGCGCTTTCCAGCTATCAGTTTTCCGTAGACAATTTCAATTCGATGACGTCGGTGCTGCGTGGAATCGGGGAACTGGGTGATAAGTCGATCGTGACGGTCAGCTCCGGCAAACAGGATACGGATATATTTGGAAATCCGGTGGAAAATACGGGTGATTATGCAGGTGCAGTCATCGCGGAGAGTGATGGAGAATTTCTGATCTTTACTTACGCCGATGCGGTGCGGGCGGCAGATTCGATCAATGTGAGATTTTCGGATGGAACGAAGATCGCTGGTACAGTGCGCCAGATTGACGAAGTGCTCGGAATGGCAGTTGTGGCGGTGCCGTCCGGCAATCTGCCGGAAGAAGAGCGGAAAAAGGTGCAGGTGCTTTCACTTGCCAATTCATATACGGTCAAGGCAGGCGATGTCCTCGTAGGTATCGGCGGTCCGTCCGGACAGGTGCATTCGCTTTCGTTCGGAACGGTATCCTACGTGGCGCGCAATGTGCAGATTACAGATGGACTGACGCGGATCCTGTATGCGGATATCAGCAGCAATTCGCAGACGGGTACCTTTTTGATCAATACAGCCGGAGAGATGGTCGGCTGGACATCGGAGTCCTGCCGCAGCGAGAGCTGTACAGATCGGACGGCGGCGTACACCATTTCCAGCTACAAGCCGATTCTGGAGCGGCTGACGAATGGCGCTTCGGCGGCATATCTGGGCATCCTGGGACAGGATGTGAGCCGTGCGATGCAGGGGAGCGGCATTCCGGCGGGCGTTTACGTGACGGAGGCAGTCTCCGGCAGCCCGGCATATGACGCTGGCATCCAGCCCGGCGATATTATTGTGAAATTTGGCACAAAGGAGATCGGAAGTTTCAAAGATCTCCAGGCGCAGATTGAAAATTCCGCGAGCGGCGTGTCTGTATCGGTAAATGTGATGCGGAAAGGGCGCGACGGATACACGGAAATTCCATTTTTGGTATCTCTGCGCGCCAGATAGAAATTCAGGAGGATATAGGCAGAATGAGATATATTGAACAGTTCCGGGAAGGAATGAGAGTCTCGGACGTATATTTATGTAAGACGAAACAGCACGCGGTGACGAAAAACGGAAAAGAGTACGCTTCCGTGCTGCTTCAGGATAAAACAGGCACGGTAGACTGCAAAATCTGGGATTTAAGTTCCCCGGGCATCAATGATTTTGAGCCGCTGCAGTACGTCTATGTGGACGGCGATGTGACGGTTTTCCAGGGTTCCAACCAGTTAAATATCAAGCGCATACGCAAGGCGGACGAGGGCGAGTATCAGGAAAGCGATTACCTTCCGGTCAGCTCAAAGGATATCAAGATAATGTATCAGGAGCTGACGGCTCTGGTGCAGTCTTTCCAGAATCCGTACCTGAAAAAGCTGGCATCCAGCTATTTCCTGGAAGATAAGGCATTTGTGAAGAAATTCTGCTTCCATTCGGCGGCGAAGAGTGTGCATCATGGTTTTGTGGGCGGACTTTTGGAACATACGTTAAGTGTTATGAAACTCTGTGATTTCTACACGAAGTCATATCCGGCGCTGAACCGCGATCTGCTTCTGACGGCGGCGCTGTTCCACGACATCGGAAAAGTGCAGGAATTATCCGCATTTCCGGAAAATGATTATACGGACGACGGTCAGCTCTTAGGTCATATCGTGATCGGCACGATGATGGTTGCAGACCGTATTAAGGAGATTCCGGGATTCCCGGCAAAGACAGCGGCGGAGTTAAAGCACTGCATCCTTGCGCACCACGGCGAATTAGAGTACGGTTCCCCAAAGAAACCGGCGCTTCTGGAGGCGCTGGCATTGAATTTCGCGGACAATACCGATGCGAAGATGGAGACGATGCTGGAAGTTTTAAAGAGCGGCGGGGAGAATCCGGGCTGGCTCGGATATAACCGTTTCCTGGAGACGAATGTGAGAAAGACGACGCCGACGGAATAATAATAAGATAACAGACATCTAAAATGAGTCTAAATGTATATAAGAAAAAGAAAACAGCGCTGCACAAGCAGATGCTGCCTTGCAGAAGCGGGGGAACGAAAAAATAGGAATCAGGACTCACCACCTAAAGAGGTGGGAGTCTTCTCGTTTCATAGGGAATTGCGTCCTATGAAACAAAAAACGCTCCGCGGGATGCGCACTCGCGCGAAGAAGAAACATGTCGCAAGCGACCGCGCCCGGCACGAGAATGTGCCAAGGCACATTCTTTTTTAACTGAGATAAATAAGAAAAATGGAGAAGGATACCAGGAAGGTACAGCGGTTCAGCAGGGACCGCACTTTTCTGATATCCTTTTGTTTCATAAAGAAAAATATAGGGGTACAACAGAAAATATGAAAAAACGAGAAAATACAGGCAAAATCATTGGAAAGGTGTTCGGAGAAGCCAGGGCACTTGGCGTCACTGCCTTAGCGGCGGCAGTCATGCTTTCCGGATGCGGAAACGCTGGAAATCAGGCGCAGAAAGGCGGTTCCGGCGCAGAACAGACGGAAAATGTTGAAAACGGCGAAAATGCAGCGGAAAATACCCAAATAAGCGTTATTATCGCGATGCCGCCGACTTCAGAGCCGGAGGCGGGCTTTGATCCGGCATATGGCTGGGGCGCGGGCGAGCATATGCATGAACCGCTGATCCAGAGTACCCTGACAGTGACAGAAGCAGATTTGAGTATCGGGTATGATCTGGCGACAGATGTGGAGACCTCCGAGGATGGAATGACATGGACGGTGACGATCCGCGACGATGCGAAATTCACGGATGGCGAGGCGCTGACCGCGGAGGATGTGGCATTCACTTATAACACATTGAAAAAGACGAGTTCCGTCAACGATTTTTCAATGCTGAAACAGGCGGAGGCGATCGATGATGTGACGGTTGTGTTTGAGATGGAACGCCCGTTTGCTATCTGGTCATACACGATGGCGGTGACGGGAATTGTGCCGGAGCATGCATATGGAACGGATTACGGCACACATCCGATCGGTTCCGGGCGATATATCCTGAAACAGTGGGACAAGGGGCAGCAGGTGATTCTGGAAGCCAACCCGGATTATTATGGGGATGCGCCGAAGATGCGGCAGGTCACGATTCTCTTTATGGAAGAGGATGCGGCATTTGCGGCGGTGCGCGCCGGGCAGGTGGATGTGGCGTACACGGCGGCGTCCTATGCAGACCAGTCGGTTCCAGAATTCAGTCTTTTGGACTGTGAGACGGTGGACAACCGTGGATTTAACCTCCCGGCGGTGCCGGAGACGGTACGGGAGGATGGCGTAAAAATCGGCAATGATTTTACCGCGGATGTGCAGGTGCGCCGGGCGATCAACCTGGCGATTGACCGGCAGGAAATGATCGATCATGTGTTAAATGGTTACGGCAGCCCGGCATATAGTGTCTGTGACAAGATGCCGTGGTACAACGATGAAATGGAGAACATTTCCTATGATGTGGAGAAGGCGGAAGAGATGCTGGGTGCGGCGGGATGGAAGAAAAATGCTGACGGCATCCGCGAAAAGGATGGAGTGAAAGCCATTCTGGAATTTCTCTATCCGACCGGGGATTCGGTGCGTCAGGCGCTGGCAGCCGATACGGCACAGCAGTTAAAAGAGATTGGAATTGACGCATCGATCCGCGGCACCGGCTGGGATACTGCGTATGACGAGGCACAGTCGCAGCCGCTTCTCTGGGGCTGGGGCGCGCACACGCCGATGGAATTTTATAATATTTACCATACAAAGGCAGATACGGGGCTGGCAGAATATTCGCCGTATGCGAATGAGACTGTGGACGCTTATATGGATGAGGCCCTGGCAGCACCGGATCTGGAAAGTTCGTATGAATTGTGGAAAAAGGCGCAGTGGGACGGCGAGACGGGTGTTTCAGCCGAGGGTGATCTTCCGTGGATCTGGCTGGTGAATGTCGATCATCTGTACTGGGTGAGAGACGGGCTTCATGTCGCAGAGCAGAAGGTGCATCCGCACGGTCACGGCTGGTCCATCGTCAACAATGTCGATCGGTGGTACTATGAGTAGGATGAAATGGTTTGGGCGCAGTCTGCTGCACCTGATTCTGCTGCTTTTGGCAGTCAGTCTGGTATCGTTTCTGCTGGTGTCGATGTCTCCGGTCGATCCGCTGCAGACGAATGTCGGGCAGACGGCGCTCGGCTCGATGGCGCCGGAGCAGATCGAGAAGCTGCAGGCGTACTGGGGCGTTGGTGTGCCGGTCTGGAAGCGCTTCTTTAGCTGGATTTCGGGCATCTGTCATGGTAATTTTGGCATTTCCCTTCTGTACCGCAGACCGGTGCTGGAGGTGATCGCGGAAAAGGCGTCTGCGTCAGTGTGGCTCCTTCTGTCTGCGTGGCTGTTTTCGGGAATCGTGGGGATATTTTTAGGAATTGCAGCGGCGGCAAAACGGGGCAAGTGGGTGGATCGCCTGATTACGGGCTATTGCATCGTGATCGCGGGAACGCCGTCCTTCTGGCTGGCGCTGGTGCTGCTGCTTCTCTTTACAGTGCAGCTTCCCATCTTCCCAATCGGGTTCAGTGTCCCGGTGGGAATGGCGGCGGACGAGGTCAGCCTGGCGGATCGCCTGTATCACGCATTTCTGCCGGCGTGTACGCTGGGACTGACAGGGATTTCTTCGATTGCGATGCACACGCGCGAAAAAGTGATTGAGATTCTGGAAAGTGATTACGTACTCTATGCGCGGGCGCGGGGCGAGAGCGGCTGGCGGCTGATTTTCCGGCATGGACTCCGCAACCTGCTTCTCCCGGTAATTACGCTGCAATTTGGCTCGATCAGCGAGATTTTCGGCGGTTCGGTGCTGGTGGAACAGGTCTTTTCCTATCCGGGACTCGGACAGGCGGCGGTCACGGCGGGGCTGGGAAGCGATATCCCGCTTCTGATGGGAATTACACTCATCAGTGCCGTGCTTGTATTTGCAGGAAATGCAGCGGCGGATGGGCTGTACCGGCTGGTCGATCCGAGACTTAGGAAAGGAGGCAGGGCATGAGAAAGAAAACACTCTGGCTGCTGGGAATTTCCCTCCTTTTCCTGATTCTGGTGACAGTGCTTGGAATCGTCTGGGAGGATGCCGCACAGCAGGTCGATTTTGCGAGAAAAAACCTGCCTCCGGGAACCGGCGGGCTGTTTGGAACCGACTGGATGGGGCGGGATATGCTGAAACGGACGGTTGCGGGGCTTTCTTTAAGCATCCGGCTGGGGCTTCTGACCGCGGCGATCAGCGCCGCGGTGGCATTGGCGCTTGCATTGCTGGCGTCGCTTGGCGGGGGACTGATAGATTCATTGGTATGCGGGCTGATTAATCTGGTAATGGGAATCCCGCACATGATTCTCCTGATCCTGATTTCCTACAGTCTGGGAAAGGGATTCCGGGGTGTGGCAGCCGGGATTGCCCTGACGCACTGGGCGTCGCTGGCGAGACTTTTGCGGGCGGAAATCTTACAGATCCGGGAAAGTCCGTATGTGCGGATCTCCGAAAAACTGGGGAAAAAGCCCTGGTGGATTGCCTGGAACCACATCGTCCCGCAGGTATCGCGGCAATTTGTGACCGGGTTAATTCTTCTCTTTCCCCATGCGATTCTTCATGAGGCTGGCGTGACCTTTCTGGGCTTCGGTCTTTCCTCCGAGCAACCGGCGATCGGTGTTATTTTATCCGAGAGTATGTCGTACCTGATTACCGGAAAATGGTGGCTGGCGCTCTTTCCGGGCGCGGCACTGGTGCTGGTAACGCTGGGATTTCAGGCGATCGGGCAGAGCCTGGGGCGGCTGATGGATCCGGGGAGCGCGCATGAGTAGAGGATGCTGGGAATGAGGCAGAAAAACATATATTTTGATAAAATGATGCGATTAAGACAAAAACAATCAAAAACGATGCGGCTATCAGATTTGGAACAGACAGATGTTCTCAAAGAACGGAGATTGCGTGAAAATCGTGATTCCATGGAAAAGCCGATATTGAAAATTCAAAATCTAAACTTATATTTTACGCAGTATGCGCGTGGGCTTAGACGGCGCGAACTCCATCCGCTCCGCGACCTTTCCTGCAAACTTTTCAGTGGGGAGCTGACGGCGGTGGTCGGGGCGAGTGGTTCGGGAAAAAGCCTGCTGGCGCACGCGATTCTGGGGATCTTGCCGTACAACTGCCGGATGGAAGGAAAAATTTCCTATCAGGGAGAGGTTCTGGATGAGACGCGGCTTGCCGGGCTGCGGGGCAATGGGATTTCCCTGATTCCGCAGGGGGTTTCCTATCTCGATCCGTTGATGCGGGTCGGGGATCAGATCTGTGGCGGCAGAAAAGATGAAGCGACGCGGGCAAAATGCCGCCAGCTTTTGAAGCGGTACGGGCTGGATGAATCAGTGGAAAAATGTTATCCATTTGAGCTGTCGGGCGGCATGGCGCGGCGCGTCCTGATGGCAGCGGCACTGATGCAGGAGCCGAGGCTGATTGTGGCGGATGAACCGACACCGGGGCTGGAGGCGATGACCGCGCGCCATGTGATCCGTCATTTAAAAGAGATGGCACAGGACGGGGCAGCGGTGCTTCTGATTACTCATGATCTGGAACTGGCGATTGAGATGGCGGACCGGATTCTGGTGTTTTATGACGGGACGATTCTGGAGGAAGTAAAGCCGGAGAACTTCCGGGAGGGACGGAATCTGAAAGAGCCATACACGCAGGCGCTCTACCGGGCACTGCCGGAACATGAATTTTTTGGAGGAGAATGAGATGTCACTAAAGGCAGAAAACCTATCTTTTTCGTATGAAAATGGAGGGCGCCACGTGCTGACGCGTATTTCCCTGAAAATTGAGCCAGGAGAGCGCGTGGGTCTGGTGGCGCCGAGCGGATATGGAAAAACGACGCTGTGCCGCCTGCTGGCGGGATATGAGAGACCGGAGGCGGGAACGGTAGAGATTGACAGCATACCGATTGAGAATATCCGGGGCTGTATGCCGGTGCAGTTAATCTGGCAGCACCCGGAGCAGGCGCTCAACCCATGCTGGCGGATGCGCCAGGTTCTCAGTGAGGGCGGTCAGGTGGATGGGGAGAGCCGGGGACGGCTTGGCATCCGGGAAGAATGGCTGGATCGTTTTCCATCGGAGCTTTCCGGCGGCGAACTGCAGCGGTTCTGTATTGCCAGAGCGCTGGCGGCAAATCCGCGGTATCTGCTGGCGGATGAGATTACCGCGATGTTTGACGCAGTGACCCAGAGCCAGATCTGGCAGGCGCTTTTGCATGAGGCAAAGGAGCGGGAGCTGGGAATGGTGATTGTGAGCCATTCGGAATCTCTTTTGAAGCGGATTTGCACGCGGCGGATTGATTTAAAGGCATTGCAGGAAAAGATGGCAGCAGTTTAGCCGGTTCACATATTGACAGAGAAAATCGGGATTGACCGAGCGGAATGGAACAATCGGGATTGACCGAGCTCATAAGAGCGAGGGATGCTTCTTGTCCAAAGGACAAGAAGATGGGCGATAGTAAGAGATTAATAATTCGGGATTTGGTAAGGAGGAGAAATGGACGTTCGGAAGCTGTTGGAAGAGGTAAAACAGGGGACTACGAGTATTGAGGAAGCGGAGAATGCGTTCAAGAATCTTCCTTACGAAGATTTAGGGTATGCGAAGCTGGATCTGCACCGGAAATTGCGTTCGGGATTCCCAGAGACGGTGTTCTGCCAAGGAAAGCCGGATGCCTATCTGGCGGATATTTTCGAGACGCTGTACCGGGAAAATGGGGAAGTACTCGGAACGCGGGCGACGCCGGAGCAGTGGAATCTAGTGCGGGCGCGCATCCCGGAGATAGAATACGATCCGGTTTCAAAAATTTTGCAGGCGAGAAAATCATCGGAGACACCGCGGAAGCTGGAAGGGCTGGTGGCAGTCTGCACAGGCGGAACCGCGGATATCCCGGTTGCGGAGGAAGCTGCCAAAACGGCAGAATTTTTCGGCTGCCGCGTGGAGCGCTACTATGATATAGGGGTGGCGGGCATCCATCGCCTTTTATCCAAACGCGAGGTGATTGCGCGGGCAAACTGCGTGATTGCGGTGGCGGGAATGGAAGGCGCGCTTGGCACAGTTGTCGCCGGGCTGGTGGAAAATCCGGTCATTGCGGTTCCGACCTCGGTCGGCTATGGTGCAAGTTTTCATGGACTGTCGGCATTGATCACGATGATTAATTCCTGTGCGAACGGCATTTCGGTTGTAAATATAGATAACGGCTACGGCGCAGCATATCTGGCGGCGCAGATCAACCGCCTGGCGGTGCGGGAGCCGAAGAAGACGGCAGAGTGATAGTGGTTTGTGATAATTGCATAAAAGCGAAAAACGGAAATGTATCAATAAAATGAGAAAAGTAGAGGGAGAAGTAAAAATGGATGAGAAAATCTTATATCTGGATTGTGCGTCTGGAATCAGTGGAGATATGACGGTTGGCGCACTGTTGGATCTTGGAGCAAGCCGGGAAAAACTGGTACGGGCATTGGACAGCCTGGGCGTATCCGGGTATCATCTGCATTTTGGGCGGACGAAGAAATGTGGAATCGATGCGTATGATTTCGATGTACATTTAGAGGAAGAAGAGCATCATCATCATGACCACGAACATGGTCATGAGCACGAACATAGCCATGATGAGCACGACCATGAGCATCATCACGATCATGAACACACTCACGACCATGAGCACAGCCATGATCACGCTCACACCCACGATCATATGCATCCTCACGTCCACCGCAACATCCATGACATTTTCGAGATCATCGATCGTCTGGATGCATCTGACCGCGTTAAAAACCTGGCGCGCCGGATGTTTGAGATTGTGGCGGGGGCAGAGTCGAAAGCACACGGAATCCCGGTCAGCGAGGTTCATTTCCATGAAGTCGGTGCAATTGACTCGATTGTGGATGTTATCAGTGCGGCATTCTGCCTGGAGGATCTGGGAATCCACCGCGTGGTGGTATCGCCGCTTTCCGAAGGTCATGGATTCGCGCGCTGCCAGCACGGTTTAATGCCGGTTCCGGTTCCGGCGACGGCGAATATCGCAGCGGCACAGGGCTTGGAACTGACGCTTCGGGATGTCGAAGGAGAGATGGTAACGCCGACCGGCGCGGCGATCGCGGCGGCATTCCGGACAGAAGCGGCGCTTCCGAAGAAGTACCAGATCGAAAAGATCGGTATCGGCGCCGGAAATAAGGATTTCGCGCACGCGAATATCCTGCGGGCGATGCTTCTGACGGATAAAACGGTGGAAGTAGAAACCGGAAAAGACGGTCACGACGAGAGCTCCATGTGGGTCATGGAGGCAAACCTGGATGACTGCACCGGCGAGGCGCTGGGATATGCGATGGAGGTGCTTCTGGAAGCGGGCGCCAGAGATGTGTGGTACACACCGGCATATATGAAGAAAAACCGTCCGGCGTATGTGCTTCATGTACTGACAACGGCAGAAAAACGGGAAGAATTAGAACAGCTTGTCTTCTCCTGTACGACCACGATCGGTGTGCGCCGTTATCCAGTAGAGAGGACGATACTGCCACGGGAAGTAAAGGAGATCCAGACCCGTTACGGGGCAGCAAAGGTAAAAATCTGCAAGCGCGGCGGCGTGGATACGTGCTATCCGGAGTATGAGAGCGTGCGCGCGATCTGCCGGGAGACAGGGAAGCGCTTCATGGAAGTATTCCACGGAGTAATGGAAGACGGAAGTATTAGTTTACAGTAGGCACTTTTGAGATTGAAAAACGGCACAGTGCATTCTCGTTAGATAATTAAGAGGAGAATCAAGAACCATGGAAAATAAACCAATGATATCAGAGACAGAAAAAAGAGAAGCTTTAAAACATTTCATGGCAGAAAAAGCGAAAGCACCGGTCTGTGTCGCCTTTTCGGGCGGTGTGGACAGCAGCCTGATTCTCAAGCTGGCGTGTGATACGGCGAAGAAGACGGGAATGCCGGTTTATGCTGTGACATTTCACACCATGCTGCACCCAGCCTGTGATCTGGAGATCGCGGAGCGGGTGGCAAAGGAGCTGGGCGCGATCCATAAAATTATCCAGGTCAATGAGATGGAGCTGGAAGCCATCCGGATGAATCCGGTCAACCGCTGTTATATCTGCAAACACCACCTGTTCGCGACACTTCTGGATTTTGCAAAAGAAGAGGGGATTCCGTGCGTGATGGACGGAACCAATGAGAGCGACCTGCATGTGTACCGCCCGGGTATCCAGGCACTCCGTGAGCTGGGGGTCGTCAGTCCACTTGCACAGTGCGGACTGGAGAAAAAGGATGTCAAGGCATTTGCGGCTGACTTAGGAATTTCCGTTGCATCCCGTCCGTCCATGCCATGTATGGCGACCCGCCTTCCATATGGAACTTCCTTTGACATGGAAGTTTTGAAGCGGATTGAGAAAGGCGAAGATTATCTTCGAAGCGTGTTTGGCGGAAATGTGCGCCTGCGCCTGCATGGCGATATTGTCCGGATCGAGGTGGATGCGGATAAATTTGAAAAAGCGATTGCCGAGCGGGAGACGATCTGCAGGACATTAAAAGAAATGGGATTTCTGTACATTACACTCGATCTGGAAGGTTTCCGGTCGGGAAGTATGGATATAGTGGAGAAACTCAACGCGCTGGTCGGGAAATGAATGTAAAGGAGATGGAAATCCCATGCAAGAAGAATGTATTGTCTGTAAAGCACCTCTTATTTATCTGGAACAGGATGAATGGATGGAGTGCGAATTATGTCATAAAAAAGAATTGAGCAAGACCAGATGCCAGAACGGGCATTATGTCTGTAATGATTGTCATACGAAGGGACTGGACACCATTCTTTCCCTGTGTATAGACGAAACATCCAGAAATCCGATCGAGATTGTCCGGAAGATGATGGATGCACCGTTTTGCCATATGCATGGACCGGAGCATCATGTCATGGTGGGAGCGGCGCTGCTTACTGCATATAAAAATGCGGGAGGTGCTATTAATCTGCGGGAATCTGTGATGGAAATGCTGAACCGTGGGAAAGCCGTTCCAGGAGGAACCTGCGGATTCTGGGGTGCCTGCGGAGCGGGAATCAGCGCAGGTATGTTTGTATCTATCTTGTCTGGGGCGACGCCGCTGACGGAGGAATCCTGGGGACTTTCGAATCAGATGACATCAAAAGCACTGGAAGCGATTTCGCGCACCGGCGGTCCGAGGTGTTGTAAAAGAGATTCTTATCTGGCGATTCTGGCGGCGGTTGATTTTGTAAAAACGCATTTTGGAATCGAAATGGAATGCACAGAAGTCCAGTGTACGCATTATACTCAGAACAATCAGTGTATTGGCAAGCGCTGTCCATTTTGGCGATTTGATGATAGTATTTGACTATAAATGGATAAACGGAGATAATAAAGCTGCGATATAATTAGATTGTGCGAGATGGGATTGCAGTTTGCATAATGTGTGAACTGTGATGAGAGAGCAATTTCTCGTGTAATAGGAAATTCCCTGGAATGCCCTATTACACAAAAAGGCACATCCTTTTTTACGTGGAAAAATCGAAATTTATAAAGGAGAATATTGATGAAACTATTTTTATGTTCACATTTTTCAAGTGTAGGAAGTCTGATAAAGGAAGAAATTGAAAATAAAAAAGTCGCATTTATTCCAACAGCTTCGCTGCGTGAAGGCTACACCGGTTATGTCGGCTCGGCTCGAAAGCTATTCAATAAACTGGGAGCAACCGTAACGGAAATTGATATTTCAACGGAGGCTTATTTAACGATACAGTCCGTTTTTGAAGATGCGGATGTGATCTATTTTACTGGTGGAAATTCTTTCTTCCTTATGGATCAGCTCCGTAAAACGAGAACGGATGAGCTATTGAAGAAGGAATTGGCAAAGGGAAAACTGATGATCGGTGAATCGGCGGGTGCGATTATATGCGCTCCAACTATCCAATATATTGAACAAATGGATGAAAAGCCGGAGGACTACTCACAAGAAGATGATGCAGGGCTTGATTTGATTGATTTCTATGTTCTTCCGCATTATCTTACAGCACCATTTAAGAAAGTTACTGAGAAAATAATGACTGAATTTTCGGATTTGAATCTATGCCCAATTAACAACCGTCAGGGAATTGTAATCGATGGTGAAGGTTCAAAGGTTATTTGCAAAGACTAATTTGAAAATTCCAGTTTGAAAAATTGAGAAATCGTAAAATTGAAGAAAAGGAATGCACAGTTCTTAGCATATCGGGAACTGTGCATTTCTGTAAATAAATACTTTTAATTAGCCGATTACGGCATCCTCTGCTGTAAAATGTTCCAGAGAATTTTCTTTTACCTGAATGCAGATATAAGTAATTCCAGAAATATCGGATGCAAAAAACTGACGCTTTGCAGAAGGTGCGATTTTTAGCCAGTCTCCAGTTGAAAGACTGATTTCTTCTCCATCAATTATGGCTTTGCCGTTACCTGAAAGAATTCCATAGATTTCTTCATTTTCTTTATGAGAATGAACAAATGGGACATTTGCTCCTGCAGGTAGTTCGTTTAAACTGATTTCTGCACCTGTTAAAGACAACTTTTCATGCAGCTCAATTCGGTTTTCCTTTCCAATAGTTGTTTTTGTGTAATTTGCCATAATAACCTCCATAGTTAATTTGTAGTTTCTGGTTGCTTGGTATTAGTATAGTGTGAGACACATACAAAAACAAGTACGCACCTTTTTGTAACTGTACACTCAAAAATGAATGTGTTACAATAGACTCGGAGGTGAGAATTATGCGAGCAAAAGAAGAATTACCGGAATGCCCAGTTGCAACAGCAGTATCTCTTATCGGAGGAAAATGGAAACTGCTGATTTTGCGTAACTTGAAAGAGCGTCCATGGAGATTCAATGAGCTACAACGAAGTATAGATGGTATTTCACAAAAGGTTTTGACAGATAGTTTAAGACAAATGATGAGTGATGGGCTGGCATATCGCCACGATTACCATGAGCAGCCACCGAGAGTTGAATACGGCTTAACTGAACTCGGAACAAAAATGCTTCCAATTGTTAATTCACTTGCTGACTTTGGTAACTACTATAAATCAATTATTGAACAGAATTAAGGACGTTAGTATTTGAAAAGATCGAACAATTCCAGTTTGTATAACAGGAATTTATCAGAAAATGAGGAATAGTTGAAATGGAGGCGCTATAATAACATGAAGATTGAAGGGAACCAGAAAGAACTGGATGCAATGGTAGAATTTCATAAGGGAAACCGTGTCGAGGGACTGAGATTGCAAGAAGAATTTGCAGCGGAATTTCGTAAGGAGTATAAAGACAAAGATCACTGTCCTTGCCTGAAAGCCTGTCGTTATCACGGAAACTGTAAGGAATGTGTAGCAATCCACAGAGCGCATCAGGAACATGTTCCTAATTGTATGCGACCATTGATTAATAAAAAATTGAAATTGATGTCAGAATTAACAGAGCATACCTTGGCAAATGAAATAGAAGCTCCACATGAGATTTTAAGAAAATAGGCAAGTCAAATTCCCGTTTATTGGGAAGTCGCAGAGAACGAAAAATCGGAAGTTTACAGCGAGGTGAAAGAGGTTGAATTATGTAGAATATGGAAAAGAAAACAAATATGATGATAATATATTTTTTCAAAAATACAGTCAAATGAGTCGCTCACAGCAGGGACTAGCCGGTGCAGGAGAATGGGAAACATTGAGAAAGCTGCTGCCGGATTTTAAAGATAAGCGTGTGCTTGATTTAGGATGCGGCTATGGATGGCACTGTATTTATGCGATGGAACACGGAGCGTCTTCTGTTGTGGGTGTTGATATTTCTCATAAAATGCTCGAGGTAGCCAAAGAAAAAACACATTTTCCACAGGTTGAATATAAATGCTGTGCTATAGAAGATGTGGAATTCCCAGAGGAGAGTTTTGATGTAATATTAAGTTCACTTGCGTTTCACTATGTAGCAGATTATGAGATTTTAGTAAAAAAGATATATAGAATACTGAAGTCTGGTGGTAAGCTAGTTTTTACGGTTGAACATCCTGTTTTTACTGCCTATGGAACACAAGACTGGCATTATAACGAAAAAGGAGAAATACTGCATTTTCCGGTGGATAATTATTATTATGAGGGCAAACGGACAGCTGTCTTTTTGGGAGAAAAGGTTACAAAATATCATAGAACACTGACCACATATCTAAATACACTGCTTTCAAATGGTTTTATAATAAATCATATTGTGGAGCCGCAGCCGCCGGAATACATGATGGATATTCCGGGGATGCAGAATGAAATGCGCCGTCCCATGATGCTGATTGTATCGGCGAACAAAAAAGTGGATAGATAGAACTAAAACACCTATAAGGTATAAATGGAGGTAATTTATGTTTAAAGAAAAAATTATTATAGAGATGAAAGAAGTATTCAAAGAAATTCCTTTTGGCATAGAGCATACTCTCAAAGTTTTGAAAAATGCAGAAGATATAATGAAAGGAGAAAATATCGGAGAGGAAGAAAAAGAATTCATCAGTATTATTGCTATACTACATGATATTGGTGCGGTTGAAGCACAAAAAAAATACGGTTCTATTGATGGTGTCTATCAAGAAAAGGAAGGACCAGAAGTAGCGAAAGAAATATTAAAAAAGGTAGGCTATAACAAAAATATTGATAGAATATGCTTTATAATAGGCAACCATCATACTCCATCTAAAATTGATGGACTTGATTTTCAAATACAATGGGAAGCTGATTTGCTTGAAAATTTAACGGTTATGGATAAAGAAAAAGAACAGGAAAAGATAAAAAAGTGTATAGATGAAAACTTTAAAACAAACACAGGAAAAAGGATAGCTTATAATCGCTTTATTTTAGATTAGTAGTAGATTATTACAGTTATGTATTTTATATCGCAAAGAAAAAATAGTAGTTAAGTTTAACCCTAGGGTTAAATGATGAATATGTTGAGGGCATTTTTGTTTCTGGTGAAATGCAATCGCAGGGTATAGGTAAAATTCTGCTGAATTATGCAAAGGACAAAAGGAGTAAGTTGTACTTGAACGTATACCAAAAGAATGCACGGGCAATATCTTTTTATAAGAGAGAAGGATTTGAGATTCAGCATAGTGGCTTAGATGAGGCTACCGGAGAAAAAGATTATGTAATGACATGGCAACACAAATAGAAATTCCAGTTTGGTTATAAGATCGGATTTATCAATGATGCTGAGATATGGTTACTCATGTTAAAAAAACGCAATACCTCTGTTCATATATATAATGAGGATGAAATAGACGAGTTGATTCTGCTGATATGCGATAGCTTTATTCTGGCTTTCACGGTTCTTAAAGATACACTTGTGAAGAAGCTGGAGGAAGCAGAAAGCGATTGGATGTAAAAAAGCAGTCGATAACCCTGGGAGGAGTCCGTGGTGAAGGATAAAGCAGTATATACATGTACATATAAATCAAAGTTAGGCGATATTCTGCTGGCGGCAGACGCGATCGGGCTCACGGGTCTGTGGTTTGAGGGGCAGAAGTATTTTGCAAATACACTTCCAGACGGAGTTATTTCACAGGAACCCCTAATTTTAACAGAGGCAAAGAGATGGCTGGATATCTATTTTTCTGGCAAGGAACCGGATTTTACTCCGGCGCTGCATCCGACCAGTTCAGTGGGGCATAACGAGATTTCCATTATCATCCCATGCCACCGCGTGGTGGGAACGAGTGGAAGCCTGACTGGGTATGCGGGTGGAATTGAGAAGAAGGTGGCACTACTTATGCTGGAACATACCGATATGAGTCGTTTCTTTGTGCCGAAGAAAGGAACGGCGCTTTAGTTATTAAGTGGAAAAATCGGGATTTGCGTTGAGGTATAGAAAATAGAATGAAGAATTCAAAGGTTAAAATAATCGCTTTAATAATGTGGATTATTTTTGAAATTGTAGCTGTTGTGTTATGGCTATCAAAAGATAATATTTTTTATTTATTGAATTTTAGTTATATTGGTACGTCAATAGCATTAGGTCTAGTGTTGATGGCTAACAATCAACCATATGCAAGAAGAATTGTCCAGTTACTTGTTGGTACATATATGCTGGTTTACCTTGGACTTATTGATAATGAAAATATGCAGATAGAGGGATTCTGGTATTACTTATTTACTGGAGTTTTCGAGGCCGCAACAATTCATTATGCAGTAGCAAAGATATTCGGTCCACTGATATTTGGAAGAGGCTGGTGTGGATTTGCTTGTTGGACTGCAATGATACTTGATTTTTTACCATATAAAACTCCTCAAAGTCATGAAAGACGAAAAATTGGGTGGATAAGGTATATCGCGTTTGCTGTATCATTGATCTTTGTTTCCGTACTTTTCTTGTGTAAAGTGGATAACATTGAACGAATAATGTTTTGGGCATTTTTGATAGGGAATATTGTTTATTATTTAGTTGGAATTGCAACGGTGTACAAAGGGAACATAATAAAAAACTTAATAATGGACTGCCAATCTTACACAAAGTACCGCCCAAACGAGACTACGGGCGGTATTTTTGTATCATGGCGGAGAAAGGAGGAACTTCCCACGGGGGCTTGACTGAAAAGTTGAGCCCCTTTTTTCATGCCAAAAAACAGGAGGTAAATGCTTATGGCAGATGATAAAACCACAAAAACGCCGGAACAGACGGTAACGGATAGCGGGCCGGGCAAGGAAACGCCTCCCGCTCCCCCAAAAGAGCCGGGGAAGGTTTCCGTTTCCCCGGAGCCGGAAAAAAAGACGGAACCAGAGGTAAAGAACCCACAGGTTTCTGTCTATAACTTCGCTGAAATTATGAAGGAAAAGAAAGTCGAGGAACGGGCGGCAGCTCCCGGCGTGGAAAAGCCTGACCCGGCAAAAGCGGAGAAACCGGAAAAGCAGCCGGAGGCTCCGAAAAAAGCAGAGGAAAAACCCAAAGAGCCGGAACAGCCGAAGCGCCGGGGCCGTCCCCCGAAAGCAAATAAGGACAAGGACGCAGCCCCGAAGTCCAAAGTTCCCGCACAGAAACCGGAAAAGGCGGTCAAAAAGGAACCGGAGAAAAAAACGGCTCCAACGATACAGGCCGCTCCCGCTCCGAAAGGACCCGAAAAGCCAAAGGATGCTCCACGCCGGGGCAAGGAGCAGATCGTCTATATCAAGCTGAACGAACTCCACGCCTTCAAGAACCATCCCTTTGAAGTCCGGGATGATGAAGAAATGCGGGCTATGGTGTCCAGCGTCAAGGACAAGGGCGTGACCCAGCCCGCTATCGTCCGTCCCCGTGAGGATGGCGGCTATGAGGTCGTGTCCGGCCACCGCCGCCAGAAAGCCAGTGAGCTTGCCGGATATGCGGATATGCCCTGTATCGTCCGAAACCTGACAGATGATGAAGCCATCACACAGATGGTGGAGGACAATCTGAACCAGCGTGAAGAAATCCTCCCCAGTGAGCGGGCCAAAGCCTTAAAAATGCAGCTTGAAGCCATCAAGCACCAGGGCTCCCGCACTTCGGGCCAGATTGACCCGAAGGACGCAGGTAAACGCTCCAACGAGATCGTGGCCGAGCGGAACAAGATGGCCGTCAAGCAGGTGCAGCGGTATATCCGTCTCAATGAGCTGGTTCCAGACCTGATGAAGCTGATGGATGAAAAAAAGCTGGGTTTTACTACGGCGGTGGAGCTTTCCTATATCGGCAAGAAGAACCAGAACTATATCGCCGTCGCCATTGACAGCCAGCAGTCCTCGCCTTCACAGGCGCAGGCAAAGCGTATGCGTGAGTTGGACGAAAAGAAGCTACTCAACGGGGACGTGATCGACGGCATTATGATGGAGGACAAAAAGGAGGTAGACAAAGTGATTTTGACAGGTGCGGAACTGAGCAAGTATTTCGGCAAGGAAACTACGCCGAGGGAAATGAAGGACCAGATTATCAAGCTGCTGGACGACTGGAAGGGCCAGCAGAAGGAACACGAAAAGCCGGAGAAGAAAAACGAACAGGAAAAGTAAGCCGAAACTTCGGGTCAACGTGGCCCGAGGATTGCGGGGCTCTGCCCCGCGCCCCGAAGCTCTGGAGATATAAATTATTCCCCGTCGCCAGTTATTCCGTAGCATAGCCGGGAAAATCAGTCAAGGGCAGCGCCGCCGCAGGCGGTGCCAGAGGCACCCTTGACGGATTTCTCCCGGTTATGCTTTTTCCCGATCAAGCGACGGGGATATAAATTCTCCAGAGCTGTTCCCCTTCCCGGGGGAAGGGGCGGAGGGGTTGGGCGATACCTTGCTTTTCCCTAAACCAAAACAGAAATGGAGGTTCAACCAATGAAACGACCTTTAGCATACCTGACCGCCGCATGGAGCGGCGAGCCGGATGTTGATATGGAGCTGGCGACCCACTACTGCCGCCTTGCTTATGAGGCGGGCTTTTCCCCGATCTGCCCGCTCTTGTATCTGCCGCTGTTTTTGAATGACAGCGTTCCCGAGGAACACAAGGCCGGGATTGATATGCGCCGGGATATGCTGCGGCGCTCCCACACCCTGATTGTCTGCGGCAGCGCTGTGGACGAGGATGTAAAAAATGATATTGCGGTTGCCGGGCGGCTGGGCATTGCGGCGACCACACTGGAAGGGGTGCTTGCCGTGAAGGGACACGGCACCCCGGGCCATGCCGGACATTAAGCTGGGGAGCCTTTTCGACGGGATCGGCGTGTTCCCTCTGGCTGCTTCCCGGTGCGGTATCCGTCCGGTATGGGCCAGTGAGATTGAAAAAGCGCCCATCTCCATAACCAAAAGGCACTTTCCCGACATGGTGCATTTGGGGGATATTACGAAGGTGGACGGCGGGAAAATCCCGCCGGTTCATGTAATTACCTTCGGTTCCCCCTGTCAGAACCTTTCTCTGATCGGCAACCGCTCCGGCCTTGCCGGGGCAAAATCAAGCCTGTTCTATCAGGCGTTTCGTATCATACAGGAAATGAGGGATGCTACTGATAACCTATATCCAGCTATCGCTGTTTGGGAAAACGTCATGGGAGCGTTTTCTACAAATGACCGGATGGACTTTAGAACCGTCTTATCCGCCTTCTCGGACACCGAAGTTCCAATGCCTCCTTCGGGAAGATGGGGAAACGCCGGAATGGTGCGAGGGGGAACGCCTGATGTGTGCTGGCGACTCATGGACGCCCAGTATTGGGCAGGCTCCCGAAGGCTGGCACGAAGGCAGCGGATTTTCGTCGTGGCGGATTTTGGAGGCAGACGTGCCGCAGACATACTATTTAAGCCCCGTCCAATGCTCCCACTTCCTCCGCCTTGCGGAGAGGGCGGGTGGGCCGCCGCCGAAGGAGATCGAACAGCTTCTTTTGAAACAGGGCGGCAGATACCAGTCATCCACCCCTTTCAGTGCTTCCGTATGCGGGGAGCGGCAAAAAGGCAGGAAGAAACGGCCTTCCGAAACAGCTTCGGATTACCAACTGACCCTTTTCCCACTCTTTTAGCCAGTGATGTAACGCCCTTTGCCTTCTGGTATGAGGGCGACCCGAAGGGCGGCTGTATCCGTTTTCTGACGGAAACGGAAAGCGAACGGCTGATGGGGCTGCCAGAGGGCTGGACAAAGTACGGGGCGGACGGCGTGGAGATCCGGCCTCTGCAACGCTACAAGGCACTGGGAAACGCGATTGCCCTCCCTTGCGCCGATTACATTATGGCCGGGATTTATGAGGTGCTGGCTGACCGGGCCGGAAAGGAGGAATGAGCCCATGTTTGAAGCCTATATAACCAATACAGCCCTATACCCCTTAATGGGGATTGAGGTAGGGACAACGGTACATTTCCCCATGACGACACAGGAGTTGCAGGCCGCCCTTGCCAAAATCGGGATAGACGGGAAACGGTACAGCGAAGTGTTCTTTACCAGCTTTGACAGTGATGTGCTGGGGCTCTACGATTATCTCTACGAATGTGAGAACATCGACGAGCTGAACGAGCTGGGCCACGCCCTGCTGGAAGTACGGGATAAGGGCGGACTGGAAACCTTTGAAGCCGCTCTTGTCTTGGGAAACCACACAAGGAGCGTGAAGGATTTGATAAACCTGACGCAGAACCTTGACCTTTACCGCTTTTACCCGGATATTTCCGATGATGAAGGGCTGGGCCGTCTTTACGCCGACGAGCTTGGGACTATCGACATACCGGAGCACATTCAGAACTACTTCGATTATGAGGCATACGGGCGGGATGTGCGTATCAACGAGGGCGGCGTATTCGCTCCCGGTGGGTATGTGTCGGCAGTCCCGGAGGGCTTCAAGGAGTATTACCACGGGCCGCAGGACATTCCGCCGGAACACCGGATATTTGCCTATCCTGAAAAGGCCGAGCCTGTCCACTCCATTCTCGCTACACTCAAACGGTTTCAAGAAGCCCCACCCGCTCCGAAAAAGGACAAGGCGGAGACTTCCCATGAAGAACGGTAAGACTTCGGGCCAGCATGGCCCGAAGCATAAAGGAGGTGCATACCATCAACTATTACCCTATCAATGAAGGAGCCGCCCGCCGGGCAAAAGAAATGAACAGCTTTTCCGACTACAAGGAAGGGAGCGCAACGGCGGAATACCGGGCAATGGTGGACAAGGCCGCCGCCATAGCGGAACAGCAGAAATCCCGGGTAGACCCCATGTACCATGAGAAGATCGACCATCTGCTGGACACCTACGCCCGCAAGCTGGCCGAAAACATGAACCAGGGCTTTGCCATTGACGCAAGGGTTCCCTCTGTGATGATCGCCGGACCTGCCAATTTCCCGGTGGGAAAGAAGGAAAAACAGAACCGGGCCCGGGACAGCAACATGGAGGAATGGCGGTATATTCAAGGGCTGCTGGATAAGATACGCAGTACCGGCATGGGCGGGATCAGCGCCGATGACCCGGCAGCGATTGAAAAGCTCCAGAAGAAGCTGGACGGGCTGGAACGCTCCCAGCTCATTATGAAGGAGGTCAACGCCTATTACCGCAAGCATGGCAAGCTGGACGGTTGTGCGCTGCTGTCGCCGGACCAGATTGAAAAACTGAAAGCAAGCATGGCGTCAAGCTGGCGGAGCGACCCGAGGCCCTTTGAAAGCTACCAGCTTACCAACAACAATGCGGAGATCCGCCGGGTAAAGGCCCGTATCGAACAGCTTTTCAAACAGGCGCAGCGGGAGTTTTCCGGCTGGGAGTTCGACGGGGGCCGTGTGGAGATGAACCGGGAGGACAACCGCTTGCAGGTGTTCTTTGACGGAAAGCCTGACGCGGACACCCGGGCCGAGCTGAAAAGCAGCGGCTTTCGTTGGGCTCCCAGCGTGGGCGCATGGCAGAGGCAGCTCACGGACAACGCCATCCGGGCGGCTGACCGTCTGGAATGTATCAAGCCGCTGTCCGGCGAAAAGCCCTCCCAGCTTCAAAAGAAGCCCTCTATCTTGCAGACCATGCGGGAACAGGGCGAAAAAGTCCAGACGGAGCCGGAAAAGAAAGCTCCGTCCGGCAGAGATGCCGAGCGGTAAGCCTCGGGCCACATTGGCCCGAGGTTTTCTGTTCCCCGAGATTGTACGGGGGCCTCCCGGATAGCGGGAACCCCGACGGAAAGGAGGTTTTATGCAGGAAGAAGTAAACCAAAAAACGGTTGCCCTTTCGATCAGGACAACGAAGCTCACAGGAAAAGTGCTGGCTGCCGCTCTTGGCAAGGTGGTTCGGGCGCTGCAAAAGCACCACCAGAAGGCGCTGACCCCGCAGGGACGCCAGAGCGTGAAAAAGCTGATGAACCACTATGGCGGCAAAAGTGCCATGCCCTATGTGGGAGCTCCAAAGGATTTTGACCGGATCGCGAAGGAGTTCCATGTGGACTACGCTTTCCATAAAGTGAGCCCCGGTCATTACCTGCTGTTTTTCAAAGCCAATCAGGCGGACGCTATCACGGCGGCCTTCCAGAAGTACAGCGCAAAGGTGCTGAACAAAGAGCAGGACAAGGCTTCCATCCTCGGTCAGCTTCGGAAATTCACGGAGCAAATCAGGACGCAGGCAAAGGAAAAGCAGCGGACCAGAGAGGCGGTGAAGGACGGACGTTGAGTGACAAGATCAGAAAATATGTGCTCCCAAACCTGCCGTACCTCTTTGTGTTCTGGTTTTTCTCCAAAATCGGGACGGCCTACCGGATCGCCCCCGGCACAGACTTCGGGACAAAGCTCATGGGGATGCTTGATACCTTCCCCAAAGCCTTTGAAACCTACTGGCCGGGGCTGGGAGGTATTGACCTGCTGGTGGGCCTTGCCGGTGCGGCTGGGATGTATCTGCTGATACAGTCAAAGATCAGGCAGGCGAAAAAATTCCGGCGGGATGCGGAGTACGGCACCGCCCGCTTTGGAACAAAGGAAGATATAAAGCCATTTGTTGACCCTAAATTTCAGAACAATGTCATTCTGACCGGGACGGAGTTCCTTACCATGAACACCCGTCCGAAGATACCCGCCAATGCCCGGAACCTAAACGCCTGTGTCATCGGATCGTCCGGCTCGGGAAAGACAAGGTTCTGGTTGACCCCGCAGCTCCTTCAAGCCCATTCCTCGTATGTGGTGGTAGACCCGAAGGGCGGCACTCTCGACCAGTGCGGGCGGTTTCTGCAACGGGAGAAATACAGGGTGCGGGTGTTCAACAGTATCGACTTTTCAAAATCCATGCACTACAATCCGCTGGCCTATATCAAGACAGAAAGCGATGTTTTGAAATTTGTTACCGCCCTGATTGCCAACACCAAAGGCGACGGCAAGGAGGGCGACGAGTTCTGGACAAAAGCAGAAACCCTCTTGTACTGCGCCCTTGTGTCCTACATCGTCTTTGAGGGGCCGGAGGAAGAACGCAACATGAATACGCTGGTGGAAATGATAAGCAGCATGGAAGTCCGGGAGGATGACGAAACCTTCAAAAACGCGGTGGACTATATGTTTGACGGGCTGGAACGCCGCAGCCCCCAGCACTTCGCCGTGAGGCAGTATAAGAAATACAAGCTCGCCAGCGGCAAGACAGCCAAAAGCATTTTGATTTCCTGCGGTGCAAGGCTGGCTCCCTTTGACATTCCACAGCTCCGGGAGATCATGTCCTATGACGAGCTGGAGCTTGATAAGCTGGGGGACGAAAAATCGGCGCTGTTCTTTCTTATCAGCGACACGGACACCACCTACAATTTTTTGGTTGCCCTCGCTTTTTCGCAGATGTTCAACCTTCTGTGTGAACGGGCTGACAACACCTATGGCGGGCGTCTGCCCTACCATGTGCGGGTGCTGTGGGACGAGGCAGCCAATACCGGACAGGTGCCGGGGCTGGAAAAGATCGTGGCCGTCATCCGCTCCCGTGAGATCAGCCTGACGCTTTTTTATCAGGCAATGAGCCAGTGCAAGGCATTGTACAAAGACCATTCCGAAACCATCATGGGCAACATGGACAGTATCGTATTCCTCGGAGGCCGGGAGGCTTCCACCCTAAAGGATATTTCGGAAAACTGGCTGGGCAAGGCCACCATCTCTATGCAGACCGAGGGCCGAAGCCGTGGACAGTCTGAAAGTTACAGCCAGAATATGCAGCGGCTTGGCCGGGAGCTGATGACCACCAGCGAGATCACCACCATGCCCGGGGATAAATGTATCTTGCAGTTTCGGGGGCTCCCGCCCTTCCTGTCCCCGAAGTATGACTTGAAAAAGCACCCGAATTACAAGTACACAGCCGAATTTGATAAAAAGAAAAACGCCTTCCGCTTGGAAAGCCTGTTCCGCCACCGGCCATTGAGACTAAAGCCGGAGGACGAATACACGGTGTACGAAGTGGACGGCTCCGACACGGACGAAGAAGCTGACCTGTTGAATTTCGATGATCTGGACAGCGACGAGTTTGTGTAACTTCGGGCCATGTTGACCCGAAGCGCCGCCGATGTGGGCGGCTTTTTTTGTACCCAAAATCATCAAACAAACAAAATGGAGGAACGTATATGGAATTTTTCAATCAGGCAATCGACATTCTCAAAATTCTGGTCATGGCTCTTGGCGCCGGTCTGGCGGTATGGGGCGTCATCAACCTTCTGGAAGGTTACGGGTCGGATAACCCTGCGGCAAATGCTCATGTACGGTAAAGTATCACAAGAAAATTATGTCGAATTGACAGCCGCCTCCGCTATACCGAATAAGGAAATAAAGAGTCCTCAAATTTTGCGCTACTAAATGAAGACGAGCGGAAGTAATCTCCCGCTCGTCAGTAAACTTAACTATGCCATATCAATCCCGCTTCTTTCCCGCCACCGGCACTAAGAACAGCGCGGGCAACAGCAGGAAAGCGGTACAGACCAGCCCCCAGGGTATGGACACCTGCTGGGCTACCAGCCCCACAATAGGCCCGCCGATGATCTGCCCGAAAGAGTCCAGCTGTCCGCTGGTGGAAAAGACTGTGGCGCGCATTTTCTCATCCACATGGTCGTTCATCCAGGCGGCCAGCACAGGCTCCTTGATGGTGCGCATAAGCCCCGCCAGCAGGAACACCAACAACATGAACCAAAAGCTCCGCCCCACCGCGAAGAGAACCAGGCACAGGATATACCCGGCGCTGGTGGACATGACCACACTGGTTCGGCTGACAGTCCCTTTTTTCTCCATGCGGGCGATGAGCAACTGAGAAGCCAGAATACCTAAGCCGCTGCCGATAAGACTGATAACACCGAACCAAGTGACGCTGTTCAGCGGCCCGATAACGGGTATTACCGTGTCATCCAGAAAATGAGCGGTGGAGAGCCGGTCAAAGCCTTCACTGGCAAGTCCCCCGCATAGTGTGATTGCTAAGAGCGTCAGCAACACAGGTGCGCCTTTCACAAAGCCCAGGTTGAGCTTGAACAGGCAGACAAAGTCTTTAAGCAAGCCCTGCCGTTCCTCAATAGCAGGGGAGAAGTTGGTTTCTGGCATGATGCGACCCAACACCAGCCCCAACAACAAGCACAAACTGCCCCCCAAGATGAGAGGCATTTGCAGGTTTATGTTTCCCAGCAGTGTGCCCAGCACCACGCCCAGAACGCCGCCGATTTGCCCCATTTGACTGCCCCGCAGGAACACCTTGTCTATGGGTTTGTCCTCTTCCTCCGAGGCAATCCACGCCTCCAGAGCGCCGGTGATGAAGGTATCACCGCAACCCCAGACAACTTGGGCCAGCAGAACCGGCGCGAACCACGGTAGCGCACCCTCCATCAGAAAGCCCAGGCCGTAGAGGAACATTCCAATCAGCACCGAGCGCCGACGGCTATACAAATCCGCCACCACACCGGTGGGCATCTCGAACAGAAAGCAGGAGGTCTCCTGAACCGTCCCTACCAGGACAAGCTGGAAAGCATCCAGCTGCACCACCTCCAGGTGGTACACGATGGAAAGCACTGTGGACATAGAAACCGCCAGGGAACAGACAAATCGGAACAGCAGGTAGACAGAATATGCCTTTGAATTTTTAGCAAACATGAAGTTACATTCTCCTTTCAAATCTCATTTTATATGACTTTTGCAAGCTGTTAAGCTAACTTGTGGAACATATGCCGAACCTTATCTATACGGCTATTCGGGCGGCGGGGTTGGCAAATAAATTTACCAATAGCTGGCTGGTATCCTTTTAACTCTGTCAAGCAGACTCCCTGCCCATTTGTGAAATAAGTTAAATCGTTCCTGTATTCTTGAATACATCTAGCAGGGATTTCTCCTTTCAGAATGACCTCGTCATTCTTTATCTGAGTACTTACAATATCTGCACAATACCTTGGAGCATCATGATACGCCCGTGAGAGATATTCCTGCGGTGCATAAATTTCAAAGTGGAGATATGGCTCTAATAGTTCTGTCCCTGCTTTTTTTAAAGCCTGCTCCAATACGATAGGGGAAAGCAGCCGAAAGTCTGCGGGGGTACTTACAGGACTATAATACAATCCATATTCAAAACAGATTTTACAGTCTGTCACTTTCCATCCATACAGCCCCTGCTCGCAGCCATAAAGAACCCCCTCCATAACCGCATTTTGGAACGATTGATTTAAATATCCAAGTGAAACTCTGCTTTCATACTGCACTCCGCTTCCAATAGGGAGCGGCTCTATGGACAACCCGACAGAAGCCCAGAAAGGATTTGGCGGGACTTCTATGTGGATGGTGTGGCTGGCTGCTTTGAGCGGCCGCTCCATATAAATGACGGAGGGTTCCTTTACCACTGTTTCAAGCTTGTATTTTTCCGACAGCAAAGCGGAAACAACCTCCAACTGCACCCGGCCCAAAAAAGAAAGAATGATCTCATGGGTGATGGAATCCACTTCGCAACGCAAAAGCGGGTCAGTATCCGCAAGTTGCGTAAGAGCGTCCAGCAGCCGTTCTCTTTGCGCTGCCGTTTTCGGCGCAATCGTCGTCCGCAGCATGGGGAGGGGGTCCTCGCGCCACCTTTTACGAGGGAGCCGGGTTTGGTCCCCTAATACATCGTTTAACCTCACGCTGTCGCTGGGAAGGATAACAATTTCACCCTGATAAGCGGTGTCTGTCCGAACAATTTCCCCTTTGGATGGAATACGCATCTCTGTGATTTTCAGCTTTTCTCTCCCGGCCAGGGCCACCGTATCCCGCAGGCGCAGCGTTCCGCTGTATAACCGTAGATAGACACGCCGCTGGCCGCAATCGGTGTACTCAACCTTGAAAACGCTGCCGCATAGGGCGGCGCCCCCCTGTTCCCCAATCGGTTGGAACAGCCCTGTCACCGCATCCATCAACGGTTGAATGCCAAGGCCATTTTTGGCGCTGCCATGATAGACTGGGAACAGGGAGGCGTCTTGAACCCGCTGCTGTTCCTCCCGCGCAAGTTTTTCCCGGCTGATTGGTTCTCCTGCGATATACTTTTCCAATAATTCATCGTTATTTTCGATGACCGCATCCCATGCTTCTATGTCGGTATTTTCCTCCAGGACTATTTCCGGGGACAGCGACACCGTCTGCTTGATGATAATATCGGCGGAGAGCTTATCCCGAACAGACTGAACCACGCTCTGCAAATCAACGCCAGCCTGGTCGATCTTGTTGATAAAGATAACGGTGGGAATGTTCATTTTCCGCAGGGCATGGAACAGAATACGGGTCTGGGCCTGCACGCCATCTTTAGCGGAGATCACCAAGATGGCCCCATCTAAAACAGCCAAAGAGCGGTACACCTCCGCCAAAAAATCCATGTGGCCGGGCGTATCCACAATGTTAACTTTACATCTGTGCCACTGGAAGGAAGTGACTGCCGCTTGAATGGTAATCCCACGCTGCCGCTCCAAAAACATGGTGTCCGTCCTCGTTGTCCCTTTTTCGACGCTCCCCGGTTCTGAAATGGCTCCGCTGGCATATAGCAGGCTCTCCGTCAAGGTCGTCTTTCCAGCGTCTACATGGGCAAGAATTCCAATATTGATTATTTTCATGTGATTGTCCTCCCTTTACAGCCCCAAAGGGCATAAAAATCCCCAGCAGTAAAATACTTTTACCACTGGGGATTATAAGTTGCGGACATACACATATACAGCATACACCTGTTTGTGATTGCTGTTTTTGGGGATATGTCAAAATTGATAAGGCAAAAGTATTCTTAAATTGGGTACAAAAAACTAAGCCCCTACAAAAGGAGCTATCATAATCCTTTGTTCCCACTATTTGATTATAGTTTTATTTAAGAATACCTTGCCGCATATTTTTTACTCCTTTTCTGGATTAAATCATTGTATCACATCAGTTTTAATCATTGTATCACATCAGTTTTAGGAAAGCAAGTACCTAAAAGAAATTTTTCTTCCCCTTATATGTAACAATCATACCGGCTTCCTAGCGTTCAGAATGTTTTCTGCTGTCTGCTGTGGTGTTTGGTTGGAATTGTCCAACCAAAAGCCGATCCGTGGTGTTGTCTGCATTTTACTAAATACAAATTCAATGTATACAGAAAGATATAAGGAGTGGGAGGGATTCCGCCGTAGTTGGCATTGTAGGAAAATCCAAAAGTTTAGATTTTCCCACAATGCTTATCTTTTGGTCTTTGGTTCGGAATAGTGTAGTGCTGGCGGTCTATCTCTTGTTTTCGGTTGCTTGCTTCCTTACCGTACATGAGCATTCTCTTGCGGCTGCTCTTGCCCGATTGCCGGAACAGACGCAGGAAGAAATCTTTTTGTACTACTTTCAGCACTTGACGCAGAAAGAAATCGGAGAACAAAGCGGCTGGACACGCAGCACAATCGGGCGGCATATACGGCTTGCCTTGAAGCGGCTGAAAGAGGAAATGGAGGTGCTGTCCCATGAGTAACCGACTTCTCCCCTATGACACTATCATAAAGGCACATGAGGGCGACCCCATAGCGATACAAGCCGTCCTTGACCGATACGCTGGATATATCCGCTACTTCTCTAAGATGAACGGCTATTACAACTCTGATATGGAGGACTACATCAGAACAAAGCTGATTGAAAGCCTGTTCAAGTTCCGGCTTGACCGATAACATAGAAACTGAATATCCCGCCGCCCCGCAGCGGCACATGAAGCAGTAAATCCGAAAAAGATTTGCTGCTTTTTTTGCGCTCATTTTTGGCAAATTTCCAAAAGTTCCGTATTAGATAGTGAAACCAAAAAAGGCTGCCGTTTTTTTTAGACAGCGGGCAAAACGCAGCTTCCGAAACGCCTTATTGTCGGGAAAGACCGAGCCGCCGGAAAAGTTCTTGCCGGAAAGTCCGTCATTTTTGCTTTTTGCGGTGTTGTAGGGAGTAAGAGGAAGAACGCCAGCCCGCAGCCTTTTATGAAAAAGCTGGTTATAGATTTTCTGAAAAAGTGGCAGTAGGAAGTGAACGGCAGTCCGGCAGTTTCTTAGAGCAAGATTCTACCACGGTGCCAAAATCCGCATATCTGCGGTTTTGCCCCTTTGGTAAATCTTGTTGGGGAGTGCCTTCCCCAAACCCTGCTCATGCGCCCTGTCGGGCGAGAAAGGAGGTCAACGCTTGAAGAAAAAATACAACACACCCCACCGCTGCCATGTGGTCAAAACCCGCATGACCGAGGAAGAATACGCCGACTTTACCGAGCGGCTGAAACACTATGACATGAGCCAAGCCGAATTTATCCGGCAAGCCATTACACGGGCGACCATTCGCCCCATCGTTACCGTTTCCCCGGTCAATGATGAACTGTTGTCCGCCGTTGGCAGGCTGACCGCCGAATACGGAAAAATCGGTGGCAACCTCAATCAGATTGCCCGCGCCCTCAACGAGTACGGCACACCATACAACGCCCTGTCCGTTGAAGTCCGCGCCGCCATTTCTGACCTTGCTGCCTTGAAGTTTGAAGTCCTGCGAAAGGTAGGTGACGCTGTTGGCAACATTCAAACATATCAGCTCTAAAAATGCGGATTATGGCGCAGCCGAGCAGTACCTCACCTTTGAACATGACGAGTTTACCATGAAGCCCACCCTTGATGAAAACGGGCGGCTCATGCTCAGGGAGGACTATCGAATAGCCACGCTGAACTGCGGCGACGAGGATTTTGCCGTTGCCTGTATGCGCTCCAATCTCCGCTATGGGAAGAACCAGAAGCGGGAAGATGTAAAAAGCCACCACTACATTATCAGCTTTGACCCACGGGACGCGGTGGACAACGGTTTGACCGTAGACCGGGCGCAGGCGTTGGGCGAGGAATTTTGCCGGAAGCAGTTTCCCGGACACCAAGCCATTGTCTGCACCCACCCGGACGGACACAACCACAGCGGCAATATCCATGTGCATATCGTTATCAATTCTCTGCGGATAGAGGAAGTTCCGTTCCTGCCTTACATGGACAGACCGGCAGACACCCGCGCCGGGTGCAAACACCGCTGCACAGACGCGGCGATGGAATACTTCAAAGCCGAAGTCATGGAGCTGTGCCACCGGGAAAATCTCTATCAAATCGACCTTTTGCATGGCAGCAAAAACCGCATTACCGAGCGTGAGTATTGGGCGCAGCGGAAAGGGCAGGCAAAGCTGGACAAGGAAGCTGCCGCCTTGCCAGCCGAGGAGCAGCCAGCCAAGCCCACGAAGTTTGAAACAGACAAGGAAAAATTGCGGCAGGCCATACGCACCGCGCTGTCCTCTGCCGCAAGCTATGGCGAGTTCGCCGCCGTTCTCTTGCAACAGGGCGTGACTGTCAAGGAGAGCCGAGGGCGGCTATCCTACCTCACGCCGGACAGGACAAAGCCCATTACCGCCCGCAAGCTGGGAGATGATTTTGACCGCGCTGCCGTTCTTGCCCTTTTGGAACAGAACGCCCACAGAGCCGCCGAGCAGACCGCAACCGTACCCGAATACCCCCGCAACATAAGGGAGCGTTTGCAGGGCAAAAAAGCTGTCCAAACCACCCCGGAAAAGGACGGTATTCAGCGCATGGTTGACCGGGCAGCGAAGCGAGCGGAGGGAAAGGGCGCGGGCTATGACCGCTGGGCGGCAGTCCACAATCTGAAACAAATGGCGGCTACCGTTGCCGCCTACGGGCAGTACGGCTATTCGCCGGAGGAGCTGGACGCAGCCCTTGTATCCGCCAATGCGGATTTACAGGACAGCACCGCCAAGCTGAAAGCCCTGGACGCTGCTATCCGGGAGAAAAAGGAGCTTCAGACACAGGTGCTTGCCTATGCCAAGACCAAGCCTGCCCGTGACGGTCTGAAAGCGCAGAAAACGGAAAAAGCCCGCAGTGCCTACCGGGAACGGCACGAAAGCGATTTTATCATAGCGGACGCAGCCACCCGTTATTTTCGGGCGCATGGCGTTTCCAAGCTGCCAAGCCATAAAGCCCTGCAAGCGGAAATCGAGCAGCTTACCGCCGAAAAGAACGCCCATTACAACGAATACCGGGAGAAAAAAGCCCGTGTCAAGGAGCTGCATACCGTGAAAAGCAATCTTTCTCAAATCCTGCAAGGCGAGAAAGGCAGAGAGAAAAAGCACGAACATGAGCGTTAAAAACCGCCCCGAAACGATACCAAAACAGGGATATGCCCTGCACCCTATCCGCAATACTGCCCACCTTTGAAACGGGGCGCACAGCGCAGGAAATCCCCAAAAATGACACCGAGAAACTACATTTTTACCGACCTATCCGCTTATACCAGCGGAAACGGCAGAAAGGAGCGAGAAATGCCACGCATGAGCAAAAAGCGGCGGTTGGAATGGGGCTTTTTCCTCAACCACCGAAACCGTATTACCTACAATGACCTTTGCCGGGGCTGCACACACGGCTGCAAGCAGAGCTTCCGAGCGATTATCGTCCTCTGCCCCCGGTATTTCTCTAAGAGATGGAAACACAGGGAGGACACCGCCAATGGCAGATAACCGCAAATATTACTACCTCAAACTGAAAGAAAACTTCTTCGACAGCGATTCCATTGTGCTGTTGGAGGACATGAAAGACGGGATTTTGTATTCCAATATCCTCTTGAAGCTGTACTTAAAATCGCTGAAAAATGGCGGCAGATTGCAGCTTGACGAGCATATCCCCTATACCGCCCAGATGATAGCCACGCTGACCCGTCACCAAATCGGGACGGTGGAACGGGCATTAGCCATCTTCCAGCAGTTAGGGCTTGTGGAGCAGCTTGACTGCGGGCTGCTTTATATGACCGACATCGAGCTGATGATCGGTCAATCCTCTACCGAAGCGGAACGGAAACGCGCCGCAAGGCTTGAAAATAAGGCACTTTTGCCGCCGCGGACAAATGGCGGACATTTGTCCGACATTCGTCCACCAGAGATAGAGATAAAGAAAGAGATAGATATAGAGTTAGAAAAAGAGGGAGAGTTAAAGGGACAAGCCCTCGCCCGCAGCTATGGCAGATATGAGAATGTATTTCTGACTGATACGGAGCTTTCCGAACTGCAAGCGGAGCTGCCCGAAAAATGGGCGTACTACATTGAGCGGCTTTCCGACTATATCGCGTCCACGGGCAAGAAATATAAAAACCACACCGCCACTATCCGCAGATGGGCGGCAGACGATACCGCAAAGGCTGCCCCGAAACAGGGCATACCCGAATACACCTGCAAGGAGGGCGAGAGCTTATGAGTAATCTGTTTACAGAACGAGTTTTGAATATGGCGGCTGTTACCCCACAGCCGGAGGACTACACGGGCGAGGACGGACTGCTTTACTGCGGCAAGTGTCACACTCCGAAAGAAGCCTACTTCCCGGAAAAGCAAGCCGCCCTGTTTGGGCGTGACCGCCACCCGGCAGAATGTGACTGCCAGAAAGCCCAGCGTTTGGAGCGTGAAGCCGCCGAACAGCGCAGAAAGCACCTTGACACCGTGGAGGACTTGAAACGCCGGGGATTTACCAATCCTACCATGCAGGAATGGACTTTCGCCAACGACAACGGGAAATGCCCGCAAATGGAGATTGCACACTTCTATGTGGAGCATTGGGAAATCATGTGCGAGGAAAATATCGGCTATCTGCTATGGGGCAAAGTCGGCACAGGAAAAAGCTATTTTGCCGGGTGTATCGCTAATGCCCTCATGGAGCAGGAAGTCGCTGTCCGCATGACGAACTTCTCTGCGATTTTGAATGACCTGACCGCCAGCTTTGAGGGGCGCAACGAGTATATCGAGCGTCTTTGCCGTTTTCCTCTGCTTATCATTGATGATTTTGGAATGGAGCGCGGCACAGAGTACGGTTTAGAACAGGTCTACAATGTGATTGACAGCCGCTACCGCAGCCGCAAGCCCTTAATCGTTACCACCAATCTGACATTGGACAGCCTGCAAAATCCGCTGGACACCGCCCATGCCCGGATTTATGACCGCCTTTTGGAAATGTGCGCCCCTATCCTCTTTACGGGAGAGAACTTCCGCCGTGAAACGGCGCAAGCCAAGCTGAACAGACTAAAAGAATTGATGAAATGAAAGGAGTTGCCTATGGCAGAGAACAAGCAGAACACCACCCCGGCACGCCGCCCGGACTGCGTGACAGAGATCCGCATGGGCAACACCGTCCTTGTCGTTTCCGGCTTTTTCAAAAAAGATACCACCGACACCGCAGCCGATAAGATGATGAAAGTGCTGGAGACGGAAGCCGCTACACAAAAAACGGCGATTTGACCGACCATAAAGAAGCAGATTTGACGCTTTTGCCGCTATACAGACAGCCGCCCCATGTGGTACAATCAAGGTACGGAATAGTGGGGCTGGCTGTCGGAAACGGAGGATTTTATGTTAAGACAGACCAACCAACAACCAATTACCGCCCTTTACCCAAGACTTTCCCATGAGGACGAGCTGCAAGGCGAGAGCAATTCCATTTCCAATCAGAAGCGTATCCTTGAAACCTATGCAAAGCAGAACGGCTTTTCCAATCTGCGCTGGTACACGGACGACGGTTATTCTGGTGCGAACTTTCAAAGACCCGGTTTTCAAGCCATGCTTGCGGACATTGAAGCCGGAAAAGTCGGGACAGTTATCGTAAAGGATATGTCGAGATTAGGGCGAAACTACCTGCAGGTGGGAATGTATACCGAGATGATTTTCCCACAGAAAGGTGTCCGCTTCATCGCTATCAATGACGGAGTGGACAGCGCACAGGGCGACAATGACTTTGCCCCGCTGCGGAATATCTTTAACGAATGGCTGGTGAGAGATACGAGCAAGAAAATCAAAGCAGTGAAACGCTCAAAAGGTATGAGTGGCAAGCCTGTTACGAGCAAACCCGTGTACGGCTACCTCATGGACGAGGACGAAAACTTCATCATTGACGAGGAAGCCGCACCCGTGGTCAAGCAGATATACCGTCTGTGCCTTGCCGGGAACGGTCCGACCAAGATAGCCCGTATGCTGACCGAGCAGGAAATCCCAACGCCGGGAACGCTGGAATACCGCAGGACGGGCAGCACACGCCGCTATCACCCCGGCTATGAGTGCAAATGGGCGACAAATACCGTGGTGCATATCCTTGAAAACCGGGAGTACATGGGCTGTTTGGTGAACTTCAAGACGGAGAAACCGTCCTACAAGACCAAGCACAGCATAGAAAATCCCATTGAGAAACAGGCAATTTTCGAGAACCACCATGAGCCTATCATCGACACCCAGACATGGGAGCGTGTGCAGGAATTACGCAAACAGCGCAAGCGTCCGAACCGCTATGATGAAGTGGGCTTGTTCTCTGGTATGCTCTTTTGCGTGGACTGCGGCAGCGTCATGTATCAGCAGCGTTACCAGACCGATAAGCGGAAACAGGACTGCTATATCTGCGGGAACTACAAGAAGCGCACCCATGACTGCACCGCACATTTTATCCGCACCGACCTTTTGACTGCGGGCGTTCTCTCCAATCTACGGAAAGTGACGAGCTATGCGGCAAAGCATGAAGCCCGGTTTATGAAGCTGCTGATCGAGCAGAACGAGGACGGCGGCAAACGCCGGAACGCCGCCAAGAAAAAGGAACTGGAAGCTGCCGAAAAGCGTATCGGTGAACTTTCCGCTATTTTCAAGCGGCTGTATGAGGACAGCGTAAGCGGTCGCATTTCTGACGAGCGTTTCACGGAGCTTTCGGCAGACTATGAAGCCGAACAGCAGGAATTGAAAGAGCGTGTTGCCAGAATACAGGCGGAGCTTTCCAAAGCACAGGAAGCTACCGTAAACGCAGAAAAGTTTATGAACATTGTCCGCAAGCACATGAACTTTGAAGAACTGACCCACACCCTCTTGCGTGAGTTTGTAGAGAGAATCGTTGTGCATGAGTGCAGCTACGATGAAAACGGCACACGCAGACAGGATATTGAGATTTACTATTCTTTCGTCGGCAAAGTGGACTTGCCCGAATGACCGCCCGCCCTATCCGATATCAAAGGCAAGTATCGGATAGGAAAGGCAAAATTTTTTACACTTCTATTACTTCTTTATCACACATAAACAAAATCACAGGGCATTAAGCAGCTTATGGCCGGCGGCGGTGTTGTTCTGATCGGCCTTCAGCTTATCCCTCTGCTGTCCGGCCTGTTCAGCTAAGTGTCACCCGTTGTCCCTTTTCCAGAAAAGGAGCTGATGTATGGACTTTATCATCGACGCAATCGTTGAATGGCTGAAAGGTCTGCTCGTCGATGGTATCATGGGAAATCTGGACGGCCTTTTCGATAACGTCAATCAGAGCGTTGGCGAGATCGCCACACAGGTAGGCACGACCCCGGCGGACTGGAACGCCGGGGTCTTTTCCATGATACGACAGATCTCCGAAACTGCCATTCTGCCAATCGCCGGGGTCATCCTCACTTTTGTCATGACCTATGAACTGATACAGATGCTCATAGAACGCAACAACCTCCATGAAGTTGACACATGGATGTTTTTTAAGTGGGTGTTCAAAACCTTTGTGGCTGTGATGATCCTGACGAATACCTTCAATATCGTGCTGGCGGTCTTTGATGTGAGCCAGCATGTGATCCAGCAGTCAGCGGGCATTATCCAGAACGGGACAGAAATCACGCCGGATGTGCTGGACAGTCTGCGGACAGAGCTTGAGGCGATGGAGTTAGGCCCTCTGTTCGGACTCTGGCTACAATCCTTCCTGATCCAGCTTACCATGATTGCCTTAAACATCGTGATCTTCGTCATCGTATATGGCCGTATGATTGAAATTTATTTACTCACAAGTTTAGCGCCTATCCCGTTTGCCACCGTCCCCAACAGGGAAACCGGACATATGGGGCAGAACTATTTCCGCTCCCTCTTTGCGGTGGGCTTTCAAGGTCTGTTGATCTTAGTCTGTGTTGCCATCTATGCGGTGCTGATCCAGAGTATCGCCGCCGACGGCGACCCCATCGGGGCGATCTGGGGATGCGTGGGATATACGGTGTTGCTGTGTTTTACCCTGTTCAAAACGGGCAGCCTTGCAAAATCCATCTTCGGCTGCCATTAAGAGACTTCGGGCCATGCTGACCCGAAGCGGAAAGGAGGCGGTATGCCCCGGCGTTACAAACAGGGTGCGGACGGACAGCCGCACCCGGCTTTCTACGGAAAGCTCCCCGAAGAATTTTCTAAAGCAGACACCATGCGCTTTATGGTGGAAACCGATCTGAAACTGTCCGGGTGCGTATCGGCGGACACGCTGGCGGCACTCCGGGCGGAAGGCTATGACTACAAGGACGGGAACCTTGTTCCCGCCGGAAAGGAGGAAACCATGCAGGAAAAGGTTGCAAACACCACCCCGACCGCACCGTTGAAGCTGGATGTAAGCGTGCGGGTCATCGAACCTGTGAAAAATCTGATGGGCTTTGCCAGCGTGAAATTCAATGACTGCTTTGTGGTGGAAAATCTGAAAATCGTACAGGGCAGCAAGGGCCTCTTTCTTGGGATGCCCAGCCAGCCGGACGGCAAAGGCGGCTACCGGGATATGGCCTACCCTGTCACAAAGGAGTTCCGAGAACAGCTCAATACCGCTGTTCTGCAAGCCTATGAGGCAAAGCTGGAACAGATGGCGGAGCGCGGCTCTGTGGGGCGTGCGTCTATCAGCGACCAGCTCAAAGCCGGGAAAGCGGCTGCCGAACAGGCAAAGGCAGAACGGCCTCCGAAGGAAAAATCCAGCCGCAGCGCAGAGCGTTGATCTCGGGCCATGCTGGCCCGAAGCAGAAAGGAGGCGGGAACCATGCCACGCAAACGGACGGGCTATGACGCGGCCTGCTACTATGACGGAAAACTGCTGGGCCGCTGTACTAAAGCGGACAGCGACGCCTATACCCTGTTGATGAACGCCTGCGGCGGGGACGCCGCCCGTGTCCTTCGGGAATATGCCTATTTTTCCCCGGAACTGAAAGTCATCTTAGAAAAGGCAGCACTCATGCAGGCGGACCGGAGCCGGACGGGCGGAATGTTCCATGCGCCGAAAAGCTCCCCATGGGGCGAGGTGCAAAGCTGTGAAACCCTCTGTCCGGGGGTGTTTCTGGTATCTACCGCCAGCCACGGCGGAACGATGGTGGCAAACGAGGTAGCCGCCGTCCTCTCCCCGGCGGCGAAAAAGTGCGGCTTCAAGGATAAGGGCTATATCTGCTATGAGGAGGACGCACAGGAAAGTGTGGTGCTCCGGGAACTGCTGGACAAAAAACTGTGGAACATCCCTGACCGCATTAAGGACAAAGGACAGTTTGAAGAAAAACTCAATCAGTCCATCCGGCAGTATCACCCCGAATACTGGCGGGCAAGGCAGAGCGGACGAGAGGCCGCCGAAGCTGCCCGCAGCACAGCCCCGGCCAAAGAGGCCGCAAGATAACCTCGGGCCATGCTGGCCCGAAGCAATAAAGGAGGTGTACCAAAATGGCCTATGTGCCAGTACCAAAAGACCTTTCCAAAATCAAGACAAAGCTGGCCTTCAACCTAACGAAGCGCCAGCTTGTTTGTTTTTCCAGCGCAGCGGCGGTGGGCCTCCCGGCCTACCTGTTTTCCCGTGGCAGTATCGGGAACAGTGCCGCCATGTTCCTGATGATCGGCCTCATGCTCCCGTTCTTCTTTCTGGCTATGTATGAACGAGACGGTCTGCCGCTGGAAAAAGTGCTGAAAAACATCATCCGCACCCGGTTCCTCTATCCCCGTGTGCGGCCTTACAAAACCGAAAACTTCTATGCGCTGCTTAGCGCCAGAAAGGAGGCGCAGCCGATTGCGAAACAGCAGAAGGGCCGGAAAGCCCGCAGGCAGAAAGCCTGAAAAGCAGGGCCTTACCGGCCTGTTCACGAAAGGAAAGAACATTCCCACCACCGCCCAGCAGACCCTCCCTTACCGGGAAATGTACCGGGACGGGGTGTGCCGGGTAGCGGACCGCTATTACACCAAAACCATTGAATACGAGGACATCAACTACCAGCTCGCACAGTCCGAAGATCAGGCAGCCATCTTTGACGGGTGGAGCGCCTGCCTCAACTACTTTGACAGCAGCCTTCCGTTCCAGCTTTCCTTCCTCAACCACCGGAGCCGCCCGGGCAGCCGGTACAGCGTGAACATCCCCATGCAGGACGATGATTACAACAGCGTCCGGTGTGAGTATGTGGAAATGCTGGAAAACCAGATCGCCAAAAGCAACAACGGCATTGTCCGCACAAAGCTCCTGACCTTCGGCGTGAACGTGGACGACCTTCCCACCGCCAGGTCAAGGCTGGAACGTGTAGAGGCGGACATTTGCGGGAACTTCAAAAAGCTGGGCGTCAAGTGCCGCTCCCTTTCGGGGCTGGAACGGCTGGAGCTTCTTCACGGGCAGCTCCACCCTGGCAGCGGCTCCCCCTTCCGGTTTTCATGGGATATGATCCCCAAAACCGGGCTTTCCACCAAAGACTTTATCGCCCCGGACAGCTTCGACTTCCGTTTCAGCCGTCTGTTCCGGGTGGGGACGACTTGGGGCGCTGCCTCCTACTTGCAGATTTTGGCCTCGGAGCTCTCGGACAAGCTGCTGGCGGAGCTTTTGGAAATGGATGCGGAAATGACCATCACTCTCCATATCCAAACCGTCGATCAGGCCGCCGCCGTAAAATCCATCAAGGCCAAAGTCTCCGACATTGACAAGATGAAGGTGGAGGAACAAAAGAAGGCAGCCCGGTCAGGGTACGACATGGACATACTTCCACCCGACCTTGTAACGTACAGCAACGACGCAAAGACCCTCTTGGAAGATTTACAGAGCCGGAATGAGCGAATGTTCCTTCTGACCTTCCTTGTGGTAAACATGGCCCCGACCCGCCGGGAGCTGGACAATGACCTGTTCACGGTGTCGGGTATCGTCCAGAAATACAACTGCACCTTGAAGCGGCTGGACTTCCAGCAGGAGGATGGTTTTCTTTCCAGCCTTCCGCTGGGCCATAACGGCATTGAGATCAAGCGCGGCATGACGACCAGCTCCACGGCCATTTTCGTTCCCTTTATGACGCAGGAGCTCCGCATGGATGGCGAAGCCGTCTATTACGGGCTCAACGCACTTTCCCATAACGTCATCATGGCAAACCGGAAAAATCTCAAAAACCCCAACGGCCTGTTCCTCGGCGTGCCGGGCTCCGGCAAATCCTTTGCCGCAAAGCGGGAGCTTGTGAACGTGTTCCTTGCCACCCGTGACCGGATCATTGTGGTGGACCCGATGGGCGAATACTCGCCCCTTATCAAGCGGCTGGGCGGACAGGTCATCGAGATCGCCCCGGACAGCCCCCACCACATCAACCCGATGGACATTGACCTGAGCTTTGACGAGGAAAACCCGATGGCGCTGAAAGCCGACTTTATCCTGTCGCTGATGGAGCTGATCGTTGGCGGCAAGGATGGCTTGCAGCCGGTGGAGCGGACCGTCATTGACCGCTGTGTACGCCAGATGTACCGGGAACATTTGCAGGACCCGGAAACAAGCAAAATGCCGACCCTCCAAACCCTGTATGACCTGCTCTGTTCCCAGCCGGAGGGCGAGGCGGTACGGCTGGCAACTGCCCTTGAAATCTATGTGTCGGGTTCCCTTAACGTGTTCAACCATGAAACCAATGTGGACTTAAACCGCCGTCTGGTATGCCTTGACTTAAAAAAGCTGGGGGCCGGGCTTCGGACGATTGCCATGCTCATTATGCAGGACTTGGTAAACTCGCAGGTGTCCATGAATTTCCTGCGCGGTATCGCTACATGGTGCTACTTCGACGAATTTCATGTGCTGCTCCGTGACCGTCTGACGGCAAGCTATTGTGTGGCGATCTGGAAAATGCTGCGAAAAAAAGGGTGCGTTCCCAGTGCTTTAACGCAGAACGTGAAGGATTTTCTGGCAAGCCCGGAGATCGAGAACATCTTTGAAAACTCGGACTTCCTTGTGCTTCTCTCGCAGGCACAGGGGGACCGGCAGATTTTAGCCAAACAGCTTGGGATCAGCCCCCATCAGCTTTCCTATGTGACCCATACCAATTCCGGCGAAGGGCTGCTGTTCTTCGGGAACACCACCATCCCGTTTGTTGACCGCTTCCCGCAGAATACCGAGCTGTACGCCATTATGACCACCCGCCCGGAGGACAAAAAACAGGAAATGAACCGGGCATAACGCACTTCGGGCCATGATGGCCCGAGGTTTGGAAAGGAAGGATACATCATCGGAAAGAAACCGGATAAACGGAATTTTCAAAGGCCGGGGCCGACGGAGGATACCGGGAGCAATCGCCCCGGACCGGCTGAACGGGAAGGGTCTTCCCCCGCACCATCCCGACGCCTGCGGTTTAAGGACGAGGATACCGGGCAGGACAGTCCTTCGGGCCACAATGGCCCGAAGTCCAAAAGCGGTAAGTTTCAAGAGGACAGCCGGAAAAGCCGTCCCTCTGACCGCATGAGGCAGGAAGATGAAGCGGGCGGGCCGCAGGATACCGGCAAGGCACAGGAGCCGGAGGGCTCCGCCGAGAAGGCCGGGAGCAAAAAGGACAAGTACCAGAAAGCACAGGCAAAAGCGGAGCGCGCCGGGGAAAAGCTGGGAAAGGCCCGGGAGAAGCTGGATAAGGTCGAGGCGAAACGGGCGGCGCAGAAGCCACCGGGGCTTGCAAAGAAAGCTGTCCGGGGAGCCCGCACCGAGGCATGGTTTTATCTCCACAACAAAATCAACGAAGTCGAACATGAAAATGTGGGCGTGGAAGGAGCGCATAAATCCGAGCTGGCCGCAGAGGCCGGAGCCCGGAAACTGACCCGCTATGCCAAACGCCGCTGGCGGGAACACCCAGCCCGGAAGGTGGCAAAGTGGGAACGGAAGGACATAAAAGCCCGGGCCAATGTGGATTTTCAAAAGATGGCCTCCGAGCACCCGGAACTTGCCAGCAATCCGCTTTCCCGTGTGCAGCAGAAATGGAAACTGAAACGCCGGTATTCCAAAGAAGCAAAGGCGGCTGCAAAACAGGGCGCAAAGGCCGCAAAGAAAACCGCTGCCGCTTCGGGAACTGCGACCCGTCGGGCGGCGCAGTTTGTGACCCGTCATCCCGTGGCGGTGCTGGTCCTGCTCCTGCTGTTGCTGCTCTGTTTTCTTGTGTCGGCGGTAAGCTCTATCTTTCCCACGCTTGGCAGCGGCCTTGCCAATGCGTTATCCGGCACCTCCTACGCCTCGGAGGATACGGACCTGCTGGGCGTGGACGAGGACTACACGGCACTGGAAAACGAGCTGGCGCAGACGGTAGCGAACATCGAAAGCACCCATCCCGGCTATGACGAGTACCGCTATTCCGTGGACGAGATCGGCCATAACCCCTATGAGCTGGCGTCCTATCTCTCGGCAAAGTACCATGTGTATTTCCGGGAACAGGTGCAGGACGAACTGCGGGAGATCTTCGAGGCACAGTATGAGCTGACCTTGACGGAGAAAGTCGAGATACGCTACCGCACCGAAACCAGCACCGACCCGGAGACCGGGGAAACCACCACCGAGGAAGTCCCCTATGAGTATTACATTCTCAATGTGACCCTCACAAACAAGACGCTGCCCGCCGTGATCCTGCCGAGGCTTAACGAACAGCAGCGGGAAATCTACACCGTTATGCAGCAGCTCAAAGGCAACAAACCCTATCTGTGGGAAGGGATTTACAACGGCGGCGAAGATACCGGCCCCAGCTATGAGATACCCGGCGAGGCGCTGGATGACCCGGCTTTTGCGGCGCTCATGGAAGAAGCCACAAAGTACATCGGCTGGCCCTATGTGTGGGGCGGCTCCAGCCCGTCCACCTCCTTTGACTGTTCGGGCTTTGTCTGCTGGGTGTACACGGCCAGCGGCGTCCACAACCTGCCCCGTACCACGGCGCAGGGCATTTACAACCAGTGTGCTATCATTTCCCCCTCCGAGGCAAAGCCCGGCGATATTATCTTTTTCACGGGAACCTATGACAGCCCCGGCCCTGTGTCCCATGTGGGGATTTATGTGGGCGACGGGATGATGCTTCATTGTGGTTCGCCCATCCAATACGCAAACATCAATTCAAGCTACTGGCAGACACATTTCTATGCCTTCGGGCGTTTGTGAGCCAGAGGAAAGGAGTCCTTGCATGAACAAGATCGACAAGCTCGATAAGGAACTGGAAAAAGCCCGGGAGAAGGCTGCCGAGTGGCAGGCCAAAATCCGGGAGCTGGAAAAGCAGAAACAGGAGGAAGAAAACAGCCAGATCGTGCAGGCGGTGCGCTCCCTCAAACTGACGCCCGCCCAGCTTATGGCTTTTTTGAACGACCCCAAAAACAGCCTTACCGCTTCGGGTCATACTGACCCGAAGCCGGAGGCACCCGAAAAGGAGGACACAGCCCATGAAGAAAATTAAATACCGCAGGCTGGCGGCGATGGCTGCCAGCCTTTTGTGTTGCCTGATCTTTACAGTCCCGGCTTATGCACAGAGCAGCGAGCCGCAGCCGGAGACAGCTCCCTCCCTGGCAGAAACCGAAGCAGAGCCGGAAACCCAGAACCCCTTTACCCCGGACGGGACGGGAACCGTGGTGGACAACGCCACCGACGAGGATGGAAAGGAGTTCTACACCATCACCACAGCAGACGAGAGCGTGTTTTATCTGGTGATCGACAAACAGAAAACCAGCGAGAACGTCTATTTCCTCAATACCGTTACCACAGACGACCTTCTGCCTCTTGCCGAACAGGGTAAGGAACCGCCCAAAGAAGTGACCCCGGAGCCAGAGCCAAAGCCCACCGAACCGGTGGAGGAAGTACCGGAACCCGAGCCGGAGAAAAAGGACAGCCCCCTTCTCTCTCTGCTCCTGATCGGTGCGGTGGTGCTGGCCGGCGGTGGGATTGGTTACTATTTCAAGATTTACAAGCCGAAGCATGAGGCCCCGGATTTGGAAGATGATTACTGCGAATATGAGGACGGGGAGCTGGAGGAGATCGCAGAGGAACCCGAGGACGAAGATACCCCGCCGTGGGAGGAAGATACGGAGGAATGAGAATGAATTTTACAAGCAGCCCTTTTGAACGAATGATGAAGGAAGTACCGCACCCTGGCTGGGACAATGACAACCCTTGTAAGGGATGCCGTTACTACAAGGAGTGCAAAGGAAAGAAAAAACAGTGCCGGAAGAAATTCCGGGCGCTGATCGTGGAGCCCCGCCCTTCGGGCCATTGTGGCCCGAAGTCTTAAATGGACGCCCGGGAGCTGACCCGTGACGAGAAGAAGAAAATCCGTTCTCTGGTCACGGGGATGTGTGCCAACTATGACAGGGAAAGCGGCCTGTGCCTTCCTCTGGACTGTGCCTGTTATATGCTGCACAAGTGCTGGACAGGGGCGTACTGCCGTTACTTCCGTGAGGCTGTCCTGCCCCTTGACCCGGAGCTTCAAGCGGCGCTGACAACGGAAGGCATCTCCCCGGAACTGCGGGCCTGTGCGGTCTGCGGAAAGGCGTTTTTGCCCGAGGGGCGTCAAGCCTACTGCTCCGACGTCTGCAAGGCCGAAGGAAACCGTCGGAAAAGCCGGGAACGCATGAGGAAAATGCGGGAGAAAAGGCCGGGCGGCTGTTACGATTTGTCGCCTCCAAAGGCTTGACATTCCGGGCTTTTTTGAGGGTGTTTCCGGGGTGGGAATATCTTATTACATTTCTCCCCGGTCTGCCCTCTTATTTCGTAACATCCAGCACTTCGGGTCATGTTGACCCGAGGCACAGAAAGGAGGGATCTCTTGGAGACAGTACAAGGATATGTGATTTTGAAAGCTGCCACCTTTGAAACCGGACACAGCTTTGCGCTGGGGCATAATCCGGGAGCGCCGAGCCCCTTTGTGACCTGGCAGTTTACCGAGGGGGAAAACGGCCATCGGGATTACTACTGGGGCCGCTATGGAACCAGTCAGGCGTGGGCGCAGAGGGACTTTGACCGCCGGGTGGACGACTATCAGCAGCTTTACCATGCGGCGGTCAAGCATACCGAGCTGGGACCGGAGGGCGTTTACCGCTATTATTCCACCCAGCGACCCGTGGACATAGGCACCTACCCGAAGCCGCCGGATAACCAGCCTCTTTCCATCGTCAACTACGATGACGACAGGCGGCGTCCTGTGGCAGACGGCAGGCTGATGGCATGGGGCGAACTGACCTACGCAAAGCCGCTGACCGAAAAGCAGATGGAGGATTATGAACTGAAACCAGCACCGGGCAATCCTGACCGGGTGCGCCCATCCATTACCGCCCGGCTCAAAGAAGGAACCAGAGGGCAGGAACCCCCGAAGGAGCCCGGCCAGAAGCGGAGCCATAAAAACCATGAGGAACGATAAAGGAGGATCGCCATGCACGAAAAAGACAACTATCTGAAAACCGCCGAGCTCTCCACGGAGCAGAACTGCAACATGATCGACGGCGTACCCAACAACACGCCTATCCCACCCACGCCCCCGGAGTTGGACGCAAAACCGCTTGATAAGGTAAAGGAGCCCAAAGAGCGCCGGAAAGGCCGGGAGTTGGAACGCTGATGGAGAACCGCAAGCGGAATGTCCATCTGCACGTTATGGTAACGCCGGACGAGCTGGCAGCCATCCATGAACGGATGGCTGAGGCGGGCATTTCCAACGCCGGGGCTTATGTGCGGAAAATGGCTCTGAATGGATATATCCTGCACATCGACCTTGCACCTGTAAAAGAGTTGATCTCTCTGCAACGGCGCTGTTCTAACAATCTCAATCAGGTTGCCATACACGCACATACCTATGGCGTGTACCCGGAGGAAATCGACGGATTGAAGCGGGACTATGAAAAACTGTGGGGCGAGGTGTCAAAGGTGCTGCGGGAGCTTTCCGAGCTGGTGGCAAAGTAAGACGAGGGCGGCAGGTTCCGATGTTGGGACCTGCCGCCTTGTTCTTTTTACCATCTATATCTATGTTTCCGAAAATGTAATTCCCGAAGTCCAGCCTCTTTACAAATAGACGATAGAATTTTTAGTATTTCTTCTCGTGTAGAATTAAGCCATTCAGCAAGCTCACGATCATAGAAACAATAAGCGACATCTTCGCCTGTGCCATATGTCGAATAGGCTTTTTCCTTTTTGGCTATTTTCAATCGTCTGCGAATTGCTGTTAGCATATCAGTGATAGTATAGAGTTTTTCTCTCCATAAAGAGTTTTGGACAGAAGATTTTCCATCAGCCTGTTTTAATATGGAGCCATCACGAGTTCTTAGTACCCCTGTATTCAAGGCAATTAGCGTATCTTCAATCGCTTTATCAAAATCCTCCATTCGACCTTCTTGATAAATGTCATCTTGAAAGGCTGGACGATCAAAGCACTCCAAATAAAATTGGACAAGCTCTTTATCTTTTTCAAAGGCAGGTGTGGAAGAAGTAGTTTCGACTTCCAAAATTGCTGTCTGTTCTGCAAGCTGCTTCCAACTTTGTAGCAGTTCTTTAGGATAACGAGTAATATCCGTATCAATCAATTTAGAACAAGACTGGCATAACCAAATTCCATTTTCAAACGACTTTCTTTCTTCGGGTGTCATAGAAGCGTCATAGCGTGGACCGCCTTGAGCCGCTGCACAGATATGAGCTGCTACCCCTATATTTGTAATTTTTTCAGGATTGGTATTTGCCCCACAAGTCAACTTTCGGCAAGCAGGATTACTACATCTTCTACCAACCCGATTTGCCAGTAATTCCTTTGTTGCTGAAGTAAAGTCGTCTCTGCTGTTCCCCATGTTCATCACCTCGTCTAACCAAAATATTGATTTCATTATATCATAACTTTTTAGATAAAACCATCAAGCTTCGGGCCAGCATGACCCGAAGTTTTAGGACAGGATTTACTAATCTTTCGCAACATTTATGTCCCCGGGCAGGCATGATAAAATAGAGGTAGGAAGGATAGATAAAGGAGGTTTTGAAGATGAAGATACTGCTGAAAATATTGGTTGCTCCCTTTGCTTTAGCGTTGTCCCTTCTGGCGGCTCTGCTGGTGTTCCTATTTGATATTTGTGCCGTCCTGCTGACGATTGCCTCTGTGATCCTGACGGTGCTGGGTGTCGCTCTCTTTTTCACGCCGACGCCCATAGGCGGGATTGTATTTCTGTTTCTTGCCTTCCTTCTTTCGCCGTATGGACTGCAAGCGGCGGCGGGCTCCCTTCTTTGGGCGCTGGACGGAGGCAAATCCGCTCTGTACCGGTTTCTGGCAAGTTAAGCAGCCTCGGGCCATACTGGCCCGAAGTCGGGGCGGTCTGAATGGGCCGCCCCTTTCTCATGGAAAGGAGGAATGATTTTTGGCTACCACAACTTTGTTACAGCGCCATGCGGGCGAAGGCGAAACGATTGCTGAGGCTATCCGGGATTGTCTGGACTATGGCAAGGACCCGGAGAAAACAGAAAGCGGAAAGTATATCTCCGCTTATGAATGTGATCCGGCCACCGTGGCGGACGAGTTCCTTTTGGCAAAGGCCAGCTATGCCGCTATGACGGGCCGGGAACAGAAGAAAGAAAATAATGTGCTGTGCTATCAGATACGACAATCCTTCTATCCGGGCGAGATCACCCCGAAGGAGGCGAACCGTATCGGCTATGAGCTGGCTATGCGCTGGACAAAGGGGCGGCACGCTTTTATCGTTACCACGCACACCGATAAGCAGCACATCCATTGTCACATTTATTACAACTCCACCACCCTTGACTGCACCCGGAAATTCCGAAATTTTTGGGGCTCCAGCTTCGCCCTTCGGCGGCTCTCTGACAGGCTGTGCCTTGAAAACGGGCTATCCATCGTGGAGAACCCGAAGCCCCGGAGCAAGGGCAAGTATCGGAACTATGGAGAGTGGCAGAAAGACCGGAAAGGGCCGCTTTCCTATCAGGACAGGCTGCGCCTTGCCATTGATACTGCGTTGGCGGAACGCCCCGCTGATTTGGACGAATTTCTCAATTTGATGAAGCGGGCCGGGTATGAGGTCAAGACGGTTCGGGGCGGCGGTATCAGCTTCCGGCTGACCGGGCAGGGACAGGAACGCTTCACCCGTCTGCGTGCCTCCACGCTGGGGGACGGCTACGACTTGCAAGATGTTCTGTCCGCCATTGAGGGCAAAGAAAAACGCCCCGGGCGCTCGGAGCGGAAAATCAGTCTGGCGGTGGATATTCAAGCAAAGCTGGCTGCCGGTAAGGGGCCGGGATATGAACGCTGGGCGAAGGTATTTAACATTAAGCAGATGGCTGCCGCTCTTGCCTATATACAGGACAATAACCTGACCGATTATGAGCAGTTGGTGAAGAAAGCCACCGAGGCGGCAGACCGTTTCCATGTTATTTCCGAACAGGTCAAGCAGACGGAGCAGGCCATGAAAACCAATGCCGGGCTAAAGGCCGCAACGGTTCAGTATGCCAAAACCCGCCCAGTCTTTGAGCAGTATAAGGCGACGAAGTACAGCCGGAAATTCCTTGCGGAGCATGAGGCCGACCTTGAACTGTACCGGGCTGCACAAGCGGAAATGCGCTCTCTGCTGGGCGGGGCGAAGCTCCCTAAAATGGATGTGCTGAAGGAGGAAGGCCGCAAGCTCACAGCAAAGAAAAAACAGCTCTATGGAGAATACCAGAAGGCACGACGGGATATGCAGGAGATCGTCACGATCAAGGCGAACATTGACACTCTGATGGGCTACACCGAGCCGGGAAGAAAGCAGGAAAAGGAGCGTTAAGGTTATGAAAATAAGGAGCAAAGCGACGCTGACACTTCGGGCCATGTTGGCCCGAAGATACGGGTTTGGGGCGAGCCCCAACAAGCCGCCTTTGTGCCACTTGTGGCCACAGAGGCATTGCTTGCCACTTAGCGACAGCCCCTAAAATGACGCAAAAAAACAGAGGCCCTTATTCTGGAACCTCCGTTTCCCTGGCTTTCTTAATGCCTTCGGCTGTGGCTTCTATCACGACAAGCTCTTTTTCATTCATGGAGTTTAGAAGTACATCAATGTGCTTTCTACAAGAGCTTGACCTTGCCCCTCCGTCCGCATGAATAAACTGGTCAACTGAAACGTCAAACATAGTAATGAGTTTAACAAAAAGGTCGAAGCTGGGATACTGACCTTTGTTCTCAATATTCATAATGGTACGGGAGTCACGGTCTACTAATTCCGCAACATAGGCTTGTGTCCAGCCCTTTTCTTCTCTGGCTCGTTTGAGAGCTGCCCCGAGGCCGTGAAAGTCAAACCTTCTTTCATCTTGGTTCATTCTCATATCACCCTATATCATTCTACATTTCGGGTTGAATTATGAGAATGTAATGAGATTTTACATTAAGTAGTATTTTGTTTCGCATCCATGTAGGCTCTAACTTGTATTATTCGAGGTAGAGAACTATAATATATCCTGTGGAGGTGCGAAATGGACTATATGACATTGAAAGAGGCCGCCGAAAAGTGGGGCGTGACACCTCGTAGGGTAAATTATTATTGCGCCGGAGGGCGTATCCCCGGCGCTGTGAAAATGGCCGGTGTTTGGCTACTCCCTAAAACTGTGGAGAAGCCGATTGATGGCCGGACAAAACAAGGAAAGGAACTGCGCCATGAATAAAATTTTGATTATAGATGATGACAGAGAACTGTGCGCTTTGATTAAACGTAGCGTACAAGCAGAAAACATAGAAGCTGATTTTTGTAATACCGGAAAAGAGGGCTTACAAAAATTAAGAGAGCAGGAGTATCAGCTTGTGGTGCTGGATGTGATGATGCCTGGTATGGATGGCTTTGAAACGCTGGAAGAAATCCGCAAAGAGAACAGTCTGCCGATTTTGATGTTCACATCTAAAAATGACAGCATTTCTAAAGTACGGGGCTTACGAGCCGGGGCGGACGATTATCTGACAAAACCATTTGATATGGACGAACTGATTGCCCGTATTGCGTCCCTCATTCGCCGCTACACCCGTTTTAATCATCAAGCCGGAGCTGTGCAAAAACTGGATTTTGATGGATTGCAAATTGACCTTGAAAATCGTTCTGTTACGACGGCAAACGGCACTTTTGAACTTCCGCCAAAGGAATTTGATTTGCTCCTGTACTGTGCAAAGCATCAAGGAAAAATTTTGACCAAACAGCAGATTTATGAGGAAGTATGGGGTGAAGAATATTTCTATGATGACAGTAACATTATGGCGATTATCAGCCGACTTCGTAAAAAATTAGAAGTCAATCCTTCAAGCCCAAAGTATATACAAACGGTCAAAGGGATTGGCTACCGGTTTAATAAGGAGGTGTAGTCAGCATGGAAATTATCGTATTCTTGTCCATTGTGATTGCTGTTGTGGCTGTATTGACTTCCATCGTTCTCGTTCGGCGTGTAAAAAAACAAATAGCAGAAATGACCGATGTGCTGGTTGATGTGAAAAACGGAAATGGCAACCGGCGTATTCTATCTGCAACAAATGAACTGACAGCACCTCTTGCCTATGAAATCAACGAGATCGTTGTGGCCTATGAAAGCAGACTTTCAACTGTACGGCAGACAGAAGAAACCAACCGCCAACTTATGACGAGCCTTTCCCATGACGTGCGAACGCCCCTTACTACTCTGATTGGGTATCTTGACGCTGCACACAAAGGACTGGTCACAGGAAAAGACCGGGATGATTATATTGAAACCGCCCGCCGGAAAGCCCATGATCTGAAAGAATATATTGATGTGCTCTTTGACTGGTTCAAGTTAAATTCCAACGAGTTTGCTTTAGAAATCCAGAGCGTTGAGGCCGCAGAGCTGACAAGAAATATCCTGATTGACTGGATACCGATTTTTGAGGATAAACAGGTTGATTATGACATTGATATTCCCGAACAGCCTGTCCGGGTAAGATTGGATATGGACAGCTATATGAGGATCGTCAACAATCTCATTCAAAATGTAATTGCTCACAGCCATGCAGACAAAATCAAAATTGTCCTATCAAAGAAGGAAAATAACATGAAGCTGCTGCTGGCGGATAATGGAGTGGGAATTGAGAAGGAAGATTTGAAACACATATTTGAACGGCTTTATAAGTGTGATAAAGGACGCTCCGAAAAAGGCAGCGGACTTGGTCTTTCTATTGTCCATCAGCTTGTAGAAAAGATGGGTGGGAGTATAACAGTTGAAAGTTTGCCGGGAAAAGGAACTGAATTTATGTTGCTTTTTCCTTTGGAGAGTTAAGCGGGTTCCCGTCTTTATGGCGGGAGCCTTTGTCATTTTACTGGATTTCAAATTGCAAGGTTAATGCAAGGTTGCGGCAAGGTTAATGCAAGGTTGGCATGATAGAATACCTTACAGAACAGGAGGTTTTGAATATGGATACAAATTATATCATTGAAACAAAAAATCTGACGAAGCAATACGGCTCACAAAAGAGTGTGGCTGACTTAAATATCCATGTCAAGCGTGGGAGAATTTATGGTCTGTTGGGTAGAAACGGAGCCGGAAAAACCACTACCATGAAAATGCTGTTGGGTTTAACGAAGCCTACTTCCGGTGAGGTCAAAATCTGGGGAAAGTCTTTGCAAGGAAATGAAAAGAAGTTGCTGCCCCGCATTGGCAGTTTGATTGAGTCCCCTGGTTTTTATCCCAATCTGACCGGCACAGAGAACCTGCGTATCTTTGCTACTCTGCGGGGCGTACCAAACAATCATGCTATCAAAGATGCTCTGGATCTGGTAGGACTGCCCTACAAAGATAAAAAGCTCTTTTCACAGTATTCTCTTGGTATGAAGCAGCGGCTTGCCATCGCCCTTGCCGTTATGCACGATCCGGAGCTTTTGATTTTGGATGAGCCGATCAACGGCCTCGATCCCATCGGTATTGCAGAAGTACGCTCCTTTATTCGGGAGCTTTGCGACGCAAGAGGAAAAACTATTTTGATTTCCAGTCACATTCTTTCGGAGATTTCTTTGCTGGCTGACGATATTGGAATTATCGACCACGGCGCGTTGCTGGAAGAAGAAAGCCTTGCTGAGCTGGAGCAAAAAAGCAGTAAGCATATCCGTTTTACGCTCTCTGATACTGCACAGGCGGCAAGAATTTTGGAACGCAATTTCCATGAAAACCATTTCTCCATACAGGACGACCACAATCTGCGCCTGCACAACCTTGATCTGCCTGTGGGGAAAATTGTAACTGCCTTTGTAGAAAACGGATTGGAGGTATCGGAGGCGCATACTTGTGAAGAAAGTCTTGAAGATTACTTCAAGCGTGTGACAGGGGGAGAAGGAATTGCTTAAACTAATCAAATGCGAATTTTTGAAATTAAAACGGAAGCCATTGGTATTTATTTCCCTACTGCTTTCTGTTTTTATGCCATTGGCTTATGCTTTCTTTCTGGCAGATGTAAACACTGATGTGGATGCTGTAAATGGAGTGATGTCCAGCCTATTCCAGCTTAGTGCATATTTGCTTTTGATGCCGCTTCTTGTGATACTGGCTTCGAATCTGTTGTTTGAGGAACTTGATAATGACACACTGAAAAACCTTGTTACCGTACCGGTAAATAGAACCAAGCTGGTGCTGTCCAAGATGCTGGTTTTACTGTTGTTTGCCGTTGGCTTTATGGCAGTTGGAGGATTGGTAAATCTTGTGGTTTTGTTGTTTCAGGGTTGGGAACCGGTTGGGTTTTGGACCTTGTTTGGCGTTGGAATTGAAGAAGGGCTGATTATGTGGGTGGGCGCACTTCCCTGTATTCTGCTCGTTGTTCTTCTTAATAAAAACTATATCGTGTCTGTCGTGATTACCTTTTTCTATACGATTGCGAATTCTATCCTTTCCACGAACGATATGTTTCTCACACAGCCTTTTGGTTTGAACATAGGAACCCTGTTTCCGGGGCCGCTGGCCTTCCGCTGGACATTCCAATTTTATGACCAAAGCCAGACCAGTGCGGAGTTAGCAGATTTGTTGGAACGGGTCAGTCCGTATTTTCTGAATGGTGTTCAGGTATTCGGTGTGATTATTGTGGAAGCCATTGTATTTCTTGCGCTGATTGCATTTGTTTACCGGCGACAGGAAATCTAAGGGGGTGTGACTATGTGGAACTTATTAAAATCGGAATTACTGAAACTGCGCCGGTGCCAGATTCTTTTGGTAGGGCTGGTGGCGCTTGCACTCTGTCCTTTGGTTCAGTATGGAAGTCAGTTGATTATGGAGGCAGAGTACCGAAATCCAAATTATGATTTTTCTGCACTATTTGAAAATGTTGTTTGGGGAAACACTCAGATATTCCTTCCAATTTCACTGGTAATGATCGGAGGATGGCTTATAGACAGAGAATCCACTCATGATACACTGAAAAACATCATGACAATTCCTGTTTCTATGCCGAAAATGTTGGGAGCTAAGTTACTTTTAGTCGGTATGCTTGCAGTTCTGCTGGGAATATACAGCGTTGGCATTACCTTGATTACTGGATTGACGGTTGGATTATCGGGACTGACAGCGGAAGTGTTTTTTCATGGAGGTACGCAGATCGTGTTAGCGGCTCTGACGACCTATTTGGTCTGTATGCCGCTGATCCTGATTTTTGGGCAGATCCGAGGGGCATATCTGGGCGGTTCCATTCTGGCGTTCTTCCTTGGATACAGCATGTTGTTTTTCAAAAGTGGTATCCTTGCCAGCATCTATCCGTTCTCTGCTGCGCTGATTTTAGTGGGATTTGACATGAGTGAATATGCCGGAACAACCACATCCGCAACCCCCTTGTTGGCGGTCATTGGGGTTGGCATCATGGGTCTCTGGGCTGTGCTGTTGTTACTGATGTCCAGTAACAAAAAAGAAATGAAATCCCGTAAACAGGCAAATGCCAAGGGAAAAGGAAAGCGTGCTGTACGCAGGAAAGGAAGGTGATAGCTGTGAAGAAAATAGTTTTATCATTATGCCTGATACTATTGGGTGCTTCTGTGCTTTCAGGTTGTACAAAAGACGAATTTCTCGATCAGTATAACAATATTGTTCAGTCTGCTGGTTCCATAGCGCTTACCGGAAATTCATCCTTACAAGGTACGAAAGAAAAAGGAATTGATGATTATACAGGAAGCTATACAGCCAACTATGAGGATTTTTCAGATACAGAGTATTTGTTCGGAGGAACTTCCATAAAGAGAGAATCCGGTAAGGAGCTATCCATTGATTGCACCTTGGAGATTACGGAAGGTACTGCAAAAGTATTCTGGATTTCTGGATCTGATGAAGCAGTCACTTTGATTGAAGCAACCGGAACTTATAGTGACACAATTACACTTCCTGATGGTGGAAATTATATCGGCATTGAATGTGAGAATTTCACAGGAAGCATTGAATTAAATATTGAATAACATTCTGCCGGACGACGGCAAAAGAAAAAAGCCGTCGTAGAGCAGACACATTTTCACGCGCCTATGAAGCGGCGGCTTTGATTTTCAGAGCCGCCGTTTCTTTGCGTCTACACAAACCAATGACGACTTGCAGGGACACGGTAGCCGATTGGAGGTTATTTTGCCGTGTCCTTTTCTCTTTTTCGCAGTATCCATGATCTGCACCAGTTAAAAAAAGCGTAGCTCCCCCTCCGGGACAGTCTGGTTATGAATATGAAATTAGACAACACATAAATGAATATGTAACTTCATGCGTCCGTGTGGCTTCATGCCGCCCGGGCGCTTTTGCGTTCTTATGGGGCCGCTTCGGGCCATGTTGGCCCGAAGTCATTCCCCTGTGTCGCTCCCCGCCGCCTTCGTTTCGGTCACTCGTCAACTAACAACCGAAACGGAGGTCAATATGGCTATTATCAATTTGCGGGACTATTACCCATTCTATACATCGGATTGCTTCATGGAAGTATCGGAAGAAGTTGCAGAAATGTTCAAAGAGTTTGATCGTAGAGAGGCTGCCTACCGGCTGCGTACATACCGCCACAAAGCCTACTATTCCCTTGATCGGAATGACGGACTGGAGCATGAAGCTGTCTTTGTTGCCTTATCTCCCCATGAACTGTATGAACGGAAAGTGACCATGCAGGAGCTTCACGCAGCGATTGCCAGTCTGCCGGACAAACAGGCAAAACGGATTTACGCTCATTTCATTCTCGGCATGACCAAACAGGACATTGCCCGGGCAGAGGGCGTCCATGAAAAAGTGGTTCGTGTCGCAATCGAGCGAGGTCTGCGGCGCTTAGAAAAAATTTTGAAAAATTCTTTGTAAGGCGTACCGATTTAGGCCGGAAAATGAAATGGTTTATGAGAGGCAAAACACTTCGGGTCACAATGGCCAGAGGTTCAGACAAGCCTCATGCAGATTGAAAATTGAATAAAAAGACACCCGGATACGAAGGGGAACGCGCTGTGTGACAGACCCGCCATGACCTCGGATTTCAAAGAATACAGTCTTTGTAAAACTGAGCGAGCGAACAGGTCCATGCCATAGGTGGGGCAAGGCTGACTCCACCGGAACAGGCGCAGAACCCGGATACTTGCGTTTAGTCACAGTCCGAGCGTTGAAGCGGCCTTGCAAGCCGTGAGCCGTCGCAGGCAATGAGAACGCCTTGCCATCAGAATGGGGAGAGTTGAAATACTATGGGGCATGAAGCCTATGTCCGTCCGGTGTGTCTGAAATGAAATGAAAACCTATGGGGAGCCCCCGGCAATGCTGTCTGATGATAGGCCAACCGATCCGGCGTGGCTCCCCATCTTTTCAAAAAAGGAGCACTTTATGGGAAATGCGTTTGGAATGATCCCCGGCTTGGAACCGGACGAATGGAGCAATGACGCCTGCCGTGGTTATGTCATTATGGCAATGGAGGACTGCGGATTTTCAAAGAAAGATATACGGCGTGTTGTGGGGCAGCTTTATGAAGTATTTGACCTCAACAGCGTGGAGGACGCCAAAGAAAAGTACCATTCCAGTCCTTACTGACCTCGGGTCACATCGACCCGAAGTGGAGAAAGCTCAAAGGGCGGCACCTGCTGGGTGCCGTCTTTTGACATTTCCCCACGGGACAAGTGGGAAAGGCAGGCATATACACGCACTTTCGCAAAGGAGGTTTTCAATGACGCAAGCTGTCACTTATGAACGAGAAACAAAGTCTGTCGCATTTCAAGGGAAGATCATTGTGCTGGAAAGCCTCACGCCGGTACTTCCCCCGAAGGAGAAAGCACAGCGCAAAAAAGAAATTGAGCGTTGTCTTTATGAGGTGTTCCGCAAATATGGAGACAGATTTCCCTAATCATTCGCAACATTGTTGTCCGGGGCTGCTGATGGTATAATATAGTTGTAAGGTTGGTAGCTCCATTCCAGCAAGGAAAGGAGCCCAATATGGAATTTATCAGAGAAGATTGTATTTACGCAAGACAGTCAGTAGACCGCAAGGACAGTATCAGCATTGAAAGTCAGATCGACTTTTGCAAGTATGAATTGAAAGGCGGGAGCTGCCGGGTATTTAAGGACAAAGGCTATTCCGGTAAGAATACGGACAGACCGGAGTTTCAAAAGCTGCTGGGCGAGATCCGCAAAGGAAAGGTCCGGCGGGTCATCGTGTACAAGCTGGACCGTATAAGCCGCTCTATTCTGGACTTTGCAACGATGATGGAGCTGTTTCAAGAGTACGATGTGGAGTTTGTATCATCCACGGAAAAGTTTGATACTTCGACCCCGATGGGCCGGGCCATGCTGAATATCTGCATTGTATTCGCCCAGCTTGAACGTGAGACAATCCAGAAGCGCGTCACGGACGCCTACTATTCCCGTTGCTTGAAAGGCTTTCACATGAGCGGGCAGGCGCCATACGGTTATCAGTTAGAGCCTACTGTGGTAGAGGGTATCCGCACAAAGAAAATGGTTGCCGACCCCGTAGCCGCCGACCATGTTCGGCTGATGTTTGAAATGTACGCTGAACCGGAAACCTCCTTCGGAGATATTACCCGATACTTCGAGGAACATGACATAAAAATTTATGGAAAATCCATGTTCCGTACATTTCTTTCCCAGCTTTTAAGAAACCCCGTTTACGCACAGGCCGATTTGGAGCTGTACGAATTTTTCAAGAGTCAGGGTGCAGCGATTGTCAATGACGCTTCTGACTTTGCCGGAACAAACGGCTGCTATCTCTATCAGGGGCGGGATGTGAAAGAGGACAAGGACAGGTGCTTAAAAGACCAGATACTTGTTATCGCTCCCCATGAAGCACTCATTTCCTCTGACACATGGCTGAAATGCCGGAAAAAACTTATGGAAAATACCACCTTCCAGCAGGGACGGAAACCGAAGAACACTTGGCTGGCCGGAAAAATCAAATGCGGGCATTGTGGGTATGCTCTGAAAGCCACCCATGTACCAAACAGCACCGGCTATTTCCGCTGTACCAAACGGACGGAAAACAAAGGCTGTCCGGGCTGCGGGAAAATCCGCAAAGAAGAATTTGAGCAATTCATTTTCTCGACCATGCAGGAAAAGTTCAAAGATTTTCAGATACTCCACGGCAGGGAGGAAAAAGTCAATCCGAAACTGACCGCCTATCAAGTGGAGCTGGCACAGGTGGAGGCAGAAATTGAAAAGCTGCTGGATACGCTGACCGGAGCCAATGCGACCTTGCTTGCCTACGCTAACAAAAAAATTGAAGAACTGGACACCCGACGCCAGACCATTTCAAAGGCAATCGCTGAATTGAGCGTTGAAACCATATCTCCCCAGCAGATAAAGAAGTTATCCTATTATCTCGACAACTGGGACAGCATAGATTTTGACGACAAAAGAAAAGCCGCCGATGGTTTGATCTCTACAATCAAGGCCACCAGCGACCGTGTTCAGATAGAGTGGAAAATCTGATATTTCCGCTCTATCGCCCCTCATTTCTATTTTATCTCGTTTGTACCCCTTGTACACCGATGTTTACATTGGCTTTTACATTTAAGGATAATAGAGCATTCTGTAAATATATTTGTCCAATAACTGTTTTCTTAAAGCCAATAAGCTATTATTCTCTGTTTCGTATCTGTTGCGATAAAACAAAATGTATTAACTGTGGAAAATGCGAAAGGCTTTGCCCTATGGATGTTGAAGTTACAAATAATTCAAGAAAACGAAAGAATGCCACAGAATGCATATTATGTATGGAGTGCGTGAAGAATTGCCCTAAGAAGGCACTTTAATCAAATTCCAGTTTACCTCTATTCAAACATACAAGCTCTTGACAATAAAGCTCCTATATAGTATGATTTTATAAACTACTATATAGGAGCTTTTGCATGAAAACAAATGGCGGATTTCTTGTCACCAAAATAAAACAGCTTGGTGACCGGATTTTTGAGAAGATTCTCAGCGAAAAAAATATCGATGCGTTTAATGGAGCCCAGGGACGTATTCTTTATGTGCTGTGGCAGGAGGATGGTATCTCAATCAGGTCACTCTCGATTAAATGCGGATTAGCGATAACATCTCTTACTACGATGCTGGAAAGAATGGAAAATCAAGGGCTGATAAGCCGTGTTCAGTCTGAAACGGACAAAAGGAAAACACTCCTGTTTCTGACTGAGAAAGCACATGCCTTAAAGGGCGAGTACGATTCTGTATCTGATGAGATGAGCAGTATTTACTACAAAGGTTTTTCAGAGGAAGAAATTACCCGGTTTGAGGAATGCCTCGACCGCATCAGAAAGAATCTTGAGGAGTGGCAGAAGTCATGAGTATTTGTATCAAAGATCGGATTCAGAACATGAATATCGTCATTGGCTGCACAGTGGGGTGTACATATTGCTATGCCCGCAACAACGTGAAACGCTGGCATATGATTGATGACTTCGCTGACCCTGAATTCTTTCCGAGTAAGCTCAAGATGATGGAAAAGAAACGTCCGCAGAACTTTCTTCTTACCGGGATGAGCGATCTCTCCGGATGGAAGCCGGAATGGAGAGACGAGGTATTTGCAAAGATCCGTGAAAATCCACAGCATCAGTTCCTGTTCCTTACCAAGCGACCTGATTTGCTGGATTTTGATACCGATCTGGAAAACGCATGGTTTGGCGTTACGGTGACGAGGAAAGCAGAACTGTGGCGTATCGACGCCCTTCGGAAAAACGTCAGAGCAAAACATTACCATGTTACCTTTGAACCGTTATTCGACGATCCCGGCACAGTTGACCTTTCCGGAATCAATTGGATCGTTGTCGGCACCATGACCGGAGCTCAGAGCAGGAAGATTCATACGGAGCCGGAATGGGCATGGTCTCTGGCGGACCAGGCACATAAGCTCGGCATTCCGGTGTTTATGAAGGAAGACCTTGTCCCTATCATAGGGGATGAAAATATGATTCAGGAAATGCCGGAAGAATTTAATAAAGTGTTAGAGGTACAGAAATCATGGAAGAAGTAATAAATGGAATCCTCATTCGTGAGGTGGAAACAAAGAACATCATGACTAAGTCTAGTCTGCCGGTAGGCGGTTACTCGGTCAATCCCTATGTGGGCTGTACACATGCCTGCAAGTATTGCTATGCTTCTTTTATGAAGCGCTTTACCGGGCACAAGGAGGAATGGGGCACTTTCCTTGATGTGAAGCATTGGCTGGAAATTAAAAATCCGAAGAAATATGCCGGACAGCGGGTGGTCATCGGTTCTGTGACAGATGGCTACAATCCACAGGAGGAGCAATTCGGGAATACCAGAAAACTTCTGGAGCAGTTAATCGGCAGTGACGCAGATATTCTGATCTGCACAAAGTCGGATCTTGTGGTACGGGATATTGATCTGCTGAAGAAGCTTGGACGTGTAACCGTTTCATGGTCGATCAACACACTAGATGAAAATTTCAAGAACGATATGGACTCTGCTTCGAGCATTGAGCGCCGTATCTCTGCTATGAAGCAGGTATATGAAGCCGGTATCCGTACAGTCTGTTTCGTATCCCCGGTATTCCCCGGTATCACGGATTTTGAAGCAATCTTTGAGCGGGTAAAGGATCAGTGCGATCTGTTCTGGCTCGAAAATCTCAATCTTCGAGGCGGTTTCAAAAAGACAATTATGGATTATATCGCCGGAAAATATCCTGATCTTGTACCACTTTACGACGAGATCTATAACAAGCATAACCGCAGCTACTTTGAAGCACTTGAAGTAAAAGCTGAGAAAATGGCTAAGAAGTATGATTGTGTCTTTGTGGATAATGAAATGCCTTATGGCAGAGTCCCGCAGGGACATCCGGTGATCGTAGATTATTTCTATCATGAGGAAATCCGTGGGACAGAGAATACCGGAAAAAGAAATCGCTAACTTCCAGCTTGGTTATAAGATCGGATTTATCAATGATGCTGAGATATGGTTACTCATGTTAAAATAACGCAATACCTCTGTTATATATATAATGAGGATGAAATAGACGAGTTGATTCTGCTGATACGCGATAGCTTTATTCTGGCTTTTACGGTTCTTAAAGATACACTTGTGAAGAAGCTGGAGGAAGCAGAAAGCGATTGGATGTAAAAAAGCAGTCGATAACCTTGGGGGGAGTCCGCGGTGAAGGATAAAACAGTATATACATGTACATATAAATCAAAGTTAGGCGATATTCTGCTGGCGGCAGACGCGATCGGACTCACGGGTCTGTGGTTTGAGGGGCAGAAGTATTTTGCAAATACACTTCCAGACGGAGCTATTTCACAGGAATCCCCGATTTTAACCGAGGCAAAGAGATGGCTGGATATTTATTTTTCTGGCAAAGAACCGGACTTTATTCCGCCGCTGCATCCGACTGGCTCCGCATTTCGACAGGCGGTGTGGCAGATTTTATTGCAAATTCCGTATGGACAGACGACTACCTATGGGGAGATTGCAAAAAAGCTGGCGAAGATGCAAAATGCGTCCCATATGTCCGCGCAGGCGGTAGGCGGTGCAGTGGGGCATAATGAGGTCTCCATCATCATTCCATGTCACCGCGTAGTAGGAACGAATGGAAGCCTGACCGGGTATGCGGGTGGAATTGATAAGAAAGTGGAACTGCTTACGCTGGAACATACCGATATGAGTCGTTTTTTTGCGCCGAAGAAAGGAACGGCGCTTTAGTCATTTAGGTGTAATTTTGACTGTGATATTAATTTTCATTTAATTATATCCGTGTAGTTTCTCATCTTTCGTAAGTTTGGAAAGTATCTCCTGCTTTTTCATATACGTAACAAATAGATTTATAAGTACTGTGTTCATAATATTACCCCCTGCATTATGTTTCCATGGAAACAAGTATACCATCGCCTTGTTTCCTTGTTAACAAATTTGATAATAACGATATAGGATATTTTCATCAGAATATTTTTCTTATTTCAAAGATTGCGAAGTTTCACAGGCAGGCGGGGATGTTATTTACAGAAATCCAGATGGAATACAAATGCCAGGACCGCTCCTGGAAGACGATGATTGTGCGTGCCTATTAGTTAAAAAACCATGGAAATCACTATTCGTACATTGTAACATATCGGTTTGATATCGCGGAGCGAGTAAAGATTGACAATTTCAAAATCCTGTCGTATACTTCTTTCAGTCCCAAATGGGATTGAATGGGGAAGGTTATGGAATATAAAATACAAAAACTTTACGATCAGGTCAACCAGGCGATCATCCGCTGCCGTGGTGTATACTCGATGTGGGCAAAGAATAACAATGTGAGCTATAACCGGATGCTGGTGCTTTACACCATCCGCGAATTCGGATTCTGTACGCAAAAGCAGATCTGTGATTCGTATCTGCTTCCGCGGCAGACGGTGAACCATGTGATTTCAGAGATGAAAAAGGACGGGATTCTTGTAACGGATCCGGAAAAGAGCACCGGGAAGGAAAAGGCGCTTGTTTTGACGCCGGAGGGCGAACGGTATTCGGAAAAATTATTATATTCGTTAAGCCGGATGGAAGAGCGGGCGGCGAAACGTTTGGGAGAGGACAAGATCCGCAGAATGACGGAACTGTTTATGGAGTATGACCAGATTCTGGAAGAGGCACTGGAGGAGACGGACGATGAAGAGTAAGGCGGGAACGGATACAGAATTTTTCCGGACGGAGAAAATTCCGAAGATATTGCTGCAAATCGCACCTCCGGTTATGCTGGCGCAGCTGATTCAGGCGATGTATAACATTGTGGACAGTTTTTTTGTGGGAAAATATTCCGAATCGGCGCTGACGGCGCTTTCGGTCATTTATCCGTTGCAGCTCATCATCATTGCGCTGGCGGTGGGAACCGGTGTGGGCGTGAATACCTACATGGCGCGCCTGTATGCACAGAAAATGCCGGGACAGGCGGAAGAAACAGCGGGAACAGGCACGCTTCTGGCGCTTGGAACCTGGTTTATATTTGCCATTTTCTCGATCTTCTGTATGCGTCCGTATGTCCTGACAAGTGCGAATACCCCGGAAGCGATCGAGAGTGCTGTTATCTACGGACAGATCGTCTGTATCGGCAGCATCGGGGCATTTCTGGAAGGAAACTGGACGAAGGTCCATCAGTCGCGGGGCAATATGCACCGTCCGATGGTCGCCCAGACCGTGGGGGCGCTGACGAATATCGTGCTTGACCCGATCCTGATTTTCGGACTCGGTCCGGTGCCGGAGCTGGGAGTCGCGGGTGCTGCCTATGCGACTGTCTGCGGACAGGTGGCAGCTGCGGTCATCACATCGTTTGGTGGGGTTGGCAGATTGCCAGAGCGCACAAAAATGCCGCTCTATATCAAGCAGATCTACTGGTTTGGCTACGCGTCGATTATTATGCAGGCATTATTTACAGTTTATATCGTGATCTTAAATGCGATCCTTGCCGGATTTTCAGATTCGGCAGTGACGGTGCTGGGGCTTTATTATAAAATGCAGACGTTTTTCTTTATCCCGCTGATGGGCTTGCAGACGTGTATCGTTCCGGTGCTCAGCTTTAACTATGCAACCAAGAGCTATGCGAGATGCCGGGAAATTATGCGGGACAGCTATGGATTTTCCTGTGTGTTTATGCTGGTCGGTGTGATCTGCTTCGTTTTCTTTCCGGTGCAGCTGCTCCAGGTTTTTTCAAAGAGCAGTGAGGTCATCGCGATCGGAAAAAATGCATTCCCTATCATCGGGGCAAGTTTTATTCCGGCGGTATTTTCACTGATGACCCCGGTCTTCTTCCAGGCGATCGGAAATGGAAAGATCAGCCTCTTTTTGTCCGTGATGCGCCAGATCTGCTGCCTGATTCCGATTTTCTGGCTGCTGTCGCTGATTGACCTGCGCTTTACCTGGTTTGCATTTCCGATCTCGGAAGTGCTGGTCGGTGTCACGGGAATCGTGCTTTATTACAAGGAAATCAAAAGAGACTTTGATAAAGGAGCAGCATGAGAAAGCACGTAAAAACATAGAAAATAGTTTCGTAGAAAATTTTTAAACGCTTTTAATGAATTGAAAAGGAACCGCCTGGGTCAGTCTATCAGCTGGCATCAGGACGGTTCCTTTTTTGAAAGGAGAATGAATGTGACATAAAAAATTGAATGTATGCATTTCGTGTACGTATGAGGCATAATGCCTGTCAGACGAAATGGGTATTTCACGCTTATGCTACAAATGCGTACATCATCACATAATGGCACAGGCTTCCGCCCATGACAAACAGATGGAAAATCTCATGCGAACCGAAATTTTTATGCGTTGCATTGAAAATCGGCAGTTTTAATGCGTAGATAATGCCTCCAGCCGTATAGATGAGTCCGCCGGTCAGCAGCCAGAGAAATGCGCTTTTCGGAAGTGCCAGTACGATCTGACGGAACGCCAGCACGCAGATCCAGCCCATCGCGATGTAAACTAGCGAGGAGAACCACTTCGGGCAGTTGATCCAGAGCGCGTTGACGAGAATCCCGGCAATCGCGATACCCCAGACGAGCGCCAGAAGCCGGTAACCGGCGTTATTTCCAAGGACGATCAGGCAAACCGGTGTGTAAGTTCCGGCAATCAGGATGAAAATCATCATGTGGTCGATCTTACGCAGGATTTTATTAACGTGCTCGGAAATATTAAAGGTGTGGTAGGTCGTGCTGGCGGCATAGAGCAGAATCATGCTGACGATAAACACAGCCAACGCCGCAAGATGGCGCGAATCTGCTTCTCCGGCCGCTTTGTGAAGCAGCGGAACTGCCGCGATCATCGCGCCGATCATCGCGATAAAATGCGTCAGCGCGCTTCCGGGATCCTTTACGTGGAATTTATGATGCTTTGTTTCAACGAGTTCCGTTGTGTCAGATGTATGTTTTTGACTAGAAATCATAGGATAACCTCCTTTGCCGTAATATCAATAAAGTAATTGTGAATGTGATATGTAGTATTTAAAACTACATAGAATGTTTTTATATACTATACATCTTTTCTGAAAAATATGCAAGAGGGGGATGGGATATGTTATAATATAATGTATGAACAGTAACGAAAGGTTTTCACGTTTCGTGTGAGCTGGCAATAAATATATGCAATGGTTTGCATATGAAAATTTTAAAGGTAGAAGAGAAAAAAGGCTCATAGATGATTTGAAAAGTTAAAATGCTCGGGAATCCATGGATGAAGTAGAGAGGAAATCGGTTATGTTAGATATATTATACGAAGATAAAGATATTTTAGTTGTGGTCAAACCAGCCGGAGTTGAGTCGCAGACATCAAGACGCCTGGAGCCGGATATGGTCAGCGAGATAAAAAATTATCTCCACCGGAAGGTGCAGGAGACGAAAAAGTTATCCACAGGATTATCCCCAAAAGCGTCCACAGCCCCGGTGGATCCGTATGTTGGAGTTATCCACCGACTGGACAAGCCGGTGCGCGGTGTGATGGTATATGCCAAGAACCTGAAAGCGGCAGCGCACTTAAGCCGTCAGGTACAGGAGGGAAAACTGGAGAAAATCTATCAGGCGCTCGTATGTGGAAAACCTGTGGATAATGTGGGTAAGTACGTGGATTATCTGTTGAAAGACGGGAAAACGAACACCAGCCGGATTGTGGATAAGTCGGTCGCCGGTGCGAAACGGGCAGAGCTGGAATATCAGATATTAGAAAAAAAAGAACAGGAAGACGGTACCGTGCGTTCACTGGTGGAAATCCATCTTCACACAGGACGCCACCATCAGATACGCGTACAGTTTGCCGCGCATGGGACACCGCTCATGGGAGATACCAAGTATGGCGCACCAGCGGCTGCTTCCGTGGGACGTGCCCGCCGGGAACCGCTGGCGCTGTGCGCGGTCCGTTTATCGTTCCTTCACCCGGTGACGGGAAAAAGAATGGAGTTTTCCACCAAACCGCAATTTGTTCTGTGAGCGAACTTTTCTATAAGTCAAGAAAATAAAAGATCAAGGGTGAATAGAAGGTAAGACGTGTATATTTTTATCCAGCCTGCCCATACTAGAGTGTGTACAAAGGAAGTACGAATCATAAATGGGCAAAGTCCATGGGTAAGCCCCGGAGCGACTAAAGAGGGCTTACAAAAGAGACCGCAGGAGCCGGGAGAAGCGGGAGCTGACATCGGTTTCCTGTGGTTTTTCGTTGCCATACATCCGGAAAAAAGGGCGTGTAGATTTAAGGAAAAGACGTTTGTTTGAATGGATGGTTGTAGAAATCATAGAACCATAACGGGGTATGGCATAAAGAAAAAATCGGGAAGGTGGAGCAGACAGATGGCACTCAGCAGAAAACAGAAAAAAGCATTTCTCACAGCAGCAGTCACGGCGGGCGTGTATTTGAGTTTCCGTTACCTGCTGCCGCTTATATTCCCATTTCTGGCAGCGTATCTGATGGCGCTGCTTCTCCAGCCATCGGCAGCATTTCTCGAAAAACGGCTGCGAATCTCCTTCCGCGGGCGCATGATCGGCGTTCCCATCGGTATGATCGGGGGCGTGGAGCTGATTTTGCTGAGCATTTTTCTGGTCGCTCTGCTGGCAGCAGGGGGACGGCGTTTCACGGAGGAGCTGGAACACTTTTTAGAAGAGCTTCCAGGACGGATGGAGGAATTGTCACTGCTTGGACAGCAATTTGAACAGTCGATCGAGCGAGTCCTTCATCTGCCTGCCGGTAAAATCGGGCAGCTCTTTCGCGGAACAGGCTTGCAGAGCAGTGGACAGGTCAAGGAGATCCTGCTGCCGCAGCTCCTTCAGAAATCAGTTCCTGCTGCGGCGGGGATTGTGCGCGCGGTTATTGTGGTTGTTTTATTTTTCATTGCCTCGATTTTGAGTTTACAGGAGATGGACGAACTGCGCCGGAGGCGGTTTGATTCGATGTTTCACCGCGAATTTTTCCTGCTCGGCAGGCGCCTTGCGGTGACAGGAAGCGCATGGCTGAAAACCCAGTCGGTCATTTTCCTGATGACTTCGGCATTTTCGATGGTGGGGCTTTTGTTGATTGGAAATCCATATTATATTCTGGGCGGAATCGGAATCGGGGTTCTGGATGCCCTGCCGATCTTCGGCGCAGGGACGGCGCTGGTGCCGTGGAGTCTTTTTCTCCTGTTTAAGCGGGAGTGGGGACACGCGCTGATTCTCTTCGGTCTGTATCTGCTCTGTTATTTTCTGCGTGAGTTCACGGAGGCACACCTGATGGGGAAGAAAATGGGGCTGTCGCCGCTTGAAACGCTGGCGGCGATCTATGTGGGCTTGCAGCTGTTCGGTCTGTTTGGATTTCTGCTGGGTCCGATTGGGCTGTTGATTATTAAGGATTTTGTGGAGGAGTATGGGGAAGCGGACGAAGGAGCGGATGCTCATTAAGTAGGCGCTTTTAGAGGAGAAAAGAGGAAAAAAGTGGAGTATTGGTGGATGGACGATCTGAAATTGTTTTTGAATGTGGAAATTTAAGGAGATGAAGGAATTTTTTAGAATTGCCGCGAGACAAAAGGATCATATATAATAGATAAGGAATTAAAAACGCAAAAAAGTTCTGAAAAACAGCAGAGAAAGAGTTGCTGGAAGATAGCTGGATGTTAAGCTGAAATAAATATGCATATCATTTAAGATGGAGGAACAAACGTGAATTTATATACAAAAGAGTCAGGATCCGGACAGCCGATGGTGCTGCTTCACGGAAATGGAGAGGACAGCTCCTATTTTGTGAACCAGATATCCTTTTTTGAATCAAAATATCTCGTGATTGCGGTGGACACCCGTGGACATGGCAGATCTCCGCGTGGTCGTGGGACATTTACCTTGGAGCGGTTTGCTGATGATTTGAAAGGATTTCTTGACCGCCGGGGACTTAGGCGGATCATTTTGCTGGGGTTCAGCGACGGCGGCAATATTGCGCTGATTTTTGCACTGAAATATCCGGGATATGTCGATCGGCTGATTTTAAATGGAGCGAACTTAAACCCGTTTGGCATGAAGCCGTCCGTGCTGGCGGATGTGGCGCGGGAGTATGTGGGAGTTGTGGGGAAGCTCTGGCTGCAGAAAAGCGGCATCGGGCAGATACGGGGAAAAATGCAGATGGCAGCAGGAAAAATGCGGACAGAAAAGCAATTTTCAAAAGAAAACGAAAAACAGAATGGACAGGAAGGACTGAATAAACAACAGAGAAGAAGCTGTCAGAAAGAAAAAATTCCTGAAAATAAGGAAAATGATCGGAAGGCAAATATACACAAAAAAGAGCTTCTATCTTTAATGTTGTATGAACCCTGGATCCGCCCTGAACTTCTCCACCGCCTGAAAATGCCCGTCCTTGTGGTAGCAGGGAGCGACGACATGATCCGCGAATGCCACACGCGCCAAATCGCACGTTCTCTGCCAAACGCAAGGATTCGGCTTTTAGAGGGCACCCATTTTATTGCAGCAGAGAACCCGGACGCATTTAACCAATGTGTTGCATCATTCCTGGAACAGACACAGGGCGGCGAGCTGGCGCAGATGAGCCGAGTCTGGGGCAGCCGGAGAGCCGGAAGGCTGGAGAAGGAGAAGATCCGTCGGGCGGCGGTGCTGGTACCTTTGATTCAGAAAGGCGGGGAGTACCACGTGGTGTTTGAGGTGCGCGCGGGAAGATTAAAAACTCAGCCGGGAGAAATCTGTTTTCCGGGCGGTGCCGTTGAGCGGGACGAGACACCGAAGCAGGCGGCGATCCGTGAGGCGATGGAAGAACTCTTAATCAGTCGCCGCCAGATTCGCGTTATCGCGCCGTTGGATGTGCTGGAAGCGCCCGGGGCGATGGAGATTTCTCCATTTTTAGGTGCGCTGCAGGGCTACCGCTGGTCATATTCCGAGGCGGAGGTCGATCATACCTTTTCTGTCCCGCTCCGCTGGTTCGCGGAACATGAACCGGAGCGATATGAAACAGAACTTGTGACCGTGCCGGAAGAGACATTTCCGTTTGAAGATGTTCCGGGCGGACGCGATTACCGCTGGCGGCGCGGACATTACGATGTCTACTTCTACCGCCGCGAGGAAGGAATCATCTGGGGGATGACAGCGAAGATTCTGCGGTCACTGGCGGAGATGTACCGGGAGGATATTTTATTAAAATAGGATTCGTAAGATAGGGATAAAAACATTATTTTTTGTTCGAACGCAACCGAGTCAGTGACGACCGAGTAAAAAATGCGAGGCATCGTCAAGACTTGTACAAGGGCGAGTTCCAGCCTTGACAAACCCGACCGATTGGCGTAAAATCATAATACTGTCAGGATTTGCGCGGCTGAGTTTGTGGATGCCGTGGAAGAAATCCGGCGTTTGATTTTAGAACATCAAACAATAAGAAACAAAACAGGCGAAGAGAGGAATCAGTAAACTTTGATACACGTCCAGAGAGAAAGCCGTATGGTGCGAGGCTTTTGTGTCCCTGAAAGTTGAACCGGCCCTGGAGCTGTGCATGAAAATGCAACGTATTTCCGGCGTTAACGGAAGTTAAGTGAGCCAGAATCGGAACGAAATTCTGGTTAAGCAGGGTGGTACCGCCGAAGTTAAGCCATTCGGTCCCTTTGATCGCAGCGATCAGCAGGGATCGGATGGCTTTTTTATTTCTACGAAATAAAAAACAACAATGCACACTCGGCGCAGGGGAATATGGCTGCGATGGCAGCCGCGCCTTGGCGCCAAAATCCGGCAAGCCGGATTTCAATAAAATGTTTTTAACAAGGAGAAATGACATGGCAAAGGAAAAGAAAATGGTAGAAGCCATCACATCGATGGATGAAGATTTCGCCCAGTGGTATACGGACATCGTAAAGAAAGCAGAGCTTTCTGATTACTCTAGTGTAAAGGGCTGCATGATTATCAAACCGGCCGGATATGCGATCTGGGAGAATATCCGCAATGAACTGGACAAGCGCTTTAAGGCAACCGGCGTAGAGAACGTATATCTGCCTATGTTTATTCCGGAAAGTCTTCTGGAAAAAGAGAAAGATCACGTAGAAGGTTTCGCACCGGAAGTAGCGTGGGTGACACAGGGCGGTTTAGAGCCGTTACAGGAGAGAATGTGTGTACGTCCGACTTCCGAGACTCTGTTCTGCGATTTTTATGCACATGACGTACATTCTTACCGCGATCTGCCGAGAAACTACAACCAGTGGGCTTCGGTTGTACGTTGGGAAAAGACCACCCGTCCGTTCCTGCGTTCCAGAGAGTTCTTATGGCAGGAAGGTCATACCGCTCATGCAACCGCTGAGGAAGCACAGGAGCGTACCGAGATGATGTTAAATGTATACGCGGATCTGTGCGAGGACTTCCTGGCAATTCCGGTTATCCGCGGACGCAAGACCGACAAGGAGAAATTTGCCGGTGCAGAGGCAACCTACACGATCGAGTCCCTGATGCACGATGGCAAGGCACTGCAGTCCGGCACCAGCCACAACTTCGGCGATGGATTTGCAAAGGCATTTAACATCCAGTATCTGGATAAGGATAATAAATTAAAATACGTTCATCAGACTTCCTGGGGTATGACAACCCGTATGGTAGGCGCGATCATCATGGTTCATGGTGACAATAATGGTCTGGTTCTGCCGCCGAAGGTAGCTCCGACCCAGGTTATGATCGTTCCGATTCAGCAGGCAAAAGAGGGTGTTCTGGACAAGGCATTTGAGGTAAAAGAGGTTCTGTCCAACTTCCGTGTCAAAGTGGATGATTCCGACAAATCTCCGGGATGGAAGTTCAGCGAGTCTGAGATGCGCGGTATTCCGGTACGTGTCGAGATCGGACCGAGAGATATTGCTGAAAATCAGGCAGTTCTGGTTCGCCGTGATACGCATGAGAAGATTACGGTATCTCTGGATGAGATCGCAGCAAAGGTTGGTGAGCTTCTGGAGACCATCCACCACGATATGTTTGAGCGTGCAAAAGCACACAGAGATTCCCATACTTATGTAGCGACAACACTGGATGAGATGAAGGAGATCGCAGAAAATAAGCCAGGCTTCATCAAGGCAATGTGGTGCGGCAATCAGGAGTGCGAGGATAAACTGAAAGAAGTAGTCGGCGTAACCTCCCGCTGCATCCCGTTCAATCAGGAACATCTGGCTGACACCTGCGTATGCTGCGGCAAGCCGGCAACGAAGATGGTTTATTGGGGTAAGGCATATTAATATGATTCCAAAACGGATAGAAATGCCGGTCCAGGTCGAGGAGATCCTGGGAAAGCTGCGAGAACATGGTTACGAGGCATTTGCAGTCGGCGGCTGTGTCCGCGATGCGATCCTGGGACGGATTCCCGGTGACTGGGATATCACGACCTCGGCGCACCCGGAGGAGGTGAAGCAGGTGTTCGGTCACACGATCGACACCGGGCTTCAGCACGGTACGGTCACGGTCATGCGTGATCATATCGGATATGAAATAACCACCTACCGGATTGACGGTGAATATGAGGATGGACGCCACCCGAAGGAAGTCGTATTTACTGCCGAACTGCGTGAGGACTTGAGACGGCGTGATTTCACGATCAATGCGATGGCATACAGCCACGAAACGGGAATTGTCGATATTTTCGGCGGGGCGGAGGATCTGGCAGCGCGCCGGATCCGCTGCGTCGGGGATGCGGGAGAACGGTTTACGGAAGATGCGCTCCGGATCCTGCGTGCCGTCCGCTTTTCGGCCCAGCTGGGATTTTCGATAGAGAAAAAGACCTGGCAGGCGCTCTGTGAGCTGGCGCCCTCCCTTGTCCATGTGAGCAAGGAACGGGTGCAGGTGGAGTTGACAAAAACACTCCTGTCCGACCGCCCGGAATTTATCTGGAAAACGGAGGCGGCAGGACTGGCACCTTACATTTCAAAGACATTTCCGGAGGTATTTGCGGCGTGGAAAAAGCAGAAAAGCTGTGCAAAGCAGAGTTTGGAAGAGAAAGTATGTTCGAAGGATGTGCCGGCTGCTGACAAGGATGCGATCAAAACGGAAACGGCAGCGCGGCAGGGGCACATGTTCGTGAAACATGAATGTGAGACAGACATGGCGGGGGAAATTTCTGCTGCTGCGGCACATCTGCCAGCAGAAAAAGCCTTGCGCTGGTCGTATTTTCTTGCCCCGGCGGGCGAGGGAACTTGTGTCCGAGTTCTGAGAGAACTCAAGATGGACAACGACACGATCGATAAGGCGAAGATTCTGAGCCGTTTTGCATTCATGCAGATGGAACCGGAGGAAAGCGCTGTCCGCCACGCGATGAGTGCGATGGAAGATAAGGTCTTTGACTGGCTGCTTCTCCTTCAGGAAGTTCTGATGCCGGAGCGCATGGATGCGGTGGAAATGGTTCGCTCACTTGCAAGGCAGATCCGGGAGCGCGGTGACTGTATCCGTCTTAAAACTCTGGCGGTAACCGGAAAAGACCTGATTCAGGCAGGCATCCAGCCGGGACCGGCGCTTGGAAAAACGCTGCATCTTCTCTTTGAAAAGGTGCTGGAGAATCCGGCTTGGAACGAGAAAGAGCGGCTTCTGGCTGAGGTGGAAGTGTTGAAACAATCGCAGAATGCCAAAACCAGTAAAGCATAAGAAGATTAATAAATAAAAAGAGAAAAGAGGCAAAATCGTTTGGAACCGGCAGGACAAGCCGGACAAACGATTTTGTCTCTTTTTCTTTTGCTTTTTTAACAACAATAGTTTCAATCAGAGGATGATTAAAAGAGTTATCCCAATTTCTTATACTCCCTGAAAAACAGCGCTGCCGTCGTCGCCACCGCAATCGTATCTGCCACCGGTTCTGCCACGAACACGCCGAATACCGGATTTGAAACGAAATGCGGCAGGATAAAGATCAGCGGAATCAAAAGCAGCACTTTCCGGAGCAATGCCAGAAAGACGGATGTTTTCGCATTTCCAAGGGCAATAAAAGTCTGCTGGCAGGCGAGCTGGACGGCAAAGAGCAGGGAAGCTGCCATATAGATCCGGAGCGCCCAGATGGTATAGCTGGCAAGGTCTGCGTCGCTGGTAAAGATGGAAATAAAAATCTGCGGAACCAGCATACATAAGAGCCAGAGCAAGGTGGAATAGCAGGCTGCCGAGCGCAGAAGCAGGTGAAACGCTTTTTTCACACGGTCGATATTTTTTGCTCCATAGTTAAAGCTGATGATCGGCTGCGCGCCCTGTGTGAGCCCCTGCAGCGGCAGCATGGAAAACTGCATGACGCTGGAAAGAATCGTCATCGCGCCGACCGCGGTATCGCCGCCATATTTCAACAGGCTGGTGTTAAAGCTGATGGACAGTGCACTTTCTGTAAACTGCATGATAAACGGCGCCAGTCCGAGCGCCAGGCATGGCAGGATAAATTTCTTCTGCGGGCGCAGGTTGCGGAGCCGTATCCGCAGGGTACTATGCGTTCCGGTCAGAAAACGCAGAATCCAGATACAGGAAATACCCTGTGAAAGGATGGTTGCAAGTGCCGCACCGCGCACATCCAGATGCAGTCCGAAGATAAAGAGCGGATCGAGGATGATGTTGCAGAGAGCGCCGATGGCAACGGTAATCATGCCGGTTTTGGCATAACCCTGTGCGTTGATAAAGGCATTGAGTCCGAGCGCCATCTGGACGAAGAAAGTGCCGCAGACGTAGATTTTCATGTAGTTCCAGGCGTAGAGAATTGTCTTCTCACTGGCGCCGAACATCAGGAGGATCGGGCGCCCAAAGCCAAGAAACAGGGCGGTCAGGACGAGCGAAATGACGGTCAGCATGAAGGTACAGTTGCCGAGTACCTTTTCAGCGGAATCCTTGTCGCCTTTTCCCATCAGGATCGACGCCTGCGGGGCACCGCCCATGGCGGCGAGCGCGGCAAAAGCGGAAATGCACATGATAATCGGCATTGTGACGCCGACGCCGGTCAGGGCGCTGGGACCGATGTCCGGGATATGGCCGATGTACATGCGGTCAACCATGTTATAGAGAACGTTGATGATCTGTGCGGCAATTGCCGGGAGCGCCAGTTTAAAAAGAAGTGACCCGATCGGCGCACTGCCGAGATCAGCTTCACGGGATGATGCTGCGCCTGAATGCGGGCGCGTATTTTCATCGTTGGAACGATGAGCGGATTGTATGGACAAAGAGAGACCTCCTTTTCATTTACAGTAAAATATATTATTTGATTTTTTGCCTGATTGTTGGGACAAATAGCCAGACCGCTTTTTTATCCCAACGTGAATCATTGTAACATACCGTCAAAATGATGGCAATGAACAGAATTTCGTAATCACTCCACATTGGCGATTGTGTATTATAGTTTGCGCACTGTGTTTCAAATCTGCGATATTTATGCATAAGCATATTTGTAAGCCCCCTCTCATAGGTTAGGAGTAGCAGGCTGGGTGTCTGATGTGCATATTTGCATAATCGTGTGAATGTTGCAATTAACATAGCTGTCAGCAGCTGTGGCCCGGCGTGAAAATGTGCTGTCCACATTCTTTTGGGAAATGGAAAGGCGGGCAGCCGGATAGAGGCAGGAGGGGGAAGTTGTGAACGAGAGAACAACCGAGGTGCTGGAACAGTATGAACTGGAAGTGCAGTCGAAGCGCCGTGGAAGAGGCGCGTGGATCTGCGAGACGAGTCAGGGGTTAAAACTCCTCCGGGAATATAAGGGGACCGTCAAACGTCTTGAATTTGAAGAACAAATCATGAATGTTCTGCAAAATCAGAAAACATGCCGGACCGATCAGTATATGCGGAACCGGGAGGGCGAGCTTTTGTCGGTGGCGGAGGATGGAACGCGGTGTGTTGTGAAGGAATGGTTTTCCGGGCGCGAGTGCAGTGTGCAGAGCGAGGCGGAGGTAGTCCGGGCGGTCGGGCAGATCGCGAAGCTGCACCGGACACTGCGCGGCATTGCGATCGATGAGTCGTGGAATCTGGGGTCAATTCTCACGCGTCCGGCGGTGGCGGAGATGGAGCGCCACAACCGGGAACTTGTCCGTACGCGGAATTATATCCGGAAAAAACGGCGTAAATCGGATTTTGAGAGGGCAGTCAGCGGAAGCTTTGCCATCTTTTATGAGCAGGCGCAGGAAGCAGCAGGCGGGCTGAAAGCGCAGATCGAGCAGGACGGCGAGCCGGAAAACTATTTGTGTCACGGGGATCTGAACCAGCATCATATTTTATTGGCAGAAGAAAATGAGATGGCGGTGATTGAATTTAACCGGATGCACCGGGGTGTCCAGGTCGAAGACCTGTATCATTTTACGCGCAAAATATTGGAAAAGCATGGCTGGGATTTGCGTCTGGGGATGCGGTTGCTGGAGACGTATGATCGTATTCTGCCGTTGAATGCACAGGAGCGGACATACCTCTATTACCTGTTTTTATATCCGGAAAAATACTGGAAACAGTTAAATTTTTATTATAATGCAGGCAAGGCGTGGATTCCAGTCCGCAGCATTGAAAAACTGCAGAAGCTGGAAGAACAGCAGACGGCGCGGAACCTCTTTCTTGAGGCAATCCGATAAGAAATGTTGATTTACATATGCATATAAATTCTTTGGTTAAGCGTATTCGATACATTATGGAGAAACTTTGAAAAGAGAAAAAATAAAGACAAAGAATAGTAACCGAAATTCTCTTTATTTTTCAGAATAATTATACTATAATGGAGAAAAAGAAAGTCATCCTAGAAGAAAGCAGGGGGTAAGTGAATCATGAAGGATTACATGACGATTTACAAAGAATGGCTGGAAAATCCATACTTTGACGAGGCAACGAAAGAGGAATTACGCGCCATTGAGGGCGATGAAAATGAGATTAAAGAGCGTTTCTATATGGATTTGGAGTTTGGTACGGCAGGACTGCGCGGCATCATCGGTGCAGGTATTAACCGGATGAATATCTACACCGTCCGCCGTGCGACCCAGGGACTGGCAAATTACATCATCAAGCAGGGCGGCGCGGCAAAAGGCGTGGCGATCGCATTTGACTCCCGTCATATGTCCCCGGAATTTGCCGAGGAAGCAGCGCTGACACTGGCGGCAAATGGCATCAAGGCGTACCGGTTCGAGACGCTGCGCCCGACGCCGGAGCTTTCCTTTGCCGTCCGCGAGCTTGGCTGCATCGCCGGCATCAACATCACCGCCAGCCACAACCCGCCGGAGTACAACGGTTACAAGGTTTACTGGGAGGACGGCGCACAGTTTACACCGCCGCATGACAAGGGCGTGACTGAGGAAGTTATGGCGATCACCGATCTTTCCACCGTTAAGACGATGGGAGCACAAGAGGCAAAGGCAAAAGGACTCTACGAGATCATCGGTGCAGCGATCGACGACAAATATATTGCACAGGTCAAGGCACAGGTAGTCAATCAGGGCGCGATTGACCGCATGCAGGATCAGATCACGATCGTGTATACACCGCTTCACGGCACGGGCAATATCCCGGCACGCCGTGTGATGAAAGAGCTTGGATTTACCCATGTATATGTGGTTCCGCAGCAGGAGCTTCCAGACGGCGATTTCCCGACCGTCAGCTATCCGAACCCGGAGGCAAAGGAAGCATTTGAATTGGGACTGGCTCTGGCAAAAGAGAAAAATGCAGACCTCGTTCTGGCAACCGATCCGGATGCCGATCGTCTGGGCGTGTATGTCAAAGATACCAAGTCCGGCGAATACATTCCGCTGACCGGCAATATGTCCGGCTCCCTGCTCTGCGAGTATGTGCTCAGCCAGAAACAGGCAAACGGCAAGATTCCGGCAGATGGACAGGTTGTTAAATCCATCGTTACGACGAATCTGGTAGATGCAGTTGCGAAGAATTACGGCGCAGAGCTCATCGAGGTTCTGACCGGATTTAAGTGGATCGGCAAACAGGTTCTCAAAAATGAGCAGGAAGGCAAAGGAACCTATCTGTTTGGCATGGAAGAGAGCTATGGCTGCCTGATCGGTACATACGCACGCGATAAAGATGCCATTTCCGCAACTGCAGCACTCTGCGAGGCGGCTGCTTATTACAAGGAAAAAGGCATGACGCTGTGGGATGCGATGGTCGAGATGTACGAGAAATACGGCTATTATAAAGATGAAGTGAAGTCCATCGGCTTAAAGGGCATCGAGGGACTGGCAAAGATTCAGGAGATCATGGAATATTTCCGCGCCCACACACCGTCCGATTTTGCCGGACACAAGGTGCTGGCTGTCCGCGATTACAAGGCAGATACCGTCAAGGATCTGGCAACCGGCGAGGTAAAACCGACCGGACTTCCATCCTCCAATGTTCTCTACTACGAACTGGAAGACAACGCATGGCTCTGCGTCCGCCCGTCTGGAACCGAGCCGAAGATCAAGTTCTACTACGGCGTGAAAGGTACCTCCCTGGAAGACGCGGCAGCGAAATCAGAGAAGGTAGGCGAGTCTGTGATGACGATTGTCAATGGACTGCTGTAGAAAAATAAAAAGAAGATATGAAATAAGTTCCTAAAAGAAATAGGACCATTCGTTCATGCGAAAGGTCCTATTTTTGTGCTATTTTGTTCTTTTAATTCTTTCAACGCCGCTGCAAATTTCGACGAAACCGCAGTAGGATTTCCTCTTAGCAGCCCGCGGCGGTAGAAGGCATGGAGCTTTTTAGCCGGGCGCAGGGACTGGCGGCGGTGTTTGAGTTCTTCTAACCGGGTGCTCAGGCGGGTGAGGCGGTTGTCGAAGGCGATGCGGGCATCGACTTCGGTGCGGACTTCGGCAATGCGCTCGTTGACGCGCTGTTTGGCAGCTTCGATGCGTTCTGCGTTTTCTGCTTTGGCAGCTTCGATGCGGGAGGTGGTTTCTTCTCGAACATCGGACAGGCGTTTTTCGGCGAGTGCCTTGGTCTCAGCCAGGCGCTCTTTGTGTTCGGTGGCAGCCGCCTGCAGCTGTCTGGCAGTCTCGGCGCGTGCGGTTGCCAGGCGTTCTTCGGCGTCACTGCGGACGGCGGCAAGTCTGCGGGCGGCTTCTGCCTGGGCGGCTGCCAGTTTTTCGGCTGTTTCTTCACGGGTCAGGGCGCCGCGCTCAATGGCTTCCTCACGCAACAGCTCGATCTTGGACTGGAGCTCTTCGATATCGGCTTTGAGCTTCGTCATAGCTTCCAGCGTATGACCCAGAGCCAGGGCTGCCTTGATGGATTCGTAAGCATCGGCGGTGAAAAGAACGCTGATGACGAAATCGCAGATGAGCAGGATAACCGGAGGAACCGCAAGCACAGTGCGGGCGATCGGATCATGGATGACATCGGTCATAAGGATCGTCAGAAATCCCCATGCGATCGAGGAGGTCAGGCAGATATAGCCGTGCAGCTGGAACGGCTGGCTGCTGTAATCCCAGTAGCGGACCTTGAATAGGCGTTCCATGACGGCGCCGGTGACATATTCAAGCGCCGTGGCGGCGATAAAACCGGAAATATAGACGAGCGGCAGGCTGTCCCGCACCGGCAGAGACACCCAGAGCATCATCACCGCGCCGGAACCGTAGAGCGGCAGCATCGGAAGCCGCAGAAATCCGCGGTTGACGAGCCGTTTCTGTTTCAGGGAAACATAAGTCGATTCGAAAATCCACCCTAAAAAGCAGTATACATAGAAAAAAGCTAGCCATTGGTACCAGGTATAGGTATACATAAAACCTCCTTTAGAAAATCAAGTCATTTTCTCATTGGTTGAAAAACGTATCTAAAATGAAGTTGTTTCTTATCTTACTATATAAATCTAGAAAAGTTCAAGGCATCTGGGTGAAAAAAGATAATTCCAAAATCTCCGCTTGCCACAAAAGCACGCTTCGTGTACAATAAATCGAAGTCGGCTTTGCCACAGACAGCAGGCAGACGTACAGAAAGCAAATCAACAAATACAAACAATTTACAATAAAAAGAAAAATAGGAGAGGTACACACGTGAGTATACTGAATGTAGAACATTTAAGCCACGGTTTTGGTGACCGGGCGATTTTTCAGGATGTTTCGTTCCGCCTGTTAAAGGGTGAGCACATCGGTCTGATCGGTGCGAACGGCGAGGGTAAATCGACGTTTATGAATATTATTACCGGGCATATGCAGCCGGACGAGGGAAAAGTAGAGTGGTCAAAGCGGGTGCGCGTCGGCTATCTGGATCAGCACACGGTGCTGGAAAAAGGCATGACGATCCGCGAGGTTTTGAAGAGCGCATTTTCCTTCCTGTTTGAGCTGGAAGTGCAGATGAATGAAATCTGCGACCATCTGGGCGAGGCATCGGAAGATGAGATGAACGTGATGATGGAAGAACTGGGAACGATCCAGGATCTTCTGATGAACCACGATTTTTATTCCATCGATGCGAAGGTGGAGGAAGTCGGACGTGCGCTGGGGCTGACCGATATCGGTCTGGACCGCGATGTAACGGATTTGAGCGGCGGACAGAGAACGAAGGTACTGCTCGGGAAATTGCTTCTGGAAAAGCCAGATATCTTGTTGCTGGACGAGCCGACGAACTATCTGGATGTGCAGCACATCGAGTGGCTGAAACGGTATTTGCAGGAATATGAAAATGCGTTCATCCTGATTTCACACGATGTTCCGTTCTTAAATAGCGTAGTAAATATCATTTATCATATGGAAAATCAGCGGCTTGACCGCTATGTGGGCGATTACGACAAGTTTCTCGAGGTGCACGAGGCGAAGAAAGCGCAGCTCGAGGCAGCGTATAAGCGTCAGCAGCAGGAGATCGCGCAGCTGCAGGATTTTGTGGCACGTAATAAAGCGCGTGTTTCCACGCGAAATATGGCGATGTCCCGCCAGAAAAAGCTGGATAAAATGGATGTGATCGAACTGGCGAAGGAAAAACCGAAGCCAGAGTTCAACTTCCTGGAGGCGAGAGCCTCCGGAAAATGTATTTTTGAGACGGAGGATCTGGTGATCGGTTACGACGAGCCACTCTCCCGTCCGTTGAACCTCTATATGGAGCGCGGCGAGAAGATTGCGATGGTCGGTGCCAACGGAATTGGAAAGACGACGCTTTTAAAGAGTATTTTGGGTTTGATTCCAGCAGTGTCCGGCAAGGTGACGCTGGGCGATTATCTCTCCATCGGCTATTTCGAACAGGAGATGGCGCCGGGCAATACGACGACCTGCATCGATGAGATCTGGAAAGAATTTCCGTCCTACACCCAGTACCAGGTGCGTTCCGCACTGGCAAAATGCGGTCTGACGACCCAGCACATCGAGAGCCAGGTGCGCGTGCTCAGCGGTGGCGAGCAGGCAAAAGTGCGCCTGTGTAAGCTGATCAACCGCGAGACGAACCTTCTGCTTCTCGACGAGCCGACGAACCATCTGGACGTTGAGGCGAAGGAGGAGTTAAAGCGTGCGCTGGCGGCGTACAAAGGAAATATCCTTCTGATCTGCCATGAACCGGATTTCTATGAGGGATTCGCAACGAAGGTCTGGGACTGCAGTGAGTGGAGTCTGAAAATATAAGAAAAAATGTTTTTCAGCGTACCCCAACATTCAGTATAGAGCCCTTTTTCTAAGGTGCCTGGCACTGACAAAAAACAGGAACGCCATCGGCTGAGAGTCCGACGGCGTTCCTGTTTTTCTTAAATTGGGAATGGTAGGTATATATAAAAAAGAAATTGGCTTAGGGGGGCCGGACGATTTGTATCGTCCGGTATGAGTATGAAAAAGCTTTTTTATTTCAAGTAACACTTGAAACAAAGGCCTGTTACCCTTTCGGATAACATACTTGTATTATAGGAGAAACTTGTGACTAAAATATGTCCCTTTCATAAAAAAAATATAAAGTCCATAAAAAAATAAAAACCTCTTTCAAAAGAATCGAAAGTTGTATATAATAGTAAGTGGTATAGTCCGCTCTAAAACAATGCGCGGGCTGGATGGCAGCGAAAAAAGCTGAAGTAAAGAAGATAAAATACAATGAAACTCATAGATTTATGTACTCAAGAGTGCATATTCAGAGCAGGAGGAAAACAACTATGTTGATGTCCAATGATATTGGTATCGATCTGGGTACAGCCAGCATCCTTGTATATATCAAGGGAAAAGGCGTCGTACTGAAAGAGCCGTCCGTAGTGGCGATCGATCGGGATACGAATAAGATCATGGCGATCGGCGAGGAAGCCCGCCTGATGATCGGCAGAACCCCTGGCAATATCGTAGCGGTCCGTCCGTTGCGCCAGGGGGTTATTTCAGATTATACAGTGACAGAGAAGATGATGAAATATTTCATCAACAAGGCAGTCGGCAAGAAGACACTCCGCAAGCCGCGTATCAGCGTCTGCATCCCGAGCGGTGCGACCGAGGTAGAGCGCAAGGCGGTTGAGGATGCGACTTATCAGGCTGGCGCACGCGAGGTTTCGATCATCGAGGAGCCGGTAGCAGCTGCGATCGGCGCTGGTATCGATATTTCCAAGGCGTGCGGCAACATGATCGTAGATATTGGTGGTGGTACGGCAGATATCGCCGTTATTTCCCTGGGCGGTACCGTAGTCAGCACTTCTATTAAAGTGGCTGGTGATGACTTCGACGAGGCGCTGGTCCGTTACATGAGAAAGAAACACAATCTTTTGATCGGTGAGAGAACTGCTGAGGAGATCAAGATAAATATCGGCGCGGCATACCGCCGTCCGGAGGTAATCACGATGGAAGTGCGCGGACGAAATCTGGTTACCGGACTTCCGAAGACGATCGTTGTCACATCCGACGAGACGCTGGAAGCGCTGCGCGAGCCGGCACTCCAGATCGTAGATGCCGTTCACAACGTACTCGAGCGGACGCCGCCGGAATTGGCAGCCGACATTTTTGACCGTGGTATCGTACTGACAGGCGGCGGCGCACTGTTAAGCGGTCTGGATGCCCTGATCGAGGAGAAAACTGGCATTTCCACGATGATCGCAGAGGATCCGCTGACCGCAGTTGCGATCGGAACTGGTAAGTTTATCGAGTTCGCACACGGTGAGAAGAAAAACTACGATTAAAGAGAACCGCCGGAAGGCGGATAGCATAAAAATATGGCAGCAGTTAAAGGATATATTGAAAAAATAAAATACCGCAATGAGGACAATGGCTATACGGTTCTCTCTATCAGCGGCTTGGACGACGGGGAGGAATATGTGCTGGTTGGCACTTTTTCCTACATCGCAGAGGGCGAGATGATCGAGGCGAGCGGGCGTATGACCGAGCATCCGATTTACGGGGAACAGATGGCGGTGGAAAGCTATGAGCTGAAAGCGCCTGAGGATACTGTTTCCATGGAACGATATTTAGGCTCCGGCGCCATCAAAGGCGTCGGGGCTGCTTTAGCTTCCAGGATTGTTAAAAAATTTAAGGCGGACACATTCCGCATCATGGAAGAAGAGCCGGAACGCCTCGCGGAGGTCAAGGGAATCAGTGAAAAAATGGCGATGTCCATCGGTGAACAGGTCGAGGAAAAGCGCGATATGCGCCAGGCGATGATGTTTCTGCAAAATTATGGCATTTCCATCAATCTGGCGGTTAAAATCTACCAGGAATACGGTCCGGCAATGTACACGATTCTCCAGAACAATCCGTATAAGCTGGCGGACGATATTCCGGGCGTCGGTTTTAAGATGGCAGACGAGATCGCGGCGAAGATAGGAATCGTGGCAGATTCGGATTTCCGCATCAAGAGCGGCATCCTGTATACACTCTATCAGGCGACGGCGAACGGGCACACATACCTGCCGGAGGACGAGCTGGCGGATCGGGCGGCAAAGCTTCTACAGGTTGAGATTTCCGAGATTGACAAGCATCTGATGGATATGCAGATGGATAAACGGCTGGTGATCCGGGAGAGGAAAAAGCAGAAAACAGCAGAAATGGATGTTTTTGTTCAGGCGGAATCGGCAGTGTCGGGGCAGATGCAGCCGCAGCCAGATGTTTTGGGTGAACCGAATGCATCAAATGTATCAAATATAGCAAACGCCCCGGAACGCGCCGTTTATGCATCACACTACTATTATACCGAGCTAAACACCGCCCGCATGCTGCACGACTTAAACATCACTGGTTCCGAATCGGAAGAACAGATTCGGAAAAGTCTGGCAGTCATCCAGAAAGAGGAACAGATCGAGCTGGATGAACTGCAGATCCGCGCGGTGATTGAGGCGGTCAACTGCGGACTTTTGGTAATCACGGGCGGTCCGGGTACCGGAAAAACGACGACGATCAACACGATCATCCGGTATTTTGAAAAGGGAGACATGGATATCCTGCTGGCAGCCCCGACCGGACGCGCAGCAAAAAGGATGACCGAGGCGACAGGCTATGAGGCGAAGACGATTCACCGCCTGTTAGAGCTGACGGGAATGCCAGAGGAGGATGAGAAGAGCCGGACGACTTCGATGCATTTTGAGCGGAACGAGGACAATCCGCTGGAAGCTGATGTCATCATTATCGATGAAATGTCGATGGTGGATATCAATCTGATGCATTCGCTGCTCCGGGCGGTCAATGTCGGCACACGTCTGATTCTGGTAGGTGATGTGGATCAGCTTCCGAGCGTCGGACCGGGCAATGTCCTGCGTGATATCATCGAGTCAGAATGTTTCCATGTGGTAAAGCTAACCCGGATTTTCCGGCAGGCGGCGCAGAGCGATATTATCGTCAACGCCCACCGCATCAACGCCGGAGAGCGCATTCCGATCGGAAAGTCAAGCAGAGATTTCCTCTTTATAAAGCGTGATGATCCGAATGCGATCATCAATGCAATGATCACGCTGGTACGTGAAAAACTGCCGAATTACGTCCATGCCGATTTGTTTGAGGTACAGGTCATGACGCCGATGCGGAAGGGAGTGCTGGGATCGATACGGTTAAATTCCATTTTGCAGGAATTTTTAAATCCGCCATCGGCAGAAAAGGCGGAAAAAGAGTATGGCGAGACGACGTTTCGTGTGGGCGACAAGGTCATGCAGATCAAGAACAATTACCAGATTGAGTGGACTTCCTACAACCGCAGCGGCATTCCGGTGGACAAGGGAGCCGGCGTGTTCAACGGGGATCTTGGGCGCATCCGCGAGATCAATACCTTTGCGGAGCTGGTAACCGTGGAGTATGATGAGGGAAAACGTGTCGAGTACAGCTTCAAGCAGCTGGAGGAGCTGGAACTGGCATATGCGATCACGATCCACAAGTCGCAGGGAAGCGAGTATCCGGCGGTCGTGATTCCGGTCTGGAGCGGACCGCAGATGCTGATGACGCGGAATCTGATTTACACGGCGGTTACAAGGGCAAGAGCCTGTGTCTGCCTGGTCGGTGTCCCGTATGTGTTTCAGCAGATGGTGGACAATGCGATGGAACAGAAGCGCTATTCGGGACTGCGCGACCGCATTGAAGAAATTATGGAGACATTGTGATAAAAAATATAAAATGGAATCAATTCCCCCGCGCCGCTCTGGATGCGCTATATCCAAGGCGCTGCCCGGTCTGCGGGGAGATCGTGACGCCGAAGGGCGGGCTTATCTGTCCTTCGTGTCTTTTGAGGCTTTCGCCTGTCAAATCGCCGGTTTGTCAGAAATGTGGAAAAGAAGTTTGGAGTGAAGAAATCGAATATTGTCCAGACTGTGTGAAACACCGCCGGTCATTTGCGCGTGGGATGGCACTCTTTAACTATACGGAGGAAGCTGCGCGCTCGATGGCAGCGGTTAAATATAAAAATAAGAGGGAATATCTCGATTTTTATGCCGAAGCTGCAGCGGAAAAGCTGAGGCAGTATGAAAATCGGGAGGAGTGGCAGTTTGACGGTCTGGTTCCCGTTCCGGTCCACCCGGCGCGGAAACGGAAACGCGGTTTCAATCAGGCGGAGGTTCTGGCAAAGCGGATGGGCGAGCGGCTGGAAATGCCGGTGTACCCGGAATTTTTATATCGGATACGAAATACAGAACCCCTGAAAGAGCTGAATCCAGATGAACGGCTCCGGAATTTACAGCAGGCGTTTCAGGCAGATGCGGAGGCAATCCGGGCAAGTGGTGTGCAAAACGTGCTTCTCGTGGATGATATTTATACGACCGGAAGCACGGCGGAAGCGTGTACCCGGGCGCTTCTGTCTGCGGGGATCGAAAAAGTCTGTTTTTTTGCCGTTTGTATTGGACAAGGACGCTAAAGTGGGATATGATAGAGAAGATAGGCAGAGGGAAGCCTTATAAGTGGAAATACTCCGGCATTTCTGGATGAAAAGAATAGTAGAAAGCATTTGAATCTAAAAGTTTGCGGGAGAGGCAAAAAGAGGTTCAGGAGACGGAAGGAATGCGGGGGAGATTTCAAGTAAGAAAGAAAAGGAGTAAAAAGAATGCAGGAATTTGAATATCGCCTGGAAAAGGAAGATTATAAAAACTGGATTCACTGGAACGTGCTTAAGCATGAGTCCAAGAAAATGAAGATGGTGTCGGCACTCTTATATGTCGCATTTTTAGCTCTCTTTCTGGGAAAAAATGTGATGCAGGCAAAGGGCAATCTGGTTCTTCTTGTACCGTCCATCGTGATAGCGGTGCTGGTCGGCATCGGCATGTTTTACATGATTTCAAACCAGAACCAGGAGCGGATGATCTGGAAACGGAGCGGACTTAAAAATTTGGAAAAGACGGGCAATTTCCCAGTCGTACATCTGACGCTGGATGAGAAGACACTGACCATGACGGTTGCGGCACAGGAGATGACCAAGACTTACAGCTACAGCGACATTGAGCAGATGGTTGAGATTGAGCGGATGTATCTGCTTGAGACGAACGAGAAAACCTGGCAGTTTATCGCCAAGTCGGCATTTTCCAGCGAGGAAGAGCAAAAGCAGTTTGAGACATTCATGAATGAAAAGCTTGCGGATGCCAAGGAAAACCCGGAAGAATATCCATCCGTGACAAAAAATCCGGAAAATGCGGAGAATCAGGAGGGCGGCGCCCTGCATCAGAACGCCGCGCTTGAGGATGATGTTGTGGAAGCTGATGAGCCGGAGATCACCCGCGTGGATACAAGCCATATGGGTAAGATTGGAAAAATGGCGCATTTTATCGGAAGCCAGGCGGCAGATGAGGAAGAAACCGATGAGCCTGAAAAGGCGGAGCCGGATACCACAGACAGCCATGAAAATGTGGAAGAAAAGACAGACGCTGTAAACGAGGAGAAAGTGGATGAATAAACCTTTCTGATTGTTTTATAGCATCATTGTAAGTCCTGATAATGTGAAATACGAGGCGCGGGCAGAATCTGGTTCCAGCCTGCACTGAGTGAAAACGATATCTATAATATAAAAGAGGCGGCGAATGTCGGCAAGTTATTGCTTGACGCGCCGCTTCTTTTATGATATAGTAGACGGGCGAATGGAAGAACATAGGTCTTTTTTTTATGCTCAAAAACCAGATTTCCGGTTGGAGAGTGGAAAGATCGCATACTAAGAAAAATGGAGGTGGAAGTTGTGCGTACAAGAATTACACTGGCATGCACAGAATGCAAGCAGCGCAATTACAACATGACCAAGGATAAGAAAACTCATCCGGACAGAATGGAAACCAAAAAGTACTGCAGATTCTGTAAGACACACACGTTACACAAAGAGACGAAGTAAGAGTAACTGGTTGGTTCTGCGCGATCGGGCATCTGCCTGAGCGCTTTGGAGGACAAAAATGGGTGATACAGAAAATACCAAAAAAGCTCCTAAAAAGAGTTTCTGGAAAGGTTTAAAAGCTGAGTACAAAAGGATCATCTGGCCTGACAAAGAGACAGTTACGAAGCAGACTGGAGCGGTCATCGCCGTTTCCGTTGCGCTGGGACTTATCATTGCGGCTCTTGACACGGCAATCGTGTTTGGACTGCACTTCGTTATGTAAAGGCAAAGGTGAGAAATATGGCAGAAGCAAATTGGTATGTAGTGCATACTTATTCCGGCTATGAAAACAAAGTAAAGGTTGACATCGAAAAGACGATCGAGAACCGGAACCTTCAGGATCAGATCTTAGAGGTTTCCGTGCCGATGCAGGAAGTTATCGAAGTCAAGAATGGAGCCAATAAACAGGTTGCCAAGAAGATGTTTCCCGGATACGTACTGATCAACATGGTTATGAATGATGATACCTGGTACGTAGTACGCAACACCCGCGGAGTGACCGGGTTTGTTGGTCCGGGCTCCAAACCGGTTCCTTTGACGGAAGAGGAGATGGCCGGTCTCGGATTTAAGGAAACCGGCGTTGTTGTTGACTTTGAGGTCGGCGACACGGTTGTTGTAACAACAGGGGCATGGAAAGATACCGTTGGTGTTATCGAGTCCATCAACGAGGAAAGACAGACCCTGACGATTCGTGTAGAACTGTTTGGCCGTGAGACACCGGTTGAACTGAACTTCACAGAGATCAAGAAGATGATGTAAAGAGGTTCATTTATGAGCCTGTGGGAGGGAAATCCCCGCAATTACCACAATTTATAGGAGGTGCCAACAATGGCAAAGAAAGTTACAGGATATATTAAATTACAGATTCCTGCTGGAAAGGCTACACCAGCTCCGCCAGTAGGTCCGGCTCTTGGACAGCACGGTGTAAACATCGTACAGTTCACGAAAGAGTTCAATGCTAAGACAGCAGACCAGGGCGATATGATCATCCCGGTTGTTATTACTGTATATGCTGACAGAAGCTTCAGCTTCATCACAAAGACTCCGCCGGCTGCCGTTTTGTTAAAGAAAGCTTGCAAGATTAAATCCGGTTCCGCTACACCGAACAAGACTAAGGTAGCTAGCATCTCGAAAGAGGATCTGCAGAAGATCGCAGAATTAAAGATGCCTGACTTAAATGCAGCAAGCCTTGAAGCTGCAATGAGCATGATCGCTGGTACAGCAAGAAGTATGGGTATCACAGTTGCCGAGTAATTTTCGGGATGTTTATCAGTAACGTGGGAGGGAATTCCCCGACAATACCACTAGGAGGTTTTTTATAATGAAAAGAGGAAAAAGATACGTAGAGGCTGCTAAATTAGTAGATCGCGCAAGCCTTTATGAAGCTGCAGATGCCATCTCCATCGTGAAGAAGGCTGCAGGTGCTAAATTCGATGAAACCGTAGAACTTCATATCAGAACTGGTTGTGACGGCCGTCATGCTGATCAGCAGATCCGTGGTGCAGTTGTACTGCCGCACGGAACTGGTAAGACCGTTCGTATCCTTGTATTTGCTAAGGGACCGAAGGCAGAAGAGGCTCAGGCTGCAGGCGCAGATTTCGTAGGCGCTGAGGAGCTGATCCCGAAGATCCAGAACGAGGGATGGTTAGACTTCGACGTAGTAGTAGCTACTCCGGACATGATGGGCGTTGTAGGACGTCTTGGTCGTGTACTTGGACCGAAGGGCTTAATGCCGAACCCGAAGGCTGGTACTGTTACTATGGATGTAACCAAAGCTATCAATGATATCAAAGCCGGTAAGATCGAGTACAGACTTGATAAGACTAACATTATCCACGTGCCAGTAGGTAAAGCTTCCTTCACAGAGGAGCAGTTAGCGGACAACTTCCAGACGCTTATTGACGCTATCCTGAAGGCAAAACCAGCTACCTTAAAGGGCGCTTACTTAAAGAGTGTAACCATGACTTCTACCATGGGCCCGGGCGTTAAGCTGAACGTAGGTAAGCTGATTGGCTAATCAGAAGACGTTATAGAATCAAGAGGATGAGGGACTTTTGGGTCTTTCGTCCTCTTTTTTTCGATTGTCGAAAAAATATAAATAAAGTCAAAAAAACAGTTGACTTTATACTTTAGTAGTGATAAAATATGTTCTGTTGCCGCTGAGAAAGCGGAAACGAAAATTAAAGAGTCAAGACGCACAGGTGATTGTGAAAACTTTCAAAAAGAAAGTGAAAAAGTCCTTGACAAAAATGAATATCCATTATATAATGGTTAAGCACATTTTTGGAGAGATATCGAAGCGGTCATAACGAGGCGGTCTTGAAAACCGTTTGTCCGAAAGGGCGCGTGGGTTCGAATCCCACTCTCTCCGTTTCAAGAACGGTTATTAATTTCATAAGATATAAAAATCAACCTGCAGAAGTACCCAAGAGGTTGAAGGGGCTCCCCTGGAAAGGGAGTAGGTCGTTAGTAGCGGCGCGAGGGTTCAAATCCCTCCTTCTGCGTTCGATGCGAAAGCATCAGGAACCTTGAAAACTGAACAGTATGTAAAACCCTGAAAATTCTAAGAACAAAGG
>NZ_QUKS01000008.1:0-24239 GCF_003481165.1 Clostridium sp. TF06-15AC
GGTATCCCGCCAGATTTCAGATGCTCTGGTAACTTAGTTACCGAGTAGTTCACGATTGGACCATATATTGTATATTTTTGGTCGAATGAAAATGAGCCGCTGGAACCGGTGCATGTCCATATTGCAGAGGGAAGAGCAACTTCAAATGCGACAAAAGTGTGGATAACCAGTACGGGCAAGGCATTGCTCAGCCACAATTCTTCCAAAATATCAGCCCAAATTTTGAACAGTATGATTCGGGTGATAGAGGCCAACAGTGAAGAAATTATAGAAAAATGGCTTTCTCATTTTGGAGAAATACGGTACTTTTGTTAAGACTTTTTAAGAAATATAAAAAGGACAACTAATTTTATGGAAATCGAACGCAAATATTTAATTAGTCACATTCCATTTGATATAGCCGGATACCCCTTCCACCAGATCGAGCAGGCATATCTAAGCACTGCCCCGGTTGTGCGTGTCCGTCAGGAGGATGACACCTATTATCTGACCTACAAATCCAAAGGACTGATGGCGCGGGAGGAATACAATCTGCCGCTGACGAAGGAATCCTATGAGCATCTCCGCTCGAAGGCTGACGGCAGGATTCTGACGAAAAAGCGTTATCTGATTCCGATGGAAGGAACGGAGTACACGATTGAGCTGGACATTTTTTTTGGTGAATATGAGGGATTGAAGCTGGCGGAGGTTGAATTTCCAAGTGAGGAAGCCGCACATGCCTTTGTGCCGCCGGAATGGTTCGGGCGCGAGGTGACGTTTACGGGCGAGTACCAGAACAGCCGTCTGGCGCTGGCGGAAAACCTGGTATTAAAAACGAAAGAATAAAAACGAAAGAACAATACAAAGGTATATTATTAATGATAAAACAAGTAATGAATTGGATCAAAACGCACCGCTACTGTTTGGCAGGACTCTATATGCTGGTGTTTCTGTCAGGATTTTTTCTGCTGGAGCTGCATGAACCATCGGATGTTCATATTATACACTGTGCGGTCGATGACCTGATACCGTTTAATGAATGGTTTGTATTGCCGTATTTTCTGTGGTACGCGTGGGTGCCGGTGTTTATGCTTTATTTTATGATTCGGGACCGGGAGGCGTATCTGCGGCTTTGTTTTGTGATGTTTGCAGGAGCAACCTTTTGCTTATTTGTCTACCTGCTGGCACCAAACGGTTTAAATCTGCGGCAGGAGATCACATCACAGAATTTCTGCGCGCAGATTGTGCGGTTTCTGCGGAGGGTGGATCCGCCGAACAATGTCTGCCCGTCGATCCATGTATCGAGCACTGTGGCGGTACATCTGACGATCTGCCACGCGGCAAGTGTGCGGAACAAGAAACCGATCCGTACACTTTCGTGGATTGTCACGATTCTGATTTGTCTTTCAACCATGTTCATCAAACAGCATTCGCTGGTCGATGTGCTCTGTGGCTGGATTTTGAGCCTGATTCTTGACGAGGCGGTGAATGTGTGGGTACTAGTAAAGGCATTTTCAAAAGGAAAAGCTGGAAAAACAACGAATGCGGTTCATGAAGAATAAAAAAGTGAACAAATTGAACAGTTGCAATGATTTTCTGATATCTAAAAAGAAAAAAATGATTGCTTTGTGGAAAATAAAAAAATTAATATGAAAAGTCTTATAAAAATAAAGAACAGGAGGAAATAATCATGGCTGTAGTATACGCATTTTTAGCAGATGGACTGGAAGAAGTGGAATGTCTGGCGACGGCGGACGTGCTGATCCGCGCGGGTGTGAAGGTAAAACTGGTTTCGATTACGGGTAAAAAAGAGGTGAAGGGCGCACATGGATTTGGCATTCATGCAGACACCCTGCTGCATGAGATTGATCCGATGAAAGCGGATCTTCTGTTTCTTCCGGGCGGTATGCCGGGAACGAAAAATCTGATGGCGTGCAAACCGCTCTGCGATGCACTGGTGCAGGCAGATGCTGCTGGAAAGCGCCTGGCAGCGATCTGTGCGGCTCCGAGCATTCTGGGGCAGCTGGGGCTTTTGAAGGACAAGAAGGCAACCTGCTATCCGGGCTTTGAGGATGCCCTGACCGGTGCGAAGCTGACGGGTGCGGGCGTTGTGACGGACGGCAATATCACAACGGCGCGTGGACTTGGATATGCGCTGGATCTGGGAATTGAGCTGGCATCGCTCGTAGTCGATCGCCCGGTAGCATTACAGGTCAAAGATTCAATTCAGTATGACCAGGTGTAGTTTCAACTTAGAAACATACAGAAAATGCATCAAAAATGGCATAAAACCCACCTAAAACCACTCATAAACCCGCAAAAAGTGAACGCAAAATTATATTTTCCGCTAGTATTTAGCACGCAGATATGCTATAATGCTATCTTGAAGTGTAACGCCCGGTAGAATGGCGGTTCACATATAGAAGCAAGGAGGACCCCTTAAAATGAGTTTACAGGTAGAAAAATTAGAGAAGAACATGGCAAAGCTGACCATCGAAGTTCCGGCTGAAGAGTTTGATGCAGCAATCAAAAATGCGTACAACAAGAACAAAAACAAATTCAGCATCCCGGGATTCCGTAAAGGTAAAGCACCGTTAGCTATGCTGGAGAAGATGTATGGCGCGGGCATTTTCTATGAGGATGCAGCAAACGAAGTGATCGACGCATCTTATCCGAAGGCAGCAGAGGAGAGCAAGGAAGAGATCGTTTCCACTCCGGAGATCAAAGTGACTCAGATCGAAAAAGGTAAGGCATTCATCTACGAGGCAACCGTAGCTCTGAAACCGGAAGTAACTCTGGGCGAGTACAAAGGCGTAGAAGTTAAGAAGGCAGAAGCTGTTGTGACAGACGAGGATGTAGAGAACGAGCTGACTGCAGCACGTAAGAAAAACGGCAGACTGATCGACGTAGAAGACGGCGCAATCGAAGACGGCGACAACACTATCATCGACTTCACCGGCTACATTGATGACAAGACATTTGACGGCGGCGCTGGTACAGATTATCCGCTGGTAATCGGTTCCCATTCCTTCATCGAGGGCTTTGAGGATCAGTTAATCGGCAAGAAAAAAGGCGAGACCTGTGACGTAAACGTTACTTTCCCGGCTGAGTACCATGCAGATGAGCTGGCTGGCAAACCGGCTAAGTTCGTTGTAACCATCAAAGAAGTTAAGAGAAACGAGCTTCCGGAGCTGAACGATGAGTTCGCAAGCGAAGTATCTGATTTCGATACTCTGGATGAGTACAAAGCAGACATCCGCAAGAAACTGCAGGAGAAGAAAGAGCAGGACGCTAAAGTAGAGAACGAGAACAACGTAATCGAAAAAGTAGTTGAGAACGCTCAGATGGAACTGCCGCAGCCGATGGTTGACACTCAGGCAAGAGAGATGGTAGAGAACTACGCTCGCCGTCTGCAGAGCCAGGGCTTAAACATCAACGATTACATGAAATATACCGGCATGACACCGGAGAAGCTGATGGAGCAGATGCGTCCGGAAGCAGAGAAGAGAATCAAGACCAGACTGGTTCTTGAGAAAGTAGTTGAAGTTGAGAACGTAGAAGTTTCCGATGAGAAGCTTGACGAGCAGATCAACGAGATCGCAGCATCCTACAAACTGGACGGCGCTAAGCTGAAAGAAATGATGGGTGAGCGCGAGAAAGAGCAGATCCGTGAGGACCTGAAAGTTCAGGCAGCGATCGATTTACTGGTAGAGCAGGCAAAACTTGCTTAATCAAACCGATAAAAGCGAATACTGAAATACGGCAGAATTCTATGGTGTCCTAAGGCATCATAGAATTTTGTATTACTGTTCACAGGCAGGCACTTTTGGAACCGAAAGTGCCGTGCGATAACATAGTGGCAGCAGATTTTGCTGATTTGTAATGCGAAGCATCAGCAAAATCCTGTTACAGTTTGCACGCGTGTGAACTGTAACAATTTTTGCCATAAACATTCATTCTCAATTATAGGAGGAAGAATCATGAGTTTAGTACCTTATGTCCTTGAATCCACCAGCCGCGGCGAGCGGACGTATGACATCTACTCCCGTCTGCTTAAAGATCGTATCATTTTCCTGGGAGAGGAAGTAAATGATGTGACAGCCAGCCTGGTTGTAGCCCAGCTTCTGTTTCTGGAGGCAGAGGATCCAAATAAGGATATCAGCTTATATATCAACAGCCCGGGCGGTTCTGTTACCGCAGGTATGGCGATCTATGACACGATGAATTATATCAAATGTGATGTATCTACCATCTGTCTGGGTATGGCAGCCAGCATGGGCGCATTCCTGCTTTCCGGCGGTACCAAAGGAAAGAGATATGCACTTCCGAACGCAGAAGTGATGATTCACCAGCCATCCGGCGGCGCGAGAGGACAGGCAACCGAGATCCAGATCGTAGCGGAGAATATTCTTCGTACCAAGAAGAAATTAAATGAGATTCTGGCAGCCAATACAGGCCAGCCGTATGACGTGATCGTGCGTGATACAGAGCGTGATAATTACATGACAGCAGAGCAGGCGAAAGAGTATGGTCTGATTGATTGTGTCATTACCAACCACTAATTAGATTTCTGGATGGAATAATAGAAAGGAACAAGGTGGAAGTATGCCAGGCAGAACAGACGACAAAATACGCTGCTCATTTTGCGGCAAGACACAGGATCAGGTTAGAAAACTGATCGCTGGCACAGATAATGTATATATCTGCGATGACTGTATCGAACTCTGCTCGGAGATTCTGGAAGAGGAATTTGCCGATCAGGAAAAAGGACCGGATTTCAGCGGAATCAACCTGCTGAAGCCGAAGGAAATCAAAGAATTTCTCGATGAGTATGTCATCGGACAGGACGACGCCAAGAAGGTGCTCTCCGTAGCGGTTTATAACCATTACAAGAGAGTTATGTCCAAGTCCACGCAGGATGTAGAGCTTCAGAAGAGCAACATCCTGATGCTCGGACCGACCGGTTCCGGTAAGACATACCTGGCGCAGACGCTGGCGAAGATCTTAAATGTACCGTTTGCCATCGCGGATGCGACCACTCTGACCGAGGCTGGATATGTCGGCGAGGATGTAGAGAACATTCTCTTGAAGATCATCCAGGCGGCTGATTACGACGTCAGCAAGGCAGAGTACGGCATCATTTATATTGATGAGATTGATAAAATTACGAAGAAGTCTGAAAATGTATCTATCACCCGCGATGTATCGGGCGAGGGTGTACAGCAGGCGCTTTTAAAGATTCTGGAAGGAACCATTGCCAGTGTTCCGCCGCAGGGCGGCAGAAAGCATCCGCAGCAGGAACTGATTCAGATCGATACGACCAACATCCTGTTCATCTGCGGCGGTGCATTTGACGGTCTGGAGAAGATCATCGACAGCCGTTTAGGTGCCGGTTCCATCGGATTTAACTCCGATATTGTGGATCGCAAGCATCAGGATATCGATGAGCTTCTGAAACAGGTAATGCCGCAGGATCTGACGAAGTTTGGTCTGATTCCGGAGTTTATCGGTCGTGTGCCAATCACGGTATCGCTCCAGACGCTCAATGAGGAGGCGCTGGTCCGCATTTTAAGAGAGCCGAAGAATGCACTGATCAAGCAGTATCAGGCGCTTCTCGATCTGGACGGCGTGAAGCTGGAGTTCACGGATGATGCGCTGATGGCGATCGCCCACATGGCAGTCGAGAGAAAGACGGGAGCCAGAGGACTTCGTTCTATCATGGAGTCCCTGATGATGGATACCATGTATGAGATTCCGTCCGATTCCACGATCGGCATCTGCACGATTACCAAAGACGTAGTCGAGGGAAAGAGTGCGCCGGAGCTGGTATATCGCGACAATACGGTGCCCCGCAAGTCTTTTACAGGTCGTTCTAAGAAAGACAGAACCGGCGAGATTGCGTAAATGTAAAGGAAAATAAATGCAGCAGCTTGAGAATGGCGGCTGTTAATGGGGTCTGTGAGATGGCGAACTGCCATAGGCAGACCCCTGTTTTTCTTTTCACAGGAAATAACGATACATTTGATTAAGAAAGATAAAGGTGTTATGGAAGATAAGAAACTGACAATGCCGATGATCGCGCTGCGCGGACTGACCGTGCTGCCGCAGATGACGGTAAATTTCGATATCATCCGGGATAAATCCATCGCGGCGGTGGAGCAGGCGATGGTGGGCGATCAGCGAGTATTTCTGGCGACGCAGAAGCAGCCGGATGAGGTGATCCCGGATATTGACGGGATTTTTCAGGTAGGAACGATTGGCTACGTGAAACAGCTTGTCAAGATGCCGGGCGGCATGGTGCGCGTCACGGTGGAAGGGCAGGAGAGAGCCGAGCTTCTGGAGATGGAGAAGGGCGAGGCATGCTGCACTGCGATCGTGGAGATTCTGGATCCGGTCGAGGACGATCTGGACACGATTCAGAAAGAGGCGATGCTCCGGATTCTGAAAGAAAAGCTGGAAGAATACGGAAAATTAAATGTGGCAGCGGGACGTGAAGTATTAAGTCCGTTGATCGCACAGCCAGATCTGACCGAATTAATGAACCAGATATCAGCCCAGTTCCCGTGGAACTATGAAGCGCGCCAGTCGGTACTGGAATGCCGGACGCTGACGGAGATGTATGAGACAGAGCTGCAGCTTCTGCTGACGGAATTAGAGGTTTACCGCGTGAAACGCGAGTTTCAGACGAAGGTAAAGGCGGCGCTGGATAAAAATCAGCGTGATTATATTCTGCGGGAGCAGCTGCGTGTGATCCGGGAGGAGCTGGGAGAGGAAAATCCGGTTTCTGATGCGGATGAGATGAAGGAACAGTTGAAGAAGATCAAAGCCAGCGTGGAAGTAAAGGAGCGGATCCGCAAGGAGATCAACCGTTTCCAGAATATGCCGGCTGGCAGCCAGGATGCGAATGTGATCCGGACATATCTGGAAACGGTGCTGGAACTGCCGTGGAACAAAATGACGAAGGATAACGCGAGCCTGAAGCATGCGGAAGAGATTCTGGAAGCCGACCATTATGGTCTGGAAAAGGTCAAAGAGCGCGTGCTGGAATACCTGGCAGTCCGCATCCTGACGAAGAAGGGCACCAGCCCGATCCTTTGCCTGGTGGGACCGCCTGGAACCGGTAAAACTTCGATCGCCCGCTCGATTGCGAAGGCGATGGGACGCAAATATGTCCGCATCAGCCTGGGCGGCGTGCGCGACGAGGCGGAGATCCGCGGTCACAGAAAAACCTACGTCGGCGCGATGCCGGGACGCATCGTGGAAGGGCTCAAGCAGGCGGGGGTTGCCAATCCGCTGATGCTGCTGGATGAGATCGACAAAGTCAGCAGCGATTATAAGGGAGATACATCCTCGGCGCTCCTAGAGGTGCTGGACAGCGAGCAGAATGTGAAATTCCGCGACCATTATGTGGAGATCCCGATTGACCTGTCGGAGGTATTATTTATCGCGACGGCGAATACAACGCAGACGATCCCTGGACCGCTGCTGGACCGTATGGAGCTGATTGAAGTCAATAGTTACACGGAAAATGAAAAATATCACATTGCAAAAGACTATCTGATTCCGAAACAGCTGGAGAAGAATGGCCTTTCGAAGGAACAGTTAAATATCACGGGTCCGGCGCTGGAGAAAATGATTCACAGCTACACCAGGGAAGCTGGAGTCAGGAATCTGGAGCGCCGGGTTGGCGATATCTGCCGCAAGGCAGCCAGAGAGGTACTGGAGAAGAAGAAACCGTCGATCCGCGTGACAGAGCGGAATCTGGATCATTATCTGGGACGCGAGAAAGTCTTCTTCGATGCAGCCGGAAATGAGGCCCAGGTCGGTATCGTGCGCGGTCTGGCGTGGACGAGCGTCGGCGGCGATACACTGCAGATCGAGGTCAATGTCATGCCGGGCAAAGGCGTGCTGCAGATGACGGGTCAGATGGGCGATGTCATGAAGGAGTCGGCGCAGATTGCACTGACCTATGTGCGTTCGGTTGCATCTGATTACGGCGTGAAGGAGAACTATTTCGAGAAACACGATATTCACCTGCATATCCCGGAGGGCGCGGTGCCGAAGGATGGTCCGTCGGCCGGAATCACGATGGCAACGGCGATGCTGTCGGCGGTGACAGGACGGAAGGTACTGCCGCGTGTGGCGATGACCGGCGAGGTAACGCTGCGCGGTCATGTGCTGATGATCGGCGGTCTGAAAGAAAAACTGCTCGCAGCCCGCATGGCGCAGGTGGAAAAGGTACTGGTACCGGCGAAAAATCAGCCGGATGTCGAGGAACTTTCGAAGGAAATCACGAAAGGAATGGAGATCGTATACATCAAGGAGATGAACGAAGTCATCCGAGAGGCATTTGTACCGGAGAAATAGCGGTTTAGTAGGAGAAAAAATATGATTATAAAAGATGTAAATCTGGAAACCGTCTGCGGTATCACCAGTAAGCTGCCGGCAAATACACAGCCTGAATTCGCGTTTGCAGGCAAATCAAACGTCGGCAAATCGTCCCTGATCAATGCGCTGATGAACCGCCGATCCTATGCGAGAACATCCTCGCAGCCGGGCAAGACCCAGACGATCAATTTTTACCATATCAACGACGCGTTTTACTACGTCGATCTGCCAGGGTACGGCTACGCGCGCGCGAGCGTCGAGGTCAAGGCAAAGTGGGGCAAGATGATTGAGAATTATCTGCACAAATCGCAGATGCTTCGCTGCGTCTTCCTGCTGATTGATATCCGTCATGAGCCGTCTTCAAACGACAAACTCATGTACGACTGGATCGTTTCCCAGGGCTTCCAGCCGATCCTGATTGCGACCAAGGCTGACAAGATCAAGCGCAGCCAGCTCCAGAAACAGTTAAAGATTCTCAGAACAGGTCTGGGAGTCGGCACCGAAGTGATGATGATTCCGTTCTCCGCCGAGACAAAACAGGGCAGAGAAGAGATCTGGAACTATCTGGAGACGGAGATCTGGAAGGTGGAACATCCGGGGGAATAGATGCCGGTGGGTAACTGTTCACAGGTAGGAATTTTCTGAACTGAAAATTCCGTACGATACAGTTCCGGCAGCAGATTTTGCCGATTTGGAATGCGTAGCATCGGCAAAATCCCGTTGCTGAGCACACGTGTGTGAACAGTAACGCCGGTGGAGAGCGCGGACGGCGAGAAATAGAATAGAGTTTTAGAAAAATTCGAAAAATAAACGTATAAACTGCGGTATCTGACCGGATATCAGGCGGCGCCTATCCTTGCGGGCGATGTCAAATATCTGGGCTGGGTGGCGCAGTTTTTTGTTTCACAGGAAATTGCGTCCTATGAAACAAAAAAAGCGTTAGGTTTTTTTGAGAGAATAAAATATATATTTCTGGAAAATATAAAAATTGAGGTAACTGTTCAGTAGGTCTGCGCATTTACTGCGTTTTAATGGATTTTTGCGCGTGACTGTGAAGGTACTGAACAGTTACGAATTGAGAAAAATAATAAGGCTATCTTGAAGTAAAAAGTGATAGGATGGAATTTAAGCCTTATGGTGGTGCGGGTTGTGATTGAGTTGTGAGATAGAAGGGAGCAGCCATGTTTGAAAATCGGACGGATCTGGCGTTGGAGGAGAGAGAAAGTTTTGAGGGGGATGGGGGCGAAATCGGCGGTGTGGCGCTGCGGGAATGGCGCTGTCATGGCAGTTCGATCCGGATGACGGAAGTCTCGATTTTGAACGAAAAAGGTGCGGAATCAATGGGAAAGCCGATGGGAACCTACCTGACGATGGAAGATCCGGGGCTGTCGGAGACAGAGGACGCATACTGTGAGGCGGCTGCCGGGGAGTTAGGACGGCAGCTGGCGTCCCTGATCCGGAAAAACTGTGCTTCAACCATGGCCGGACTTTCGATTCTGGTAGCGGGACTGGGAAACCGGCAGGTGACGCCGGATTCGCTGGGACCGCGCGTGGTGGATGGGCTTTCGATGAACCGCCATCTGCGGACGGAGCCAGGCAGAAGAAATGGCACATACCTCTATACGGCTGAGAAAGCGGGGCGGACGGTGCATCCGGTTCTCAGCGGTATCCATCCAGGGGTGATGGCACAGACAGGGATGGAGACGGCAGAAATTGTCCGCGGCGTCGTGCGGGAGAGCCGCCCGGATCTGGTGATCGCGGTCGACGCGCTGGCGGCGCGAAACGTCCACCGTCTGGCAAGCACCATTCAGCTGACGGATACAGGAATTCATCCGGGTTCCGGCGTCGGCAACCACCGCCGGGGAATGACGCGGGAAAATCTCGGCGTGCCGGTAATCGCGATCGGCGTTCCGACGGTTGTGGGCGCGGCGGCGATCGTTCACGGGACGGTCAATGCGTTAGTGCGGACACTAACCGCCTCAAAAGAGGGCAGCCGGTACGGTGAATACATCCGGGAACTGGATTCGGACAGCCAGTATGAGCTGATCCGGGAACTTCTGGAACCTGAATTTGGAGCGATGTTTGTGACCCCGCAGGACATGGACGAGCGTATTTGCAAGCTGAGCGCAGCAATCGCCGAGGGGATCCGGCGGGCAGTGGAACGGCTGGAGGAAGAAAGATAACACTGAAAAAAATGTCAGATTGAAAAACAGAACCAAACAGGAAACTACACTTTGCTAATCGCATAGGATAGAACAGGAAAGAAGGGAGATGAATGCGGTGCGGTGGTGGCAGAGGGCAGCCGGGCTCCTGATGGTTCTGTTTTTGCTGACAGTCGGCTGGAAGATGCGTGCATTCATCTGGACAGCTGTGCAGAATGCGGTGGTAAGGTCCTGGTATCCGGTCTGGGGGACTAATTTGCGGGATATACCAGATTCGGAGGAGGGGAAAAGGCATAGACTTGCCGGGTGGAAGAAACAGACGCAGGGAGAAGCCGATCCGTCCTATTATAAATATCTGGAAGAACAGGAAGTCCGGCAGGAGTATATGGATTTCCTGGCACAGTTTTCCGGGAGTAGGCTGGTGGATGGAACTTTACTTGGAAAATGGAACGGGCTTGTTCATGGAAGTGGGAGACAGGGCGGCGGAGAGACAGACGAAGAGAGGCTGTATAGTGCTGGAAAGAATGGAGAAAAGACAGAGAGGGCAAATCCTGCCGCACTGGTGGACAGCCCGCGTCTGCGGAAAAAGCTGGAAGATTATGATTATCTGATCCAGCATTTTTTTACAATCCACCCGACGGCATCGATTGACCGGAGCCTGATGAACGCAGAGACATTTTTATCGATGGATCTGACAATCAGGAAGGACGAGGCGGACGGACCACAGATCTTGATTTATCATACCCATTCGCAGGAAAATTATAGAGATTATGCGGGAAGCGACGGAAAGGGAGCGGTGGTGTCTCTGGGGGAAGAGCTGGCAAAACGGCTGCGGGCGAAAGGATATCAGGTCTGGCACGATACAACTGCCTATGATATGAAGTCGGGGCATCTAGACCGGAGCCGTGCCTATACATATGCCTGCGAGGGTGTCACGAACCTTTTGCAGAAATACCCGTCGATTCAGGTGATTTTAGATGTGCACCGGGACGGTGTCAGCGAGCAGACGCATCTAGTCACGCAGATAGAAGGGAAACCAACGGCACAGATCATGTTTTTCAACGGTACCAGCGAAACGCCGGACGGACCGATCGAGTATCTGGCAAATCCCTGTCGGAAGGAAAATCTGGCGTTCAGTTTTCAGATGAAGTGGAATGCCGATCAGATATATCCTGGGTTTACGCGGACGATTTATTTAAAGGGGCTTCGTTACAATCTGCATCTACGCCCGCGCTCGGCGTTGATCGAAGTCGGAGCACAGACGAATACATATGAAGAGGCGGTCAATGCGATGGATCCGCTGGCGCAGCTTCTGGATCAGGTGCTGACAGGCTAATGGCAAGGCTTTTAGTCAAGGCTTTTTCTATTTCAGGACTTGCGGCGTACCTGAAAAAATGGTATATTCATTTAGATCAGGTGTTATTTATTATAAAAGATGATTTTAAATAAAAAATAAGATATCGCAGCAAACATGTTGCTGCCAAACAAAGTGATACAGAGAGAGGAATGAACGGATGGCAATTATAGATCAGAGCAAAATCAGAAATTTCTGCATCATTGCACATATCGATCACGGCAAATCAACGCTGGCAGATCGTATTATTGAGATGACGGGACTTTTAACGAGCCGTGAGATGCAGGCGCAGGTGCTTGATAACATGGATCTGGAGCGGGAGAGAGGTATTACCATCAAGTCGCAGGCAGTCCGCACGGTATATAAGGCGAAAGACGGTCAGGAGTACATTTTTAATCTAATCGACACGCCTGGACATGTGGACTTTAACTACGAGGTTTCCCGAAGCCTGGCGGCGTGCGACGGCGCGATTCTGGTTGTGGATGCGGCACAGGGAATCGAGGCGCAGACGCTGGCGAATGTATATCTGGCGCTGGATCATGATCTGGAGGTCATTCCGGTGTTAAATAAGATCGATCTGCCGAGTGCGGATCCGGAGCGCGTGGCAGCGGAGATCGAGGATGTGATCGGTCTGGAGGCGTCAGATGCACCGCGCATTTCTGCGAAGACCGGCTTAAATGTCGAGGCAGTTCTGGAGGAGATCGTGCAGAAGATCCCGGCACCGGCGGGCGATCCGGAGGCATCGCTGCAGGCGCTTATTTTCGACTCCCTGTATGATTCTTACAAGGGCGTTATCGTATTCTGCCGTGTGAAGAACGGTACGATCAAAAAAGGCACACGCATGAAAATGATGGCGACCGGAGCGGCTGCAGAGGTTGTGGAGGTTGGATATTTTGGCGCAGGTCAGTTTATTCCGTGCGAAGAGCTTTCAGCCGGTATGGTTGGCTATGTGACTGCCAGTATTAAAAATGTGCAGGATACCCGCGTGGGCGATACGATCACCGATCTGGACAACCCATGTGCAGAGCCGCTTCCGGGTTACAAGAAGGTAACGCCGATGGTATACTGCGGTCTTTATCCGGCGGATGGTGCGAAATATCCGGATCTGCGGGACGCGCTGGAAAAATTGCAGCTCAACGATGCAGCGCTCTATTTTGAGCCAGAGACATCGGTAGCGCTGGGCTTCGGTTTCCGGTGTGGTTTCCTGGGGCTTCTCCATCTGGATATTATCCAGGAACGCCTGGAACGCGAGTACAATCTGGATCTTGTGACAACGGCGCCGGGCGTTGTATACCGAGTGCACAAGACGAACGGCGATATGATTGAGCTGACGAACCCGTCAAACCTGCCGGATCCGTCCGAGATTGCCTATATGGAAGAGCCGATCGTGTCGGCGGAGATCATGGTTACGACCGAGTTTGTCGGTGCGATCATGACGCTGTGCCAGGAGCGCCGCGGCGTTTACCTGGGAATGGAGTATATTGAGGCGAGCCGTGCGCTGCTGAAATATGAACTTCCGTTAAATGAGATTATTTATGATTTCTTCGATGCATTGAAATCGCGCTCCCGCGGTTACGCGTCGTTTGATTATGAGTTAAAGGGCTACGAGGAATCCAAGCTGGTAAAACTGGATATTCTCGTCAACCGCGAGGAAGTGGATGCGCTCTCTTTCATCGTATTCGAAGGTTCGGCATATGAGCGCGGCAGAAAAATGTGCGAGAAGCTCAAGGATGAGATTCCGCGTCATTTATTTGAGATTCCAATCCAGGCGGCGGTCGGTGGAAAGATCATTGCCCGCGAGACGGTCAAGGCAATGCGGAAGGACGTTTTGGCAAAATGCTACGGCGGCGATATTTCCCGAAAGAGAAAACTTCTGGAGAAGCAGAAGGAAGGAAAGAAACGTATGCGTCAGATCGGAAACGTAGAGATTCCGCAGAAGGCATTTATGAGCGTCCTGAAGCTGGACGAGGAATAATGGAATTATATATACACATCCCGTTCTGCGTCCGCAAATGCCGTTACTGTGATTTTCTTTCGTTTGCGTCCGATGCGTGCGTGCGGGAAAAATATGTGGATCAGCTGATCCGGGAGATTGAAAGCATTCCGGAAGAGGATGCAGGGCAGTGTCCTGAAAATGCGGCGCCGCGGCTAAACCTGACAGGGCGGACGGTGGAGACGATCTTTATCGGCGGCGGAACGCCGTCCCTGCTTCCACCATCGGCGATTGAGCGGATTCTGGCAGCCGTCCGGCAGGTCTTTCGGGTAGAGCCGGATGCGGAGATCACGATGGAGGCGAATCCGGGGACATTGACGCCGGATTCGGCAGCCGGTTACCGGAATGCAGGGGTCAACCGCCTGAGTCTGGGGCTGCAGTCGGCTTCGGAGGAGGAATTGCGGCTTTTAGGGCGGATTCATACGCGGGAGCAGTTTTTACAGAGTTTTCGTGCTGCGCGGGACGCTGGATTTGACAATATCAATGTCGATCTGATGTCGGCGCTTCCGGGACAGTCGGAGGAGAGCTGGCAGGAGACTCTGCGGTTCGTCTGCGACCTGGAACCGGAACATATTTCCGCATACAGCCTGATTGTGGAAGAAGGCACGCCGTTATATGAAGAGTACGGGGAGATGTGCGCGGATCTGGAAAAATACGGCGATTACGCCTCTATGCCAAAGCGTTTACAGACGAAGTATGAAGGCTGCAAATGTCTGCCGGATGAGGAGACAGACCGGAATATGTACCACCACACGAAAACAACGCTGGCGAAGCTGGGCTATGAGCGGTATGAGATTTCCAATTATGCCAGACCGGGCTATGCCTGCCGCCACAACATCGGTTACTGGACCGGTGTGGAGTATCTGGGGCTTGGTCTGGGGGCATCCTCGCTGGTGGGCGGGAAGCGCTTTCAGGTGACGGCGGATTTGAACCGTTATCTGGTGTTTACGAAAGAAGAGCTGGCAGCGGGCGCGCAGTATGAGAAAATACACGAACTGAGCCATCAGGAGCGGATGGAAGAATTTATGTTTCTGGGGCTGCGGCTGACCGGCGGTGTCCGGACGGCAGAGTTTGAACGCCGGTTTGGCGTGGCGATGGAAGCGGTGTACGGTGAGGTGATCGAGAGGCTTTTGAAAGAAGGATTGTTGGAAGCAGCGGTCCAGACAGATAGCCATATCCGCCTGACTGAATATGGCTTGGATGTCAGTACCTATGCACTGGCGGAGTTTTTGCAATAAGAATAGAAATGTACGCCCAGAGTGCTTTTTGATTTCTGTTTTGCGACGGCAGGAGGAATTTGGGCGCGCATGAAAATTTTGGAGGATGTAGCATGGATTGCACGATACTGCAGTTTATAATCGTCTGCCCGATGGTATTTCTGGCAGGCTTTGTGGATGCGATCGCAGGGGGAGGCGGATTGATTTCGCTTCCGGCGTACCTGATCGCCGGGGTTCCGACCCATATGGCGCTCGGAACCAACAAAATGAGTTCCATGATGGGAACGGCAATCGCGACCGGGCGGTTTGCCAAAAACGGTTACATACAGTTTAAGAAGGTGGTCTGGTTTATCGTGGCGGCGCTGATCGGTTCTTCGATCGGTTCGAACCTGACTCTGTTAGTCAGCGATAAGATTTTACAGTATATGATGATCGTGATTCTTCCGATTGTTGCATTTTATGTTATGCGGAATAAGAAAATGGGCGATGATTCGCTGGCGGGCACCCTGCCGGAGCGGAAATCATTCCTGATTGCGCTGGCATCCGCGCTGATCATCGGTATTTATGATGGCTTTTACGGACCGGGAACCGGAACTTTCCTGCTGCTGGTGCTCACAGGAGCGGCGCGCTATACGATGAAAGAGGCGGCGGGTACGACAAAGGCGATCAATCTTTCGTCTAATGTGGCGGCGTTTGTCACATTTGTGATTCACGGCAAGATCATTTACACGCTGGGGCTGGCTGCGGCGATCTGCAGTATTTTAGGAAATTATATCGGTTCCGGCCTGGTAATGGGAAATGGACAGAAGATCGTGCGCCCGCTGATTCTAGTGGTGCTGGCGATCCTGTTTGTGAAGATTTTATCGGGAAATTAGAAAAGAAAATTAGAACGATTAGGCGGATTCATTCGTTTGACAGTTACTGTTCACGCATACGTGCCCAGTAACGGAATTTGCCGTGGCTTCGCATTTAAATACGGCAAATTCCTGCTGCCACCACGTTTTCTTACGGCACTTTCGGTTCCAAAAGTGCCTACCTGTGAACAGTAACATTTGACACATTTACAGTGAGAATGATGCAAAAATAACTGCGTGATGAAACGTGAATATTTGGCTGATAAGTCGTTTCAATAAAGAGAGGTAACGAACATGAAATGGAAGAAATTTACGCTGACGACCACCACAGAGGCGGTGGATCTCATCAGCTACACATTGGATGAACTCGGCATCGAGGGCATTGAGATTGAGGACAATATCCCGCTGACCGAGAAAGAGACGAAGGGAATGTTCATCGACATTCTGCCGGAGCTTCCGCCGGATGAGGGCGTGGCGAAGGTAAGTTTTTATCTCGATGAGGATGATGATATCCCGGCGATGATGGCGAAAGTCAAAGAGGCGCTGGAAGAATTGAAGCCGTTTACCGATCTGGGCGCCTGCACGTTTGCAGAATCCGAGACGGAGGATAAGGACTGGATCAACAACTGGAAACAGTATTTCAAACCGTTTACGGTCGATCACATCCTTATCAAGCCGACCTGGGAGACAGTGCCGGAGGAGCACAAGGACAAGCTGCTGATTCAGATCGATCCGGGTACGGCGTTTGGTACGGGCATGCATGAGACAACGCAGCTTTGCATCCGCCAGCTCGAGAAATACGTGACACCGGATTCAGAGGTGCTTGATGTCGGAACCGGAAGCGGTATCTTAGGCATCACGGCGTTAAAACTGGGCGCAAAACACGTATTTGGAACGGATCTGGATGAAAATGCGATCACAGCCGTTGGTGAGAATCTGGAAGCAAACGGAATCGCACCGGAGCAGTTCAAGGTCGTACAGGGCAACATCATCGACGATAAAACAGTGCAGGACGAAGTAAAATACGAGTATTACGACATTGCGGTTGCCAACATACTGGCAGACGTTATCATCATGCTGCAGAAAGAGATCCCGGTTCATATTAAGAAAAATGGTATCTTCATCACATCGGGTATCATTGATATGAAGGAAGAGGCAGTCAAGGCGGCATTTGAGGCGAACGATGCCTTTGAGATTGTAGAGATTACCCATCAGGGCGAGTGGGTTTCTGTCACAGCGAGGAAGAAATAATCATGTACCATTTTTTTGTGGAACCGCACCAGATCGGGGCGGAAGAAATCCGGATTGAGGGCGCGGATGTCAACCATATCCGCAATGTTCTGCGGATGAAGCCGGGTGAGGAGATCCTGATCAGCAGCCGTGAGGGCGGCGACTATTTCTGCCGCGTGGAAGAACTGGAACCAGAGTATGTTTCGGCAAAGATTCTGGAAGAATGGGAAAACAAAGAGCTTCCGGCGCGGATTCACCTGTTCCAGGGGCTTCCGAAGGGCGATAAGATGGAACTGATCATCCAGAAGGCGGTGGAGCTGGGGGCATACCGGGTAGTTCCGGTCAGCATGAAGCGCTCGGTTGTCAAGCTGGATGCGAAAAAAGCGGACGCGAAGAGAAAACGCTGGAATGCGGTTTCTGAGAGCGCCGCGAAGCAGTCCAAGCGCAGCCTTATCCCGGAGGTGGCGCCGCTTATGACCTACAAAGAGGCGGTCAAAGAGGCAGTCGGGTATGATATGGTTCTTCTGCCATATGAGTCGGCGGACGGCATCCGGAAAACGAGGAAACTGCTGGCGTCGGTCAAGCCGGGTACGGATATCGCCGTTTTCATCGGTCCGGAGGGCGGTTTTGAGGATGAAGAAGTCGAGCTTGCCAGGGAAAACGGGGCGGAGATCGTAACGCTTGGAAAGAGAATTTTGCGGACGGAGACGGCAGGCTTGTGTATGCTGTCGGCACTGATGCTGCAGTTGGAAGTGTAATTGGAAAATTACAAAGGAGATAGAGATAAAAATGGAAGCCTATTTTGATAATTCAGCGACCACCAAGGTGCTGGACTGCGTAAAGGATGCGGTCGTTGATGCAATGTGCGTCAACTACGGAAACGCGGCGGCGAAGCACAGAAAAGGTGTGGAAGCAGAAAATTTGATTCGCGAGGCAAAGAAGGCGATCGCGGATACACTGAAAGTGCAGGAGAAGGAGATTCTCTTTACTTCCGGCGGAACAGAGTCGAACAATACGGCGCTGATCGGCACGGCGCTGGCAAACCGCAGAGCCGGAAAACACCTTATCACGACCGGTGTGGAACATCCGTCGATCTACAATACGATGTCATTTCTGGAGGAGATGGGCTTTGAGGTGACCTATCTTCCGGTCGATCATCTGGGGCATATTTCTCTGGAGGATCTGGAAAAAGCTATCCGCGAGGACACGATCCTGGTGTCTGTGATGTACGTCAATAACGAGGTCGGAGCAGTAGAGCCGATCGAGGCGATCAGCCAGTGCATCAAGAAGAAAAATCCGAAGACATTGTTCCATGTCGATGCGATCCAGGCATATGGAAAATATAAGATCCGTCCGAAAAAACAGGGAATTGACCTGCTTTCCGTCAGCGGACACAAGATCCATGCGCCGAAGGGCGTCGGATTCCTCTATATTCGCGACGGTGTCAAGATCCGCCCGATTCTGTTTGGCGGCGGCCAGCAGAAGGGCATGCGTTCCGGTACGGAAAATGTGCCGGGGTGTGTCGGACTCGGTGTGGCAGCACGCGAGGCGTACAAAGATTTTGATGCACGCATCGAAAAGCTGTATACACTCCGGGAGCACCTGATTACGGGATTGAAACCGCTCGGCGGCGTCACCATCAACGGCAGTGAGGACCGCACCAACGCGCCGCAGATCGTCAGCGCCAGCTTTGAGGGCGTCCGCAGCGAGGTACTTCTCCATGCGCTGGAGGACAAAGGGGTTTATGTATCGTCCGGTTCCGCCTGCTCGTCCAATCATCCGGGCATCAGCGGTACTTTAAAGGGAATCGGCGTGAAAAAAGAACTTCTCGATTCGACGATCCGGTTCAGTCTGGGTGATCTGAATACCGAGGAAGAAGTAGACTATGCGATCGGCGTTCTGGGAGAACTGCTTCCGGTACTGCGCCGTTACCAGATGAAATAAAATGGCTGTTTAAAGAATGGCTGTTCAGTTTTTTTGCGGGAAAGCAGAAGAATGACAGCCTGCTGTAGAAAGGGAATTCCATGTTTCATACATTTTTGATTAAATATGCGGAGATTGGCCTGAAAGGTAAAAACCGCTATGTATTCGAGGACGCGCTGGTGTCCCACATCCATCACTCGTTAAAACGTCTTGATGGAAAATTTACCGTAACCAAGGAGGCAGGGCGTATCTATGCGACCGCAGCGGAAGAATTTGATTACGATGAGGTTATCGACGCACTGAAAAAGGTATTCGGTATTGCGGCGATCTGTCCGATGGTCCAGTTAGAGGACAACGGTTACGACGATCTGAAAGCGAAGATTGTTGAGTATGTGGATAAAGCATATCCGGATAAACACTTTACGTTCAAGGTAAACACCCGCCGTGCAAACAAACAGTATCCGCATACCTCCGAGGAAGTCAACCGCGATCTCGGTGAGGTCATCCTGGATGCATTCCCGGAGACAAAGGTAGACGTACACAATCCGGATGTTCTTTTAAATGTGGAACTGCGTGCAAAACGTATCAACGTATACTCTCTGGTGATTCCGGGACCGGGCGGTATGCCGGTCGGAACTAATGGACGCGCGATGCTGCTTTTATCCGGCGGTATTGATAGCCCGGTAGCCGGATACATGATCGCAAAACGCGGCGTTACCATCGAGGCAACCTATTTCCATGCACCGCCATACACCAGCGACCGCGCAAAACAGAAAGTAGTCGATCTGGCAAAGCAGGTAGCAAAATACGCAGGTCCGATCAAATTAAACGTAGTCAATTTCACAGATATCCAGCTCTACATCTACGAGCAGTGCCCGCATGAGGAGCTGACGATTATCATGCGCCGTTACATGATGAAGATCGCGGAAGAGCTGGCGAAGAAAGACGACTGTCTCGGACTCATCACCGGCGAGAGCATCGGTCAGGTAGCATCCCAGACGGTTCATTCCCTGGCGGTTACCAATGCAGTCTGCACACTTCCGGTCTTCCGCCCGCTGATCGGTTTCGACAAACAGGATATCGTCGATATTTCCTTGAAAATCGGTACCTACGAGACATCGATCGAGCCGTATGAAGATTGCTGCACCATCTTCGTAGCCAAACACCCGGTTACCAAGCCGGTCCTGCACCTGATTGAAAAATCCGAGCGCAATCTGGAAGAGAAGATAGATGCGCTGGTAAAAGAGGCGATCGATACGGTTGAGGTTATCCGGTGCTAGTCATATATAAAAAAGAATGTGCCTTGGCACATTCGGGCGTCTCGCGCGGTCGCTTGCGACAGTTTTTTGCTTCGCGCGAGTGCGCATCCTCGCGGAGTGTTTTTTTCATAGGACGCAGTTCTCTATGAAAAAAAAGAACCGCTGCAAAGCGAGTTGCTTAACAGCGGTTTTTTTCGTTTCAAACAGAACCATCTCGATCGTTCTAATGGTTGCTATACAATGTACGGAGCCAGTGTCGTTAAGATCTCATCGATCTGGTTCTCAGAATGGATGTTTAAATCGATCGGTTTAGACAGATCCAGACTGAAGATACCCATGATGGATTTAGCGTCAATCACATAACGTCCGGAAACAAGGTCAAAATCTACGTCGAACTTCGCTAAGTCGTTGACGAAGGATTTAACTTTATCGATCGAGTTTAAAGAAATACGAACTGTTTTCATGAAAAAAACCTCCTCTATCTACAATAATACTTTTATACTACAAAGTAATCTGACAAAAGTCAAGAGAGGATTCAATTTAAAGGAGATAAAAATGAGAAAAGCGGCATTCCACAATCTGGGCTGCAAGGTGAACTCGTATGAGACGGAAGCCATGCAGCAACTCTTAGAGGATGCAGGATATGAGATTGTGCCGTTCCGGGAAGGAGCGGATGTTTATATTATCAACACGTGTTCCGTGACGAATGTTGCCGACCGGAAATCGCGCCAGATGCTGCACCGGGCAAAGAAAATGAACCCGTCGGCGGCTGTTGTGGCGGTCGGCTGTTATGTGCAGGCAGCGGGCGCGGAGCTGAAAAAAGATGAGGCGGTCGATCTGATCGTCGGCAATAACCAGAAAAAAGATCTGGTACAGATCCTGGATGATTATTTTGCAGATCACGAAAACAGCGGTGAGATTCTGGATATCGGACATTCACAGGAATACGAAGAACTCCATATCCGCCGGATTGCTGACCATACGCGTGCCTTTATCAAGGTACAGGACGGCTGCAACCAGTTTTGCAGCTATTGTATTATACCATATACGAGAGGACGCGTCCGCAGCCGCCGCCCGGAGGACATCGAGCACGAGGTGCGCGGGATTGCGGAAGCCGGATACAAGGAAATTGTCTTGACCGGTATCCATTTAAGCTCCTATGGTGTCGATTTCAAGGATGAGCAGAAAGAAAATCTGCTGACTTTAATCAAACGTCTCGACCAGATTCCGGGCATTGAGCGCCTGCGCCTCGGTTCTCTTGAACCACGTATCGTAACCCGCGAATTTGCCAAAGAGCTGGCGAGGCTGCGGACCATCTGCCCGCACTTCCATCTGTCACTCCAGAGTGGCTGTGACGCGACTTTAAAGCGCATGAACCGCCGCTACAACGCTGCTGAATATCAGGCGTGCTGTGAAATTCTGCGGGAAGAATTTGACAATCCGGCGATCACGACCGATGTCATCGTAGGATTCCCGGGCGAGACCGAAGAAGAATTTGCCGAAACAGAACGCTTCTTAAAAGCGATCCATTTCTATGAAATGCATATATTCAAATACTCCCGCCGCGCAGGCACCCGCGCCGCCGATATGCCGGATCAGGTACCAGAAGGAACCAAATCCGTCCGCAGCGATATCCTGCTGGCACTGGAAAAACAGCAGTCCTTAGAATACCGCGGGCGCTTTCTCGGAACTGAAGAAGAGATCCTTCTCGAAGAACCGATCGAGATCGACGGAACCAAATACATGATGGGACACACCCGCCAGTACGTCAAAGGTGCCGTTCCATACGAAGAAGGATTAAAAAATAAGACGGTGAAGGGAATCTTCACGAAGGCACTGAATGAAGAGGTGCTTTTACTGGAAAGTGAATAGAAGATCGTAAACGAAAAAACCAATGATACCCCCAAGATGGGATTCATTGGTTTTTTACATACAAATAAAATTTTAAAAAATGACATAAATAGAATATATCGGCTTAACAAATTAATCAGTAAGCAATCAATGAACCCCAACGAGATCCTTAATAACTTCCCCAGCAATAATCAGTCCCACTACGGACGGTACAAAAGAGATACTCCCCGGAATCTGCCGTCTGGCGGTACAGCTGCGTGCGGTTCCCGGCGGGCAGACACAGTGGGAACGGCAGGAGGTAGCCATATCATCCACCGGCGTCAGTGGTTTTTCTTTCGAATAAACCACTTTCAGCTTCTTAATCCCGCGTTTTTTCAGCTCCCGCCGCATGACCTTCGCGAGAGGACAAACAGAGGTTTTATTAATATCGGTCACCTCAAAAGCGGTCGGATCCAGTTTGTTTCCGGCGCCCATCGAGCTGATGATCGGCGTGTGGGTTTCTTCCGCCTGTTCCACCAGAATCAGCTTTCCCGTCACGGTGTCGATTGCATCGATCACGTAGTCATACTGGGAAAAATCAAATTCCTTTGCGGTATCCGGCATGTAGAATGTCTTGTAGGTGTGGACAACCGCATGTGGGTTGATGGATTTGATGCGTTCCTCAGCGACATCAACCTTGTACTTTCCGATGGTGGAGGTGGTTGCGATGATCTGGCGGTTGATGTTGGTTAAGCAGACCTTGTCATCGTCGATGAGATCAAGCGTGCCGACACCGCTGCGCGCGAGGGCCTCCACCGCATAGCCGCCGACTCCGCCGATGCCGAAGATGGCAACGCGTGCTTTTGATAAACGCTCCATGGCATCCCTGCCGAGGAGAAGTTCCGTTCGTGAAAATGAATTTAACATATGATACTCCCTTATAATATATTCTGTCAGCAGTTTCTTTGTGTAATAGGAAATTACTTGGAATTCCCTATTACACAAAAAGGCACATTCTTTTTTAATTTGCTGTATTACCCTTATATGAAATATTCGATCGTAGCTTCCTCCGTCAGCACCGTATTCCGGTTAAACAGAAGCACTGCCTCGCGTCCTGCCATTTCGCCCAGCGCGTAGAGCTCCATCGATTCCCGGTTAAAATAGGAAAATGGCACGGATCGGTTCCATGAAAATGGGTGGTCGGTCACAAGAAGCGCCTCTTTCTCGTCTGGTTTTGTAAATGGAACCGTCTGGTAATACGGATCAAAGAGCAGGATCTGTCCATCTTTGACACCGGTAAACAGCACATAATGCGCTACCTCATAGTAAAGGCGCACGACAACCGCGCCGCCCCGGTACAGGGTGTCCAGAAGCAGGCTGTTGTCCCCGACATAGACATCCGAACCGCGCAGATAGCGGCTGGACACGGGAAGTTTTCCGATATCGCCAAGTCCCTGCAGCCAGTTGCTCAAAAACATCATCGCCGTGCAGGAGGTACCGCTCTTTCCAGCCGAGCCCTCCGGACCGTAGCAGTCGAGGCAGTAGAGCATGATATTTCGAAGAATCTCCGGCGGAATTTCCTCGCGCTCAAACAAAAAGCTGATCGCGTTTAAGAGGGAGGTCGGACCGCAGTCGTATTCCGATAATTGGTAGTGAAGTGGATTTTTCATGGTTTAAATCCTTTCATCTGCGGCAATCATCTTGTGTGCCGCTGTTTTCTTGTTCCGTAAAATAAAATGTGCTATACTAAATAGCAACAGGTTCTGTTATGATAACGATGAAAGTGTCAAATCGTTACCGGAAAATCAGCAAAAAACGCTTAAACCACGCTGGAAAAGCGCTTTTTACCCATCAGTTCGGTATTTTATTGTAAAGGTGCAGTCTGTGTTTGTCAAGAAAGACGTGAAGAAATGTTCACATATACGGAACAGGCAGATACAGTTCACGGGTAGGCACTTTTGGAACCGAAAGTGCCGTAAGAAAACGTGGTGGAAGCAGGAATTTGCCGTATTTGAATGCGAAGCCACGGCAAATTCCGTTACTGGGCACG
>NZ_QUKS01000008.1:24269-151436 GCF_003481165.1 Clostridium sp. TF06-15AC
CAACAGGCAGATACAGTTCACGGGTAGGCACTTTTGGAACCGAAAGTGCCGTAAGAAAACGTAGTGGAAGCAGGAATTTGCCGTATTTAAATGCGAAGCCACGGCAAATTCCGTTACTGGGCACGCGTGCGTGAACAGTAACAACGGGCAAAAAAGGGTTGACAGATATTGCATAAAGTGATAATATACCCACTAAGCTGATAGGAAAAAAGAAAAGGAGTGAAGATCATGAAAGCAGTCAATGGTTTTTGGATGAATACGATGTGTTGCAGCAATGTTTGTACCTGTATGGATCGATGTTGTTGTCGCATTTGTGTACGCGAAAACCAGAAAGCTGGACTTCGGTAAGCGGGGTTTCCGGGGAAAACGGGTTTCGTGAATCTTTTTATTCATAAGGGTTAAGGATATAGAAAGAGCGCATCCGCGTACACAGAAAAACAAGCAGGACAGGCGGCAGAAAAGCTGGATTGGACGGGCGGGAAATGTGTATAGAGGATGGGCTCTTTTCGCATTTTAAACTTCTTTTGGAGCGAGTTTTTCAAATTGGAAATGAGTTCTGGAAAAAAGAAGAATCTATAGAAATCTATAAAAATTAAAAAATATAAAAATCATCACAGATATAGGAGGAAATCATCATGGCAAACATTTATAAGGGAACACTGGGACTGGTAGGAAACACACCGTTAGTTGAGGTTGTGAATGTTGAGAAAGCGCTGGGACTGGAAGCAACGGTTCTGGTAAAACTGGAGTATTTAAACCCGGCTGGAAGCGTGAAGGATCGTATTGCAAAAGGCATGATTGAGGATGCAGAGAAGAGAGGTGTCCTGAAAGAGGGTTCTGTCATCATCGAGCCGACTTCCGGCAATACCGGTATCGGTCTGGCGTCCATCGCAGCAGCGAAGGGATATCGCATCATCCTGACGATGCCGGAGACGATGAGCGTGGAGCGCCGCAACATTCTGAAAGCGTACGGTGCAGAGATTGTCCTGACTGAGGGCGCAAAGGGCATGAAGGGCGCGATCGAGAAGGCAGAAGAGCTGGCAAAAGAGACACCGGGCAGCTTCTTAGCCGGTCAGTTTGTCAATCCGGTCAATCCGGCGGTTCACAGAGCAACCACTGGTCCGGAGATCTGGAATGATACCGACGGAAAGGTTGATATCCTGATCGCAGGTGTTGGTACCGGCGGAACTCTGACGGGTACCGGCGAATACTTAAAATCCCAGAACCCGAATGTGAAAGTCGTAGCGCTGGAGCCAGCTTCATCCCCGGTATTAAAGACGGGCAAGGGCGGCGCACACAAGATTCAGGGTATCGGCGCCGGATTTGTACCGGATGTACTGAACACTAAGATTTATGATGAGATTTTCGAGGCGGAGAATGAGGATGCATTTGCGGCAGCAAAACTTCTGGCACACAAAGAGGGCATTTTAGTCGGTATTTCCTCCGGCGCAGCCTTGCATGGTGCGATTGAGCTGGCAAAACGCCCGGAAAATAAGGGGAAAACCATCGTAGCGATTCTTCCGGACAGTGGTGACCGCTATTATTCCACACCACTCTTTACAGAGGACTAAGAGACTAATTATAAGAGACTAATTATAGAAATAGGACTTCCCAGAATGCAGGGAGAGTGTTATAATTAACAGAAAATGAGTTACTGGTTACGTGCGCGTGAACGGTAACAAAACAGCAGAAAAACACAGGACCCGTTTGTTTGGCAGAACACTGTCAGCACGGATCCTGTGCTTTTGTTTCATTTCATGAGAATTGTGGTTACTGCACACGGGTAGGCACATTTTTTACATTCTTTTTCTTAAAGAGGATTTTGCAGATAACGGATACAGGAGAATATACAATGAAAACGATTACGATTGAGGAGCTGGAAGCGTTAAAGGATGCGGAGAAGACGATCGTGGACATCCGCCCGCAGGACCAGTATATGCGCGGAACTTTTCCGGGGGCGGTAAGCCTCCCGGCGTCCCGGCTGGAAGAGCAATATGAGGAAGAAACAGCCAGGTTAGACAAAATGCATCCAGTGTACGTGATGTGCCATACCGGTGAGAAGAGCCAGGAGTGGGTGCGTCGTCTGACCGGAGACGGATTTGACGCGGTCAATGTGGAGGGTGGTTACCGTGCGTGGCTGCGCCTCTCCCTGTCCCGCTTCGTAGGCGGAGAATCCGAGGCGGATCGAGAGGAAAAACGGGCGAGAATTGAGCAGAGTATTATAAAAAAATTCCGCAAGCCGATCTGGCGGGCGTTTACGCGGGCGCTCAACACCTACGACCTGATTCAGGAGGGCGACAAGATCGCAGTCTGTATCTCCGGCGGCAAGGATTCCATGCTGATGGCGAAACTTTTCCAGGAATTGAAAAAACATGGAAAATTCCAGTTTGAAACCGTTTTTCTAGTGATGAATCCGGGCTACAATGCGGATAACTGGAAGATCATCCAGGACAATGCGAAACTTCTCGGCATTCCGCTGACGGTATTTGAGAGCGATATTTTCGACACGGTGGCGACGATCGAACAGAATCCGTGCTACCTTTGTGCCAGAATGCGACGCGGTCACCTCTATGCACAGGCGAAAGCGCTGGGCTGCAATAAAATTGCGCTTGGGCATCATTTTGATGATGTGATCGAGACGATCCTCATGGGAATGCTGTACAGCGGCAAGATTGAGACGATGATGCCGAAGCTGCACAGCCAGAATTTCGAGGGCATGGAGCTGATCCGCCCGATGTACCTTATCAAGGAAGATGCGGTCAAGGCGTGGCGTGATTACAACGGACTGCAGTTTATACAGTGCGCGTGCCGTTTTACTGAAAATTGCGTTAGCTGCGGAGGCGGACGTGGTTCCAAGCGCGATGAGATGAAGGAATTGATCGCCCATTTCCGCAAGGAGAGCGATGTGATCGAGAAAAATATCTTTAAGAGTGTCCACAATATCAACTTAAAGACTGTGATCGGTTACCACAAGGACGATTGGACGTACAATTTCCTGGATGATTATAATGATAAAAAATAACTTGCCGAATGGGGTAAAGTAGAGTAAAATAAAAAAAAGTAGTTTACCTGCACGCATGGATCCGCAGAGTGACAGAGCGCGGCGGGTATTTAAAAGGACGTGAAGACAAAATGGGTGATATCAGCAATACACAGTTTTTTAGAGCAGTACAGGAAGAGAAGAAGCTGGAGGCAAGCCAGGTTCTGGAACAGGTATATACAGCGCTGACGGAGAAGGGTTACAACCCGATCAATCAGATTGTAGGATATATTATGTCTGGAGATCCGACCTATATTACCAGCCACAAGAGTGCCAGAAGCCTGATTATGAAGGTAGAGCGTGACGAAATTCTGGAAGAGCTTGTGAAGGTATATATTGAGACGAAGCTTCAGTAAAGAGTGGATGCAGCACGGCAATTAAAAAGCGGAAGAGTAAACAGCTGGCGACAACAGTCCAATATCTGACGGGCTGCCAGCTTGTTTTGTTATGGAGAAAATAGAATATGAGAATTATGGGGCTTGATTTTGGATCGAAGACCACGGGAGTGGCAGTCAGCGATCCGTTAGGCATTACAGCACAGGGGATTGAGACGATCACACGGAAGGATGAGAACAAACTTCGCCAGACCTGCGCCCGGATTGAAGAGCTGATCCGGGAATACGAGGTTGGGACGATTGTTTTGGGGTATCCTAAAAATATGAATAATACGCTGGGAGAGCGCGTTGAAAAGACGCTGGCATTTAAAGAGATGCTGGAACGGCGGACGAACCTTCCGGTCGTTATGTGGGACGAGCGTCTGACGACGAATGCGGCGGAGCAGATCCTGATCGAGAGTGGAGTGCGCCGGGAAAACCGGAAGAGCGTGATTGATAAGATTGCGGCAGTATTGATTTTGCAGGGATATTTGGATTTACAGGCACAAGGAAAAGCGGAAGAATAAATTATCAGTGATAAAAATCAATGATTGAAAATAAAGAATAGAAGGAGAATCATAGAATGGGAAACCTGGATTCAATGTTAGATGAACTGAATAATATGGAAAACAGCATCACGCTGAGGGATGAGAACGGCGAGGAAGTGAAGCTGTATGTCCTGGAAGAGACAAAGTTAAATGGCGAGTCCTATCTGCTGGCAAGTGATACGAAGGACGGCGATGGAGAGTGCTATCTGTTGAGAGATACATCAAAGCCGGAGGATGCAGAAGCAGCTTACGAATTTGTGGACGATGACGGAGAACTGGAGTATATGTCCAAGGTGTTTGCGGAGCTGATGAGCGATCTGGGCGTTGATATCGAATAAAAATCTAAAAATCAAATTTTTGGAGGTGCATTGATTGAAAAAGGAAACAAATCATAATAAGGTAAAGATCATACCGCTCGGTGGTCTGGAACAGATCGGTATGAATATGACTGCCTTCGAATATGAAGACAGCATTATTGTAGTAGACTGCGGTATGGCATTCCCGAGCGACGATATGCTGGGAATCGATCTGGTTATCCCGGATGTATCCTATTTAAAGAACAACATTGACAAAGTCAAGGGCTTTGTGATCACGCACGGACATGAGGACCATATCGGCGCGCTGCCGTATGTACTCCGCGATGTTCCGGCACCGGTATACGGCACCAAACTGACGATCGGACTGATTGAGAATAAATTAAAAGAGCATAATATGATGAAGACCGTCCGCCGCAAGGTCGTAAAGCACGGACAGTCCATCAATCTCGGATGTTTTCGGATTGAGTTTATCAAGACGAACCACAGTATCGCAGATGCATCGGCGCTTGCGATCTTCTCCCCGGCTGGCATTATCGTCCACACCGGCGACTTCAAGATCGATTACACACCGGTATTCGGTGAACCGGCGGATCTGCAGCGTTTTGCCGAGCTTGGAAAGAAAGGCGTGCTGGCGCTGATGTGTGACAGTACCAACGCGATCCGTCCGGGATTTACGATGTCGGAGCGCACCGTCGGCAAGACCTTTGATTCGATTTTTGCAGAGCACAAGAACAACCGGATCATCGTTGCGACGTTTGCTTCCAACGTAGACCGTGTCCAGCAGATCATCAATACGGCATACCACTATGGACGTAAGGTAGTGGTCGAGGGCCGAAGCATGGTCAATGTCATCGGCACGGCGAGCGAACTTGGATACATTAATATTCCGGAAAATACACTGATCGACATTGAACATCTGAAAAATTATAAGAAAGAGGATACCGTCCTTATCACGACCGGCAGCCAGGGCGAGTCTCTGGCGGCCCTGTCCCGTATGGCGGCAGACCTGCACAAGAAGGTTTCGATCATGCCGGGTGACGTGGTTATTTTAAGTTCCACCCCGATTCCGGGCAATGAGAAAGCCGTTGCAAGAGTTATCAACGAGCTGTCGATGAAGGGCGCAGAGGTTATCAACCAGGATACCCACGTATCCGGACATGCCTGCCAGGAGGAGATCAAGCTGATGTACTCCTTAGTTCGTCCGAAATTCTCGATTCCGGTACACGGTGAGTACCGCCACCTGATGGCGCAGCGCAACCTGGCAATTTCAATGGGCATTCCGAAGGAAAACGTCATCCTGATGCGCTCAGGTGATGTGATCGAGATCGGGGACGAAGGCTACCGTGTTGCCGACCATGTACAGGCGGGCGGCATCCTGGTCGATGGTCTGGGCATCGGTGATGTCGGAAATATCGTTCTGCGCGACCGCCAGAACCTGGCACAGAATGGTATCATTATTGTGGTACTGACGTTGGAGAAATACAGCAACCAGCTCTTAGCGGGACCGGATATCGTGTCCCGAGGTTTCGTCTATGTGCGTGAGTCCGAGGATCTGATGGAAGAGGCACAGAGAATCGTGGATGAAGCCGTACAAGGCTGTCTTGAGAAGCACGTGAGCGACTGGGGCAAGATCAAGAACATTATCCGCGACAGCCTGAGTGATTTCCTATGGAAGAAGATGAAGAGAAATCCGATGATTCTTCCGATCATCATGGAAGTGTAGAAGACTGCAAAAGCAGCACGGAGGTGGAATATGAGCCGGACATCTGGGGAACCCCATATCGCAGTATCAATTCTGGACAGTGTGTTCCGGATCGTTTTTCTGGTACTGACACTGTTTCTGCTCTATGAGGGCGCAACGAAGGGTTACTGGCTGGGGCATGAGATATTTAACCCGACCGCAGTTGAGGCAGAGCCGGGAAGAATGAGAACGGTTACCATCGAGGAAAGCGAAAGCACCTCCGAGGCAGGCGAAGCGCTGGAACGCGTCGGTTTGATTCAAAGCCGCGTGGTCTTTGTGCTGCAGGCAAAGATTTATGAATACAAGATATATCCGGGGACCTATCAGTTCAGCACCGCCCAGACTTCTCTGGAGATGCTGAAGGAGATGGATGAGGCGGCAGCTTCTGCCGCCAGCCCGGAGGAGGATAAAAGTGATAGTAAATGACAGAATTACCGCCTATATCCAGTCGTTGGACGCGGGCAACGGACCGCTGCTCGACTCGATAGAGGAAGAAGCGCTGGCTGACTGCGTGCCGATCATCCGCAGGGAGACCTCCGCATTTCTGAAAACACTGATTGCTCTCAAGCGCCCGCAGTCGATTCTGGAGGTAGGAACGGCTGTGGGCTATTCGGCTTTACTGATGAGCCGTGTGATGCCGGAAAACTGCCGGATCACGACGATTGAGAAGTACGAAAAAAGAATACCGATTGCCAAGCGCAATTTTGAAAGGGCAGGAAAAGAGCCGTGCATTACTTTACTGGAAGGCGATGCGGAAGAGATACTGGGGACGCTTTCCGGCCCTTATGATTTTATATTTATGGATGCGGCTAAGGGGCAGTATATGCACTGGCTGCCTCAGATTTTGCGTCTGCTGCCGTCCGGCGGCGTTCTTCTGTCGGACAATGTCTTACAGGACGGCGATATCGTGGAATCCCGCTATGCGGTCGAGCGCCGCAACCGGACGATCCACACGCGGATGCGCGATTATTTATATGAACTGACACACATGAAAGAATTTGAGACGTCTGTCATTCCGATCGGGGATGGCGTGGCGTTAAGTGTAAAGCGATAAAAGAAAGGAAAAACATGAGAAAACTGGAACTTTTAATCCCGGCGGGCAGCCTGGACGTCCTCAAGACGGCGGTCCTTTACGGAGCCGATGCGGTCTATCTGGGCGGCGAGGCGTTTGGTCTGCGGGCAAAGGCGAAGAATTTTACGAACGAAGAGATCAAAGAGGGCATTGCGTTCGCCCATGAGCGCGGCGTCAAAGTATATATTACAGCAAATATTTTTGCACATAATGATGATTTAGCCGGTGTGGAAGAATATTTCACAGAACTGAAAGAAATCAAGCCGGATGCGCTGATTATTTCCGATCCGGGTGTCTTTGAGATTGCCAGACGCATTCTCCCGGAGATGGAGATCCATATCAGCACACAGGCAAATAATACAAACTACGGGACGTTCCTTTTCTGGTATAAACAGGGCGCGAAGCGCGTGGTAACGGCGCGGGAGCTGTCCTTGAAGGAGATTCGCGAGATCCGCGAACATATTCCGGAGGATATGGAGATCGAGAGCTTCATCCACGGAGCGATGTGCATTTCCTATTCAGGACGATGTCTTCTCAGCAATTTTCTGACGGGGCGCGACGCGAACCAGGGCGCCTGTACTCATCCGTGCCGCTGGAAATATGCGGTGGCGGAGGAGACAAGACCGGGCGAGTGGATGCCGGTCTATGAAAATGAGCGCGGCAGCTATATTTTCAACTCCCGCGACCTGTGCATGATTGAGCACATTCCGGAGATGGTCGAAGCAGGAATCGACAGCTTCAAGATCGAGGGACGCATGAAGACAGCACTCTATGTGGCAACCGTGGCGAGAACCTACCGAATCGCAATCGACGATTATCTGGAAAGCCCGGAAAAATACCAGTCCAAGATGGAGTGGTATAAGAGTGAGATCCGCAAATGTACCCACCGGGAATACATCACCGGATTTTATTTCCATAAACCGGGTACCGAGTCGCAGGTATACGGAAGCAATACTTATGTAAAACCGTACACCTATCTGGGAACGGTCGGCGCTGTGCGCGGGGATGGCCTGGTTCATCTGGAGCAGAAGAATAAATTCAGCGTGGGAGAGACGATCGAGATCATGAAGCCGGACGGACGTAACCTGCGTGTGGAAGTGAAAGGCATCTTTACTGAGGATGGAACCGCGCAGGAGAGCGCACCGCACCCGAAGCAGCAGCTCTGGGTAGACTTAGGCGGCATGGCAAAGCCGCAGGATATCCTGCGGCGTGAGGACGAAGCGCTGGATTTGTAAAGGTGCGGCTGGATGGACATCAGGAGGATGACAGATGGTTTGGTTTTTAGGAGGAACGGCGGTCCTGTGCCTGTTATATTATATCATAATTGTTATTTATTCAGGTGTTTCGACTTCGTTTGCCTTGATCTGGCCCTGCTTGGCGATCTTTTTGGGACTTCTGGCGGCTGGATGGTGGTTTGGCAGCCAGCATGAGGGCAGAATCCCCGTGTGGATCGGCGTTTCCGTCGGGACAGTATGTGCGGCGGGATTTCTGATTCTGGTGATCACGGAGGTTTTGATCGGCTGGAGCGCCATTACGGCGACGGGACAGCCGGCGGACTATGTGATCGTGCTGGGAGCACGTGTGCGCGGCACCAAGATCAGCAATTCCCTAAAGCAGCGTCTGGATCGGGCGATCGAGTATTCGGAGGAATATCCGAACACGGTTCTGGTGCTTTCCGGCGGAAAAGGTCCGGGCGAGGAGATCAGCGAGGCGCGGGCGATGTACGAATATTTACAGTACAACGGGATTCCGGAGGATAAGCTGCTGATTGAAGACCAGTCCTCCGACACGGTGCAGAACATCGAGTTCAGCCGGACGGTGATCGACCGGCAGGAATACAACAAGGCGCAGGCGGCGCGGGCACACCTGATGGAGTTTTACCGTGAGCGCCCGGACGGCGATACCATCCGGATCGGGATTCTGACGAGCAATTACCATGTGTTCCGGGCGGAGGCGATCGCGCGCAGACAGGAGATCGAGCCGGTCGGCGTGGCAGCTGCGTGCGACCCGGTGCTGGCGGTGCACCTGTGGCTGCGGGAGGCATTTGCCGTACTAAAAGACAAATTTATGGGAAGACTGTAAAAAAAAAGAAAAAAAGGTGCGATTCAACGTTACTGTTCACGTATGCGTGAACAGTAACGATTCAACAGATGTCTGTATGCACTGTGGAATCGTTTCAGAGAAAGGAAAGACAGCATGACAGTAAAAGATTTGAAGAGCTATCAGATCCTGAATGAAAAACACGTAAAAGAGCTGAATTCTGATGGGATTCTTCTGGAACATAAGAAGACGGGAGCGAGAGTGTTCCTGCTCTCGAATGACGATGAGAATAAGGTATTCTGCATCGGATTCCGTACCCCGCCATCTGACAGCACGGGTGTGCCGCATATCATGGAGCACAGCGTTTTGTGCGGTTCGGCGAAATTTCCAGTCAAGGATCCGTTTGTAGAGCTGGTAAAGGGCTCATTAAATACCTTCTTAAACGCGATGACCTACCCGGATAAGACGGTATACCCGGTTGCAAGCTGCAACGACAAGGATTTCCAGAACCTGATGGACGTCTATATGGACGCGGTTCTGCATCCGAATATCTATAAAGAAGAGAAGATTTTCCGCCAGGAGGGCTGGCATTACGAGATGGAGTCGGCGGACAGCCCGATCACGGTAAACGGTGTCGTTTACAATGAGATGAAGGGTGCATTTTCCTCCCCGGAGGGCGTGCTTGATCGCTACACGCAGAACACGCTTTACCCGGATACCTGCTATACGCATGAGTCTGGCGGCGCCCCGGAGGTTATCCCGGAGCTGACCTATGAGGATTTCCTGAATTTCCACCGCAAATTCTACCATCCGTCCAACAGCTTTATCTATCTGTACGGAAATATGGATATGGCAGAGAAGCTGGACTGGCTGGATCGTGAGTATTTAAGCCACTATGACCGTCAGCCGGTGGATTCTGAAATTCACTACCAGAAGCCGTTTGACGCGCCGAAAGAACGTGAGATCTTCTATCCGATCACTGAGGATGAGCCGGAGGATCACGCAACCTACCTGTCGGTTAATACGGTGGTGGGCGACGATCTCGACCCGATTCTCTACATGGCATTTCAGATCCTGGAGTATGTGCTTTTGGATGCGCCGGGCGCCGTTTTAAAGAAAGAACTCATCAGCGCCGGGATTGGCCAGGATATCCTGGGAAGCTATGAAAATGGTATTTTACAGCCATATTTTTCTGTCATTGCGAAAAATGCGGATAGCAGCCAGAAAGAGGCATTTTTAAAGACTGTCAAGGCAACGCTTAAGAAGCTGGCAGATGATGGCATCAACCAGAAGAGCCTGCTGGCGGGCATCAACTACTATGAATTCCGCAGCCGCGAGGCAGATTTCGGCAACGCGCCAAAAGGATTGATGTACGGCTTGCAGTGTTTAGATAGCTGGCTGTACGGCGGCGATCCGCTGATGCACCTGGAATATGAGGAGACATTTGCATTCCTCAAAAAAGCAGCAAAGGAAGGATATTTTGAAGAACTGATCCGCAAATATCTCTTAGATAACCCGTTTGAGGCGGTGATCACGGTCAGCCCGAAGCGGGGACTGACGGCGATCGAGGATGAGAAGCTGCGTGAAAAGCTGGAAGCATATAAGAAGAGCCTGGGCGCGGAGGAGATTCAGGCGATCGTGGATGGCACGAAAGAGCTGAAAGAGTATCAGGACACCCCGTCCCCGAAGGAAGATTTAGAGAAGATTCCGCTGTTGAAACGCTCAGATATCCGCAAAGAGGCGGAGAAATTTATCCTGACCGAGCGCGAGATTGGCGGAACCAAGGTGCTGGCACATGAGCTCTTTACCTCAGGCATCGGTTATCTGCGCGTGATGTTTTGTACCGACCATGTACCATCCAGGGATCTGCCGTATGTGGGACTTTTGAAAGCAGTGCTTGGATTTGTCGATACGACGAAACACACATACAGCGATTTGTCGGATGAGATCAACTTAAATACCGGCGGTATCACGCTCAGCGTCAGCTCCTATGCGGACAGCCGGAAACAGGGCGCGTTTACCGGTATTTTTACCGCGAGTGCCCGGGTGCTGTGCGAGAAGCTGGACTTTGGATTTTCAGCGATCGCGGAGATTCTGCTTGATTCAATCCTTGATGATGAGAAACGTCTCGGCGAGATTGTGGCGGAGACGAAGTCGAAGAGCCAGATGCGTTTAAATCAGGCGGCACATTTAGCGGCAGTGATGAGAGCCAGCTCCTATTTTTCAGCAGAATCGGCATTTGACGACTGCACGGGCGGAATCGGCTTCTACCAGTTCCTTGAAGAGACGGCAAAGCACTTTGAGGAGAAAAAGGGCGAGGTGATCGCGAAATTAAAAGAGACGGCGGCACGCCTGTTTACAAAAGAAAATATGCTGATAAGCTACACGGCAGCAGCCGACGATCAGGCAGGGCTTGAAGCAGCGCTTCCGCTTTTAAAAGAACGTCTTCCACAGGGCGACGGAACCGTTTATCCGTTTGAGTGGAAAAAAGAGAACTTAAACGAGGGCTTCATGACCTCCTCCCAGGTCAATTATCTGGCGCGCTGCGGCAATTTCGTGGAGAAAGGGCTGGCATACAAGGGCACGCTGCGGACGCTGAAAGTCATTCTCGGATATGATTATCTGTGGATCAATGTCCGTGTCAAGGGCGGTGCTTACGGCGTCATGAATGGAGCCGGACGGTTTGGCGACAGCTATTTCGTTTCCTACCGCGATCCGAACCTGCGCGAGACGAATGAGGTTTACGAGGGCATCGTGCCGTATCTGGAGCAGTTTGAGGCAGATGAGCGTGATATGACGAAATTCGTGATTGGAACCATCAGCGACCTTGATGCACCGCTTCTGCCGCCGTACAAAGGCATTCGCGCCGACGCGGCCTGGTTTACCGGCGTGACGGATGCGATGATCCAGAAAGAGAGAGACGAGATCCTGGCAGTTACCCCGGAGGATATCCGGGAGCTGGCGCCGATTATCAGGGCAGTGCTCAGTGAGCAGAGCATCTGTGCGATTGGAAATGCAGAAAAAGTCAAGGCAAATCAGGATCTGTTTAAGACGGTGAAAAATCTGTTTAACTAAATAAAATGTAAGTGAAAGGAAACAAGATGGCAAATACAGATACAAAAGAGTTTAAATCTGGCTTTGTGACCCTGATCGGGCGTCCGAATGTCGGCAAATCCACGCTGATGAACCACCTGATCGGACAGAAGATCGCGATCACATCTGAGAAGCCGCAGACGACCCGGAACCGTATCCAGACGGTTTACACAGACGAGCGCGGACAGATCATTTTTCTGGACACACCGGGTATCCACAAGGCGAAAAACAAGCTGGGCGAGTACATGGTCAATGTCGCAGAGAATACGTTAAAAGAGGTTGACGTGATTCTCTGGCTGGTAGAGCCGACCACCTTCATCGGGGCAGGCGAGCGTCACATTGCAGAGCAGCTTTCGAAGATCAAGACGCCGGTCATTCTGGTTATTAATAAAATTGATACGGTCAAATCGAAGGAAGAGATCCTGACCTTTATCGCGGCATATAAGGATATTTTGAATTTTGCGGAGATTATCCCGGTTTCGGCTCTCAAAGAGATGAATATCGAGGATGTCAAGAGCAGTATTTTTAAATATCTCCCGGCAGGTCCGCAGTTTTACGATGAGGATACCGTCACCGACCAGCCGATGCGCCAGATCGCAGCGGAGCTGATCCGCGAGAAAGCGCTTCGGATGCTGGACGACGAGATCCCGCACGGCATTGCAGTTGTTATCGACCAGATGAAAGAGCGCCCAAACGGCATCATCGACGTGGACGCAACGATCGTGTGCGAGCGCGATTCCCACAAGGGCATCATCATCGGAAAAGGCGGATCGATGTTAAAACGTATCGGAACCGCTGCCCGGATGGAAATTGAAAATCTGATGGACACGAAGGTCAACCTGAAACTCTGGGTTAAAGTGCGCCGGGAGTGGAGAGACAGCGATATGTATATGAAGAATTACGGATATAACCCGAAAGAAATTTAAGTGAGGGAAGGAAGGGCTGCATGCGAGATTTGATACAGACAACCGGAATGGTGCTTTATGCAGCCCCGGTCGGTGAATTTGATAAACGTCTGATTCTCCTGACGGGAGACCGCGGAAAAATCACGGCATTTGCCCGCGGGGCGAAGCGCACTGGAAGTTTGCTGCGTGCGGCAAGCCGGCCTTTCGCATTTGGAATCTTCACACTTTCTGAGACGCGGGATGCCTACAATCTCTATGGCGCGGAGATCGAAAACTATTTCGAAGGACTTGAACAGGACGTTGAGTGCGCCTGCTACGCCTCCTATTTTGCTGAATTCGCCGAATACTTTGGAAGAGAAGGTCTGGAGGCAAGAGAAATGCTGCGATTACTCTACCAGTCCTTCCGCGCCCTCCTAAAACCCGCACTCCCCAACAAACTTGTACAGCGTATCTTCGAGTTAAAAATCATGGTCATCAACGGCGAATACACCGAAGATCCACCCCTGCGCGCCGGAGACTCCGCACGCTACGCCTGGCAGTACGTCATCTACGCGCCGATCGAGAAGTTGTATACATTTCTTCTGAAAGAAGATACATTTGCACAATTTGCGGCGAATGTGGAGCGGAATAAGAGGGCGTATGTAGATAAAAGTTTTCACTCATTGGAGATATTGCAGACGATTACATAACAAACAACTATCCAGGGAGGAACCATTTATATGCCAGAACCCAAATTCCACCAGAAAATCGCCTGGTTCAATTTCATCTGCTGTCTCATGGTCATCTGGACGCATTCCGGCAACGCGGATCTGTTTTTCCCGGAACTGGGGCAGGACGCACCGTGGTGGCATTTCCAGTACCCGGTCATGCAGGAAATTCTGCGGGTGGACATCCCATGCTTTATCATGTTGTCTGCCTACCTGTTCTACCGGAACTTCACGATGAAGCGGCTGGGAGAAAAATTAAATAAACGTCTGCATTCGCTTCTGGTTCCGTACCTGCTCTGGAATACTATCTATTACGTGGCGTATGTGGCGGCGAGCCGGATTCCGGGACTGCAGACGATCGCCAACCGGACGGATCTGGTGATCACGACGTCCGGGGCATGGCAGGCGATCACCAAGTATACCTTCAATCCGGTGTTCTGGTTCATGTATCAGATCATTCTGCTGGTGCTGCTGGCACCGGTGCTGTATCTGTTTCTGAAAAATATCTGGACCGGAGCGGCATTTCTGCTGGTGCTGCTTGTGGCACTTTTCAAGGGGGTGGCGCTGCCGGAGCTGAATCTGGACGCCCTGATTTATTATTCCTTTGCCGCCTATGCGGCGCTGCACGGGAGAAAATGGGCGGAGGCGGTATGGTCGTGGAAGCGGGCGGCACTGGGGGTGTGCCTGCTGGCAGTGGGAATCGTGCTCAGCAGGAGCTATTATACCCACTATTTTGTGCCGGGAATCGTTCTCTACCAGCTTCTGGCAGTCATCGGTATCTGGATGATGGTAAACGAGCGCTGGCTGGGAGAAGTCAGACCGTTTATGACCTGCACCTTTTTTATCTATGCGACGCACTTTGTGGTGGTCCGTTTCCTCAATAAGGCGGCGGCGCTGCTATTTCCGGGCAGCCAGCTGGTTTCGATGTTTATGTATGTGTGCATGCCGCTGCTTGCAGTGACACTCTGTTATCAGGCGGCGCGCGTGTTGCGGAGGTACCGTCCGGACATCTGGAAGACCCTGAATGGGGGACGCTGACAAAAAGCAGGATTTACGGTTGAAAGGCAGGTATCTCTGGAAACGGAAGTGCGAGTATGCGTTTTTTCAGGTCCAAGTCTTGAAAATACATAGAAAAGCAGGTATACTATAAAAACTTGGTTGTAGGAGCATTTTTGCGCTTGGGAGGAAGAGCAATGAAAAAAAGAGGATTTCTTCTGGCAGCGTGTACCGTGGGTGTGATGCTGTCCGGCTGTGGCTCACGGGAAACAGCCTTTTCCCCTTCGGAGAGCTGCGTATATGTGGCAAAAGACGGAGCGCTGTCGAGTGCTCTGGTGGAGCAGACCGGCGGTATTTCGGTCGATGAGAATGAATTAAAGCAGTATTTAGAGACGGCAGTGATTCATTTTAATGAAGAAAAAGGCGCCGGGGCGCTGGCACAGAACCAGAAAAATGCCGAGAGACTGCCGGCAGCATTGAAAAGTGTGAAGGCGGGAAAAGACACGGTGACTGCGATCTTTGATTATGCTTCCTTTGAAGATCTGAAAGCATTCGGAGAGACGAATGACAACGAGGACACCAGCAACTCCCTGACGGCGCTGGAGGCAAAGCCGCTTTCGGAGGCGATTGCCGATGGATGGTTTTCCGAGGGTGAGCTGGTAAAGGCAGATGGAAGTGAAGCCGGAACGGATGCGGTTCAGAATGAAAAAAGCGGCATGGCAGTCCGGAGCGAGGGCGGTGCGACGCTGATGGTCGGCGGAAAAGTGCTTTACCGCAGTTCGAATACCGAGTTAAAAGACGATTCAACCGTCAGTCTGCCGGAAACAGGCACGGCTTATGTGATTTTTAAAAGATAAAAAACAGAATGATTGTTAAATTCGTCCATCTGCCAGATATCGAAAGAAAAGGTGGGGACGGGTACAATGATAAATGAATCAGGAGGACAAGACAAATGGAAAAGACGATGGACAAAATCGTGGCGCTCGCAAAATCAAGAGGATTTGTATATCCGGGTTCTGAGATTTACGGCGGCCTTGCCAATACATGGGACTACGGCAATCTGGGCGTAGAATTGAAAAACAATGTAAAACGTGCATGGTGGCAGAAATTTATTCAGGAAAGCCCGTACAACGTAGGTGTAGACTGTGCGATTCTCATGAACTCCCAGACATGGGTGGCATCTGGACATCTGGGCGGCTTCTCTGACCCGCTGATGGACTGCAAGAGCTGTAAAGAGCGTTTCCGTGCAGATAAGCTCATCGAGGACTATATGGCAGAGCACAACATCGAGATCGAGGGTTCCGTAGACGGCTGGTCCCAGGAGCAGATGAAACAGTACATTGATGACAATAACATTTGCTGTCCGAGCTGCGGCAAGCATGATTTCACCGACATTCGTCAGTTTAACCTGATGTTCAAGACTTTCCAGGGAGTTACCGAGGATGCAAAAAACACCGTATATCTGCGTCCGGAGACTGCACAGGGTATCTTTGTAAACTTCAAGAACGTACAGAGAACCTCCCGCAAGAAGATCCCGTTTGGTATCGGTCAGATCGGTAAATCTTTCCGTAACGAGATCACACCGGGTAACTTTACTTTCCGTACCAGAGAGTTCGAGCAGATGGAGCTGGAGTTCTTCTGTGAACCGGGAACCGACCTTGAGTGGTTTGCATACTGGAAACAGCACTGCATCGACTGGCTGCAGACACTTGGCATCAAGCCGGATGAGATGCGCGCGCGCGACCATTCTCCGGAAGAGCTTTGCTTCTACAGCAAGGCGACGACCGATCTGGAATTTCTGTTCCCGTTCGGATGGGGCGAGCTGTGGGGTATCGCAGACCGTACCGATTACGATCTGACCCAGCATCAGAACACCTCCGGTCAGGATATGACCTACTTTGACGATGAGAAGAAGGAGAAATACATCCCGTACGTGATTGAACCGTCCCTGGGTGCTGATCGTGTGACGCTGGCATTCCTGTGTGCAGCTTACGATGAGGAGGAGATCGGCGAGGGCGATGTGAGAACCGTTCTTCACTTCCATCCGGCGATTGCACCGGTTAAGATCGGTGTGCTTCCGCTGTCCAAGAAGCTTAACGAGGGAGCAGAGAAGATCTACGCAGAGCTTTCCAAGTACTACAACTGCGAGTTCGATGACAGAGGCAATATCGGTAAACGTTATCGTCGTCAGGATGAGATCGGTACTCCGTTCTGCATCACCTATGACTTCGAATCCGAGACTGATCAGGCTGTAACTGTACGTGACCGTGATACTATGGAGCAGGTACGTGTGCCGATCGCAGAGCTTAAGAACTACTTCGAGGATAAGTTCCGTTTCTAATTAAGGTCGGATCTTGAAATTAGTTAGAATTTATCAGCGATTCAGATGATAAAATAATCAAGCAGAAATCATACCAGATGCTTTTTTTGAGAAGTTAAAGCTTCTTAAAAGAAAGGCTTAACAGTCGTAAGGAACTATAAGTCTTGCGGCGGGGCAGAGAACGGTGTGACCATGAAGGTCACGCCGTTTTTCTGCGTCCAAGGGTAGATTCTGCAATCATGGATGCCGGTCATTGTGAAACGGGCAGAGGGCCATGCCGTAATGATTGACCTCTACGCCGTACCGCTCTGTTGCCTCCCGGCAGCTTACGCCATATTTGACGTTCTGAAAACAATTCATGCGTTATCCTCCGTAAAATAGATTGGAGAGGCACCTTTCATACCCCTCTGTCTGTTTTATGTTCAGATTAGAAAAACACAGGCGAATGGCATGACAAGTTCATTTCAAAAAACATGACATGGCTTTCCATATTCCCGTCTGCATGGTATAATGAAAATAGAAAAACGTGACAGGAGGATGCAGCATGGCACAGGAGCTTATCAGTCACAAGGTTTTATCTCTGGATTTCTGGCAGGATACCGTAACCTACGCGGGCAGCGTCATGCCGACCGGCACGATTGGCTGCGTGGTATTGAACATCCCCGACGAAACGATCACACGATTGGACGCGCCGTGCATGATCCTGAATCAACTGCTGACCGGCATTGGTGCAAAGAACGTGGATATGCAGCTTCTTCCGAAAGCGGTGTGATCCATACCGTGACGCTGAAACAGACCGAGACACAAAAGAAGAACAAAAAAATAGCCGCCGCTGTCTACCTGTATCAGGCGAACAACGACGGCGAATGGGGCGAGCTTCGGTTTGATTTTGAAAACGGTACGGCGGAGATCGTAAAGCTGGCGGATTGGAATACGGAAAAATCCAACATCTTTGCAAAAACGGCGATACGGTTTGTTCAGAGATTGCCGGAGGCGAGATTGTTGAAATCCGTGGTCGTGTCGTTTGAGTCGGAGACTTTGGGAAAATAAATCGTCGGAGGTGTACATCATGCCAAAACCGAAATGGAATTTGAACACCATCTACATATCCGAGCGGCTGCAGGAGAGCCTGCGGCCCATCTCCCGCTGCGCCATGACCACCGTGGTGGCGCCCATGGGCTACGGGAAGACCACGGCAGTGAACTGGTATCTGGGCGAACGCGCCAAGGCGGAGGCGCTGCATATCATCCGCATCAGCGCGTATTCCAATAACCTCGCGATCTTCTGGAAAAGCGTGCAGGAGGCGTTTGCCCGTGCTGGCTTTGGTTTCCTGCGGGAATATCCCTGCCCCACGGACGCAGCGGGCGGTGGGCTGCTGGTGGATGATCTCTGCCATGCGCTGACGGGAGAGACCCCCTGCTATCTCTTTATCGACGATTTCCACCTGCTGACGGACAAGTGCGCCTCGCTGTTTCTTTGTATGCTGGCAAACCGTCTGCCCATCAATGTGCATTTGATCGTCGCCAGCCGCGACCGTTTTCTGCCCGCTGCGGAGACGGTGCGGCTGGGAGCAAAGGTCTATCAGATCGGCACGGAGCAGCTGCGCCTGAACCATACGGAGCTTGCCATCTATGCCCACCGCTGCGGCACGGAGCTTTCCGAAGCGCAGGTTGAAAGTCTCCTCTATTCCAGCGAAGGTTGGTTCTCCGCCGTGTACCTGAATCTGCGAACGCTCTCCGAGCGCGGCGTGCTGCCCAGCCGCCATTCCGACATCTACGCCACTTTTACCGCCGCCATGATCGACCCGCTGCCGGAACAGCAGCGGGAGTTTCTGGCGGTCATGGGGCTTGCCGACGAATTTACCGTCGAAATGGCGCAGTATATCACAGGCGATGCGGACGCGGGGCAAATTCTCTCCCTGCTGACCGAGCAGAACGCCTTTGTCACGCACCTGCCGGACGGCGTGACCTATCGCTTCCACCACATGATGAAGGAGTGCGCCGAGCGCAGATTTCTTACAATGGAGAAGAAGACGCAGTGGCTCTATTGGGAGCGCTTCGGACTGTGGTATGAGCAGCATCGGCAGTATCTCCATGCCATTGCAGCCTACCACAAGAGCGAAAATTACGATGCGCTGCTGCGTGTCATCCGCAGCGATGCGGGCATTTTGCTCGCCTCGCTCAAGCCCGAGGACGTGCTCGACGCGCTGGACAAATGCCCCGCCGAAACGCTCAAGTCCTATCCCTTCGCCATTTTGGTGCTGATGCGCCGGATGTTCACATGGCGGCAGATCCCGAAAATGCTGGAGCTGAAGGCGCTGCTGCTGACGGCCATTGAGGAGCACCCGGAGCTTTCCGAAGAAGAACGCGGCAACTTGCTGGGTGAATGCGACCTCATTTTGAGTTTTCTCTGCTACAATGACATCAGTGCCATGAGCCGTCTGCACCGCAGCGCCAGCGTGCAGATGTCCCGCCCTGCCATCAGCATCCAGAATAGCGGCGGCTGGACCTTTGGTTCGCCGTCCGTTCTGATGATGTTCTACCGCGCACCGGGAGAACTCGAAAGCGAGCTTACCGAGATGGACGAGTGTATGCCCCATTACTATAAGGTCACCAACCACCACGGGCAGGGTGCAGAGACCATCATGCGCGCGGAGGCCCTATTCTGTCAAGGACGTTTCACTGATGCGCACATCGAACTGGAGCGCGCCTATGCGCAGGTCAAAGACAACGGGCAGATCAACATGGCACTCTGCTGCGACTTTCTGTCACGGCGACTCTCGCGGTATACTGATGTGGAGCAGCAGTACACTTTTAACGAGCGATATGAGGCGCTGCTGCGCTATCATGATGCCGTGTGGATCAACATTTGGTGTGCCACCAGCGCTTACTACCATGCACTATGCGGCGAAACGGATAAAATCCCGGAGATTTTCTCGCAGCACCGGCTCTCTGATATCAATATGCTTGCGCCGGGTAAGCCTATGATGGAAATGATCGAAAATCAGGTGTATCTTGCCCAAGGCGCTTATGCCCGGGTGGTGGGGTACAGCGCAGAACTGCTGCCGGTCTGCGAAGCCATGCACTATGCGCTGGTGGCGCTGCACCTACGCATCCAGACGGCGGCAGCCTATGAGCAGTTGGGCAAGCCCAAGGAAGCCCACGCATGGCTGAGAAAGGCACTTTCCGATGCCGAGCCGGACGGTCTTGTGATGCCGTTTGTAGAAAACTATGATATTCTGAAGCCTCTGTTGGAACGGGAGGTAAAAAATGACCTGATCTCAAAAATCATTGAGCTTGGCGAGGCGGCAACGGCGCAAAACGCAGCCGGCACTCGCCCGGCAGCCTTCGACGTGCTGACACCGCGGGAATTTGAGATCGTGGAGCTGATGGCGCAGCGCCTCAGTAACCGCGAGATTGCGGAACAGCTCTATCTCTCCGAGGGGAGCGTCAAGCAGTATGTCAATCAGATTTATTCCAAGCTCCATATCGAAGGCGACACCCGAATCAAACGAAAGCAGCTTGCCGAGCTGCTCAGATAAAAGACCTAACCTTTGGTTAATGGTTATCCCATAGAATCCACCGTACAATGTTTGTACGGTGGATTTTTATTTTTGCAGAAAGGAGGTCGCACACTTGAACCGAAGGTATCTTACAGCAGTCACGCCGCTGCCCAACCATGTTTTGCAGGTGGATTTTGTATCGGGAAGTAGACTTTTGCTGGACATGAAGCCATATCTGGACAAGATCCGGTTTCGCCCGCTGTCAGATGCGCGGGTGTGGAACAGCGCTGTGACCAACGGTATCTTTGTCCGCTTCGGCGATGTGGAGTTGAGCCACGATGAGATATTGGCCATGGCGGAACAGGAACATTGACACTGTTTATCTAAAAAAGGAGAAGATGATGATGAAACATTTAAAAAAATATCTGTCTCTTGCATTGGCGCTGGTGCTGTGCCTGAGCCTTGCCGCCTGCGGCAAGAGTAGCGAAGACTACGATGAGAGTAACGAAGACTACGGCGATGACGGCAGCGACTACAATTTATACGGTGTTCCGGATTCCTTCGAGGGACTGGTCAAGGACTCCGAGCAGATGGCGAACCTCTACCTCTACGGCGGCGCGTGGACGGGTGAGGACGGCGGCACGCTGGTCGCTGCCAACAACGATGAGGGCGACGAGGTGCGCTTTGCGCTGTACGATGCTGACGAAGACATGACCGCCAGCGGCTTCATCCAGTTCGTACCGGACTATGACTACGACTATTTCTATAACGAGCACGACGGCATGGCCTACCGCAGCTGGTTTGATGAGGATGGCGCCCTGCATGTAGCCGAGCTTGGCACCTTTACGCAGGTGACTGGCGATGCGCCGGGCGAGAACATCGGCGATGGCGATTACGGTTTCCTCGCCGGCGTATGGTATCAGGACGGTGACCCAGGCGCGGCCAGCATAATTGAATTCGACGCATCCGGAAGCTGGGAGCTGCTGGAGCGGCCCGGCGATGACGGGGACCCCACCATGGTAGACTGCGGCACCATAGAGGTGGATCAAGACGGTGCAGGACAGTATTTTGCCATTTCCACCATACATACGGATGTGGTCTACGACTTCATACTTGTCGGCGGCGACGTGATCTACTGGGGCGGCGAATATGACTACTATCAGAAGATAGAGTAAGCTCTGCAAAAAAGGAGAGCAATATAAATGAAGAAGCTTTTTTCTCTTGTATGGACGCTTTTTATGTGTCTGAGCCTTGCCGCTTGCGGCAACACCGAATCTGACGATACGCAAAGCGGCTATGAAACCGTCATGGATATGGAATTTCTCGACGGGATGTGGAGCATCGACGGCACTGCAAAGTTGTACTTTAATAGTAAGGAGGGCTTTTATGCCTACCGCACCCGCTGGGGACTCGGCGGGCGCGGAGAATTCGAATTGTCCGAAGCAAGCAGACGACCGATGATCTACTTCAACGGCTTTCTCTACAATTTTCTACTGCGCGACGATGGCGTGCTGCTGCCGAACCAGAACGGCGAAGGCAGCGGATTCGCCATCCACCGCCACACCTTTCTCCGCGACGATGAGGCGGAGATCGTCGAATGGGATAAAAGCAACTGGGACGGCATGTGGCAGAACGCGCTGGGCGAGACCATCGTCATTGACTCGTCGCTCATGCAGTACATCGCCTGTTCACCGGACTATTCCATGAGCGGCACCATAAACGACGAGGGTGAGGGTATGGGCCTCTACCTCTATGATAACGGGACACGCGCCTATCTCTGCCCCAGCGACGACGGCAACAGCTTCACTCTCTCCGCTGCCCGCTTTGGGCGCTATGGGGACGATCAGCATTTTGACGGTGTCTTTTACCGAAATGCCGACTTTTACGCCTACACCGACATGGAAAATGCGGAGTTCTACGAAGACGAATACTCCGCCTTCTACGTCTGGTACTACGATGGCGTGAACCGCTATCTTTTGGGCAACGATTACATCATCGGCGACGATGGCCTTGCCTACCACGATAATGACGGCCTCATCTATCCCGCAGGCTGGATTCCTGAAGAACCCTATGATCCCGCTGTTGACTGGGGTGCAAACTGGATGGACAGTTGGGACATCTGAGGCCCCGCAGAAGAAAGAGGAAAATGAAATGAGACAACGAAGACACCTTTTGATGTTCGCCCTGGCGCTGCTCTGTCTGAGCTTTTCCGCCTGCAGTGCGAAGCAGTATCCCATGCAGATCACCGTGGTGAACCGCAGCACATACCCCATCGCGGATCTCCGCATCAGCCTTACCTCGGAGGAGAACTGGGGCGAAAACTGCCTGGAGACCACGCTGGAGGAAGGCGAAAGCGTTGGGATCGACCTGGGCGAGTACACGGAAGAACAGCTGAACGCAGGCTTCCACCTTCAGTTCTACGGGGAGGACGGCCAGCCCGTCAACCCGGACTACGATCCCAGTTCCCCTACCTTTTTTGAAAACGGCGATTTCCTCATTTTCTCGCCGCCGGATCTAAGCATCGCCCTCTTCCTGGACACCGCTTACGACCCGGAGACCTACGACCAGAAGATCGTGGAGCTCTACGCTGCGGATGGCGACGGCCGGGGGGATGTGATCTCACAGAACGGCATTCCGGTTTTGATGGGCGGCGCACTACCCTTTACCAATATGCAAAACCTGCTCTCTGAGAATCATGACAACGGCACCTACCGCTATGAGGACATCACCGAAGACGGGCAGCTCCTTGTGGTCAACGCAGCGGAGCAAAGCTGTTTTGTTCCGGATGTGCAGGAACTGGACGATTATCTGACGGCCTGCGCTCTGTCTTTAAGTGATACGGATACCTATGAGCTGTTGTCCGCCGAAGAAAATGAGGAATACAGCAAAAATTTAAGCTATCCGGTTTACATCGTAACCTATACTGCCGGCGAGAACGAGGACACCCGGGAATGGACCGTATTTGCCATGGACACCGACGTTTGCACCTATCTTTACGGCTTCTGCGCGCTCCCCGATACTGCGGCGGATATGGGTGAGATCTATCAAAATCTTTTTTCGCAGCTGTATTTGAGCGATGAAGAATAAGAGGAGGAATATCACATGAAGAGAAAAAAGCCATATCTTCTGGCGGGACTGGTATTGCTGCTTTTCCTGCTGTGTACAGCCTGCGGCAATACGGAAGAACAGATTGCCCCACAGGACGACCCCAACGAGGGGCTGGGCGGCGGAGTCAGCGAGGACACCGTCAACGACTTCAGCGGCTTTGAGGGTATCTGGCTGGGCGAAGCAAACAACGACTACGACTCTATTGAGTTCGATGCCGAGGGCAACTGGACCCTCTACCTCAGCGGCGAAGTGATGGATGAGGGCTACCTCCGCTATGAGCCGGAGTGGGAGGCTATCTATGCCTACAGCAACCTGGATGATTCCGGCAGCCGCATCAACATGGAGGACGGCCAGCTCTACAGCGCCGCTTACGGCTACTTCAACTACGGCGAAGGGATGGAGTACCTCTGGCATGAGGACAGCGGCCAGCTCACCGAGGATGACGAGCCTGATCCCTCGGGGGACGAGGTGCCCGACTGGAACGGCCGTTTAGACGGAAACCCGGACTCCTATTGGAGCTGGGATTCCGACCTCTGCCAGCGGAATGTCTCGGAATTCAAGGGCATTTGGTACTATGACGGTGATCTCTCGGCTGAGACCTATATCGTCATCGACGGTAATGGGAACTGGAGCTATTACCAGCGCGCTCCCGGCGCTGAGGCCGCGGAAATGGACTACGGCACATTCTCCTACTCCACGGATGAGGTGAGCACCTATTACGCCGATTCCACCCTGTATGACGGTGTGTCGTATCGGGTTTTTGAGTTTGACGAGGACGCTCTGGTCTGGGGCGATGAGGGTGTTTACTACCTGATGGAGTGATAAAAAGGAAGGAGACGCATGAAGAATCGATGGAAACATATTTTTATCCCTGTGCTGGCCATGGCGATCTGCCTGAATCTTGCCGCCTGTGGCGATTCCGGCGATGTCGTGGGAGATGACTGGCGCACCACCGGCGTGGTAGTCGGCAGCGGCACCATCACCCATAACGGCGAGAGCGTGGACGTGCTGGTCACGGTGAGCGAGAGCAGCGCGGCCTTCTACCGGGATCAGGAGGAGCAGGTGCTGTTTGACAGCGTGGCTTTTCCCGAGACTATCGAGGACATCAGCAGCAGCGCCTTCCAAATCTCCTTCGACGATCAGAACGGGGACGAGGAGAGCGACGTACTGGTGGAGATCGGCCATGAGGACATGAGCAATACCACCATGCTCTGGCTGTGGGACCCCCAGGAGCGCTATGTCTATCAGCCGGATTACTCCAGCTTCCATGTGCCCGGGGTGGCCGGGCCGGAGGAGCTGATTGCCCCCTATGTGGGACTTTGGGAGTATCAGGGGGAAAACCTATGGCTGCGCATCCGCGAGGATGCCACATGGGAATTTGTGAACGACCAGGACGATGTCATCGAATACGGTACGCTGTGGGTGGACGAAAACGGCGTGACACTCCACTTTGACGGCAGCGGCGACACCCTGCAGCTGGACCGCACCATCAGCGGCGACCTCATCGACAGCGCGAACGACGGCACGCTCCTTCCGGTGGAGGGCATAGAGTCCGGCGAGCCCTACTTTACAAAAAACGGCCTTGAGATCAATGCCGCCGTGGAGATGGGGACATTCCCGCTGGAAGACGGGGTTTGCAGCTATTCGGGCCTCGGAGATGGCTACAACACCGACGACTGCTATTGGGAGATCACGAAGACCGGTGACTACACCCACGACGGCATCCGCGAGCTGCACTTTGACGCCATCTGCTACATCCCGGAGGACGCCATCCCCTACTTTGACCAGCAGTATACGACTGTCATCAGCAGTGAGCTCTATGACTTCTACACCGGTGTGTGGCTCACCACCTCAACGGCCTACGGCAACAGCCAGCGCGGGGACAACTATTATCTCCACACCGTCAGCTGGCAGGGGAACAGCTACCTTATTGAATTCGCTTACTCCACCGACTGGCAGTACAACGTGGGCGACTGGGCGCAGGTTTTGACCAAGAGCTATGCCGTCTATCTCCCGGAGGACTATGACGGTCTGGTCTTTGCCGCCGAGGCGCAGCCGGACAACTATAAAGACAGTGCTAAGCGCATGCAGCTGGACAGCATTTCTCCCGAAGCGTCCATCCTGGACATCGACACCCTTGACCCCTACAGCAGCCTGTATTTCAGCCTTTGCTACTAAGGAGGAGGGATAGCAATGGGAAAGAAACGTAACGACTTTGACATAGTGGGCGCGGAGCGCATGACCGACGCCGAGCTGTCGAAAAAGCTGGGAAGCTATCAGAGAACGGAGGACATCAGCATATCGCTGGGCGTTATTCTGGTGATCGCCGGGTGTATTTCAATGTTTATACGGCGTGACCCCCTTCTGGTCTGCGCGTTGGTGTTCCCCGGTGTGGCGCTGTTCCTGCTGGTGGCAAAGCCCGCCCAAACGAAGAAAAAAGCCCTGATGCAGCAGCAGCTGGGCGGCTTCTTCCGCACGGAGCTGACAAAAGCCTTCGGACCGGAGCCGGAGCCGGCCACGCTGCCCATCGACTGGGGGTACTTGGCGGTGGCAAAGCTGTCGACGGTCTCCTTTACGGAGTGTACCGTGACGGACTTCCACGAGGGTGAGCACAAGGGGCTGCGATTCTCTGCGGCCAATGTAGAGCTGTGCCGCACCGTGGAGGAAAAGTCCGGCCCCGACAACGACAACTGGATGACCCGGACCGAGACGCTGTTCCGCGGCATCGTGGTTCGGTGCAAGGACATCTGTGACCCGGCGCTGGACATCACACTGAACGATATGTTCCAGGAGCGGAAGAAGGACGACATCACCGACCCCGCCGCCTTCCAGAAGCACTTTGCCGCTCACACGGCGAGCGGTCAGGAGGTGGACGATCAGGTCACGCCGCAGCTCCGTGAGCTGGTAAAGAAACTGGAAACTACTTCCCGCACCTCCAAGCTGTGCGGTCTTATCCTCCGTGACGGCGATCTGGCGCTGGCACTGAACACCCAGTATGTGTTTGCGGGCGTTCCGGAGTGGCTGGATCTGCGGGACATCGACGGCATCCGCAAGTGGTTCACCGCCTCGCTGACCGGTATGGACAATCTGCTGGATCTGATAACGGAAAGCCCCGCCCTAACCGGCGCGGCAGAATAAGGAGAAGAATATGGAAGAAAGGGACATGAACATGACGGATGAACATCTGGCGCAGGAACTGCGTAAGAGCAAGGGCGGCAAGCTGGGCGGCAAAATTCTCTCGCTGCTGGGCGGTGTGGTCGCCATCGCAGGTATCATACTGGGCGGTAACATTGTGCTGATCATCATCGGCGGCGTGATCCTCGGCTTGGGGCAGATGGTGCAGGGCAAGTCCAAGGACAAAGCAAGCCAGCAGACCTTCGAGGCCATCGCGCCGGACATCGTAAGCGCTGCCTTTGAAAACGTGCAGATGAACCCCACGCCGCATCTTCTGGACGCAGAGGACACGAACATTCCCCTGCCCAGCCACACCCATTGCAGCAGCAGTGGGTATGTCCGGGGAATGTATCGTAACCTGACTACGGAGCTGTGTATCGTCAAGCTGACGGACGTGGACGAGTTCCAGCGTGAGGAGACCGGCATGTGGGAGAAAAACGAGCGGGAGGTCTATACTGGTCAGTGGCTGCTTTGTGAGCTGAACCGGGAATTTCCCACATGGCTGACCATCTGGCCGAGAGAAGGGCTGGATAAGCTGTTCAGCGCCAAAACCATCAAAACAGGAAATGAGGTCTTTGACAAGCGCTTCAATCTGAGCAGTGACGATGAAGCAGCAGCCCTCCGTATCCTAACCCCCGGCCGCATAGAGCGGATTCTGACGCTGGCGGATTCCTCCTTTGGTAAGTTTTCTGTGAATCTCAATCCAGACGGCAGGCTGTATCTTGCCGTCCACAGCGGACGCGGCTTTTTCGATATCGGAAAGGGGCGGGAGACGCTGGAGCAGCTGCGCCAGCGCTTTGCCCGTGAACTGAGCTGGTTCACGGATATGATCGACGCATTCCGCGGCGTGTAAGGGAGGTGGGCAATATGCCTCTTTGGCTTGCTATGGTGCTGCTGGTGCTGTCGTTGCTGGGGATAGTTCTCTCCCACCGTTACTTGCAGAAACCGGTTCAAATAGTCTGCGTCATCCTCTGCGTCCTGCTGGCATTGGCAAGCGCCGCATATATCGGGCTGACCATTTTGTTTGTAGATGCCGTGCAGAACCAACCGCCGGTATCGTAAGAGGAGATCTCCGCCCATGGCGGCAGGAAGGAGGACGTATGAAGAGTATCAGAGTTATCGTGATCGGTTTCATCCTTGCGGTAGCGCTTGTGGCATGGCCCGTAGAATATACGCGGAATATCACAGCGGGAATCGGCTTTATTCTCGGGGCTGTGCTGGTGGCATGGCTCGGGGTCCGTCAGCGGAAAGGTGCACGGAAGGAATACGAGGATGATGTGCGGCGGTACACAGGCACCACAATGATGAAGGTGGTATGGATTGAGGAATCGGTCGATGAAAGGTGGGAGCATCAGGAGGACGGTAGCGATCAGCTGCGCCGGGAGACGGTTTATCTTCCAACCTATGAGTACGCGGTAAGTGGCAGGACCTATCAGTACGCAAGCCGTCAGGCCCTTTCCAGCAAGCGGGATCTGGGACGGCAGGTGATGGGATACTATGACCCGTCTAAGCCGGAACGCATTACGGAAAACAGACCGCGAAGGCCTGTTTTGGCTGGAATCGGTTTCTTCGTTTTTGCCGCGTTCCTGCTCTGGTTCGGTATCATGACATTTACCGGTCAAGTCGCCATTTCCTGATACCGAATATCCATAATCGCTGCGATTATGGATGCTACCCAGAATCAACCGTCTGCGTTGCACACCTGAAACCGTCAGCTGACAGTGGCAAGTTTGAATTAGTTCCTTATCACTGTTAAGCCAAGGTTTTGGTTGGTTTCTGCTTTTTTTAACCAAATTTTGTCGATTTTAAATACAACTTTGATTTGGCAATCAGGTTTTAAAACGTAAATATTCATGAAAATTACAAAAAAATATATATTGATCGAAAAAAAGTTGGAAAGAATTCAAAAAAACTCTTTACTAGACCGCAGTTTATGTTATAATATTCACGATGGCTTTTATCTTTCACATAAATACAAATATGTGAATGTAAAACATAAACGAGTATAGGAGGAAAATACTTATGGCAAAATGGGTTTATATGTTTAGCGAGGGCGACATGACCATGCGTAACCTGCTGGGAGGAAAGGGAGCGAACCTGGCGGAGATGACAAGCATCGGTCTGCCGGTTCCACAGGGATTTACAATCACAACTGAGGCTTGTACCCAGTATTACGAAGATGGTCGCAAGATTAACGACGAGATCATGGCACAGACCATGGAAGGCGTTAAGAAGATGGAAGAGCTCAATGGAAAGAAATTTGGCGATCTGAAGAACCCACTGTTAGTATCGGTTCGTTCCGGTGCGAGAGCATCCATGCCAGGTATGATGGATACCATCTTAAACCTTGGTTTAAATGACGAGGTAGTTGCAGCGATGATCGCAGGCAACCCGGACCCGAAATTTGAGCGATTTGTATATGACTCCTACAGACGTTTCATCCAGATGTTCTCGGATGTCGTTATGGAAGTTGGTAAGAAATACTTCGAGCAGCTCATCGACAAGATGAAAGAAGAGAAGGGTGTTCAGTACGATATCGAACTGACTGCTGCTGACTTAAAGACTCTGGCTGAGCAGTTCAAGGCTGAGTACAAAAAACAGTTAGGTGAGGACTTCCCGTCTGACCCGGTTGTTCAGTTAAAATTAGCAATCGAAGCTGTATTCCGTTCCTGGGACAACCCACGTGCGAACGTATACAGAAGAGATAATGATATTCCGTATTCCTGGGGTACTGCAGTAAACGTAATGCCGATGGTATTCGGTAACTTAAACGATGAGTCCGGTACAGGTGTTGCATTTACCCGTGACCCGGCAACCGGCGAGAAGAAGCTGATGGGCGAGTTCTTAAAGAACGCACAGGGCGAGGACGTAGTTGCAGGTGTTCGTACTCCGATGCCGATCGCTCAGATGGAGCAGGAGTTCCCGGAAGCATATGCAGATTTCATCAAGGTTTGCGATGTGCTTGAGAACCACTACCATGATATGCAGGATATGGAGTTTACTGTAGAGAACCGTAAACTTTATATGTTACAGTGCCGTAACGGTAAGAGAACTGCTCAGGCAGCTCTGCAGATCGCTTGCGACCTGGTAGATGAAGGACATAAGACAGAGGAAGAAGCAGTCGCTATGATCGACCCGCGTAACCTCGATACACTGCTGCATCCGCAGTTTGACGCTGCTGCATTAAAGGCAGCTACTCCGCTTGGAAAAGGCTTAGGTGCTTCTCCGGGTGCTGCTTGCGGTAAAGTTGTATTCACTGCAGAGGATGCTGAGAAATGGGCTGAAAAGGGCGAGAAGGTTGTCTTAGTTCGTCTTGAGACCTCTCCGGAAGACATTACCGGTATGAAGGTTGCTCAGGGTATCTTAACCGTTCGTGGTGGTATGACCTCTCACGCAGCCGTAGTTGCCCGTGGTATGGGTACCTGCTGTGTATCCGGATGCGGCGACATCGCTATGGATGAAGAAAATAAGAAATTCACATTAGCTGGTAAAGAGTTCAATGAGGGAGACTTCATCTCCATTGATGGTACAACCGGTAATATTTACGAGGGCGAGATCAAGACCGTAGACGCTACCATCGCTGGTACATTCGGCCGCGTTATGGCATGGGCTGACAAGTTCAGAAGACTGAAAGTTCGTACCAACGCTGATACACCGGCAGATGCGAAGAAAGCTAGAGAGCTTGGCGCAGAAGGTATCGGTCTTTGCCGTACTGAGCATATGTTCTTCGAGGAAGACAGAATCGCTGCTTTCCGTGAGATGATCTGTGCTGACACTGTAGAAGAGAGAGAAGCAGCTCTGGATAAGATCCTTCCGTATCAGCAGGGCGACTTCGAAGGTCTGTTTGAGGCTCTGGAGGGCAACCCGGTTACGATCCGTTTCCTGGATCCGCCGCTGCATGAGTTTGTTCCGACTGAGGAAGATGACATCAAGAAACTGGCTGACGCTCAGGGCAAACCGGTTGAGACTATCAAGAACATCATTGCTTCCCTGCATGAGTTCAACCCGATGATGGGTCACCGTGGACTTCGTCTGGCAGTTACCTATCCGGAGATCGCAGTTATGCAGACCAAGGCAGTTATCCGTGCAGCTATCAACGTACAGAAAGCTCACGCTGACTGGTCCGTAAAACCGGAGATCATGATTCCGCTCGCTTGCGATGCGAAAGAGTTAAAATATGTAAAAGATATCGTTGTGAAGACCGCTGACGAGGAGATCGCAGCAGCAGGCGTTGATCTGAAGTACGAAGTAGGTACCATGATCGAGATCCCGCGTGCAGCTCTGACCGCTGACGACATCGCAAAAGAGGCTGAATTCTTCTGCTTCGGTACAAACGACTTAACTCAGATGACCTACGGCTTCTCCCGTGATGATGCAGGCAAGTTCCTGAATGCTTACTATGACAAGAAGATCTTCGAGAGCGATCCATTTGCAAAACTGGATCAGACTGGCGTAGGTAAGCTCATGGAGATGGCGATCAAGTTAGGTAAAGCAGAGCGCCCGACCCTTCATGTAGGTATCTGCGGCGAGCACGGCGGCGACCCGTCTTCCGTAGAGTTCTGCCACAAGATTGGTCTTGACTATGTATCCTGCTCACCGTTCCGTGTGCCGATCGCTCGTCTGGCTGCTGCACAGGCTGCAATCGCTGAGAAATAATTTTAAGGAAATATCCTTGAATAGATGAGTAAATGAGGACTCCCTTACGAAAGTAAGGGGGTTCTTTTATATAAATAACCGGCGGCTGTTTATGAAAAAAAACATGGATGATGGCAATTTTTATGGACATGGTATATTTTGAATGCTATAATCAAAAGTGTAAGAATATAAGGTAAGAGTTAAGTGGGTATTATAGATAAAGTTCCTGTAAATTTTTTACATGGAGCTTTTTTTGATCATATTAGAAAATTAAGTCTTATGTGCGGGGGCACCGAAGCGCAGGCCACTGAATCGTAATAAATAGCCGGAAATCAGATGTGAAAAAAGTAGAAAAGAATAACAGGGATGGAAGGAAAATGAAAGGAAAAAGAGTGATCGCAGGTATTCTGCTTGTTGGAATCTTAGCAGTCACCCTGGCAGGGTGCAAAAATACAGATGAGAATAAAAAAGAAACGGGAAAACCCGTCATCACACTCGGAAGCGACAACTATCCACCATACAATTATCTGAATGAAGATGGTGTGCCGACGGGAATCGATGTAGAACTGGCTACAGAAGCTTTCAGAAGAATGGGCTATCAGGTGAATGTTGTCCAGATTAACTGGGAGAAGAAGAAAGAGCTGGTGGAGAGTGGAGAGATAGATTGCATCATGGGCTGTTTTTCCATGGAAGGGCGCCTGGATGATTACCGCTGGGCCGGACCGTACATAGCAAGCCGTCAGGTGGTTGCTGTAAATGAGAGCAGTGACATCTATAAACTGAGTGACCTGGAGGGAAAGAATCTGGCTGTCCAGTCCACAACCAAACCGGAGGGCATCTTTCTGAACCGGACGGATGAGAGAATCCCAAAACTGGGAAATCTGATCAGCCTGGGACACCGGGAACTGATCTATACATTTCTGGGGAAAGGATATGTAGATGCAGTTGCCGCACATGAGGAATCGATTGTCCAGTATATGAAGGATGATGGCATAAGCTTTCGTATCCTGGAAGAACCGCTGATGATCACCGGAATAGGGGTTGCTTTTGCAAAAGAGGATGAGCGGGGAATCTGTGAACGGATGGATCAGATTCTGGAGGAAATGCGTCAGGATGGCACATCCCTGAAAATCATTGAAAAATATCTGGATGATCCGGAGAAGTATCTGGAGGTGGATAATCTTGGATATTAAGGGAAGAACGAAGGAAAACCAGATTAAAATAATTGGTATTTTGCTTGGAATCTGTGTGGCTGTAGTCTCTCTGTTTTATTTCTTCCACGCGGAAAAAGCGGAAGCAGAAGAAAGAATGGTAGAGATCGTAAACTATGTGAAAGTGCAGTGCTCCACCTACACCCATTATAATGAATCTTCGGAATCCAAAAGTCTCCTCCGTGCCATTGAAAGTGCCAGACAGATGAGTACCAATATTAACATGGAAACAGAAAACGGCGGTCAGTTAAGCCGGGAGTTTCTGAAGGATAATCTGCAGACACTCTGGGTGGATGGTATCCTTGTACTTGATGCAGAAGGAAAGACGGTCTGTGAGTACAGCATGAACGAGTCACTGACGGATGAGATTACGAAGTATCTGCAAAAAGAAATTATCATGGATTTTGCAGGATATGAAGAAAGATCTTATTCAGAACGGTTTGCCAAAGAAGACGGGTCCCGGATCGACATTGCAGCCTGCGCCAGAAAAGACGCGCCGGGTGTTGTGGCAATTTATTATTACACATCTCCTGAATTTACCAGAAACTATACTTTGACGATACAGAGACTTTTAAATGGATATGGCGTCCAAAAAGATGGAACAATTATTGTTGCAGACGAGGGGGTCGTTGTTGCCAGTAACGATGAGAGCCTGCTGGGGCAGAATACGGCCGACAATGAGGTTGTTCAGGCAATGAAAAAGCACACAGACAGTCAGCATATTTTTCATTTAAAGAATGAAGGAACCGGATGCTACGGAATCATGCTGAAGCAGAGGGATTATTATATTTATGCATATCTTCCGGATGCGGAAGTGTTTCATAACCTTCCATTAAGTGTGACTGGTGTCATTTTTCTATATGCTTTGATAGTTGGTATATTTTGGTTCTGTATCTCCAGAACCAATCTGGAACATGAGAAACAAGAACGGGAAAAGGATGAAAAATATAAAGCAGAACTTCTGATAGCTGCAAAAAAGGCGGAAGCCGCTAATCGGGCAAAAACAGAGTTTCTTCAGCGGATGAGCCATGATATCCGGACTCCGATTAATGGAATCTGCGGTTTGGTCAATATGGCAGATCATTGTGCAGATGATATGGAGAAACAGACAGAATACAGAACAAAGGTGAAAGAGGCATCCAATTTGTTGCTGGAACTGGTAAACGATGTCCTGGATATGAGTAAGCTGGAGTCGGGCGAAGTGATTTTGGAAGAAATTCCGTTTGATCTGAGCCGTATTTCCAGGGAAGTACTTGTTGTGATCGAGCAGATGGCGGCAGAACAGAATATCCGGATCGTGTGGGAGAAGAAAGAAATCACACATCGGAAGCTTATTGGAAGTCCAGGATATGTGAAACGTGTGATGATGAATATACTGTCGAATGCGGTGAAATATAACAGAAAAAACGGACATATCTATATTAGCTGCCGGGAGATTCCATCCGGACAGCCAGAGATGACGACAATAGAATTTGTCTGCCGGGATACAGGAATCGGAATGACAGATGAGTTTCAGAAACATATTTTTGAACCGTTTGCCCAGGAACATGCAGGAAGCCGTACAAAATTTGCCGGAACAGGCCTGGGAATGCCGATTGCAAAGAAGTTGATTGAGACAATGGGTGGAACCATTACCTTTGAAAGTGAAAACGGTGCAGGGACTACCTTTGTGATTCGGATTCCATTTAAAATCGATCTGAATTCGGATAAACGGGAAGAAAAGAAAGATGTATCAGATGGAAAATCTATAAAGGGACTGCATATTCTTCTGGCAGAAGATAATGAGCTGAACATGGAAATTGCTGAATTTGTGCTTCAGAATGAAGGTGCTGTCGTGACTAAGGCATGGAATGGGCAGGAAGCCGTTGAACGATTCAAAAAAAGTGAACCCGGTGAATTTGATGCGATTCTTATGGATATCATGATGCCGGTTATGAATGGTTATGAAGCAGCAAAGACGATTCGTTCCATGGATAGAAAGGATGCTAAAGCGATACCGATCATTGCAATGACAGCAAATGCGTTCACAGAGGACAGAATAAGAGCAAAAGAAGCAGGAATGGATCAACATATTGCAAAACCGATTGATATAAAAACCATACTTGCTGTTTTTGACCAGGTGTTTAGAACTTCATAAAAACTGCATATATATAGAAAATTAAAATACGGATAAAAGAAAAAAATACTGATTGTAGATGACGCGGAATTTAACAGAGATAGGTTGAAAGAAATTCTGGGAGAAACATATGATTATCTGGAAGCAGAAAATGGAAGTCAGGTCATTCAGATGCTGGGAGAAAATGTTGGAATTGATCGGATGCTTTTAGACATCAATATGTCACAGATGAATGGCTTTGATGTTTTGAAATGGATGAACCAAAGTCAGTGTATTACGGAAACTCCTGTAATCATGATTTCTTCGGAAGAACCGGTTGATACGATGCGTAAAGCATATGACATGGGAATCACGGATTATATCATCCGACCGTTTGATCCTGTGATTGTAAAGAAAAGAGTTCAGAATACCTTGCATTAAGTAATGTGGCATGTTGCTAATTGACAAATCCACCTTTTCCAAGTATCGTATATACGTGTAATAGTATGTATGATTTGAATGTGGAGTAAATATGACCGAAAAACATAGTTATGAGATTATCGTCCTGGATCTGGACGGAACCTTAACAAACAGAGATAAGGTGATTACGCCAAAGACGAAGCAGCGTCTGATGGAGCTTCAGGAGCGCGGAAAGAAGATTGTACTGGCGTCCGGGCGTCCGACGCCGGGAGTGCTGCCGCTTGCGAGAGAGCTGGAGCTGGCAAAATACGGCAGTTATATTCTGTCGTTTAATGGAGGCAGGATCACGAACTGCAAAACCGGCGAGATCATATTCAGCCGTTCCCTGCCGCAGGAGGCAAATCAGAAGATTATACGCTTGGCCGAGGAGGAACAGGTGGGGCTTTTGAGTTACGATGAGGCGGGGGCAAAGCTTCTGACGAACCAGAGTGACAGTCCCTATGCGAAGTTGGAAGCGCGGATCAACGGCATGGAGTTAGTACAGGTGGACGACATGGAAGCTGCGATCACGTATCCGGTACCGAAATACCTGATGATGGAGGATGGAGACTACCTGGCGATGGTCGAGCCGCGCGTCAAGGCGGCGATGGGGAAGAATTTCAGCGTTTACCGTTCGGAGCCGTTTTTCCTGGAGGTGCTTCCGAGGGGCATCGATAAAGCACAGTCGTTAGAGCGCCTTCTTTCTCACATCGGGCTTTCGCGTGAGCAGATGATTGCCTGTGGGGACGGCTACAACGACCTCACGATGATTCAGTATGCCGGATTAGGTGTAGCGATGGAGAATGCGGTGCTTCCGGTGCGGAAAGCTGCAGACTTTATTACCTATTCCAACAACGACGACGGTGTGGCTCATGTGGTGGAGAAGTTTATGCTGTAGAAGATTTGGCAGATTCGCATAAATGTATATTGCGTGAACAGATGAAAAATAAAATATTCATAAAAATAGGCAAGATACTAGACTTTAAAACTTTAATATGTTAATATAAGAAAAACGGAAAAATGAATATATTTTCGGAGTACATATTAAAAAGGGGTGCCTTGCATTATGAATAAAAAACTGAAAACCGAAGCTGTGGATCATCTGTTCCAGGCGATTCTGACACTGAAAAATACCGACGAATGCTATAGCTTTTTCGAGGATGTATGCACAGTTAATGAACTTTTATCATTTTCCCAGAGATATGAAGTAGCGAAGATGCTGCGCGAGAAGAAGACATATCTGGAGATCGCGGACAAGACCGGCGCATCGACAGCGACGATCAGCCGTGTCAACCGTTCTTTAAATTACGGAAGCGACGGATATGATATGGTATTTGCGCGTGTGAAAGAGCAGGAAGAGGCGGAGAAAACGGAAGCGTAAGACGAAGTAGGAATATACGCACGATAGATAAAGCGCGTACTTTCATAGGTGTAGCAAACCAACCTGCCAAAGATGGACAAATTTGGCTTGGGGTGGAATTGTCCCAGGAGCTGGCAGCTGGTTGAATGAAAGATAAAAAGAAATGAAAGAAAAAAGACATTGAAAGAATTTCCACAAGGGGAAGTGATTCCAGTGTCTTTTTTATCGTGTATGGTGCAATGGGTTGAAATTTTTGTTGTTTAGCCTATTTTTGAGTGTGGCGGTACAGCGGAAGTGCTGCCTATTTCTTCTTCTTCGGATTCACTGGCGTCTCCTGCCGGAGCTGTTCCGCCAGGATTTCAATCATCTGTTTTTTCAGATAGACATCAAACGCCAGCTCACTGATAAAGGCGAACAGCTGTAAATACTCGCGGTCTTCACAGTCATAGTCCTTGAATGTCTGGCTGGCGGCGTCAAATTTTGCCATGACGTCTTCCTGCAAGCGCTTGCGCTGCCCTTTTTCCAGCGAAAAGATTTCGTTGTAAAGCTCTTCTAATTCCGGGCTGGAACCATGGGAAAAGTGGTGCTCGCTGATGGGCGAGAAGAGCTGCTCAATATCCCGAAAGGATATCACATTTTTAAAATAATAAATCAGAATCAGCATCAGCAGATGATTCTTGGAGTAGCGTTTTTTGACGGGCGGCGGCAGCAGGTTATTTTTGGCATAGTTATTGATCATGGTTTTGGTCAGGATCTTATCCTCGCCCAGCCATTTGGAAGTGTTCAGGTGGCTGTCCATGAAGGTCGTGACCTGATCCATATATAAATCAATACCGGGAATCTCCGACGGATGCACCCGGGTCAGACTATCAACATAAGCCAGCAGATCCTGCAGGCGTTCTTCGTTCGATTTCATGTATGTACCTCGCTGCGTTGAAATTCGAAAGCTGCGAAACAGGGAGGCGATTTTGGCGCTTCCGCTGTCATGAACTCTCTATGTGATATTATATAGTTTTGAAAACCAGATAGCAAGGAGAAATTTAAAATCAATGAAAATTCCGTGACATCCAAGAGAAAATAGATTATACTAGAGCGTATTCGAACATACTTTTTGTCATTAAAAATAGATTATATAAGAGTATAGAAGGGAACGAAACATATATGAGCAAATACGACACACTTAACCCGATGCAGCGGGAGGCGGTTTTTCACACGGAGGGACCACTCCTGGTTCTGGCAGGCGCCGGTTCAGGAAAGACGCGCGTCCTGACACACCGGATTGCGTATTTAATCGAGGAAAAACGGGTGGCGCCGTGGAATATCATGGCGATCACATTTACCAATAAAGCGGCGGCGGAGATGCGCGAGCGTGTGGATAAGATTGTGGGGGAAGGCGCGGAGGCGATCTGGGTCAGCACGTTCCATTCAAGCTGCGTTCGGATTCTGCGCCGGTTTATCGACCGTCTGGGATATGACACGAATTTTACTATCTATGACGGCGACGACCAGAAAACGCTGATGAAGCAGGTGCTCAAGAAAATGCAGGCGGATCCGAAGCAGTTTAAGGAGCGGGCGGTGCTGTCACGGATTTCTGCGGCGAAAAATGACCGGATCACGGCGGATGAGTTTGAGCAGCAGGCGGGAGCGGACTTCCGGGAGAAAAAGATTGCTCAGATTTACCGGGAATACCAGAAAGAACTCAAGAAGAATAATGCCCTGGATTTCGACGATCTGCTGGTGAAAACGGTAGAACTTTTCGAGGCAAACGCGGATGTGCTGGAATATTATCAGGATAAATTCCGGTATATCATGGTGGACGAGTACCAGGACACGAACCTTGTACAGTTTAAGCTGGTCGATCTGCTGGCAAAGAAGTACAGAAATATCTGTGTGGTCGGTGATGATGACCAGTCGATCTACAAATTCCGCGGGGCAAATATCGAAAATATTTTAAGTTTTGAGAAAGCATTTCCGGGCGCACGCGTTATCAAGCTGGAGCAGAACTACCGTTCCACCCAGAGCATCCTGAACGCGGCAAATGAGGTGATCCGCCACAACCGCGGCAGAAAGGACAAGACGCTGTGGACGGCGAATGACGAGGGACCGAAGGTGCGCTTCCGTCAGTATGACACGGCATACGAGGAGGCAGACGCCATTATCTGTGATATTGAGCGTGAGAAAGAAGAGAAAAATGCGGAATATTCGGATTTTGCCGTGCTGTACCGTACCAATGCACAGTCGCGTCTTCTGGAGGAAAAATGTATTTATTACAGCATTCCGTACCGGCTGGTCGGTGGCGTCAATTTCTATCAGCGCAAGGAAATCAAGGATATTCTCTGCTATTTAAAGACGATAGCGAATGGGCGCGATGATCTGGCGGTTCAGCGTGTTATCAATGTGCCGAAGCGCGGCATCGGTGCGACCTCGATCGGAAAAGTGACGATCTATGCGTCTGCCAATGGCATGAGCTTTTATGATGCGCTGCTGCGCGTGCGCGGCGTGCCGACGATCGGCAAGGCGGCGGATAAGATCGAGAAGTTTACGGAGCAGATCGAAAACTTCCGGTCGCGGCTTTCGGCCCTTTCGATTCCGGAACTTATCGAGGCGATTCTGGAAGAAACGGGATATAAGAAGGATCTGGAGGCGGAAGGCGAGATCGAGGGAGAAACACGTCTGCAGAACGTGGAGGAGCTGGTTAATAAGGCGACCGGCTATATGAGCACGGCGGAGGAACCGACGCTGGACGGATTTTTGGAGGAGGTTGCGCTGGTAGCGGATGTAGATAGTCTGGACGAATCCGAAAACAGGATTGTCCTGATGACTTTGCACGGCGCAAAAGGTCTGGAATTTCCGTATGTCTATTTAAGCGGCATGGAGGACGGGCTGTTTCCGAGCAGCATGTCCATCTTTTCGGATGATAAGGACGCCATCGAAGAAGAACGGCGTCTCTGCTATGTCGGAATCACCCGTGCGGAGAAAGAACTGACGCTGACGGCGGCGAGACAGCGCATGGTCAATGGAGAAACGCGGTTTGCGAAGGTCAGCCGCTTCATCGAGGAGATTCCGCCGCAGCTTCTGGACGAGGAAGAGCAGCCGACCGTCTTTGAACGGGCTGCTGGTATGAGCCGGGGCGGACGCGGATTTGAAGATTCGGGGACTTCTGGCTGGACAACGGGCAGCTTTGGTGTATCTGGCGCGGGAGACGGCGACCGGGTGCGGATTGGCGGAATGTCTGGAAAACACCCTCTTTCAGAGAACGATGCCGCCTGGGAGCGCGGCGCAGCCCGGATGAGCGGCTGGGGCGGTGTGAATGGTTCCGGAAGTGCTGGTTCTGGCCGCACGCTGGATCCATATAAGAGCGCTTATAGTTCCAGCAGTCGTCCAGCCAGCCCGGCACCGTCATTTGGCAAGGCATTTACGGTCCAGAAGGCCGACCATCTTTCCTACGGCGAGGGCGACCGAGTCCGCCACCTCAAATTTGGCGAGGGAACGGTGCAGAAGATCGCGGACGGCGGCAAGGATTTTGAGGTGACGGTTAATTTTGACCGCGTGGGCGTGAAAAAAATGTTTGCTTCATTTGCAAAACTGGTGAAATGTTAGACCGTGTTTGCCGTATTGTTACGGTACACGTATGCGAAAACAGTAATGCCGTATTAAAACATTTTCGCCAGATCCAATAAAAAATATAGTAAAATCGGCTGAGAGATGGTATAATAAAATCAAGAATTGCGGATCAAAACGCGGGAAAGGATGTGGAGTGTATGAATAAATTTGATATGATGAGCAAAGATGCGCTCTCCAGAGTAGAAGAGATCATGAATGCAACCAAACTGAATGAATTCCTTCACAGAAAAGAAGAAGAGGAGAAACAGAAAAACTGTATTCTCTGGATTTTAGCCATTATCGGTATTGTAGCAGCAGTTGCAGCGATTGCATACGGCGTATATCGTTTCTTTACTCCAGATTATCTGGAAGATTTCGAGGATGACTTCGATGATGATTTCGACGACGATTTCTTCGAGGATGAGAGCGACGAGAAAGAAAAGAAAGACTGATTGTGATAATTTAGTCAATGAATCAGAATAAATACTGCGCGGAACCGGAAAATCGGTTTCACGCAGTATTTTTTATGCCATAGGAAAGTTTGTAGATAAGTTTGTATTTTTTATATCTTGGAAAAAGAAAAAAATTCCTGTATACTATAAAGATATGAATTAGAACCGCAGATGGAAATTAGCTGTGATTTGAAGAATCATTTGCAGTTGGTGATTATAGTGCGGTAAAAGCCACTGAGAGAAGGAGCTATATAGTTATCAATGAAAAAAGGTGAGATTTACGAAGGAACTGTAGAACGGATTGAGTTTCCAAATAAGGGCATAGTTGTGATAGATGGAGAGAAAGCGATCGTCAAAAATGCGCTTCCGGGACAGAAGATCCGGTTCCGTATCAATAAAAAGCGCGGCGGTCGATGCGAGGGTATGCTTTTGGAGGTTGTCGAGCACTCAAAGTTAGAGACGGCAGAGGATGTATGCCCGCATTTCGGTATCTGCGGCGGATGTCTTTATCAGCCGATTCCGTATGAGGAACAGCTTGCGATCAAGGAAAAACAGGTTCGTTCCCTTCTGGATGCGGTATGTCCGGAATATGAGTTTGAGGGCATCTTAGGCAGCCCGCTGGTGCAGGGCTACCGGAATAAGATGGAGTTTTCCTTCGGTGATGAGGTCAAGGATGGTCCTATGTCGCTGGGAATGCACAAGCGCGGCAGTTTTTATGATGTGGTTACAACCGGCGAATGCCATATCGTGCATCCGGATTTTTGCAAGATTCTTGTCTGTACAAAAGAATATTTTGAGGAAAAGAAAGTTGGATTTTATAAAAAAATGCAGCATACCGGCTATTTGCGCCATCTTCTGGTGCGCCGTGCGATCAAGACAGGGGAGATTCTGGTCGATCTGATCACGACGACACAGACGGATACCTTTGAGGGAACCGAGGAAGCACTTTTACGGGGATGGACGGAGCGCCTGCAGGCACTTCCTATGGAGGGAAGCTTTGCGGGCATTCTGCATACCAGAAATGATACATTGGCGGATGCCGTAAAAGATGAGGGGACGGACATTCTGTTCGGACGCGAGCATTTTTACGAAGAGCTTTTAGGGCTGCGGTTCCAGATCTCGCCGTTTTCTTTTTTCCAGACGAACTCATTGGGCGCGGAGGTACTGTACGAGAAAACGCGTGAGTATGTGGGTGAGACGAAGGGAAAAGTCGTATTTGACCTTTACAGCGGCACCGGCACGATCGCGCAGATCCTCGCACCGGTGGCGGAGAAAGTAGTCGGCGTGGAGATTGTCGGGGAAGCAGTCGAGGCAGCCCGTGAGAATGCGGCGCGCAACGGACTTGGCAACTGCGAATTTCTGGCGGGGGATGTCCTCAAGGTGGTGGACGAGCTGGAAGAAAAGCCGGATCTGATCGTTCTGGATCCGCCGCGCGACGGAATCCATCCGAAGGCGATCGGAAAGATTTTGAATTTTGGCGTCAGCCACATGGTTTATGTGTCCTGCAAACCAACCAGCCTTGCGAGGGATCTGGAACCGATCCAGGCGGCAGGATATCAGGTGGATAAGGTGTGCTGCGTGGATATGTTCCCGCATACTGCCAATTGTGAGACGGTGGTTTCATTGACGCGGAAGAAATAAGAGCCCAAAATGGATGTGGGAAAAATGGGTGAAACAAAAGAGAATGAAATAAAACCAGATACAGCAGATTGCCAGGTACAGGAGACAGCTGTGCAGCGCCGGAAGAGGGAGACTTTACTGCGCGAACAGACGCCGGATGCCCTGTGGGAAGCGATTCTTGCATTTGAGGGGGCAATATTTTACACGGCGAAAGGGCTGGAATATTCGTACACGATCCGGGGCAACGAGATGTTTGTCAGCCGGAAAGAAAAGTCGGTCACGCGTGCAAGCATCCTGGTGGCGTATAAAAAAGCGCAGGAGCTTGGCTGCGTGACCGGACCAAAGCAGCTGGGAGTGTTTGGGGCAAGCTATCTGTATCCGGTGTTCCTGAGGCTGGGGATTATCTGCGCCAGTGCTGGTTGATTTCCGCCCCGAAAAACAGGATGCAGATGCAGGCGTACAGCCACAGCATCAGGATCACGACGGCGGTCAAGCTGCCGTACATATAAGAATAATTACCGAAATAGTTGAAGTAGATGGAAAATCCGTAGGAACATCCGATCCATCCGACGGTGGAAATCAGCGCACCGGGAAGCTGGAGACGGATATCCTGCCGTTCATAGGGCAGCCAGGTGTACAGCGCGACGAAAAAGAGCGTCAGCAGCGCCAGCGCAAGAAACGTCCGGAGACTAATCAGGCAGGAAACGAATCTGTCCAGCATCGGAAAGTAACGGAATAGCAGGCGCTGCAGGGAGGAACCGAACACCATCAGAACCAGGGAGAAAATGCACATCAGGAGAAAAACGATGGTATAGCCAGAGTTGATGATACGTCCTAAAAGGTAATTTCTGCGCTTGCGGCAGCCGATGATCCGGTTTAAGCCGCGCTCGATCCCAAGCATGCCGCGGGCAGCCGACCAGATGGTTGCCACGGTGGTAACCGAGAGCAGGGCGGCCGGGGATACGGTCTGGATGTCCTGGATTACCGATTCAATCAGCGGATGGATGCTGGAGGGAAGAAGCTGTGTCATCACGTGCATCAGATCCTCCGGGCTGACGGCGGGGATGAGCTGGATCAGCGTCAGCAGAATCATGATAAAAGGTGCGGCGGAGAGAACGATAAAAAAAGAAGCCTGGGCGGCGTACACCGTGACTTCGTCTTTGATGAAATCGTTGTAAATCCGTTTACAGTTCAGGAGAAAAGAAAGCATGGAAAACCTCGCTTGATTTATGTTATTAAGAAAATATCCGTAACCGGCTCATTTCCCTTTGAAAAATGGCTGACGATAGGTGAATGCCATTTCAGTGTTGTTAAAAGTATATTATCATGAGGTCGAAAAAATAGCAACGGATTTGCCTGTCTTGACGAAAACACCGGTTTCCCGTATGATAACAGGATAGAAATGATTCGGGTCTGCAGGGCATAAGGATGGCAGTGATGCGGACAGCAGCAAAAATCAGCCGGCAGCCAATTGGAAGATGGGACATGGGAGGAAACAAAATGATCGCAATCACAGCATGTGCGGTGGCACTGGCAGCCGTGACAGTGGGGCTTTTGCTCCGCTCGGAATATGAAAAAAAACATTTTGTGACCGACCAGTATGAGATAGAGAGTCCGAAGCTGCCGGATGGCGCTGCGTTCCGCTGCGTATTTTTGTCGGATCTGCATGATAATGTGTATGGAACGGACAATGAGCCGCTGGTGGCAGCGATCCGCGCATTCAAGCCGGATGCGGTGCTGATCGGCGGCGATATGATGGTCTGTAAAGGAAAAGGAGATTTAACCGTCACGGTATCGCTTCTGGAAAAATTGACCTCCTTTGTGCCGGTTTACTATGCGAACGGAAATCATGAGGAGCGGATGAACCGGGAGCGGGATGTGTACGGAGATTTGTATGATCGGTTCCAGATGGAATTAAAACGTCTGGGGGTTCATTATTTGTCGGATCGGAGCGAGGAGATCAATCCGTGGATCCGGGTGACTGGGTGCAATTTGCGGGAGATATATTATAAGCATCATTTCACGGTGCCGGAACTGCCGATGGAAGAGCTTTCGGAGCGGGTTGGAACTGCGGCAGAGAAGACGTGTTTTCAACAGATGAAAGAATCGTTTTTTCCTGACTTGGCGGAAAAGGAGCGAGAAGCCGGACATGAAATGTATGAGATATTATTATTTCATTCTCCCCTCTTTTTTGAGACCTGCCGGAAATGGGGCGCGGATCTGACGCTTTGCGGACATTTCCACGGCGGAACCATCCGGATCCCGGGGCTGGGAGGCGTGATGACGCCGCAGTACCAGTTTTTCCTGCCATGGTGCGCCGGACGGTTTGATGCGGACGGAAAGACGATGATCGTCAGCCGGGGGCTTGGGACGCATTCGATCAATGTGCGGCTGAATGACCGGCCAGAGCTGGTTTGTGTGACGTTGCGGGGAAAACAATAGAGAGATTCTGGTTATTGTACACGGGTAGGCACTTTTGGAACCGAAAGTGCCGTAAGAAAACGTGGTGGCAGCAGGAATAACTCTTCGGCACAGGTGGATGTATACGGAATTTGGTATATGATTGTAGAAAAAGCTGGCTAAAAGAAGGAGTTCGGAAAGAATGGAAATTTCCTATAAATTAGATAATTTTGAAGGACCGTTGGACCTGCTGCTTCATCTGATTGAAAAAAATAAAGTAAGTATCTACGATATTCCGATCGTCCTGATTACGGAGCAGTATCTGGAATATGTTAATCAGATGGATCATGAGGATCTGGATGTGGTCAGCGATTTTCTGGTGATGGCGGCGACGCTTCTGGACATCAAATCGCGGATGCTCCTTCCGAAGGTGGAAAAAGAAGAGGAAGAAGACGAGGAAGATCCGCGCGCCGAGCTGGTGCGCCGGCTGTTGGAATATAAGATGTATAAATATATGGCGCAGGAGCTGGAAGAGCGGGAGCAGGAGGCAGAGCTTCTCTTTTTTAAGGAACCGACGATTCCCCGGGAGGTGGCGAAATATGAAGAACCGCTGGATCTGGACAAGCTTCTGGATGGTCTGACGCTGGCAAAGCTGCAGAAAGTGTTTGATGCGGTCATGAAGCGGAATGCCAATAAGCTTGACCCGGTGCGAAGCCGGTTCAGTACGATCCGCAGGGAACCGATCAGCCTGGAGCAGAAGGTAAGGTCGGTGCTTTCTTATGCGCGGGAACACCGTCATTTTAAATTCAGCGATGTGCTGGAGAGGGAATCCGATCGCCTGGAGATAGTCGTGGCGTTCCTGGCAGTGCTGGAGCTGATGAAGATGGGACGGATTCATCTGGTGCAGGAAAAATTGTTTGATGAGATGCAGCTCGATACGGTGGATGTGGATGAAACGGAAGACGAGGCAGAGCTGGAACTTTCGACGGAGGAAGGAGAAGAGTATGCCAGAATTAGATGAAAAACGCGAGGAAGCCATCGTGGAATCGGTTCTCTTTACAATGGGAAAATCGGTTGAGCTGCGCCAGCTTGCGGCGGCGCTTGGGACGGATACAGAGCGCGCGGAAGCGGCGGTCAGACGATTACAGAGCCGTTATGAGGCAGAAAAGCGGGGCATGCAGATCACGCAGCTGGAGGACAGCTGGCAGATGGCGACCCGCGCGGAATATTATGAGAATCTGATCCGGGTGGCAGCAACGCCGAAGAAGCAGATTTTAACGGATGTTGTGCTTGAGACACTCTCGATCATTGCTTATAAACAGCCGATCACGAAGCTTGAGATTGAAAAGATCCGCGGGGTTAAATCGGATCACGCGGTCAATAAACTGATTGAGTACAATCTCGTTTACGAGGTAGGGCGTTTGGATGTGCCGGGACGTCCGGCATTGTTTGCGACGACGGAGGAATTTTTGCGCCGGTTTGGAGTCGGATCGACGAAAGAACTGCCGGAACCGGCACCGGGACGAATCGACGAGTTCCGCATGGAGGCGGAGGAAGAGCTGAAGTTTGAGGGGAAACTGCCGGAAGAGGCAGAGAAGGAAATGAAATATTAACGTTTTCTTAACAATATTCATTCAATTCTGACATTAACAGATTCTTAACATCATATTTCTGTATTTTCTTGTAACTTTTTGTAGCCAACGTGGAAAATGAGGTCAACACAAACAAACAAGCAGCTCTTTCAAATCGCTACATAAATGAAAGAAGCCAGCAAAACAAAAGGGGGAATTGTTTATGTTGACACTTGAGCTTGATATGTATCAGGCGTGTGCTCTTGGCGCACTGGTCTACTGTCTGGGAAGATTGCTTGTACAGAAGCTGCCCTTCCTGAGCAAGTATTGTATACCGGCTCCGGTTGCGGGCGGTGTCGTATTTGCATTCGCTCATCTGGCGTTGTATGCAACAGGAGTTCTGGAGCTTTCCTTTGATACAACCTTACAGAGCGTATTTATGACGATCTTCTTCTGCAGCGTCGGTTTTACCGCCTGCTTCCGTCTGTTAAAGAAGGGCGGCGTTCAGGTATTTATGTTTCTGGCGCTGGCAGTTGGTATCTGTATCGTGCAGGATGCAGTCGGCAGCGGTCTGGCAGCAGCGTTTGGTCTGAATCCGCTTCTCGGCTTATGTATGGGTTCTATGCCGTTAGTTGGAGGTCACGGAACGAGTGGTTCCTTCGGACCGCTTCTGGAGCAGGAATGCGCAGTTGTAGGCGCAACTACAGTTGCCTTGGCATCCGCTACATATGGTCTGGTATCCGGCAGTATGATGGGTGGTCCTATCGCCCGTGCCCGTGTTGAGAAACACCATCTGAAATCAACCGCAGCCGAGGAAGGCAATGCAGTTGACGAAGTAGCATCGCCGATCGACGGTCAGAAATTCACCACCGCGGCTGTATTCCTTGCAGTTGCAATCGGTGTTGGTACCTTCATTTTCGCGTTCTTTAAGAGCATTGGTCTTACATTCCCGACTTACATCGGTGCGATGCTGGCAGCAGCCGCTATCCGTAATATCTGGGATGTACAGCACAAAGATCTTCCGATGGAAGAAGTTGACGCACTGGGCGGTCTGTCCCTGAACCTGTTCTTAGCGATGGCAATGATGAGCCTGAAGCTGTGGCAGTTAGCAGCTCTGGCGCTTCCGATGATTGTTATCCTGTTAGTTCAGACGGTTGTTATGTTCCTGTATGCAAACTTCCTTGTATTCAACATCATGGGCCGTGATTACGAGGCAGCTGCAATGACCACCGCATTCTGTGGTTTCGGTATGGGCGCAACCCCGAACGCAATGGCAAACATGAGAGCACTGGTAGAGCGCTATGGTCCGGCTCCGCGTGCATTCTTCATCGTACCGTTAGTAGGAAGCTTATTCGTAGACTTCTTTAACTCCATGGTACTGACTACTTTCATGAACCTCTTATAATTTGACGGCTGGTTCAGCAAAGTATCCATTTAAAATATTCTGATATTGAAGTAGCTCCAACCTATTTCCTTCCCGGCGGTTCTGGATTTCCAGGCCGCCGGGATTTTTCGCGTGCAACGAGCGAAAGTCCGTGCCTGCACGAATTAATACTTTCGGAAAACGCGCGCGTGTGGTATTATAGAGAAACTGGAAAGTTGAAAAATATTTTTCGGGGAGGTGCTTTGTGAAAAACAAACCTGCAAGGCAGCCATTACCGGATAAAATGTGACATAAGAAAGGATTTCATACAGATATGAACAGCATGAACATAAAGATCAAATATTTCACAGACGCCATTGACCGCCTCGCCTACATTGACGGCAAATCTGACTGGATCGACCTGCGTGCGGCGCGTGAGGTGGTGCTGAAAAAGGGTGATTTTGCCCTGATTCCGCTTGGCGTGGCGATGGAGCTGCCGAAGGGCTATGAGGCGCATGTAGTTCCGCGCAGCAGTACCTTTAAAAATTTCGGCATCATCCAGACCAATCATATGGGTGTGATCGATGAGAGCTACTGCGGAGACAATGATCAGTGGCATTTTCCGGCATATGCGCTGCGTGATACAGTGATCCATGTCAATGACCGCATCTGCCAGTTCCGCATCATGGAGCATCAGCCGAAGATCGTATTTGAGGAGACGGAGAAGCTTGACAATAAAGATCGCGGCGGGATCGGAAGTACGGGAAAGAATTAATAAAAAGGTTTGGTAAAAAATGAAGCAGATAAAGAGGTTAAAACGAGAAAAAGTAAGTCTTTTTCTGGCAGCAGCGGTGCTTTCACTGGGCATCCTTTCCGGCTGCGGCGGTGAATCGAAGGAAGCGAAAGAAGCGCGTATGACCGGAATCGAGCAGTTAAATGCAGGTAATTATCAGGATGCGATTGATTCGTTTGGAAAAGCGCTGGATGAGAGCGATGGGATCGTCAATTCTTTTGAGCTGGATGTTTTAAAATACCGCGGCGAGGCAGAATACAAACTGGCGGATTATAAGGCGGCAGCGCAGACCTATGGAATTCTGGCGGAGGTAGACGGCGGAAAAGCGGAATACCTCTATTATAAAGCGGCATCGGAGGCAGCAGACGGACAGGCGGAGGATGCCGAAAAGGATTTTGCGGCAGCGGAGGAAAAGGCGAAGAACAGCAAAAAGAGCAGCGCCACGGCTCCGGGTGTGAGTCTGGCGTTTACGGCGCTTGCGTCGGCGGCGCGGGATGCCGGGGATAGTGAGCTCGCAGCCCAGTACTGCAATCAGGCGATCGAGCGCGGCGTGTCGGGGCCGGAGATTTATAATCAGCTTGCGATCAGTGAAATGGAGGCTGGCGATTATGAGAGCGCGATGTCCCATTATGAGGAGGCGCTTTCGCTGGCGGACAGTGAGACGGCGCTGGTAATCCGGCAGAATATTGCGGTTCTCTATGAGAAAGAGGGCGATTTTGCGAAGGCGCTGGAACAGTTTAAGGAGTGCCAGGCAGCCGGTGCGGACACATCGGAGGTGCAGAAGGAAATCCGTTTTCTGGAAAGCCGGTAAATATTGGAGGTAATATGGCAGAATTGTTCGATATGAAAGAACTGGAGGAGCGCGTCATTCTGGTGGCGGTCAGCACCTCTGATGAAGATGATACGGAGGCGTCCCTGGATGAGCTGGAGGAACTGGCGGATACCGCCGGAGCGACGGCGATCGGGCGTCTGGTGCAGAACCGGGAGAAGATTCATCCAGGCACCTATCTGGGCAGTGGAAAGATCGGGGAACTGCGGGAGATGGTCTGGGAAATGGGCGCAACCGGCGTGATCTGCGACGATGAACTGTCCCCGGCACAGCTTCGCAATCTGGAATCGGCGCTGGATACGAAGGTAATGGACCGGACGATGGTCATTCTCGATATTTTCGCGGCGCATGCGACGACGAGCGAGGGAAAAATTCAGGTTGAGCTGGCACAGCTGCGTTACCGCGCAGCGCGCCTGGTCGGTCTGCGCAGTTCCCTGTCCCGTCTGGGCGGCGGTATCGGTACGAGAGGACCGGGTGAAAAGAAGTTGGAGATGGACCGCCGTCTGATTCATGAGCGGATCGGGCAGCTAAAGTCGGAACTGGAAGATGTCAAACGCCACCGCGAGGTGACGAGAAAACAGCGCGACCGGAAATATACGCTGTCGGCGGCGATCGTCGGCTACACGAATGCCGGTAAGTCAACGCTTTTAAACACCCTGACGGGTGCAGGAATCCTGGCACAGGATAAACTGTTTGCGACGCTGGATCCGACGACGCGTGGATTAAAGCTGGCGAGCGGACAGGAGATCCTGCTGACAGATACGGTCGGATTCATCCGCAAACTGCCGCACCATCTGATCGAGGCGTTCAAGAGTACGCTGGAGGAGGCACGTTATAGCGATATTGTCCTCCATGTGGTCGATGCGTCGAATCCGCAGATGGACACGCAGATGTATGTCGTATATGATACGTTACGTCAGCTGGAGATCGGCGATAAGACGGTGGTAACAGTCTTTAACAAGATGGATCAGGTGGAACAGCCGGAGACGCTGAAAGATCTGCATTCTGATTATCAGGTGCAGATTTCTGCGAAGACGGGCGCGGGGCTGGATGAGCTGAAGGATATTCTGGAAATGATTCTGCGAAACCGCAAGATTTATCTGGAAAAGGTATTTTCCTACCAGGAAGCCGGACGCATCCAGACGATCCGCAAATACGGTCAGCTTTTAAAAGAAGAGTACCGGGAGGATGGCATTTACGTGGAGGCGTATGTGCCGACGGAGCTCTACGCAGGGCTGATGCGCTAACAGGCAGATGATAGGTTACCGTGTTACGGTTCACGTATACGTGCCCAGTAACGGAATTTGCCGTGGCTTCGCATTTAAATACGGCAAATTCCTGCTGCCACCACGTTTTCTTACGGCACCTTTGAAATTCCCGGGAATTGACTTTTTATTTTAAATTTGTTAGAATGTAGCATATTTATGGCTGTACAGAATGCTGGAAGGCAGATGCGTACAGATCCATACGGTAAAGAGGTGTGCGGGGAAAAACCGTATGCCTCTTCTTCATGTTTTGGCGGATGCTAAGAAGTTGTTAAGATGAAGAGAAAAGAGATGACAGGGCGCAGGCTGCTTGTGTCGGATGGAATGACCGCACAAGTTTGCAGACATCTGGGATAAAGGAGTTAGAAGATACAGAATGGAACAGAAGGGACAAAACGGACAGGAACAGATTCTCGTCGGAATTGACGTTGGCTCAACGACGACGAAGGTGGCAGTGATGGAGGTGGCAACGGGGAAAGTCCTGTTTTCGGACTATACACGCCATCACTCGGATCAGCTTCAGAGTGTGTCGAGAGCTGTAAAATTGGTGAAAGAGACGCTTGCGGGGCGGTCATTTCTGACGGCGATGACCGGTTCGGGCGCAAAGCACCTCTCGGAAGAGCTGGAGATCCCTTATGTACAGGAGGTAGTGGCGAACTCGATCGCCTTGAAAGCCATGTACGGGGAAATCGGAACGGCGATCGAGCTGGGTGGACAGGATGCGAAGATTATCTTTTTCCAGAGGGATAAACGGACGGGCGAGCTGCAGGTCGCAGATATGCGGATGAACGGAAGTTGTGCTGGCGGTACAGGTGCGTTTGTGGATGAGATTGCTTCTCTTCTTAAGACGCCGGTTGAGGAATTTGACGCGCTGGCGGCACAGGGAACAACCGTATATGATATATCCGGACGGTGCGGCGTGTACGCCAAGACCGACATCCAGCCTCTTTTAAATCAGGGGGTTAAAAAATCAGATTTGGCGCTTTCCTCCTTCCATGCGATTGCCAAACAGACGATCGGCGGTCTGGCACAGGGACTTTCGATCGAGAAGCCGGTCGTCTTTGAGGGCGGTCCGCTGACCTTTAACCGGACGCTGGTGCGCGTGTTTGCTGAACGTCTGGACCTTCGTCCGGAGGAAATTTTAAGTCCGGACCGGCCGGAACTTCTGATTGCCTGCGGTGCGGCGCGTGCGGCAGTGAAGCTTTTTTCGAAGGAAGAGGCGCTCGCCACGGCAGACGGACTGTTAGATCGGATCGAGAAGGTGCGTGCGGCGCGCGAGGAAGCAAAGAAACAAAGTGAAGCCGGAAATGGCGATGAGATGGCGGAGGGCACGTTCCGTTCCCGTCCATTTTTTGCCGACCAGGCGGCGCAGACGGAATTTCAAGAGAGACACAGACGCCCGGAACGAAAAACAGTATATCCGCAGCCAGGCAGTACGCTGCGGGCTTATCTGGGTATTGATTCGGGCAGTACGACGACAAAATTTGTCCTGTTAGATGAGAATGAGGACCTTCTGGATTCCTTTTATGCGCCGAATCAAGGCGATCCGCTGACGGTGGCAAAGAAAGCATTGATTGCGATGCGGGAAAAGTATGCGTCCCACGGCGTGCGGCTGGAGATTTTGGCAGCCGGGACGACTGGTTATGGAGAAATGCTGTTTTCACGTGCATTTTCGGCCGAGACACACGCGGTTGAGACGGTGGCACATGCGCGTGCGGCGGCAAAATACACGCCGGATGCGACGTTTCTTCTGGACATCGGCGGTCAGGATATGAAGGCAATCTGGCTGGATAATGGCGTTATCACGAATATTGTCGTGAATGAAGCCTGCTCCTCCGGCTGTGGGTCGTTTTTGGAAAATTTTGCATCTTCCCTGCATATTCCGGCGCGGGAGATTGCTGAAAAGGCATTTTCTTCGCAGCATCCGGCTGCGCTCGGAAGCCGCTGTACCGTCTTTATGACGAGCAGTATCGTGACGGAGCAGAGAAATGGAAAGCTGCCGGAGGACATCATGGCGGGGCTGTGCCGTTCGATCATTGAAAATGTATTTACAAAGGTTATCCGTGTGTCGAACCTGGATTCTCTGGGAAAGAGGATTGTCGTACAGGGCGGAACGTTTGAAAATGATGCGGTTCTCTGTGCGCTGGAACAGTATGTCGGCCGCCCGGTGATCCGGGCGCCGTATCCGGGCATTATGGGGGCGATCGGTGCGGCGCTTTTAGCGAAGGAAGAAGCACAGAGCCGGAAACAGCCGCATTTTACCAGTTTGGATCAAATGGAGTCCCTGACCTGGCAGCAGGAGGCGAACGTGCCGTGTCCGTTCTGTATGAACCATTGTCAGCGTGCGGTGGTGCGGTTTTCGAATGGAACCTCATGGATCACGAACAACCGTTGTGAGCGGGGCGAGATTCTTGGCGATCCAAAGGATGTGAAGGTGCGCGAGCGACTGAAAATAGCGTCCGAAAACCGGAATAAAGTGCCAAATCTCTATAAATTGCGGGAAGAACTCCTGTTTGCAGATTATCTGGATCAAGCGGAAGAGGGGGACGCATCGTCTGCAAAAAGTCATTCAGAGCGGGCAGCCGCTAAGACTGGTCTTGTGCCGAAGGCTGTGTCTGATACTGTGCGGCGAAATATAACCATCGGTCTGCCGCGCGTCCTTGCTTTCTGGGATACGATGCCGTTCTGGACGACGTTCTGGCGTTTTCTGGGCTTTGAAATTCAGATTTCATCCCCGAGCACGCACAAGATGTTTGAGGAAGGCTTAAGCGCGGTAACTTCAGATACCGTCTGCTTTCCGGCAAAACTGGTGCACGGGCATATCCGCGATCTGGTAAAGAAGAAAGTGGATCGTATTTTTATGCCGTCGATTGCGGCGATCGGATCGGAAAATACGGAATCAACGAGCGAGTCCATGTGTGCAGTCGTGAAGGGATATCCGCTTGTGATCCGCAACTCGGATTCTCCGGAGAAACAGTGGGGCATTCCGTTTGATGCACCGTTATTTTACTGGTACAGGGAGGAAGATAAAGAACGTCAGCTTATTACATATATGGAACAGACATTTTCTATCCAGCCGTCGGAAACGAAAAAGGCGGTTCTTGCAGGAAATGATGCGATGCGGCAGTTTGGGAGCCGCCTGAAAGAGGCGGGAGCGAAGGTTCTGGAAGAGGTGGAAAAAGAGGGGCGCTATGCGGTGGTGCTGGCGTCAAGACCGTATCAGAATGATACGCTTGTCAACCACAGCCTGCCGGAGCTTTTGACCGAGTTCGGCGTTCCGGTTCTGACGGCAGATTCTGTTCCGGGCATTGAAAATGTGGATTTAAGCCACAGCCGTCTGGATGTCGTAAACAATTACCACGCGCGGATGCTGGCGTCCGCGGTTCTGGCGGCACAGAGCCAGAATCTGGAATATGTCCAGTTTGTAAGCTTTGGATGCGGGCATGACGCATATTTGTCGGATGAGATCCAGCGTATGATGCGGGAAATCTCCGGAAAATCACCGCTGATCCTGAAACTTGACGAGAGCGAGGTACAGGGACCGCTGCGGATCAGGGTGCGTTCCTTCCTGGAGACGATCAATATGCGGCGGAAGAAGCGGGAGATGGCGGAGAGGCTGCAAAACCAGCCTGGAACAAGCCGACAGGAGAATGCGGGCGGCGGAAATGAATGCGGGACGGCTGCGTTGGGACCAGACATTCAAAAATCCTGGCAGGTTCACGAACTTTCGGATCCATATCCGGTTAAATTTGAGGCAGAAGACCGCAAGAAGCGCACGGTTCTGGTTCCGAACACCTCCCACGCGTTCTGCCGGATTATGTCGGCGGCATTGAAAACACAGGGAATCCGGGCAGTTCCGCTGGCGGTCGGCAGGGAAGAGGCGATCCGCCTCGGAAAGCAGTATGTCCACAACGATATCTGTTTCCCGGCGCAGATTGTCATCGGCGAGGCGCTGGCAGCACTTCGGAGTGGTCAGTATGTGCCATCTGAGACGGCGATCGGTATGGGAAAATACATCGGTGACTGCCGCCTGACCCATTACAGTGCGCTGCTTCGCAAGGCGCTTGACGACGCCGGCTACCCGGAGGTGGCGATTCTGACGAACGATGACGTCGATTATCATGATCTGCATCCGGGCTTCCGGATGAACCTTGTGTCGGCGATCCGTCTGGCGGGAGCGCTTCCGATGATCGATATTCTGGAAGAGCTGCTTCGCAAGATCCGCCCGTATGAGAAGGTTTCCGGAAGCAGCGATCAGGCATTTGACGAGGCGATGGATTTCGTCGTGGATGGTCTGGAGCAGCATGGGCTTTCAGGCGCTCTGCGAGGCTTTAAAAAGGCGATCCAGCGGATGAATGCGATCGAATATGACCGGAGCCAGCCGCGCCCGCGCGTCCTGATCATCGGCGAGTATCTCCTCAATTTCCATCCGGGCGCGAATCATGAGATTGAGCGCTACCTGGAGAAAAATGGATTTGAGATTATCGAGGCGCGGATGACGGATGTTATCCGGAAAACGTATTTCTGCCAGGATGAGCAGATTCGGACGTATCATCTGAAAAAGCCGTTTGTCAAGAAAAACTGGTACCATGTGGCGAACCGGGTATTTGACGCTGCGCACGCGGCAGCGGATCGGATAGCGAAACAGCATCCGCTCTATACGCCTGTCTGCCGCCTGCCGGAACTGGTAAAGGAAAGTGACCCGATCATCCCGCACACCTTTGATGCGGGCGAGGGCGTGCTGATTCCGGGCGAGATCCTGCACCATGCGGCGCATGGCTGCCGGGCATTTGTGATTTTACAGCCATTTGGCTGTCTGCCAAACCATGTGGTAGGACGCGGCATCGTAAAAAAAATGCGGGAAATGTACCCGGACGCCCAGATCCTGCCGCTTGACTACGATCCGGATGTGAGCTTTGCCAATCTGGAAAACCGCCTGCAGATGCTGATTATGAATGTGAAAGAAAGAAGCGTGGACACGGTTGCCTTGCCGGACGTGGGGCAGAGAAGCCCCGTGGAGACTATGAATAGAAAACAGAAAAACGCCGATAATAAAAAGCAGAAAGTTTCCTGATTTCGGGTTAGACAAAAATAGAAATCACATAAGCCCACGCGGCGGAAAGGGACAGGCTATGAAACATCTGGAAATTGAAAAGGTGATTGGACGGGAGATTGTTGATTCGAGAGGAAATCCAACAGTGGAGGCGGAAGTTTATCTATCAGACGGAAGCATAGGACGCGGCGCGGCACCGAGCGGTGCATCGACAGGTGAATTTGAGGCTCTGGAGCTGCGCGACGGCGACAAGTCGCGTTTTGGCGGAAAGGGCGTACAAAAAGCAGTCCAGAATGTGAATACCGTGATTGCAGAAGTATTAAAGGGCATGGATCCGGCGGACATTTATGCGGTTGATAAAGCGATGATCGAGGCGGACGGAACCAAGGATAAATCCAAGCTGGGCGCGAATGCGATCCTGGCGGCTTCGATCGCGAGCGCACGGGCGGCAGCCAATGCGTATGGTCTTCCGCTGTACCGTTTTCTCGGCGGCGTATCTGGAAACCGTCTTCCGGTCCCGATGATGAACATTTTAAACGGCGGCGCGCATGCGGCAAATACCGTCGATGTACAGGAATTTATGATTATGCCGGTTGGCGCGGAGAGCTTTTGCGAGGGACTCCGCTGGTGTACCGAGGTGTTCCATGCGCTGGCAGCATTGCTTAAAGAGCGCGGACTGGCAACCTCCGTCGGCGATGAGGGCGGTTTTGCACCGGATCTGGGAAGTGACGAAGAAGCAATCCAGTGCATCTTAGAGGCAGTGGAGAGAGCCGGATATAAGCCGGGCGAGGACTTTGTCCTGGCGATGGATGCGGCATCTAGTGAGTGGAAGAGCGGCAGGAAGGGCGAATATCTGCTTCCGAAGAGTGGCAAACACTTCACCTCCGAGGAGCTGATCGCACACTGGAAACAGCTCTGCGGGAAATACCCGATCGCCTCGATCGAGGATGGTCTGGATGAGGAGGATTGGGAAGGCTGGCAGAAGATGACTGCAGAACTCGGCGGGCAGGTGCAGCTGGTCGGCGACGATCTGTTTGTAACAAACACCGAGCGCCTGGAAAAAGGTATCCGTCTCGGCTGCGGCAATTCGATCCTGATTAAGCTGAACCAGATTGGCTCCGTCTCCGAGACACTGGAGGCAATCAAGATGGCACATAAGGCAGGTTACACGGCGATTGTATCCCACCGTTCCGGCGAGACCGAGGATACGACGATCGCAGATCTGGCGGTTGCGTTAAATACCTGCCAGATAAAGACGGGCGCACCGAGCCGGAGTGAGCGCGTGGCAAAATACAACCAGCTTCTGCGGATTGAGGAAGAGCTGGGAACCGGCGCACAGTATCCGGGGAAGGCGGCATTTAATAAAAAATAAGTTGTCTTTTTTACGGGATATCGTACAGACAAGCAATCTGTTACATTGCATAAAATGTGTGAGTTGTTCCGAAAACTAATGCATTTCTTCGGAAACAGACAAAAATCATCTGGGGAAATGCTGGATGGCGTCGAGGCAAAGGAAAACAGAATACAACTTTGAAAGGGAATGCGTTTTACCGTACAACTGGAACGGAGAGAAACGTATTCCTTTTTGTTTTGCATTAGACCGAAAAAGGAATATTGCTAAAAGTTTGACAATATTTTAAAAAATATTCGTTTTTTTACGAAATTTATTGACAAAACAGCGGGAGTAATTGTAAAATAACTGTAAAGCAAATATGAAAAAAGAATTTATTTTTTTTAAACGAATGGAAAAACGTTTTACCAAAGGAATGGTCCGGCGGATAACGTATTTCACATAAAAAAGGAGGATGAAAGAATGAGAAAAAGAACATTAAGCATTGTACTTGCAGCAGCAATGTGCGCCAGCTTAACAGCCTGCGGCGGTGGCGGAAGCACTGCTGAGACAACGGCAGCTGACAGCAGCAATACCGAGACGAAGGCAGCCGACGCTTCAGAGAAATCTGACAAACCGCTCCGTGTATGTGTTGTTTACACTGGAAACTTAGGTGATAAGAGCTACAATGACTCCTGCAACATGGGTGCACAGAAAGCAGTTGAGGATTTCGGCATTGAGCTTAAGAGTCTTGAGGGTACCACTGCTGAGGAGTGGAAAGCAAACCTGCTTCAGGCTTGTGATGATGGCTACGATTTAATTATCGGTGCTTCTTCCAACATCGCAGATTACATCACTGAGAATGCTTCCAGTTATCCGGATACCAAGTTCGCAGTTATCGATACAACCGTAGATCTGCCGAACGTTGAGTCTATCAGCTTTGCTCAGAATGAGGGTTCTTTCCTGGCAGGTGCAGCAGCAGCTATGTTTACCACCAAGACTGATATCCCGAATGTCAATGAAGATCATATCATCGGCTGGGTAGGCGGTATGGATATTCCGGTACTTCATGACTTCTATACAGGCTATGAGCAGGGTGCGAAGTACATCGATCCGGATATCAAGATTCTTCAGGCTTTTGCAGGAAGCTGGACGGATCCGTTAAAGGGCAAAGAGCTGACTTTAGCACAGTATGAGCAGGGCGCTGATATTGTCATGAACGTAGCATCCGGTACCGGTGTTGGTATTCTGGAAGGTGCAAAAGAAGCTGACAAATACGCAATCGGCGTTGACTTAAACCAGGATTCCGATCAGCCTGGACATATTCTTACTTCTATGGTTAAGAGAGTTGATAATGCCTGCTACCTGGTTATCCAGTCTGCAGTAGATGGAACCTTTGAGGGCGGCACAACTAAATATCTGGCACTGAAGGACGGCGGCGTCAGCCTGACTGATTTCTCTGTTATCAAAGAATCTCTGGGCGACAAATTCCCGCAGGATATCGTTGATAAGTGTGATGAGCTTGCCGAGAAGATCAAATCCGGCGAGATCGTAGTAGAAAACTATGAAGGATTTGGCCCAGAGGCATAATTGATAAAGACAAGGCCGGGAGCGAGTGAAACCTGGCGGCGAAGGGGGATCTGGATTCTTTCAGGTTCCCCTTCATTTTCAACAAAAATGTTTTTCTTGGAAAGAGCCGTCAGGCATTTCCGGACGAGAGGGTGATCGAATGAACGAATACGTAGTGGAGATGAAAGGAATTGTCAAAAATTTCGGACAGGTTCAGGCGGTAAAGCATGGCGAATTTACTCTGAAAAAAGGCGAGATCCATTCACTGATTGGTGAAAATGGAGCTGGTAAATCCACCATGATGAAGCTTCTGTACGGCATGTATCCCATTGACGAGGGCGAGATTATCGTCAAGGGGGAACCGATGGGAACCATCACACCGAAGATTGCAATTGAGCACGGTGTCGGCATGGTCCATCAGGAATTTATGCTGGTAAATGAGCTGACGGTTCTGGAGAATATTATTCTGGGATTTGAACCGAAAAAGGGATTGACAATTGACTTTGACAAGGCAAGAAAAGAAGTTAAAAAATATATTGAACAGTATCATATGGACGTGCAGCTGGATAAGAAGGTAAGCCAGATATCCGTTGGTGAGGCGCAGCGTGTCGAGATTATCAAGACATTGATGCGAGGTGCTGATATCATCATTCTGGATGAGCCTACAGCGGTTCTGACTCCTCAGGAGGCGGAACGTCTGTTTGAAATCCTGAACAATCTGAAACAGGATGGAAAATCCCTTGTCTTTATTTCTCATAAGTTGAATGAAGTTATGGCAATATCAGACCGCATCTCTGTGATGCGTCAGGGACAATATATGGGCACTGTTAATAAAGAGGAAACTTCTCCGCTGGATCTGACCAAACGAATGATCGGACGTGAAGTATTCTTAAACATTGATAAGGCTTATTCTGAGGCGGGAGATACGATTCTGGAGGTTCAGGATGTGTGGATTCCCAGCCAGAAGGAGACATCGAAGATCCGGGGCATGTCCCTGCATGTCAAGGCCGGTGAGATTGTCGGCGTGGCAGGTATCGATGGAAATGGACAGAGTGAGCTGGTTGAGGCGATCACCGGACTCCGCAAGGTAGAGAAGGGCAAGATCCTTCTTTGCGGCAAGGATATTACGAATCAGAGTCCGAGAAAAGTGAGAGAGAGCGGTCTTTCCCATATTCCGGAGGATCGAAATACAAGAGGTCTGAACCGTGCCATGACCATCGAGGAAAATCTGATCGCAGTCCGTCTGGATCAGCCTCCATTTACCAAGGGCATCATGATGAATAAATCAGGACAGGATACCTATGCAAAAGAAATGGTAGAACAGTTTGATATCCGTCCGGCGGATTATAATCTTCCTACCTCTTCCTTATCCGGTGGCAATGCACAGAAGGTCGTAGTAGCCCGGGAGGTATCTCTTGGCAATAAGCTTCTGGTAGCATCCCAGCCTACCAGAGGTGTAGATATCGGTGCCATCGAGCTGATTCGTAATACACTGGAAAAGGCGAAAAAGGCAGGCGCCGGTGTCCTGCTGGTATCGGCAGAGCTGGAGGAGATTATCTCTCTTTCGGATCGCATCGTTGTTATCCATGAGGGCAAGATCACCGGCGAGATGCGTGCGGATGAGGCGAATGAGAACAATCTGGGTCTGCTTATGATGGGCGGTACAGACACAGGGAAGGACGGTGAAGCAGCAGTATGAATCAAACAATAAATGGTATTCGAAGGATTCTTATTACGATACTCGTTGCGATGGGTGTCGGTGCGCTGTTTATCGTAGCGATCGGGGAGAATCCGATTGATGCATATGCGGCGCTGTTCCGAGGTGCTTTTGACGGAAAGCTTCGTCTTGGTACAACCTTGGCAGGATTTACTCCGCTGCTGCTGACATCCATTGCTTTTGCAGTTGCAGCGAAAGCAGGCGCATTTAATGTAGGTGTTGAGGGCGAGGTTTTCTTGGGCGGTATCACAGCTGCTTATATCGGCATCAACTGGACCTTCCTTCCGAAGCCGGCTCTGTATGTGGCCTGCTTCGTAGGTGCTATGGTGGTAGCAGCTGCCTGGGCCTTTATTCCGGCGGTTTTGCGTGCCTATTATAATGTAAATGAAGTATGTACCACCATTTTGATGAACACAGTAGCCCTTTATATCACATCTTATCTGGTCAGCGGACCTATGAGTGCCGGTACTGCTAATGCTCAGTCCCTGCCGGTTACGGTAAGACTGTATCAGTTTATGAAACCCAGCAGTGTCAACGTTGGTATTTTCATCGCAGCCATCACCGTGATTGTGATTATTTTTATGCTTCAGAAAAGCAGCTGGGGCTACAAGATCCGTACCGTCGGCCTGAATCCGACCCATGCGGATTATGTGGGAATTGATTCCAAAAAGGTATTTGTCGGTGCTATGATGCTTTCCGGTATGTTAGGCGGCATGGCAGGCTGCATCGAGGTTCTGGGTGTTCACGGATATTTCCTGAACAACTTCGCAACTGGACTTGGAAGCAATGGTATGCTGGCAGCTCTGATTGTAAAGAACAACATGGTTTCAACTCCATTTATGGCATTTTTCCTGGCAGTTTTAAAATCAGGTGCTATGGGAATGCAGCAGTCAACCGGTGTACCAAAATCGCTGGTTGATACCATTACAGCAGTTTTCATTATCATAGCGACCATGGAGACTGCATTCCAGTTTACAAAGAAACGTAAAAAGAAAACGGAGGAGAAGAAGGAGGATAAGGCATGAATGCGATAATGCAGAATTTTGATAAAATCTTTAATGCGTCGCTGATTTATGCAACGTTTCGTTCAGCGACTCCGATCATCTTTGCCGCTCTTTGTGCGGCAATCACCCAGCAGGCCAATATCTTAAATATCGGTACTGAGGGTATCATGCTGGTGGGTGCTTTTACAGCAGTAGCGGTCAGCTACTTTACCGGAAACTGGCTGTTAGGTATCATCGCGGCGATGATCGCGGGCGCTGTGATTGCGATGATCATGGCGGTCGGTCACATCCGTTATAACTCTGAGATCTGTGCAATCGGTATGGGTATCAACATGCTGGCGCTGGCGCTCACAAAATTCATGGTAAATGCGATCTTCCACAGCACCGGCAGCTTTTCCAGCCCGGACATCAAAGCAATTCCGCGTGTGTCGCTCGGATTTTTAGACAATCTGCCGGTGGTTGGCGACCTGTTTAACAACTGGTGTGTGACCGAGTGGTTTGCCATCGTTTTGATTATTCTGCTTCAGTTCTTCTTTTATAAGACTGTATGGGGACTGCGTCTGCGTGCGGTGGGTCAGTTTCCGGAAGCAGCCAAGACGGCAGGTATCAAGGTAAATGCAGTCAAATATCAGGCAATGCTGCTTTCTGGTCTCATCGGTGGTCTGGCAGGTGCACATCTTTCCCTGGGATACAGTACCCAGTTTATCGAGAACATGACCAATAACCGTGGTTTCATGGGCGTTGCAGCCATGTATTTCGGTGGTGCGAACCCGGTTCTGACCACACTGGGCTGTCTGCTCTTTGGATTTTCAGATTCCGTCGGTGCCCGCCTCCAGGCATATGGCATTCCATCCCAGTTCGTTCTGATGATGCCGTATATCGTGACCATCGCGGTACTGGCAATTTCCATGATTGCGAAGATTTCAACCAACAAGAAGAGAGAATCTTCCCTGCATGTGGGAAGCTGATGATGAAGAAAGATAAAACACTATAAGGAGGACATAATCAGATGGAAAAGACAAAAATTATTCTTGACTGCGATCCGGGACATGATGACGCGGTCGCGATCACGCTGGCGGCGAACAGTGACAAGATCGATCTGTTAGGTATTACAGTCGTAGCAGGCAACCAGACGCTGGAGAAAACGCAGATTAATGCGAGAAATGTGTGCCAGTGGCTCGGTGTTGATGTGCCAGTGTATGCGGGCTGCGGACAGCCGATGGTGCGTGAAAAAATGATAGCGGGCGATATCCACGGTGAAACAGGGCTGGATGGTCCGGTTTTCCCGCCGCTGACAAAAGAATTAGAGAAAGAGCATGCAGTCGATTTCATCGTTAAAACCCTGATGGAGTCTGACGGCGATATCACGATGGTGACAACCGGTCCGATGACCAATCTGGCGATGGCGATGCGGATGGAACCGGCGATTATTCCGAAGATCAAACAGATCGTCCTGATGGGAGGCGCGTATACCAATGGTAACGTAACTCCAGCGGCAGAGTTCAATATCATCGCCGATGCGGATGCAGCGTATGTATGCTTTACCAGCGGACGCCCAATCACGATGATGGGTCTGGATGTTACCCGCAAGGTACTGTGCTATCCGGAGATCGTTGACCGGATGGAGAAGATCGGCAATAAGGCATCCAAGCTCTTTGCGGATCTGATGCGCTTCTTCTGCAAGACCCAGAAAGAGGTATTTGGCTGGGAAGGCGGACCTCTGCACGATCCGGTTACGATCGCATGGCTGATTGATCCGAGCGTTGTGACCTTGAAACCGATGCATGTGGACATTGACATCCGCAGCGTCCAGTCCTACGGACGTACTAACTGCGATTTCTTCGGTTACGGCGGACAGGAGCCGACTGCAAACGTAGCGATCGATATCGATGCGGCGAAGTTCTGGGATATCGTTGAGGCAGGGCTGAGAAGATACAGCGAGGCATAGTTTATAATACTTGTGTTCGGAGGCAGATATAGATGAGAGACCTGAAAGAAGTTTTAGAGCAGAACAAAGAGAAATATATCGAAGAACTCAAGAATCTGGTGGGAATTGATACCCATGACTTAGGGCACGGAATCGATGGTGGTCTGGAGAAACAGGGACAGGAGTATATGGTAAACCTGTTTGAATCGATGGGAGCCGACGAGATCACGGTGGATCCGATGGATGAGGCTGTGATTCAGGAAAGCTACAAAAAGCACCAGGAAGGAAACCTGGGGCACAACCAGACCGACCGTGCCAATGTCTATGCGACATTTAAAGGAAAACAGGGCGGAAAAAGCCTGTTATTTAACGGTCATATTGACGTTATGCCGGCGGAGATGGAAGACGGCTGGACGAACCCGCCGTTTGAGCCGGTAATTCGGGATGGCAAGATGTACGGACGCGGCTGCACGGATATGAAGGGCGGTCTGATGGCATCGGTGATGGCGGTAAAGCTTTTGCAGGATGCCGGGTATGAGCTGCCGGGCGATGTGACAATTACCTCCGTGTGTGACGAGGAAGGCGGAGGCAATGGCTCGATCCAGGCGGTAATGCGCGGTCTGAAAGCCGACGGCGTTGTCAACTGCGAGCCGACCGACGATACCCTGATTCTGGCGCATATGGGCTGGGTATTCTTTAAGGTTGATTTTGAAGGAAAAGCGTGCCATTCCGGTGCAAAAGCCGAGGGCGTCAGCGCGATCGAGAAGGCGATCAAAGTAATTCAGGGGTTAAATGAGATGGAGCACCGCTGGCTTCTGACGATCCGCCACCGCCTGCTTCCGCCGCCGAGCTTAAATATCGGCGTGATCGAGGGTGGAACCGCCGGTTCTACCGTGCCGGGCGAGTGCAGTTTTTCTACCTGCGTCCACTATGTTCCGACCCTGATGAATCAGGATATGGTTGTAAAGGAATTTACAGAGGTCGTTGAGCGGATCAGCCGTTCCGACGCGTGGATGGAGGCACATCCGCCTAAGATTTCCATTTACCAGACCGGACATGGGTTTGAGATGGAGGAGGATCATCCGCTGGTAGACACCTTTAAGGAGGCGTACAGTGAGGCACTTTCGCGCAGCGTGAAGGTGGAAGGATCCCATTTTGGCTGTGATTCCCGCCTGTGGCGCAACATTGCCGGATGCCCGACGATCCAGTACGGACCGGGCGAGGGCGCACAGTGCCATACCGTGGATGAGTGGCTGAAGCTCGATTCCTATCTGGAAGCGATTCTGGTGTATGCGAAACTGATTCTTTTCTGGGGAGAGAAGAAATAAGGAATTGATAAATATATAAGGAGATAAAAATATGAGCAAGAAAGTTTTACTGGCAGGCGAGTCCTGGATGAGCTATACAACCCATGTTAAGGGATTTGATTCATTTTACACTTCTACCTATGAAACCGGTGAAAAATGGCTGAAAGCAGCCCTTGAGGCAGGTGGTTATGAGGTGACATTCCTTCCAAACCATCTGGCAAATGAAGAATTTCCATTTACAATGGAAGAACTGAAACAGTATGATCTGGTAATTCTGTCCGATATTGGAGCGAACACCCTGCTTCTGCCGGGTGCTACGTTTAACCGCAGTGAGAAAATGCCGAACCGCTGCAATCTGATCCGCGACTATGTCAACGATGGCGGCGCTCTTCTGATGGTCGGCGGCTATCTGACCTTCTCCGGCGTGGATGCAAAGGGCAAATGGCATGACACAGCCGTACAGGAGGTTCTTCCAGTCGAGGTTCTGACGGTCGATGACCGTATGGAACACTGCGAGGGTGTAAAACCGGTAACCGTGGGCGAGCATGAAGCTTTAAAGGGCATTCCGACCGACTGGCCGGAGGTTCTCGGTTACAATAAGGTAATCGCAAAACCGGAGGCAGAGGTTCCGGTTACTGTAGAGGGCGATCCGTTTATCGCGTTTGCTTCTTATGGAAAAGGGCGCAGCGGTGTTGTCACAACCGACTGTGCACCGCACTGGGCACCGCCGGAATTCTGCGAGTGGGAATACTACAATAAATTGTGGCAGAATATCGCAGACTGGCTGATTCAGAAATAAGATAGCAGGAAAAAGGAGAGCGCGTATGGACGGAGCGGTGAAACTTTTAAAAGAGCTTCTGACCATTCGGAGTGTCAATGGACGGGATGACGAGGGAGCAGTGGCAGAATATTTGTGCAAGTATTTCGAACAATCGGGAATTTCTGCACATATACAGCGGATTGACGCGACACACGCCAATGTGCTGGCGGAGCTTGAGGGGGAGTCGGATGGCGCTCCGATCTTCTGGAACGGGCATCTGGACACGGTTCCTTACGGAGATACCGGAGAATGGAAGACTGACCCGGCGGTTCCGGTGGAACGGGACGGTTTTCTCTATGCCCGCGGTGCCAGCGATATGAAGAGTGGGCTTGCCGCGATGGTGTACGCGCTCTGTGAATATAAAAAATCCGGTCGTCCGGTGCCGCGTACGATCCATTTCCTCGGAACCTGTGATGAGGAAAAGGGCGGCATCGGCGCCAGGGAGATCTTAAAGGAAGTCCCGGAGACGTCGATTGGAACGCTTCTGATAGGAGAACCGACGGGATGCAGGCTGGGCGTGGCGCAGAAAGGCTGCCTGTGGCTGGAGATAGAAGCACACGGAAAGACGAGCCACGGGGCATACCCGCAGGAGGGCTGCAATGCCGTGGAACAGGCGATGGCGCTGACCGGTGAGATTGAAACATATGTGAAAAGCTTCACACACCCGGTTCTCGGCGCATCGACCGCGCAGGTAACGCAGATTTCCGGCGGCGTGGCGCCAAATATGACGCCGGACACCTGCCGGATTCTCATGGATATCCGTATGACACCGGGACTGACAAGCCAGATGGTAGTCGGTCAGGCGGAGGCGTTTGCGGCGGCGCGTTCCGTTACATCAGAAGAAAAATTCCGCGTCAGCTGCCGGATTGTCAATGACCGGCGGGCGATCGAGATTGGAGAATCACATCCGCTTGTGAAACAGCTCTCGAAGGAACTGGAGAAAAAAGGGCTTCCGGTGGAGACGACTGGGATTAATTTCTTTACAGATGCTTCGATCCTGGTGGAACACAAGCTGGATGCAGCCGTTCTCTTATTTGGTCCGGGCGAGGCAGGCATGGCGCATAAGCCAAATGAGCGGGTCGAGATAGAAAAATATCAGAAATCCATTCAGGTTCTCATGGATCTGATCGCATCGGAGGTGGATGAGTGAGGGCAACCATCAAGGATATTGCCGCTGCGACTGGTTTTTCCGTGACGACAATCTCACTGGTTCTCAATGGAAAAGGATATAAGATCTCGGATGAGACAAAGAATCAGATCCTAGCGAAGGCGCGGGAACTGAATTATCGTCCGAACCAGCTCGCGGTCAGTCTGGTAAAGCGGCAGAGCAAGACCATAGGATTTATCGTCCCGGATATTTCCAATGTATATTTTGCCAATATGGCGCGTGCGATCGATGAGGCGTGCCGCGAAAATGGCTGGAGTGTGATTCTCTGCAACACGAATGATAATTATGACCGGGATCGCGAGTATATCGATCTTCTGGCGGATAAAGGCGCGGACGGCATTGTGTTTATCATGGCTAAAGATAATACGCGGGAGATGGCGGCGGAGGAGATCGATTATCTGGAATCGATCCACATACCCTATGTGGTAGTTGACCGGATCCCGGAGCTTCGGAACTGTCCGGCGGTCGGTACCGACCATGAGATCGGCGGTTATCTGGCGGCGCGCCATCTGTTAAGCCTTGGACACCGGCGGATTGCCTGCGTTGTGGGACCGCATGCGACCCAGATGGATTCGGAGGCCCGTTACCATGGCTACTGCCGGGCGATGGAGGAGGCGGGAATTCCAGTGGATGAACGTCTCGTCTGTGCCGGCGAGTATACGCAGGAGGGCGGCGCGGCGGCGGTCGAAAAGCTCATTTCACAGGATTTTACGGCGATTTTCGCCTGCAACGACGCTTCGGCGTATGGCGTATGCAGAAAACTCAAGGAATATAGAAAGAAAGTACCGGAAGATGTTTCGGTTGTCGGATACGATGACGTTTTCTATGCACGGATGCTGGAGGTGCCGCTGACAACGGTACGCCAGCAGGTACGGGAGATGGGAAGAGAGGCGGTACGGCTGCTTCTGAAACAGATACGGGAACATAAAAGACCGGAGAGCAAGGTAATCTTTGCGCCGGAACTGGTGGTGCGGGAGAGCACGGCGAGAATACAGCCGTCCCGGTAACCGGAGAGAGAGGGGAGCAGAGTGAAGGTATTGAATTTTGGTTCACTGAATATTGATTATACGTATCAGGTGGATCATTTTGTAAGAGCGGGAGAGACGATGTCCTCCGAGTCACTGCAGGTATTCAGCGGCGGCAAAGGGCTGAATCAGTCGATCGCGCTGAGCAAGGCGGGCGCAGACGTATGGCACGCCGGAGCTGTCGGAGCCGGGGATGGAGATTTCCTCATCGAGCAGATGAAGAAGGCGGGCGTCCACACGGAGCTGATCGAGCATCTCGACGGGCAGACAGGACACGCGATCATTCAGAAAGATCCGGCAGGGCAGAACTGCATTCTGCTGTATGGCGGTGCCAACCAGCGGATCACGAGGGAAATGGTGGATCGCGTCCTGACACAGTTTGAGGCGGACGATTTCCTGATTTTACAGAATGAGATCAGCGAGATCGGCTATATCATGGAGAAAGCCCATGAAAAAGGCATGAAGATCGTTCTGAATCCGTCCCCGATGAATGCGAAGATCCTGTCCTATCCGCTGGAATATGTGGATTACTTCTTATTAAATGAGGTGGAGGCGTCGGATATCTGCGGCATTGAGGCAACCAAAGATCCGCAGACGCTGATGAACGGACTGGTAAAACAGTTCCCGGAGGCGAAGATTGTCCTGACACTCGGCGGCGATGGTTCCGTGTACCGCGATGGCGACACAGTCCTTCGTCAGGGAATCTATAAAGTGCCGGTTGTGGACACGACAGCGGCAGGCGATACATTTACCGGTTATTTTATTGGCGGCTTACAGCTCGGTGAAGACCCGAAGACGGCGCTGGAACATGCGGCAAAAGCGGCAGCGATCGCCGTTTCCCGCCCAGGAGCAGCTCCGTCGGTGCCGAACCGGGAGGAAGTCGAGACGTTTGAAGGATAAAAAGCACCTGAAAACTTGTCTTTTAAAACAGAATATAGTAAAATACCATTTGGTGGCGTTTCCGAAATTCGGGCTGGTACCGGGATTTGCGGAGGCGCCTCTTTTTGCGCCCGTCTGACTCTTGTCAGTGTGGGCCTGTAGAAATAAAAAAGGAGAAGGTAAGTAGAAATGGGAAGAGAACGTTTTTCCTCTCGGCTGGGATTTATCCTGATTTCCGCGGGCTGTGCGATCGGTCTGGGAAATGTGTGGAGATTCCCGTACATTGTCGGTCAGTATGGCGGCGCGGCGTTTGTACTGATTTATGCGGCATTTCTGGTGCTTTTAGGTCTTCCGATCATCGTTATGGAATACTCGGTCGGCAGAGCGAGCCAGAAGAGTGCGGCGCTTTCATTTGATGTGCTGGAGCCAAAGGGTACTAAGTGGCATTTTGAAAAATGGTTCGCGATGGCGGGCAACTATGTCCTGATGATGTTTTATACGACGGTAGCCGGATGGCTTCTGCTGTATGTGTTCAAGATGGCGAAAGGCGATTTCGTGGGTCTGGATGCGGACGGTGTAGCAGGGGAGTTTGGCTCTGTACTGGCAAATCCGGGACTGATGACGGTATTTATGCTGCTCTGTGTCGTATTCTGTTTTTCCATCTGTGCGATGGGACTCCAGAACGGCGTTGAGAAGATCACAAAGATGATGATGGTCTGCCTATTATTCCTGATGGTTGTGCTGGCAATCAATTCGGTGCGGATGGAAGGCGGACGTCCGGGACTTGAATTTTACTTAAAGCCGGATTTTGGCAAGATTCAGGAGGTTGGTGTCGGCAAGGTCGTATTTGCGGCGCTGGGACAGTCGTTCTTCACGTTGAGTATCGGTATCGGTGCGATGGCGATTTTTGGAAGTTATATCGATAAAGAGCGCAGCCTGACCGGCGAGGCGATCAATGTACTGGTCCTTGACACGCTGGTAGCGTTTATGGCAGGACTTATCATTTTTCCGGCATGTGCGGCTTACGGCATCGAGGCAGGACAGGGACCAAGCCTGATCTTCATCACGCTGCCGAATGTATTTAACCACATGGCAGGCGGACGTTTCTGGGGCACGCTGTTCTTTGTCTTTATGACCTTTGCGGCGGCATCAACGGTCACAGCGGTATTCCAGAATATCGTATCCTTTGCAACGGATCTGACTGGCTGTTCGATCAAAAAGGCAGTCTGCGTCAATCTGGTGGTGATTACGGTCCTGTCGCTTCCGTGCGTGCTGGGTTTCAATCTCTGGAGTGGTTTCATGCCGTTCGGAGAGGGCAGCAACGTGTTGGATCTCGAGGATTTCATCGTCAGCAACAACCTGCTTCCACTCGGAAGTCTCGTTTACCTGATGTTCTGTACCAGCCGGTATGGATGGGGATTTGAAAATTTCCTCAAGGAGGCAAATGAGGGAAAAGGCGTGAAGTTCCCGCGCCAGGTGCGAGCGTATGTGACATATGTCATTCCACTGATTGTGCTGTTTATTTTTGTGCAGGGGTACTGGAGTAAGTTTTTCCAGTAGACTGTGCAGCTCTTTAGGTAACGAGAAAAAAGGAAAGTCCGGCAGAGGCAAACTCCGCCGGACTTTCCTTTTTTCGCCAAGGCTATTGACATAGTATTTAAGGGAAAGTTTTACGGGATTTTTACACAGTTTTGTTAATTCTGTATAAACAAAAGCTATATTATAACCATTTGTATTAATTTTTATACAGAGTGAAGGGGGCAGAAGATTCATTTTTCAATTGTGAATTTTTTTTACCTGTGTTATACTATACGCGGTAGATTCTAGCTCCTACGCCCGATAATATTTTCACAATTTCGGCAGAAAAGGCATCTGACGGGAGGTGAATGGGTGGAGGATGAAGGAAAATTTAGTAAGAGAAAGAGGGTTTAATTGATGGGTTTGGCTACATTTATAGGCGGCATTCATCCATATGAGGGTAAAGAACTGTCTGAGGATAAGCCGATCAAGGTTCTCGAACCGTTACAGGGCGAGATCATGGTTTATCCGCTGTCCCAGCACATTGGCGCACCTGCGAAACCACTGGTAGCGAAGGGCGATCACGTGCTGAAAGGCCAGATCATTGCAGAGGCAGGCGGATTTATTTCCGCAAACGTACTCAGTTCTGTTTCCGGTACGGTAAAGGGAATCGAGTCCAAGCTGGTTGCCAATGGTGCAATGGTTCAGTCAATCCTGGTGGAGAATGACGGTGAGGAAGAGGCGATTGAGGGCTTCGGAACAGACAGAGATGCAACAAAGCTGTCGAAAGAAGAGATCCGTAAGATCGTTAAGGATGCCGGTATCGTCGGCCTGGGCGGCGCTGGTTTCCCGACACATGTAAAGCTTACTCCGAAAGATGAGAACGCAATTGATTACGTTATCGTCAACGGTGCAGAGTGCGAGCCGTACTTAACCAGTGACTATCGTACCATGATGGAGCGTCCGGAGCAGATTATCGGCGGCCTGAAGGTTATGCTTCAGCTGTTTGACAATGCGAAGGGTGTTATCGGTATCGAGAACAACAAGCCGGAGGCTATCAAGAAGCTGACGGAGATGGTAAAGGACGAGCCGAGGATCGAAGTATGTCCGCTGCTTACCAAGTACCCGCAGGGTGGTGAGCGTACACTTATCTATGCAGTGACAGGACGTGAGATCAATTCTTCCATGCTGCCGGCAGATGCAGGCTGTATCGTAGACAATATTGATACCGTTGCTTCTATTTATAATGCAGTATGCAAGACAACTCCGCTGATCCGCAAGATCATTACGGTAACCGGTGATGCCATTGCAGAGCCGCAGAACTTTGAGGTACGTCTTGGTACCAACTATCAGAGACTGGTAGAGGCAGCAGGCGGCTTTAAACAGGAACCGGAGAAGATGATTTCCGGTGGCCCTATGATGGGACAGGCTCTTTTCAGCCTTGACTTCCCGGTAGCGAAGACTTCATCTGCTCTGACCACCTTTACCAAGGACCAGGTAGCAGCGATGGAGCCGTCAGCATGTATCCGCTGCGGACGCTGTGTAGGCGTTTGTCCGGAGCACCTTGTACCTCCGCTGATGATGAAAGCATCTACGGCTCACGATCTTGAGAAATTCCAGAGCTTAAACGGCATGGAATGCGTTGAGTGCGGATGCTGTGCATATGCTTGTCCGGCAAGACGGCCGCTGACCCAGGCATTCAAAGAGATGCGTAAGGCAGTAGCAGCCAGCCGCAGAAAGTAGGAGGTGGGAAGAAATGGAAAAATTATTAAAAGTATCGTCATCACCTCACGTTCGTGACGGAGTTACGACACAGCGCCTGATGTTTGACGTTGTGATCGCCATGATTCCTGCCAGTGTTTATGGTGTATGGCAGTTCGGCATGAATGCACTTCTGGTTCTGATCGCTACCGTGATCGCCAGTGTGGCAGCCGAGTATCTTTATGAGAAATTAATGCACAAGCCGATTACGATTTCGGACGGCAGTGCAGTTGTTACCGGCATGATTCTTGCACTGAATATGCCGCCGGAAATCCCGGTTTGGATCCCGGTTCTTGGTGCATTCTTTGCAATCATCGTTGTAAAACAGCTTTACGGTGGTCTGGGACAGAACTTCATGAACCCGGCACTGGCAGCCAGATGTTTCCTTCTGACTTCCTTCGCTCTGTTTATGAATAACTTCTCATCCGCAAAGCTTGGATTTGACAGTCTGACAGGTGCAACTCCGCTGGCACAGTTAAGAGCCGGTGAGACAGTGGATCTGGCATCCCTGGTAATCGGACGTATCCCGGGAACTATCGGTGAGGTATCTGTAATTGCCCTGCTGATTGGTGCTATTTACATGGTAGTCCGCAAAGTTATCAGCCCGGTTATCCCGCTGATTTACATTGGAACCGTATTTGTATTTACATTCCTGTTTGGTGGATTCAACCTGACCTATTCTCTCAGTGAGATCTGTGCAGGTGGTCTTATCTTCGGTGCATTCTTTATGGCAACCGATTATGTAACGAGTCCTCTGACTCCGAAGGGACAGATCGTATACGGACTGATCCTCGGAATCGTAACCGGAATCTTCCGTCTCTGGGGTGCTTCTCCGGAGGGCGTTTCCTATGCGATCATCTTCAGCAACCTGCTGGTACCGCTGATTGAGCGCTATACGCTTCCGACAGCATTTGGAAAAGGAGGTCAGAAGAAATAATGAACCAGATTATCAAAAATACAATCATCCTTTTCGTTATTACTCTGGTAGCTGGTATCTGTCTGGGAACAGTACATGATATTACGCTGGATCCGATTGCACAGGCACAGGAGGCAGCAGCTACTAAAACTTATCAGGAAGTTTACCCGGATGCGGCAAGCTTTGATGAACCGCAGGAGCTGGCTGACGCAGTAACTGCTGCAGCGGACAGCATCTCTGAGTGGGGATTTGGAAAAGTTACCATCAATGATGCAAAAGAAGCGCTGGATGCAAGCGGCAACCAGATCGGTTACCTGATTACCTCTACCTCCGCAGAGAGCTACGGCGGCAACGTGCAGATCGCAGTTGGTATCAGCAACGAGGGCGAGCTGACCGGTATCGGTTTCTTAAGCATCAGCGATACGCCAGGTCTTGGTATGAGAGCCAAAGAACCGGATTTCAAGGATCAGTTTATCGGCAAGAAAGCTGAGAACCTGGAAGTTACTAAGACAGGCGCGTCTGCAGACAATCAGATCCAGGCCATCAGTGGTGCAACGATCACTTCCAAAGCAGTTACCAACGCAACAGATGCAGCTATCTATTTCGTGGCTAACTGCCTGGCACAGTAGGAGGTGGAAAGATTATGAATAAATATGTAGAGCGCTTATATAACGGTATCTGGAAAGAAAACCCGATTTTCGTTCAGATGCTGGGTCTGTGTCCGACCCTGGCGGTAACCACTTCCGCCATCAACGGTGTCGGCATGGGACTTTCGACAACCGCCGTACTGATTGCGGCGAACTTTCTGATTGCATTGCTTCGTAAGATCATTCCGGACGGCGTGCGTCTTCCGGCAGAGATCGTAGTAGTAGCATCCTTCGTAACTATTATCGATATGCTGATGGAAGGTTTTGTTCCGGGCTTATATGCTTCCCTGGGACTTTATATTCCGCTGATCGTAGTTAACTGTATCATCCTTGGCCGTGCCGAGGCATATGCTATGAAGAACGGTCCGGTTCTTTCTGCATTTGACGGTATCGGTATGGGACTTGGATTTACAGTTGCTCTGGCACTCATCGGTTCCTTCCGTGAGCTTCTGGGTGCAGGCACCATTTTTGGTAAACAGATTATGCCGGCAGCTTTCCAGCCAATTTCTATCTTCATCCTTGCACCGGGTGCATTCTTTGTTCTGGCTGCCCTGACTGCTCTTCAGAACCGTCTGAAGATGCCGTGTGCAACCAACGGTTCTGTTAAACAGAAGAAGAAAGGCGGATGTAACGGTGATTGCTTAAGCTGTGCCGGACATACTGCAGAATGTGATAAGGAACAGGAGGAGAAGTGATGAAAGAATTACTTATTATTGCCATAAGCTCGGCGCTGGTCAGCAACGTCGTACTGAGCCAGTTCCTCGGTATCTGCTCCTTCGTCGGTGTATCTAAAAAAGTTGAAACAGCAGCAGGTATGGGCGGTGCGGTTATCTTCGTTATCACCATCGCTTCCATCGTTGCAAGCTTGATTTACCAGTTTGTTCTTCAGCCCCTTGGTATCGATTACCTGAAAACCATCGTTTTCATTCTCGTTATCGCAGCGCTGGTTCAGATTGTAGAGATGTTCTTAAAGAAGTGCATGGTTTCCCTGTATAATGCGCTGGGCGTGTTCCTTCCGCTGATCACAACAAACTGTGCCGTTCTTGGTGTTGCTATTACAAACGTTCAGAATGGTTACGGATTTGCACAGAGCGTGGTAAATGGTGTTGGTACAGCCGTTGGTTATACGATCTCCATCATTCTTTTAGCAGGTATTCGTGAGCACATTGAAGGAAATGATATCCCGTATAACTTCCAGGGATCTCCTATCGTACTGGTAACAGCAGGCCTGATGGCAATTGCATTTCTCGGATTTTCCGGATTACTGTAGAAGGAGGAGACGAAGATGGATATGAATTCAATCATTATTGCAGCTGTCGTAATCGCGGCAGTCGGCATCATCGTCGGTGTAGGCCTTGGTCTGTTCGGCGCAAAGTTTAAAGTAGAAGTGGATGAAAAAGAGGCAGCTGTCCGTGAAGAGCTTCCGGGCAACAACTGTGGTGGTTGTGGTTATCCGGGTTGTGATGGTCTTGCTAAGGCTATCGCAGAAGGGAAAGCTCCGGTCAATGCCTGCCCGGTCGGCGGTGCTCCGGTTGGAGAGAAGATTGCCGCTATCATGGGTGTAGAGGCTGGTTCCTCTGAGAAGAAGGTAGCTTTCGTTAAATGTAAAGGTACCTGCGACAAGACAAAAGTACAGTACGAGTACCATGGTATCGAGGACTGTGCGAAGGCATCCGTTGTACCGGGTGGCGGTGCAAAGGCATGTTCTTACGGCTGTACCGGCTTCGGTACCTGTGTGAAGGCATGTAAATTCGATGCAATCCACGTGGTAGACGGCGTAGCGGTTGTAGACAAAGAGAAGTGTGTAGCCTGCGGTGCCTGCGTGGCAGCCTGCCCGAAACACCTGATCGACCTGGTACCGTACAAGGCAAAACATCTGGTACAGTGCAGCTCCCACGATCGTGGACCGGCTGTCAAGGCAGCCTGCCAGGTTGGCTGTATCGGCTGTACGCTGTGTACCAAGCAGTGTAAGTTTGATGCAATCCATATGGATAACAACGTAGCTGTTATCGATTATGAGAAGTGCGTAAACTGCGGAGCTTGTGCAGCGAAGTGCCCGGTTAAGGTTATTCAGTAAATAACGTAAAAGAATACGGAAATAAAAAGTCCGGTTGAACCGTTTGGAAAGATGGTTCAGCCGGATTTTTTTGGTTAAAAGATAAGGCGCTTTTCTAAAGCATCCGATGAAGGTGTTCTTTGAAATTTTTGATGTTATGCTATACGAAATTTAAAGGATTGCTTTTGCTAATGCAGTATGTATCACATTTAATAATGCCTGTGAGGTATACTGGCTGCCACTTTCAAAGGAGAGATTTTCAAGCGATTGCGTGCTCACGATCTGCTCCGAGAGATGCGAAGCGGAGGAGGAGAGCAGTGGGTACATAGTTTCGATGGAATCGCTTAAAGGACGGCAGGTAACAGAGGTGATCTGGGTGGAATCAACCGTGACTTCGACGTTGACTGCCTGGCTGCCGAGTGTCAGGGTAGAACTGTACATACCAGGCAGATAGGAAATGCCGACCGCAGCGGGAGCGGAGGCGCTCTGCGTCTTCCTGCCCGGTCGGAACATGATGAGAAGAAGGGCGATGAGAAGAAGCCCCAGTCCGATAAAGATAGCAGTATAAATAATCTCTTTCATGCGGAGTACGACAATTTTTGTTTTTGAGCTCATAAAAAATCCCCGGAATTCGTTTAATACAGTGTATGAGCGAATTTCGGGGAAAATGTTTTTAAATTATATAGAAGGGGTATTAAACATTAAAACGGAACAGCACAACATCGCCGTCCTTCACCACGTAGTCCTTGCCCTCCATGCGTACCAGCCCTTTTTCTCTGGCTGCATTGTAGGAACCGCAGTCTAAGAGATCCTGATAGTTGACTACCTCGGCTTTGATGAAACCGCGCTCAAAATCAGAGTGGATCTTTCCAGCTGCCTGCGGAGCTTTGGTGCCGACCTTGATGGTCCATGCGCGTGTCTCGGTTTCTCCGGCAGTCAGATAACTGATGAGACCAAGCAGACGGTAGCTGGCTGCGATCAGTTTTTCAAGACCGGATTCGGTCAGACCGAGATCTTCGAGGAACATCTTTTTCTCGTCCTCGTCCAGTTCTGCGATTTCCTGTTCAATCTGTGCACAGATAACAAATACCTCGCTGTCGTTCTCAGCTGCAAATTCGCGAACCTGTCTTACATATTCATTGGAAGCACCGTCATCTGCCAGATCATCCTCAGATACGTTGGCAGCGAAGATAACCGGTTTCCAGGTTAAGAGATCCAGCGTATTGATGAACGTGAGTTCATCCTCGTCCTCCGGCTCAAAGCTCTTAGCCAGATTGCCGTTTTCAAGGTGCGCATACAGTTTTTTCAGAGTTTCCAGCTCTTTTGCAAGGGATTTATTTCCCATGGCGCTCTTGGTTGTCTTGGCAATACGGCGTTCCAGAACTTCCATATCGGAGAAGATGAGCTCCAGGTTGATGGTTTCGATATCGCGGAGCGGATTGACGCTGCCGTCTACATGGATAACATTTGGATCCTCAAAGCAACGGACAACGTGTACGATCGCGTCTACCTCACGGATATTGGCAAGGAACTGGTTTCCAAGACCTTCGCCCTTGGAAGCGCCCTTTACCAGACCAGCGATATCAACGAACTCGATCACAGCCGGAGTGATTTTGGCAGAATTATAAAGAGCTGCTAACTGACCCAGACGCGGATCCGGAACCGGTACGACACCGACGTTCGGATCGATGGTACAGAACGGGTAATTGGCAGACTCAGCGCCAGCCTTGGTCAGAGAATTAAACAGTGTACTTTTGCCTACGTTTGGCAGACCTACGATACCTAATTTCATTTTATGATTTACCTATCCGAAAACCCTTTGCTTATCAGGATTTCCGCCTTTCTTTCGGTTTCTTATTGCGCCTTTTTACGCCCTTTTTGTAATGTTTCTTAATTTTAATGAAAGAAATCAATGCAACTATGTATTATAGCAGAAAGACAGCGCTTTTTCAATCTCAAAGGAGACATTTTGTGGCTATAGGAATGCAGAAATGGTTACTGTTCACAGGTAGGCACTTTTGGAACCGAAAGTGCCGTAAGAAAACGTGGTGGCAGCAGGAATTTGCCGTATTTAAATGCGAAGCCACGGCAAATTCCGTTACTGGGCACGTATGCGTGAACAGTAATCAGAAATGTGTAATGGTTGTCTATTTTCCTGTTTAAGAAGTAAGAAAGGATTTTTTAAGGGAGCTGCGGAGTGGTAGGATAGGGCTGAAATACATGATTTTGCAGTAGAAAGAAACTATAAAAATATAGGAATAATTAGAACAAATAAAAAAAAATAAAAAAAACAAAAAAATGCTTGCATTCGCGGAGCGCCTGTGCTATACTAAGCTTCGTCAGTGAGTGACTCACTCGACAGGCAAAAATAAAAAGCAGTAAGCGGGAGTGCTGGAATTGGCAGACAGGCAAGACTAAGGATCTTGTGGGTGTATGCTCGTGTGGGTTCAAGTCCCATCTCCCGCAGTAAGCAGAAGTGGCGGAATTGGCAGACGCGCACGGTTCAGGTCCGTGTGATGGCAACATCATGAGGGTTCAAGTCCCTTCTTCTGCATGACTGATAGCCCGGTACAGAGACGTGCCGGGTTTTTGCTATACTCTGATTCAATAAATTCAGGTATAAATTTGCGGAAAACAGGCTTGCAATTTAAATGAAATTGTGCTATACTACTCTTTGTCGGTGAGAAAATCATCGGACAGAGAAAATTGAAAAACAGTAAGCGGGAGTGCTGGAATTGGCAGACAGGCAAGACTAAGGATCTTGTGGGTGTATGCTCGTGTGGGTTCAAGTCCCATCTCCCGCAGTAAGCAGAAGTGGCGGAATTGGCAGACGCGCACGGTTCAGGTCCGTGTGATGGCAACATCATGAGGGTTCAAGTCCCTTCTTCTGCATGATCGATAGCCCGGTACAGAGATGTGCCGGGTTTTGTTTTGTTAAAAAAATAGATAGAATATGATGCTGGGATTTGCCATATAAGCATAAACTGTAAAATGAGTGAATTAGTGAATGGCAAGAGCCAGAAAAAAGAAAACCTTTTAAACTTATCTTTGGATGCGACAGAAGCGGAACGGGAAAAGTCCCCGGCACTTCAGATGGGATACGACCAGAATACGAAACGCTGGGAATTAATCATTCAATATAATGGAACTGTGGAAAAGCTGCAGGAACAGCTGCCGCAGGCGGAAATTTATCCACTTTCCGGCGGCTACGCGATTGTGCGGCTCCCTGAATCGCAGGTGGATGATCTGGCAGGATTATCACAGGTTGAGTATATAGAAAAGCCGAAGCGTCTTTATTTTGAGGTGAACCGGGCGATTCGGGATACCTGTATTGCGCCGGTGCAGAGCGGAAATCAAGTCTCTCAAAACGTGTATGGCAGAGATGCTGATTTAAGTGGTCGCGGCACATTGACTGCCATCATCGATTCCGGAATCGATTATTTCCATCCGGATTTTCGGAACACAGATGGAACGACGCGCATCGCCGCACTCTGGGATCAGGAGCAGAACCGGATTTATACGCGGGAGGAGCTCAACCGGGCATTGGAGGCGGGCAGCCGGGAACGCGCTTACGAGATCGTCCAGTCGCGGGATGTGAGCGGGCACGGGACGGCAGTTGCGGCGATTGCAGCCGGAAATGGCTGGGAGGGCGGCGGACACTACCGGGGAGTAGCCTGGGAGAGTGAACTTCTGGTCGTGAAGCTTGGAACGCCGCTTGCGGATTCATTTCCCAGGACAACAGAGCTGATGCGGGCGTTGGACTATGTGGTGGGAATCGCACAGGAATGGCGGATGCCGGTGGCGGTGAATCTGAGCTTTGGAAATACATACGGTTCGCATGACGGAACCAGCCTGCTGGAGACGTATCTAAATTCGATGGCAGAGCGGGGGCGGACTTCCATCATCGTGGGAACCGGAAATGAAGGATACAGCATGGGACACCGGGCGGGATTTCTGCAGATGGGACGTCCGGTGGAGATAGAGCTTGCAGTGGGGGAATATCAGACGGGCTTCGGTGTGCAGCTATGGAAATTGTATCAGGACCGGTTTTCAGTAGAAATTTTCAGCCCGGGCGACAGCAGCACCGGGGTGATCCGGGAATCATTGGGAGCACAGCGGCTTTCCTATGAGAGGGAAGAGATTCTTCTATATTATGGGATGCCGAGTCCATACAGTCAGGCGCAGGAGATTTATCTGGATTTGATTCCCAAAGGAAGCTACATTCAGGACGGGCTCTGGAAAATCCGTCTGATTCCAGAAGAAATACGGGATGGTCAGTATGATCTGTGGCTGCCAGCGGGCATGGCACTGAACAGGGAAACACGTTTTTTGACGGCATCGCCGGACACGACGCTGACAATCCCATCGACCGCCAGCCGGGCGATCTCGGTGGGGGCGTACGATGACGCCACGCAGGCGTATGCAGATTTTTCCGGTCGTGGATTTGCAAGATTGGGGCATCCGATCAAACCTGAGCTGGCGGCACCTGGTGTAAATATCATCACCGCCCGCGCAGGCGGCGGATATGAGGCGGTGACAGGAACTTCCTTTGCCGCTCCATTTGTGACCGGATCGGCGGCTCTGATGATGCAATGGGGGATTGTAAATGGGAACGATCCCTATCTGTATGGGGAGAAGCTGAAAGCATATCTCATCCGCGGGGCGCGGAGTCTGCCGGGGGAGGCGGTATATCCGAATGAGCGGGTGGGGTATGGGGCATTGTGTCTGGAGCGAAGTTTTCCGTTGTAAAAACAATAGGAAGTGCAAGGTGCACAAAAAACAACAAATGAAATTGTAAATTATATTTAAAGTGTTAATTGAATTTTCTGCTCAAAAGAGTATAATTTATATGGTATAAAATGCAATGAGTATGGCAATAAAAGAACGGGAATACAGAGAGTTACTGGATGGAGCAGGAAAACTGTTTGGATAGAAAATCCGCCTTTGTTATCCGACTGGATAGCAGAGGCGTTTTTTTATAAATAAACAAAGGAAAGAGGTTTAACTATGAGTGGAGTAATGATGATGATAATCGCCATCGTTGTTCTGGGAGGAGCATACCTCCTGTACGGGCGTTATCTCCAGAATAAGTGGGGCATCGATCCGAATGCCAAAACTCCGGCATATGAGATGGAGGACGGTGTCGATTATGTACCGGCTGATACAAACGTTGTGTTTGGTCATCAGTTCGCGTCGATCGCCGGTGCGGGTCCGATCAATGGTCCGATTCAGGCGGCAATTTTTGGCTGGCTTCCGGTCCTGCTTTGGATTTTAATCGGCGGCGTATTTTTCGGCGCCGTTCAGGATTTTGCATCCATGTATGCGTCTGTCAAAAATAAGGGACGTACAATCGGATACATCATCGAAGAGTACATTGGAAAATTAGGAAAGAAATTATTCCTTTTATTCTGCTGGCTGTTCTGTATTCTGGTTGTCGCAGCGTTTGCAGACGTTGTAGCGGGAACATTTAAGGGATTTACGGTTGATGAGGCGGGTGCTGTCACAAAGATAGCGGCAAATGGAGCCGTTGCAACTACTTCTATGTTATTTATCATCGAGGCAGTTGCACTTGGATATTTCCTCAAATATACCAAATTCAACAAATGGATCAACACAGCCGTCGCTATCTTATTACTGGTGGCAGCGATCGCGCTGGGACTGAATTTCCCGGTCTATGTCGATCTTGGAACCTGGCATATTATTATCTTTGTGTACATTCTGATTGCCAGTGTCGCTCCGGTATGGGCGCTGCTTCAGCCGCGTGATTATCTGAACAGCTATCTGCTGATCTTTATGATCGTCGGTGCAGTTATCGGTGTATTTGTGGCCAATCCGGCATGTAATTTGAAACCGTTTACAAGTTTTAATGTAAATGGACAGTATATGTTCCCGATTTTATTTGTAACGATTGCCTGTGGCGCAGTTTCCGGTTTCCATTCTCTGGTATCTTCCGGTACTGCATCTAAACAGATCAAAAATGAAAAGAACATGCTTCCAGTTTCGTTTGGCGCAATGCTGATGGAGAGTATGCTTGCTATCATCGCACTGATTGCAGTTGCTTCCTTTGCAGATGGCGAGGCAGCAGCACAGGGACTTACCACCCAGCCGCAGATTTTTGCAGGCGCGATCGCAAACTTTCTTTCCGTAGTTGGTCTGCCGCATTCGCTTGTATTTACATTAATCAACCTGGCGGTATCTGCATTTGCACTGACTTCCCTGGATTCGGTTGCCCGGGTAGGACGTCTGTCGTTCCAGGAATTTTTCATGGATTCGGACACAGACGAGGAAAATATGAGCCCGTTTGTAAAAGTAGTAACCAATAAATATTTTGCAACCATCATCACACTGGTACTCGCGTACCTGCTTACCAAGGTCGGCTATGCAGAGATCTGGCCGTTATTCGGTTCTGCAAACCAGCTGTTATCGGTACTTGCTCTTGTAGCTTGTGCAGTATTCTTAAAGAAAACCAAGCGTCAGGGCTGGATGCTCTGGGTGCCGATGCTGTTCATGATGGCAGTTACCTTTACTGCACTGAGCATGACCATCATAAAGCTCACAAACGCATTTATGACGACCGGTCTGGATCTGGGAAATACACTGCAGCTTGTATTTGCAGTGCTGCTGTTAATCCTGGGTGTATTAGTAGCAATTCAGGGTATCAAGAAACTGCTTGAAAAAGCGGATAAGTAAAAATAATAAGTGAAAATAAAATGTAGATGAGGTCCATCAGGGACAGCCGTTACGTTTTGTATGTATGATAATAAAGAGAGGATGTCTGTATTCAAAAGAACAGATGTCTTCTCTTTTTCATTCTAAGCCCCTTTGTTCAATAGATGGAAATAAGTAGTCATAATTCCCCTTCTTTCCACATAAAATAAAAAAAGAAAATAGAAAAAGATCAAAAATCCATGGAAAACCTCTGTCCCAAATTACAAAAATATGATATTATTATAAGATAATGGGCGAACTTTCGAATTTATTCCGTAAATTATTCTGAATAAAGGTGGGATCTGGATGAATATCAGAGAAACGATCGAAAAATGGGAACAGGAAACCCTGAGTCCGTATGCGTCGCTGAGTGCGAATACACGGGGACGGGAGCGGAAAGAACCGCTCTGCGACATCCGGCCAGAGTATCAGCGCGATCGCGACCGTATTCTGCACAGCAAATCGTTCCGGCGTCTGAAACAGAAAACGCAGGTTTTTCTGGCGCCGGAGGGCGACCATTACCGGACGCGCCTGACGCACACGCTGGAAGTATCGCAGATAGCGCGCACGATCGCGAAAGCGCTGCGGCTGAATGAGTCTCTGGCGGAGGCGATCGCGCTGGGGCACGATCTGGGACATACGCCGTTTGGTCATTCGGGGGAGGCGGTGCTCAACCGGCTCTGCAGCGAGGGGTTCGCGCATTATCAGCAGAGTGTCCGCATTGTGGAGGTGCTGGAGCAGAAGGGGCAGGGGCTGAACCTGACCTGGGAGGTTCGCAACGGGATCCTGAACCACCGGACGAGCGGTCATCCGGCGACGCTGGAAGGGAATGTTGTGCGGCTTTCAGATAAAATTGCCTACATAAACCATGATATAGATGATGCGATCTGGGGAAAGATCATGAAGGAAGAGGATTTGCCGCGGGAGTACACGGACATTCTGGGAAACAGTGTGCATGAGCGGCTGAATATCATGATCCACGACATCATCGAGCACAGCCAGGACAAGCCGGAGGTGGCGATGTCACCGGAACGCGAGGAGGCGATGCACGGGCTGCGCCGCTGGATGTTTGACCATGTCTACCATGACGGGATTGCGAAAGCGGAGGAAGGGCGCGCACAGCAGATGATCGAGATGCTGTATGGATATTATATGGCGCATCCGGAGGAACTTCCGGAAGAATCCCACCGGATTATGGAGATAAGAAATGAGACGAAAGAGCGCGCGGTATGCGATTATATCGCGGGTATGACAGATATTTACGCGATTGACCGGTTTAAGGAATTGTTTATTCCGAAAGCCTGGAGCGTATAAGGAGGAAGAAATGTATTATCCGGAAGAGGTAATCGAGGAAGTCAGAATGCGTAGCGACATTGTGGATGTGATTTCCGGATACGTGAAGCTGCAGAAGAAGGGAAGCAACCTGTTTGGACTCTGCCCGTTTCATCATGAGAAATCGCCATCCTTTTCTGTGTCGCCGTCCAAGCAGATGTACCACTGCTTTGGCTGCGGTGTCAGCGGCAATGTGATTACGTTTGTGATGGAATATGAAAATTATTCATTCCGCGAGGCGGTTGAGATGCTGGCGGACCGTTCGGGCGTGAAACTGCCGAAGATGGAATATTCTAAAGAGGCAAAGGCGAAGGCGGACCGCAAGGCGGCGCTTCTGGAGATCAATAAGCTGGCAGCCAATTATTTTTATTATCAGCTCAAGCAGCCGCAGGGAAAGATAGGATATGATTATCTGGTAAAGCGGAAGCTGACGGATGAGACGATCCGGCGGTTCGGACTGGGATTTTCCAATAAAATCAGCGACGATCTGTACCGGTATCTGAAAAGCAAGGGCTATGAGGACGAGCTTTTAAAGGATACGGGGCTGGTGACGATCGAGGAGCGCGGCGCCAGGGACAAGTTCTGGAACCGTGTTATGTTTCCGATCATGGATGTCAACAGCCGGGTGATCGGGTTTGGCGGACGTGTCCTTGGGGACGGGGAACCGAAATACTTAAACTCACCGGAGACGATGCTGTTTGACAAAAGCCGGAATCTATACGGACTTAATTACGCGCGTACTTCGAGAAAGAAATATATGATGCTCTGCGAGGGCTACATGGATGTGATTTCCATGCATCAGGCAGGTTATACGAACGCGGTCGCATCGCTGGGAACGGCGCTGACCGAGCAGCATGCGGCGCTTCTGAAGCGGTATACGGATCAGGTCATTCTGACCTACGACAGCGATGGCGCGGGCGTCAAAGCGGCGCTGCGGGCGATTCCAATCCTCAAGCGGGCAGGAATTTCAACCAAGGTATTGAATATGCGTCCGTATAAGGATCCAGATGAATTTATGAAAAACCTGGGAGCAGAGGAGTTTGAAAAGCGGATCGAGACGGCTAGAAACAGCTTTCTCTATGAGATCGATGTGCTGAAAGCCGGCTTTGATATGGAAGATCCGGAGCAGAAGACGGCATTTTACAATCAGACGGCGCGCAAGCTGCTTGAATTTGGCGAGGCGCTGGAGCGGGATAATTATATACAGGCGGTTTCGCGGGAATACTTTATCAATTATGAAGATCTGCGGCGGCTGGTCAACCAGCTCGGAAGCCGGTATGGCGTCGGGGAGACGGCAGCAGGCGGATATGCGGGTCGCTATGGTGATTCATATAGAACCGGAAATACGACTGGTGCGGTACAAAACAGGGAGGTAGGCGGAAGCGTCGGCAGTGCCGGGGCAGTGTCGGAAAACCGCGGTGCTGGAAATGCAGAGCTTCCGGGAAATGCGGGACCGGCGGTGAGACCGGTGGGCAGGAAGAAGGAGAAGGACGAGGGCATCCGCCGTTCAGAACGCCTGCTTCTTACATGGCTGATTGAAGAACCATCGCTGTATGCCCGGATCAAGGACATCATCGGACCGGAGGATTTTGTAAAACCACTTTATAAAGAAGCGGCAAAAGCTGTATTTGAGGGTCTGGAAGTTGGAAATGTCAATCCGGCGGCGATTTTGAACCGTTTTATCGACGACGAGGGCAATTATAAAGAAGTCGCGGCGCTTTTCAATGCAAGTCTGGAAGAATCCTTAAACAATGAGGAGCAGAAAAAGGCATTTGCGGAGACGGTGCGCCGGATCAAGAAGAACAGCCTCGACGATCAGATCCGGCGGGCGTCGGATTTGAATGAGCTGCAGCGGCTCATACGGGAACAGGCGGGATTGTCTTCGCTCGTAATTACGTTGGAGTGATTGCGGATTGGGAAAAATTGGGTTACTGTACACGGGTAGGCACTTTTGGAACCGAAAGTGCCGTAAGAAAACGTGGTGGCAGCAGGAATTTGCCGTATTGAAATGCGAAGCCACGGCAAATTCCGTTACTGGACACGTATGCGTGTTCAGTAACAAAATTGGAAATGGTCGGGCAGGTTCTGAGGATGGAAGGAAGGACGAACTATGGAAGAGAAAAAAGTTACATTTGAAGAAAAACTCACACAGCTTCTGGAATTGGCAAAAACAAAGAAAAATGTACTGGACAATAAAGAAATATTGAATTATTTCCATGGTGAGATACTGAGTCCGGAACAGCTCGATCAGATCTATGATTTTCTGGAAAATCATCATGTAGACGTTCTCCGGATGGATGACGATGAGGACATGGAGCCAGAACTTTTTGAAGACGGCGAGGAGGAGGAGCCGATCGACGTGGACAACCTGGATCTCAGCATCCCGGATGGCGTCAGCCTCGATGATCCAGTCCGGATGTATCTGAAAGAGATCGGAAAAGTGCCGCTGCTTTCTCCGGAAGAGGAGATTGAACTGGCGAAGCGGATGGAGCTGGGAGATGAAAATGCCAGAAAACGTCTGGCGGAGGCGAATCTGCGCCTGGTTGTCAGCATTGCGAAGCGCTATGTCGGCAGAGGCATGCAGTTCCTTGACCTGATTCAGGAAGGAAATCTGGGTCTTATCAAGGCGGTTGAAAAATATGATTATTCAAAAGGATTTAAGTTCAGCACCTATGCAACCTGGTGGATCCGTCAGGCAATCACGCGCGCGATCGCGGATCAGGCGCGGACGATCCGGATTCCGGTTCACATGGTGGAGACGATCAACCGTTTGATCCGGACTTCCAGACAGCTTTTACAGGAACTTGGACGGGAACCTACCCCGGAGGAGATCGCGGAAAAGATGGAGATGCCGGTTGAGCGTGTGCGGGAGATCATGAAGATTTCACAGGATCCGGTTTCCTTGGAGACACCGATTGGCGAGGAGGAAGACAGTCATCTGGGCGATTTCATTCAGGACGATCATGTGCAGGTTCCGGTCGATGCGGCAACCTATACATTGCTGCATGAACAGCTCATGGAAGTGCTCGATACGCTGACCGAGCGGGAGCAGAAGGTGCTGCGTCTGCGCTTTGGCCTGGACGACGGCAGACCGCGCACGCTCGAAGAGGTAGGACGGCAGTTCAATGTCACCCGCGAGCGGATCCGCCAGATCGAGGCGAAAGCGCTGCGGAAGCTGCGCCATCCGAGCCGGAGCAAAAAATTGAAGGATTATCTGGATGAATGATCTGGAAAGAAGAAATAAAAAGTAGAACACAGGAGAATAAATCATGCGGACAGAAGTAAAACTCTCGAAGCGTCTGGAACGGATCGCTTCTTTTGTACAGCCGGGCAGCCGGGTAGCAGATATCGGCACCGATCACGGTTATGTGCCGATCTGGCTGGTGCAGAAGGGCGTGTGCCCGTCGGCATTGGCGATGGATGTGCGGAAAGGCCCACTGGAGCGGGCGGAAGAACACGTGGAAGAGGTGGAGCTTTCCGGGAAAATTGAACTGCGCCTGTCAGACGGACTGGCAAAATTGAAGGCAGGCGAGGCAGACACAGTTGTGATCGCAGGAATGGGCGGAAAACTGACCTGCCGGATTCTGGAACAGGGACGCCATGTGTGGGAGAATTGGAGCGAGGGAAAAGAACGCCTGATTCTGTCGCCGCAGTCGGAGCAGGACGAAGTGCGTCATTTTCTGGAAGAACAGGGATTTTCGATTCTCCGGGAAGCGATGCTGACGGACGAGGGAAAATATTACATAGTGATAGAAGCGGCGCGAGGCACGATGCGGCCGGGGAGAGAGCAGGATTACCGTTTTGGAGCCGATTTGATCCGGAAGAAAGATCCGGTGCTGCTTGCGTATCTGGAGAAAGAAGAGAAGATGACGCGGCAGGTGCTGGCAGGGCTGACAGAAAATGATGCCCAGAACAAGAAGAAAACTTTAGAAGCCAGTGAAGCGGGAGAGGCGGCGATCAGCCGCCGTGGAGCGCGCATCAACGAACTGACCGCCTATCTGGCGCTGATAGAGGAGACGAGACATGAAATGCAGTGAGATTATCAAGATCCTGGAAACACTTTCGCCGCGCAGCATGGCATGTGACTGGGACAATCCGGGGCTTTTAGCGGGGCGCAGCGGGAAGGAAGTGAATACGATCTTTCTGGCGGTGGACGCCACAGATTCTGTGATTGAGCAGGCAGAGCAGGCGGGGGCGGATATGATTTTGACGCACCATCCGCTTATTTTCAAAGGAATCAAGCAGGTGTCCGATCAGAATTTCATCGGCAGAAGAGTCCTGCGGATGATTCAGGATGATATTTCCTACTATGCGATGCACACGAATTTCGACGCAGCGCCGGGCTGCATGGCAGATCTGGCGGCAAAGAAGCTGGGACTGACGGATTGTGAAGTTTTAGAGAAAATGGGAGAGACCGGAGACGGCACTTCCTACGGAATCGGATGCACTGGACGCTTCGAACAGCCGATGACGCTGCGGGCAGCTGCCGAGCAGGTCAAGGAGGCATTTGGCCTGCCGTATGCGGCAGTCTTCGGTGAGCTGGACGGTGAAGCAGTGATTCAGAAAGCGGCGGTCTGCCCGGGCGCGGGAGGAAGCACGATGGGAGAGGCACTGGCAGCCGGGACGCAGGTTTATATCACAGGAGATATCAGCCACCATGAAGGAATCGACGCGGTTGCACAGGGCATGGCGGTCATTGACGCCGGACATTATGGAATTGAACACATTTTTACAGAATTTATGGAGAAATATCTGATGAGGAAGCTGGGTGATGCCGTGAAGGTTGTGCGGGAGAAACCGGCGTTTCCAATCCAGATTGTTTAGGGAGGGGATTACATGCCGGAGGTACGGATTGGGAGTGAGATAAAAACATATCCGCAGGGAACCGCCTACGCGGAGATTGCGGAGGAGTATCAGAAGAATTACGAGAATGATATTCTTCTGGTCTCGGTAAATGGACGGCTGCGGGAGCTGCATAAAACACTGCAGAAGGACTGCCAGATGGAATTTATCACAGCGGCAGATACGGCTGGCTATCTGGCATATCAGAGAAGTGCCGTCTTTTTGATGATGAAAGCCTTTCAGGATGTGGCAGGCAGGGAAAATGTGAAAAATATCACGGTCTGCTTTTCTGTTGAAAATGGTCTGTATGTGGAGGTGGAAGGCGGGGTAACACTCAGCCAGGAGCTGTTAGACCGTGTGAAAGCGGAGATGAAGCGCCTGTCTGAGCAGGATCTGCCGCTGCAGAAACGGAGTGAAAATACGGATGAGGCGATGGATCATTTCCAGGAGCAGGGCATGTATGACAAGGCGCGTTTGTTCAATTACCGGCGGGCGTCGCGGGTCAATGTTTACCGGCTCGGCGATTATGACGACTATTTCTACGGATATATGGTCATGAGCACCCGGTATCTCAAATATTTTGATTTACAGATGTACGAGGAAGGATTTATCCTGCGTCTGCCGAACAAGAAGCAGCCGAAGGCGATTCAGCCGTTCCATCCGCAGAAAAAACTGTTTGATGTCCAGCAGGAGGCGGAAAAGCTCGGTCACAAGCTCGGTGTGTTTGACGTGGGAACACTCAACGATACGATCGCGCGGGGGCACATGAACGACCTGATCCTGATGCAGGAGGCGCTGCAGGAAAAGAAGATCGGAGATATTGCGGAGCAGATTTATGAGAGCGGACGCAAACTGATCATGATTGCAGGACCGTCCTCTTCGGGAAAAACGACCTTTTCACACCGTCTGTCGATTCAGCTCGGCGCGCTGGGAATGAAACCGCATCCGATCGCGGTGGACAATTATTTTGTCAACCGTGTGGACAGCCCGCGGGATGAAAATGGAAATTACGATTATGAGGCATTAAACTGCATCGATGTGAAACAGTTTAATGAAGATATGGAAGAACTTCTGGCGGGAAAACGCGTGGAACTGCCGGTTTACAACTTTGTCAAGGGCGAGCGCGAATATAAGGGCGATTTTTTGCAGCTTGGGGCGGAGGATATTCTGGTCATCGAGGGAATCCACTGCCTGAATGATGATTTGTCGTATTCACTGCCGCGTGATAAGAAATTTAAGATCTATATCAGTGCGCTGACACAGTTAAATATCGACGATCACAACCGAGTTCCGACGACGGACGGACGTCTGATCCGGCGGATGGTCCGCGATGCGAGAACGCGCGGTGCGTCGGCACAGGACACGATCCGGATGTGGGATTCCGTACGCCGGGGCGAGGAGCGGAATATTTTCCCGTATCAGGAAGAGGCGGATGCGATGTTCAACTCTGCGTTTTTATATGAGCTTTCGGTGCTCAAACAGTATGCGGAGCCGATCTTATATAGTGTTCCGCGTGATTCGGCGGAGTACAACGAGGCGAAGCGGCTGCTCAAATTTCTCGATTATTTTCTGGGTGTCAGCAGCGAACAGGTGCCGCACAATTCGATTGTGCGCGAATTTATCGGCGGAAGCTGTTTTAAAGTATGATTGACTGGACAAATGCCTGAAAATATGGTAGAGTTAGGATGTTTTGAGTAAGACAGATGGTCGCGGCTGCAGAACCGAAAGGCTGCAGGTGAGGAAAGTCCGGGCTTCACAGGGCAGGATGCCAGATAACGTCTGGTGGAGGCGACTCCAAGGACAGTGCAACAGAAATGTACCGCCTGGTTTACCGGGTAAGGGTGGAAGGGCAGTGTAAGAGACTACCGCCCGGCTGGTAACAGCCGGGGCACATGTAAACCCCATCCGAAGCAAGACCGAACAGAGAGCGCAAGGCGGCCCGTCTGCTCTCGGGTAGGTCGCTTGAGCCTGCTGGCGACAGCAGGACTAGATAGATGACCATTCAACGACATAACCCGGCTTACCGTTTTGCTCAAATCATTTAAGAGGGCTGTTGCCGAATGCAGATACCAAAGAGCATCTTTATCCGGCAGCGGCTCTTTTTTCTATATTGCATACAAAAGAAAAGGGGGAAATTTTATGTTAGAAGGATTTGCATCACTCGTTGGTGTGATCAGCAATGTTATGTACAGCTATCTGCTGATTATCATGCTGCTGGCGGTCGGACTGTATTTCACACTCCGAAGCCGTTTCGTACAGCTCCGTCTGCTTCCGGAATCAATCCGGGTAGTTGGAGAGAAGACGGACAGCAACTCCGTATCCGCATTTCAGGCGTTGATGGTATCGACGGCGAGCCGCGTCGGCACAGGCAATATCGTAGGTGTAGCCAATGCGATCGCGATCGGCGGTTACGGCGCGGTGTTCTGGATGTGGCTGATCGCGATTGTGGGCGGCGCATCGGCTTTTGTTGAGAGCACGCTGGCACAGATTTATAAGAAGCGCGACGCATCCGGCGGAAGCTACGGAGGTCCGTCTTATTATATCGAGGCGGCGCTGAAGAGCCGTGCGCTGGGCGTTGTCTTCGCGATTGCCCTGATTGCTACTTATGCTGGCGGTTTTAATATGCTGGCGTCCTTTAACCTGATTGACAGCATGTCGAATTACGGTTTTTACCATCAATTTATGATGGGGGACAGGAGCCTGGTTCCGATGATCGGCGGCGCCATTCTGGCGATTCTGGTCGGCATCTGTATCATAGGCGGCGGAAAACAGATTGTCCGCATTACCGGTGTGCTGGTTCCGTTTATGGGCGTTTTCTACATCTTGATGGCAGTTGCGGTCATGTTCTTAAACATCGGAAGACTACCGGAAGTGTTTGTCAATATCTTCTCCAATGCCTTTGATTTCAAGGCGATCTTCGGCGGATTCGCAGGTTCTGCCATGATGCAGGGAATCAAGAGAGGTCTGTATTCCAACGAGGCGGGTGTTGGTTCTGCACCGAACGCGGCGGCAGCAGCCAATGTCAGCCATCCGGTTAAGCAGGGACTGGTACAGATGCTTTCCGTCTTTATCGATACAATCCTCATCTGTACGGCAACAGCGATGATGTGCCTCTGCACCGGTATCGTTCCGTCCGAAGAGCTGAAAGGCGCTCCGTTCGTACAGGAATCTTTGGGAACGGTATTTGGCGTGATCGGACCGTATTTCATTACATTTGCACTTCTTTTGTTTGCATTTACGACACTGCTCGGCAACCTGTTCTACTGTGAGGGATGTCTCAACTACATCGCAGGCCGTACACTGAAAAACAAAGAAATGAACGTGTTCCGCCTGTTTGCGGTGGTAGTTGTCTTCATCGGCGCACAGCTCCAGTTCGGTCTGGTATGGGATCTCGCGGATGTCCTCATGGGTATCATGGCGATCATCAACCTGCCGGTTATCGTGATTCTGGGAAATACAGCGCTCAAATGTCTGGATGATTACCTGGTGCAGAAAAAGGAAGGCAAGAATCCGTGCTTCAAGGCTGAGAGTATCGGGCTGGAAGGTAAGACAGAGTTCTGGAATTAAGATGTTCAAGGGTAGGCACTTTTGGAATCTATAATCTGGAAAATAATAAAAAGCCATGAAATCGCTTATGATCTGTAAATCTACAGAAAAGTCGTTCATGGCTTTTTTGATATTCATTTGATATATTCAGGAGAATTTACAGCGAATACTTCTCATCACAGTACTGGCAGCGGTATACCTCTTTTTCCTCATCCGCGAGATAGAAGATATGCGGAAGCTCCTGCTCGATCGAGGTAATGCAGCGCGGGTTCTTGCAGTGGATGACATTTGTGATTTTTTTCGGCATCTTGACATCTTTTTTCTCTACGATTTTTCCATCCTTGATGATGTTGATCGTGATACGGTGATCGATGTAGCCGAGCACATCAACATTTACCAGATCAAGGCTGCCGTCGATCTTGATGATGTCCTTGCGTCCCATCTTGCTGCTGCGCGCATTTTTGATGATAGCCACCTGGCAGTCCAGCTTGTCCAGCCCCAGTTTAAAGTAAATATCCATACTGCGTCCTGCCTGGATGTGGTCCAGAACAAAACCTTCTTTTAATCCGCTGATATTTAACATGGTTTTTCCACCTCCAGTAAAGTCATGATCAGAGCCATACGGACGTATACGCCGTACTGAACCTGTTTGAAGTAAGCGGCACGCGGGTCGTTGTCCACCTCAACGGAAATCTCATTGACACGCGGAAGCGGATGGAGCACAAACATATCATCACGGGCAAGCTCCATCTTCTTTTTGTCGAGAATGTAGCAGTCCTTCATACGGATGTAATCTTCCTCGTTGAAGAAACGCTCTCTCTGGACACGTGTCATGTAGAGAATATCAAGCTCCGGCATCGCCTCATCCAGGTTTTCGACCTCTTTGTACTCGATTCCCTTTGCATTCAGTGTATCCTCAATGATATAATCCGGGACGCGCAGTTCCGGCGGGGAAATGAGGACGAAACGGATGCCTGTGTAGCGGGACAGCGCATTGATTAAGGAGTGAACCGTGCGTCCGAATTTCAAATCGCCGCACAGACCGACTGTTAAATTGTTCAGGCGTCCTTTTAAAGAACGGATCGTCATCAGATCGGTCAAGGTCTGCGTCGGATGCTGGTGACCGCCGTCGCCGGCATTGATAACCGGGATGGAAGAGTGCAGGGAAGCAACCATCGGTGCACCTTCCTTCGGGTGGCGCATCGCGCAGATATCTGCGAAGCAGGAGATAACGCGGATGGTATCTGCCACACTCTCGCCCTTGGAAGCAGAGCTTGAATCGGCAGAAGCAAAGCCAAGAACCCGTCCCCCTAAGTTCAGCATAGCAGCCTCAAAACTTAAGCGTGTACGGGTGCTTGGCTCATAAAACAGAGTCGCGATTTTCTTTCCGTCGCAGACGTGTGCATATTTGGCTGGATTGGCTTCGATATCGGAAGCGAGATCCAGAAGCTGGTCGATCTCCTCAACGGAAAAATCCAGTGGATTCAGCAAATGTCTCATTTGATTCTCCTTCTCTATTCGTATTAGCATATTTTTCCCAACTATTATAAAACATTTCCAGATGGATTGCTATAGCTTTTAATGATCTGTGATATAAAAAATATGAATAGGGGGGATAGAAAATATGGACAATGTGATGACGGCTGGAAGATTACCTGCGATGAAATAGGAAATAAAAATGACTTTCCAGGGCAAAATGGATTAGCGTAAGGAACGGTCAGACAGGGAGAAAAAGCTGGTAAGAAGTAACTGTTCACAGGTAGGAATTTTCTGAACTGAAAATTCCGTACGATACAGTTCTGGCAGCAGATTTTGCCGATTTGGAATGCGCAGCATCGGCAAAATCCCGTTGCTGGGCACACGTGTGTGAACAGTAACGGTAAGAAAAGCGTAAGGAACATTAAGAAAAATAAGGTAGGAGAATTGAAACAAATCCGGTATAATGTAGAAAGAAGAACTGGAATTGCAATGGTTGAAACTTGTATAAATCCAGGTTGTCAGGAATGGATTTCGATGGAATATTCAGGAGCATGAAATAAGTTAGAAAATGGAGAAGGCTGATGGAAGAGCGGAAAGTGCCGGGGAAGAATGAACTCCGGAAACGGGAACCTGTCATACAGGTAAAAAATCTATATAAAGTCTACCGCGTCGGCGAGACGAAAGTATACGCGCTGAACGGCGTTGATTTTACGATGTACCGTGGCGAATTCTGTGCGATTGTAGGTACCTCCGGTTCGGGTAAATCTACCTTATTGAATATGCTGGCGGGGCTGGAGAAGCCGACGAAGGGCGAGATTGTCATAGCTGGACAGCACATAGAAAAATTAAACGAGAACCAGCTGGTGGCATTCCGCCGGGAGCGGGTCGGATTTATCTTCCAGTCATATAACCTGCTCGGTACGATGAATGCGGTTGAAAATGTAGCGCTTCCGCTGTCCTTCCGCGGTGTGCCGCGCGGCAGGCGCCGGGAGATGGCGGAAAAATATCTGAAAATGGTCGGACTGGAAAAAGTCGGCGATCATATGCCGAACCAGATGTCCGGCGGGCAGCAGCAGCGTGTCGGCATTGCACGGGCGCTGGTGGTACATCCAGAGATCATTTTTGCAGACGAGCCGACTGGAAATCTGGATTCGCACACGACGATGGATGTGCTGAAACTGATGCAGCGGATCGTCCGGGAACAGAACCAGACGCTGGTTATGGTCACGCATGATAACCATCTGGCGGCGTATGCGGACCGGATCTTCCATATTATCGATGGGAAGATTGTGAAGATAGAGGAGAATCGGCAAATGGGCAAGGAAGATGGAAAAATAGAGGAAATTTAAGAGAGCGAAAGACGGAGCAGATATGAAATAGACAGATAAAAATAGAGTGTTGGCTGTGTCAGGAATTTAGGAGGCTAAAACACAGGAATGCTGACGATAGAATGAGAAATTGATAAAAGCAGCATTTAATGTGAGCGGATATGGAGGTATGAAAAATGAGAGGTATGAGAAAGTGGAAGAGATGGGCGGTGTTTTTGCTGCTTTTTGTGGTGCTGGCGGTGGGAGGAAGCCGGACAGCGCAGGCGGAAATGCTGAACATGACGGATTTTCAGGACAATAATGGAACGATCACGGTCACGAAAGTTCCGCGCGGCAAGGCGGGCAATAAGATTTCGATCAAAATGACGATTCATAATACAGCAGAAAAAGGCGACAACAGCTTCAAGACAATCCGTCTTGCGAATGCGTATGAATATGAGCGATTCATGACAGATTCCTTTGGTGAATCAGATGACGAAGGTGACAGCGGAGATCTGTACTGGTATGACAAATCCTTTCCGTTTGAGGCGGATTCCAACACGTTTAAAAATAAGGCGATCGACATTAAGCCGGGTTCCTCCAAGAGTGTGACTCTGACGTATAAACTGCGCCGGGATCTGTCAGCTGGATATTATCAGGCTTTTTTCTTTATTGATGATAGTTTAAAAGTCGGCGTCAATCTGTGGGTATCCGCCTACGATGGTTCCTCTACCGAGGAAGACGACAACACGAAGCTGGACTACGATTTTTCCATCGGCGATAACCAGCAGACACCGTATGCGGGGTACAATCAGGTCATGGATTTTGGCGTGAACCTGACCAATACGGGACTTAAAAAGGTTTACGATGTCCGCGTGGATATGCAGCTTGACGCAGATATTACGAAATTCCCGTTTGATATCAATGAGGGCAACTATAACCGTAAAATGGGGGATATGGAATCAGGGCAGATGGTGACGGTTCCGTACAGCATGATGGTGCGTGAGGACGTAAAATCGGGCTTTTTCCCGATTCACTATCTGGTTACATACCGCGAAGAAGAGGGCGGCGAGTTTTCGGAGCCGGTGGACAAGGTGTTTTACGTGCGCGTCAAGGGAAAAGATGACGATGAGCTATCGGCGGATGCGGGCGAGCAGGATCGAACCAAGGCGCGTATCATCGTGGACAGCTTCGAGACGATCCCGGCAGAGATCTATGCCGGACAGCCGTTTGAACTGCGTGTGCGGATGAAGAATGCGTCTTCGGATGTGGCAGCTTCCAATATTATGTTTACATTTGCTTCGGAAGAAGTTGAAAATACGCCGATCTTTACATCCGAGAGCGGTTCCACCTCCGTAGTTGTCAATAACATGGCGCCGGGGGCGACGGCGGATCTCTCGATGGTGTTCAAGGCGGCGCCGACGGCGGAGCAGAAATCATACCGCATGACGATTCAGGAGCAGTACGACAGCCCGGAATTTAAAAATGCCAAGGAAGAAGTCAAAATTGCCCTCCCGGTAAAACAGGAGCCGCGGCTGAACACCAGCACGATTGATGTGATGCCGGATGCGATCGAGGTTGGTTCTGAGACGAATGTCATGTTTGGCATCAACAACACCGGAAAAGTAATTCTTTACAATGTTATGGCGCGTTTTGAGGCAGATTCTATCCAACCATCTGACGCTTACGTGGGAAATATCAAGCCGGGCGAAACCGGCAATGTCGATACGATGCTGACCGCGATTGCGCCGACAACCGATGATGGAAAAGTGAAGATTATCATTTCCTATGAGGATGAAAATGGAGTCGTTTCAGAGACCGAAAAAGAAATGCTTCTGAACGTGAGTGAGGCGTTTTCCGATGACGGGATGGACGGCATGGATGGAATGGACAACGGCATGGATGCAGATGCCGATGCGGCGCAAGCGGGCGGCGCTGGGCGGATCGCTCCGATGCTTGTGATCGCTGCGCTGGTGGGCGCAGGTGTCGGTGTAGTTGTCTGGAAGAGGAAAAAGAAGAAAATAGCAGGAGAAAAGGCGCTTGAAGACGAATTAGAAGAGGAACTGGACAATGAGCTGGGCGAGCCGGAAATGACGACAGCAGATGTATCGGAAGACGAAACAAAGGACGTTGAAAAAGAACAAAACGATCATCTGAAAAGAAAGAAAAAATAGAAAGGACCGGTGAAAATGAGATTCAGTGATCTGCTGACGATGAGCGTCAACAACCTGTTTCGCAGAAAGCTCCGTACCTTTCTGACGGTTCTGGGAGTCGTGATTGGTACGGCATCGATCGTTGTCATGGTTTCCATCGGAATAGGACTGAAAGAATTTACCATCAAACAGTATTCTTCCTATGGAAGCCTGACCGCGATTCAGGTGTATAATTATGACAATGGAAATTCCAGCGATAAGAAAAATCCAGAGGACAGCTTTATGACGGATGAGACGATGAAGACATTTGAGAAGATTCCGCATGTGACAAGTGCTTATCCGGATCTGAACCTGAATGTGATTATGCGTCAGGGTGTCTACGAGGGAAATGTGCAGCTGCATGGGATCCCCTTGGGAGCAATGAAGAATATCAAGCTGGGGGAAGGAAGTCTGCCGACTGCCGAAACGAAGGATATGGAGATGGTGGTCGGAAACATGGTCGCGCAGAATTTCAGCAATGCTAAGACGGGAAAAGGCTATTGGGACACCGGAGAGATGCCGGATATCGATTTTATCAATAAGCCGATGTTCACGATCTTTGACACGGATGCCTACTATCAGTCTAAGGGTAATTCCGGCGGTGATGACGGCAGCCAGAAGGTGGCGGCTCCGAAGAAATATATGCTGAAAACCGCCGGTCTGGTCGCAGGCGGACCGGATGAGTGGAGTGATTATAGCTACGGCGTCTACGTTGATCTGGATAAGCTCAAGACACAGCTAAAACAGGTGTTCAAGAAAAAGCCGATTCCGGGTCAGCCGACCAATAAAAAAGGAAAACCGTACAATTATTTTGTATATGAGGAAGCAACGGTCAATGTGGACGATATGGATCATGTAATAGAGGTTCAGAAAGCCATCAGCAACATGGGCTATGAGGCAAACAGCCAGATGGAATGGTTGGAACAGTCCAAACAGCAGTCCAACATGATCCAAGCAGCCCTCGGCGGCATCGGCGCCGTTTCCCTGCTGGTAGCTGCGATCGGCATTGCCAACACGATGATGATGTCCATCTATGAGCGGACGAAAGAGATTGGCGTGCTGAAAGTGCTGGGATGTTCCCTTGCAACCATCCGAAATATGTTTCTGATTGAGGCAGGTTTTATCGGTTTCATGGGAGGACTCATCGGACTGGCGCTGAGTTTTATGGTTTCCGTGCTGATTAACCAGTTTCTGGCAGCGACTTTTTTATATGGAATGGATGGAAAACTGTCCGTGATCCCGATCTGGCTGGCAGTTCCATCGGTAGGATTTGCCATCATCATCGGCATGGCAGCCGGATTCTTCCCGGCGATGCGCGCAATGAAGCTGAGTCCGTTGGCGGCGATACGGAATGAGTGATACGTTTGCTTATGCGATAAAATAGGCAGATGCCAGTTTTCCTCCTTGCAAATCCCCCCAACTTGTTATATACTTAAATATACTATGTTATTATAGTAATGAAAGAACGAAAAAAGGAAGGAATTACCGATGACACTGTTAGAAAATTGGCGCAATCTGGCATATGGTGACGGGCTGGATGATAAAAAGAAAGAGGAACTCTGGTCTGGATATTTTACGATTGAGAAAGGCATTTACGAGCAGATTCTTGCAAATCCGACTGAGGTTGTAGAAGGTACCGTTAAGGAACTGGCTGAGAAGTATGATACCGAAGTTATGATCATGACCGGTTTCCTGGATGGAATCAATGAGAGCTTAAAGGGCTATGAGAATCCGATCGAGACCATGGATGAGGATACCAAGGTTAAGATTGAGATCGACCCGGAGAAGTTATATTACAACATGGTAGAGGCAAAGGCTACCTGGCTGTATGAGCTTCCGCAGTGGGATGCAATCCTGACTGAGGAGAGAAGAACAGAGCTGTACCGCGAGCAGAAGGCATCTGGCACAGTCCGCAATACACATAAGATTTACCCGAACGATCCGTGTCCATGCGGAAGCGGTAAGAAATATAAGAAGTGCTGCGGAAAGAATAAATAATAGATTTATGAATCAGAAGCACATCCGGAACACAGAGTGAACCGGATGTGCTTTTTTCTATGGAAATATAGGACGTGCTTTTGTATAATAGATATAGAGAAAAGACAGCAGACGAATGATGGCAGGAGGCATGATAAAAGAATGGCAGATACAAAGCAGTGGAGGGCGGCAGATGGGAGACTGCAGCCGGGATTTCAGACAGCAGGTTTTACATTGAAACAGGTGGGAAAACTGCAGGCGCTGGGAGCGCAGACACTGTATTTTGAACATGAGAAAAGCGGGGCGTCCCTGTTTTATATCAGAAATAAAGATACAAACCGGGGATTCTCGATTTCCTATCGGACACCGCATCTGGATGAGACGGACACGAATCATGTGTTTGAGCATTCGGTACTTGCTTCCTCTGATAAATATCCGAGTAAGGATATTTTTTTTGATCTTTGCAGCAAGACATACCACACATTTGTAAATGCATTTACCTATATACCATTTACGGCATATCCGGTGTGCAGCCAGAGCGAGGAACAGCTGCTTAAGATGGCAGATGTGTATTTAAGCTGCATGAAAGCGCCGGGAATCCGGCGGGAACGCCGCTTTTTTGACCGTGAAGCGGTCCGCTATGAGCTGCGCGACCGCGAAAGCCCGATTACGCTGGCAGGAACGGTGTACAGCGAGGATTTCGGCATGCTGAATGATACAGATAATGAGGCACTGCGGAATGTTTTGCGGGCGCTGTATCCGGGGGAGACGGCGGCAAATGCGAATGGACAGGCGCACCGTTTTTATAAGGATCTGACGTATGAACATACGATGGAGATGTATGATCGATTTTATCGGTTCGATAATGCTCTGATTTTGTTGTATGGGGATCTGGACTGGAAACGGTTTCTGGCATTCCTGGATAAAGAGTATCTGTGTGATGCAAAGAAAAGCTATGGAAAAGAAGACGGATGGAGTTTCCAGTCAGGCAGCGGGCGACAGGAAAAACAGGAAATGCAGAATATAGGGATGAGTGCGTTTTACAGCCCCGAGCCAGATGGTTTGGAAAATGGGGGAGAATCATTCTTCCGTCAGGCAACCGTTCCCAGTCCTGCTTACCGGGGAGACGCATCGGAGAATGCGGCGGTGGTATCGTATGCGATGGATCTGAGCGGCATTTCATGGGAAAAGCTGATCCAGTACAGCATCATTGCGGGAATGATGAATGTGGATGGATCGGTTTTCAGGGAAAAGCTGCGGACGGCGGGCATCCATTGTGATGCGAGCGCATCGGTGATGATGGAGGCAGAAAAGCCATTTTTTGTTTTCGAAATGACAGACAGCAGTCCGAAGGATGCAGAACGGTTCCGGCAGGTGTCGGATGAGACATTGTGCGAGATGCAGGAGCGCGGGATCGACCCGTCAGTGGTGGAGACGGCGCTCAAGGCGCGGGCGATACATGATTATACGGCAGGCGAAGATACGGATGTATTTGCGGATTCGATCGTGCCGGAAGTCAGCCTGAAATGGGCACTGACGGGCGATGCGGATGTGTATGCGGATGAGGCGGCAGCCTATGATTCTCTGGATGCAGGGACGGCACAGGCGGAGATTCGACGGTTTGCGGCAGAGCTTGGCGCGGCGAAGCGGCGGGTTCTTGTCACGACGGTTCCGACGCCGGGGATGGCAGAGGAGATGGAGCAGGAGCGCGACGCGTATCTGGCGCAGATGAAGGCGGAGATGAGCGAGGCAGAGCTGGATGCGCTGATTGCGAAGACCCTGGATTTTGATGCGTGGAATGCGTCGGAGTGTTCGAATGCGGATTTTATGATCCGGGTCGATGAGCTTCCGCCGCCGGAAGAGACGCCGGAATATCAGATATATGAGATAAATGGGATTTCGGTCTATGAATCGCCGTCGGATCTGGAAGCGATCAGCTATAATCGTTTATATCTGGATTTGAGCGGCGTGCCGGAAGAGGACCGTTTTTACATTCCTTTATATACAATGTTTGTTTCAGAGCTTGAAAATGCCCGGTATGGCAGAATGGAAAAGGAAAATCAGATTGAGCGCTATCTGCATGATTTTTCCATGAATGAGGGACATCCGGAGGTTCGGGCGGGACGAAACAGCCATCCGACGCTGGCGGTGAGCTGGTACGGGATGGCGGAGGATTATGAAGAGAGCCTGTATGTCCTGTTGGAACTCTTATCACATCCACTGTGGAGAGATAAGAATGCGGTTCTTCAGGCACTGGATGAGACGATTCCGTCCTGTGATGAGTCGCGCAGTGATGCGTATTCGCTGGCGGTGCGTCTGGCGGCATCTGGCTATAGCATCAATACGCGGTATCAGGAATATGTCGGCGGACAGGCGTTTTATGAGTTTTTGAAAAAACTGCGCGGGCGACTGGAACAGGAGGATGCAGCGATCTTCCAGCTGGCAGAGAAGATGGAGGAGGTGCGCGACCGCATCCTGCATGGAACAGCGGTGACGATTCTTCATGTTGCACCGAGGGAAAATCTGGAATGGATGCGGAACTGTGCGGGGCGGATTCTGGGAAATCTGCGGGGAGAACAGATGCCAGACCATGAAAATAAAACGGAAAACAGAGGGGAAAATGCTGGGTATACCTTCCCGGTTCCGGCGCGCAGGGAGGCGGTAATTGTGGAGAGTTCCAGCCAGTATACCGTCTTTTCGGCAGAGCTGAGCGCTGTAGATGGATTTTCCGGGCGGATTCTTCCGTATGTAAATGCGCTGGATGACCGGTATTTTGTGCCGCAGCTCCGTTTTCAAGGCGGCGCCTACAGCGCGTCGTTTGCATTTACGCCGACGATGGACCGGATCGTGGCGAGTACATACCGGGATCCGAAGGTCAGTGAGACGATCGAGGCGATCCGGGCGGCAGCGGGTGTATTGGAAAAACTGCAGCTTTCGGAGGCAGATCGGAATGGCTATATTTTAAGCAGTTACGGCAATGCGACGGCGCCGTGCGGATGCCTGGGACGGCGGATGGCAGCGATGCAGTATGCATACAATGGCCTGGATATTGTACAGATCCGTCGTTGGACAGAGGAGATCCGTGAGACGACCGCAGAGGATCAGAAAGAGGCGGCGCGGATCATCCGGCGGCTTCTGGAAGAAGCGTGGATTGTGACGACTGGAAATCAGACGGCGATCGAGATGGATCGGGACTGCTTTGACCGGATCCGGGATTTCCGCAGTAAAATGGCTGAATAACCAGATCCATATTTATAGGGAGGTAGAGAGAATGCGTACAAAGCGATTGGGAGACATGCTTTTGGAGCTTGGACTGATCACAGAAGGGCAGCTTAAAGAGGCGCTTGACTATCAGGCGAGGGAGAAAGAACGTCTGGGAACAACGCTGGTCAAGCATCATTATATCACGGAAGGTCAGCTGATCGATGCGCTTCGCATGCAGCTGGGCATTGACTATATTGATTTGACGCGGGTCGATATCAGCCCGGAAATGTCGAGTTTTGTGCCGAAAAACCTGGCAAAGAAGATGACGATCGTACCGGTGCGTATTTCCAAAGACCAGCTCTATCTGGCAATGGCGGATCCGCTGAACTTCATGGCGATTGAGGAAGCACAGCATACTTCCAAAAAGAAAATTGTGCCGATGATCGCCTCTGAACCGGCGGTGAAGCGTGCGATCAATATTTTGTATGGCAACGAGGGAGCGGCAGAAGCGATGGCGCAGATGCAGGCAGAGACGGCAGCGGCACAAGAGGTGCGTCAGGGGCAGACGGCGGCAAGAGAAGGACAGGAAAATGTGACGCCGATGATCCGCCTGGTCAATTCGATTATTGAGCGCGCCATTTCGGAAAATGCTTCGGATATCCATTTTGAGCCGACGGAGGAGGAGATGGTCGTCAGGATGCGTATCGACGGGCAGCTTCACCGGATCATGACGATCCCGTCGGAACTCAAGGATTCGGTCATTTCGAGGCTTAAAATCATGTCCCAGCTCGATATTGTCGAAAAAAGAATTCCGCAGGATGGTCGTGCGGTGATGCATTTAAGAGGAAAAGATATTGATATGCGTATATCCACCCTTCCGACCCTGTATGGAGAAAAAGTGGTTATCCGTATTTTGAAACGAAATGAGGAGACGCTGAACCGCCGCGGTATCGGTATTCCGGCAGTGGAGGATGCAAAGATTGATACACTTTTAGGGCTTACTTCCGGAGTTATCATGATTGTAGGACCGACTGGTTCAGGTAAATCTTCGACGATGTATACGCTGATCCGCGAACTTCTTTCGGATCGGACCAACCTGATTACACTGGAGGATCCGGTGGAATACCATATCAAGGGCGCGACACAGGTGCAGATCAATGAAAAAGTGGGGCTGACCTTTGCATCGGGTCTGCGCTCAGTTCTGCGTCAGGATCCGGATATCATCTGCGTCGGCGAGATCCGTGACGGTGAGACGGCAGAGATCGCGATGCGTGCGGCAATGACGGGACATCTCGTTATCACCACGATTCATACGGAAGATGCGATCTCGGCGATTGACCGTCTGCGAGATATGGGCGTGGCGCCATACCTGATTGCGGCGGGACTGCGAGGCGTTATTTCCCAGCGGCTGCTGAGGAAAATCTGTCCGAACTGCAAAACCCAGATTCAGCCGCCGAAAAAAGCGCTTGAGATGGCAGGAATCCCGGAGAAGCCTGGAAAATTATACTGGCAGGGAGCCGGATGCGATCAGTGCTTCCATTCGGGATACCGGGGCAGAATCGGTGTGTTTGAGGTAATGCTGATTCAGGAGGAGCTGCGCCGGTGCATTCTGGAAGGAGCTGACCGGACACGTTTCTTAGAGGCAGCCAGAAGAGCGAGCCAGTATGTTCCGATGCTGGAACACGCGCAGAAGCTGGTAGAAGAGGGTGTTTCGACGGTAGACGAGGTGATCCGGACGCTGCTGGCACTGTAAATGGTGCAGAAAGAGAAGAGGAGGCAGATGGTATGTATGGAATCGAGGAATTAATCGCGCTGGCAGCTGAAAAAAGGGCATCGGATGTGCATCTGATTGCAGGGCTGCCGCCAAAATGCAGAATTGACGGCAGAATCGAGACGCTGACGGATGGCGGGCTGACGCGTGAGGATTGTGAGGAATATGGACGCCAGCTGGCAGGCAATGCGGCAGATCAGATCGAGGCGATCGGACAGCTGGATTTTAGTGCTTCGTTTGCGGGACGGCGTCTCCGTGTGAATCTGTTCCGGCAGCAGGGCGCGCTCTCTGCGGCGATCCGTCTTCTGGGCAGTACGATTCCGAACCTGTCGGAGCTGGGGCTTCCGGAAGCAGTGAATCAGTTTTCAAGCTGGAATAAAGGCATTATTCTGGTAACCGGCGAGACGGGAAGCGGCAAGTCAACGACGCTGGCGGCAATTTTAAATGAGATCAACCAGAATCGTCCGCTCCATATGATTACGCTGGAAGACCCGATCGAGTATGTCTATGAACCGGCGCAGGCGATCATCAACCAGCGCGAGGTGGGCGTGGATGTAGAGAGCTATGATAAGGGGCTTTATGCAGCGCTCCGTGAGGACCCGGATGTCATTTTGATTGGAGAAATGCGTGATCCGGCGACGATCGAGACGGCGCTGATGGCGGCGGAGACGGGACATCTTGTTTTTTCCACCATTCATACCAATTCGGCAATCGACAGCATTGACCGGATTGTGGGTGTTTTTCCAGAGGATAAACAGCCGCAGATCCGGATGCAGCTCTCGATGACGCTGCGGGCGGTGCTGTCACAGCAGCTGGTGCCGAGGGCGGGCGGCAAGGGCAGGGCGGCAGCTTGTGAACTTATGATGCTCACGCCGGCGATCCGGAATCTGATCCGCGATGGAAAAACACCGCAGATGCAGAGCTATCTGCTTTCTAGTGCAAAAGAGGGCTCTATTACGATGGATAATTTTCTGATCCGTATGGCGAAAGAGGGCGTGATCACACCGCAGACGGCAGTCGATGCGTCCCAGGACCCGCAGGAGCTGAGAGAGAAACTGGCGGCGGTGCAGTATTAATAATATGGTAAAAACGGGTGAATGAAGCCTGCGAGGAATGCAGATTACTAGAAAACATAAAAATGTATGTTTGTGTAAATACTGAGATTGTAGCGAAAGTTTGAACAGTATATTTTTGACAATGTTTTTATGTTTCAGGAGGAGTTATATGCAGGCAGGTAAATCAAGCATCCAGTTTGAGCATCCGCCCATCATCACATCGGCGGCATCGATCGTGGGGCAGACGGAAGGCGAGGGACCGCTGGCAAGTTTTTTTGACCGGGTGGAGCCGGATCCGACGTTTGGGAAAAAGTCGTGGGAGGAGGCGGAGAGTGAATTGCAGCGCCAGACGGTGCAGAAATGTCTGGATAAGGCGAGCAGACAGGCGGCGGATGTGAATTGCCTGTTTGCGGGAGACCTGTTGGGACAGATTGTGGCGACCTCGTTTGGGGTGGAGTTGTTTGATATCCCGTTTTTCGGGCTTTACGGCGCCTGCTCGACGATGGGAGAGGCGATGATTCTGGGGGCGATGGCAGCAGGGGCCGGCTATGCGGATCGGGTTCTGGCGCTGGCGTCGAGCCATTTTGCCTCGGCAGAACGGCAGTTCCGGTTTCCGCTGGCGTATGGGAATCAGAGACCGCAGTCCACAACCTGGACGGTGACCGGGTGCGGGTGTGTGATGATCGAGGGAAATGAGAAAAATGAAGGGAAAGATGGGCGCAGAGCGAAAGAAAATGCGTCAGAATCACTGAAAAATGCTGGACAGGAAAAATTGCATCCCAAATTTCAACCTTGTATCCCAGCTGCCACCCCCGGAAAGATCGTCGATATGCAGATGCGCGATTCCATGAACATGGGAGCGGCAATGGCGGTGGCGGCGGTAGACACAATCTTGCAGAATTTCCGTGATTTTAATCGGAAACCATCTGACTATGACCGGATCATCACTGGCGATCTGGGAATGGTGGGGAAGGAGATCCTGCTTGATTTTATGCGCGAGGCAGGACAGGATATTTCCAGCATCCATATGGACTGCGGGATCGAAATGTTTGACCCGAAGACGCAGGATACCCATTCGGGCGGGAGCGGCTGCGGTTGCTCGGCGGCGGTGCTGTGCGGCTATATTCTTCCGAAAATACAGGCGGGTGAGTGGAAACGAGTCCTGTTTGTGCCGACCGGGGCGCTGCTGTCCCAGATCAGCTTTAATGAGGGGCAGAATGTGCCGGGGATTGCCCATGGAGTGGTGCTTGAGGGAAAAGAATCGTTCGGTGAATAATAGGTATTTGCAAGAAACTTTAGAGAGGGAGCAGAAAAATGGACTATATCAAAGCATTTGTGACCGGCGGACTTCTCTGTGCCGCCGTGCAGATTCTGATGGATAAAACGAAACTCATGCCGGGGCGGATCATGGTACTTTTGGTGGTATGTGGCTCGATTCTCGGTGCGATCGGCTTGTACGAACCGTATGCCAAATGGGCGGGTTCCGGGGCAACAGTGCCGCTGCTGGGGTTTGGGAATACGCTTTGGAAGGGCGTGCGGGATGGAATTGACAAGGATGGGGTTCTGGGGCTGTTCACCGGCGGATTCACGGCGGGTGCGGCGGGGATTTCCGGGGCGTTGATCTTCGGCTATCTGTCATCGCTGATTTGCAAACCCAAGATGAAGGATTAGAGAGAAGACGAAAGAAAAGTAAAAGAAAGCAAAGCAAAAGAAAATCAGTTGAGGAAATAAAAAGCTGCTGTAAAAGAGGCATATGAATGTCACTTTTTACAGCAGCTTTTTGCAGATATATTATTTTGCTGTTAATGCTCCGGATTCGCCGGGACAATCGGAATATTATTTCCATTCCGTCCACTTCCCGCCATCGGGCGTGGAACCGCAGAGTGGATCGGAGCCGATAGATTATCTGAATCGGGGCTGTAGCCCGGAGCTGAGAAATCGGCGCTCTCAGAAGGATGGATGATCGTGGACGAACCATTGTGAATCTTGCACTCGCCCGGCATGGAGAAGCGGGAATCGTCCGTTTCTCCGCCGTCTTCCGGAACGACCATAACTGTCTTGGAAATCTGCTGGTTCGTCGGGCAGAAGGCAGTTGAGATGCCGCCGGAGGCGGAGCAGATTGTCACGCGGGTGTGGTGATCGCAGGTCTCGGTCGGAACCGTGCCCTTCGCGAAATATTCAGTGTAGACGGCCGTTCCGCGCGGGTCACTGCTGCAGACGCCGGAAACCGGAAGCTTGCCGGATTTGCGGCATACTTCAGCAGTTTCAATGCTGTCCGGAACCGTAAATCCGGAGTCGCTTAAGCTCTCATGGACACGTGTCATGATATTTCGCCAGATGCGCTTGTGGTAACTGGTACCGCCGTTTGAAACGGTGCCGCCTTTTAATGGCTGGTTATTGTCGCACCCGCCCCAGATACCGGCAGTGTAGTACGGCGTAAAGCCTACAAACCAGACGTCGACGTTGCTGGTGGTCGTACCGCTCTTTCCGGCGCAGCTCATATTGGGAATCGCCGCTGTCGTACCGGTCGATTTAACCCCGGAACCGGAACGCGTATACATTGTATTGCTCTGCATAACATCCTGCATTGCGCTGGTTAAAAGATAGGCGGTAGAGTCTTTGAGCGCCTGCCGCGTCTCCGGTTCATTGTCGATCAGTATCTTTCCGTTGCGATCCAGAATCTTAGTAAAGAAGATAGGCTTCGTGTAGGTGCCGCCGTTGGCGATCGCCGCAAATGCATTTGTCAGTTCCAGGTTGCTGACGCCCTTTGTCAGACCGCCGAGTGCTGTCGAGAGAGTCTGATCCTGGCTTACGAGGGAAGTGATTCCCAGCCGTTCGGCATATTCGACACCGAGCTGCGGCGTTACCGTGTCCGCCATGCAGCGCAGGGCGACGATGTTCATGGAATAGGTAATGCCGTCGCGGATCGTGTGATAGCCCTTGTAATCGCTGCCCCACCAGTTTCGGAACTCTTTTTCACCGGAAGAGTATGGTCCGTCATAGTAAACAGTTGATAGGGTCGCGCCGCAGGCATCCAATGCCGGGGCAAAGGAGGAAATGACCTTGAAGGTCGATCCTGGCTGCCGCAGGGAGTCGGTCGCACGGTTTAAGGTGCGGTTTGCCGTCTTCTGTCCGCGTCCGCCGTTGATTGCCTTGACATAGCCGGTGGACTGTTCGATCAGGACGAACGAGGTCTGCGGCTCTAAAATCATGGTAACTGATTCACCGAGAACGGTGCTTCCGTCCTGCGTGAGGGCGGTGCGGTACTCATCGATCGCCGTCTGCGCCTCTTCCTCGGAATTAAACAGCCCGTCAAAACCGCTTTGACCCTTGACCTGCTGGATCCATGTTTTCAGAGTTTCCTGTGAATAATGCTGCGTTTCCCCGTCTGGATGGGTCAGGGAAAGGCGGTATTCAACCGAATAGCGAGCCGCGTCGTAGTTGGCAGGATTGTTGACTTCCTCATCGACGATCGCCTGAATCTGCGGATCCTGCGGGGTGTAAATCTGCAGTCCGCCGCTGAACAGAAGATTGGACGCCTGCGTGTCAGTATAGCCGAGCTGCTCTTTGAGTGCTTCGGTGACCTGGCTGATTAGCTCGTCCGTGTAATAGGAGTACGGTGTCTCATTTTCCTTGAGCGCCGTGTCGACATTCTGGATACGGGCGTAGACGTCGTCCGCCAGTGCTTCCTCCTGTTCTTCTTTTGTGATATAGCCCTGCTCATACATTGCCTGCAAAATGACCTTGCGCCGGGCGGCATTTGCCTCCGCGCCGCTGATCGGATTCAGCTTTGACGGATTCTGTGTGATACCGGCGATGACCGCGCACTCAGAAAGGGTCAGATCGGAGACGTTCTTATTAAAATAGCGCAGCGCCGCTGCTTTGACGCCCAGCGTATTGCTGCCGAGGTTGATCGTATTTAAATAGTTCGTTAAAATGACCTTCCGATCGACGTTTTTTGTCAGCTGCAGCGCCAGATATTGTTCCTGGATTTTTCGTTCGATTTTGGAACCTTTGCTGGTCTCCATACCGCCGTTGAAGACGGTATTTTTGATGAGCTGCTGGGTCAGGGTGCTGGCGCCGCCTTTATAATTATTTGTCAGGACACCGACCACGGCGCGTGAAATGGAGCGCAGATCGATACCGCTGTGCTGCCAGAAACGCGAGTCCTCGATGGAGACGAATGCGTCGATCAGATCCTGAGGAAAATCCTCGTAGGATGCTTCGATTCGGTTCGAGTTAGAACCGACCAGCGTGTCGGTCACTTCCCCGGCGCTATTATATATAGTAGAAAAATATCCGCTTGGAGTGAAGCTGTCCGGGTTGAAGTCCGGCGAACTGTCCAGAATGCCTTTAAACATGCCGATAAAGGTGCTGACACCTGTCACGCAGAGAAACAGAACAAGAACAAAGGCAGTCTTGAAGAAGGTCAGAAACAGCCGGTTGGCGTATTTCTTCTTCCGGGAATTGGCTGCCCGGATCCGTTTCTTGGTTGCTTTTACACCGTAATTCATGAGAACCTCCTTTGGGTTCGTAGTGGTTCGTTCTATTAATAAATACAGTATTTCCAATTATATCAAAATTCATGGGATAAATAAATACTATTGTCATGAAGTTTTTTTTACGGTATCATAAAAGATAAGGGTTGTTCACGGGTAGGCACTTTTGGAAGCAAAAGTGCCGTAAGAAAACGTGGTGGCAGTAGGAATTTGCCGTATTGAAATGCGAAGCCACGGCAAATTCTGTTACTGGGCACGTATGCGTGAACAGTAGCTAAGGTTTACAAGCGGTTAAAGAGGTGAAAAAACATCCGTTTTAAGGATGCGTAGTTCATAGATGGAGGAAAAGATGAAAGAGCGCTATAAAATCGTCTATCAGGGCGGCGAGGGCGAGATTGTGGAGAAGAAGTCCCGCTTTATCGCGGAGATCCGCCCGGTGGAATCGGAAGAAGAGGCGACGGCATTTATTGCAGAAGTCAAGAAGAAATATTGGGATGCGAGACATCATTGTTCGGCATTTACGATCGGAGAAAATAACGAGGTGGCGCGCTGCAGCGACGACGGCGAACCGGCGCAGACGGCGGGACGCCCGATGCTGGATGTGCTGCTGGGACGCGAGCTTCACAACGTCTGTGCGGTTGTGACCCGGTACTTTGGCGGGACACTTTTAGGAACCGGCGGACTGGTGCGGGCATACGGCGGCGCAGTCCAGGAAGGTCTTAAAAACTGTGTGGTTCTGGAAAAATGCCTGGCTCGTAAATGGAAGGTTGGGACAGACTACAGCGGGCTTGGAAAGGTGCAGTACATTTTGGCAGAAGCAGAGCTGCCGATTCTGGACAGCGAGTACGGCGAGGGTGTGGATCTGACGATCCTGGTGCCGTTTGACCAGGCGGGAGCAGCGGAGAAGAAGCTCATAGAGGGCACAAATGGAAGATGCCGGATCGAAAAACTGGATGAAGTTTATTTTGGCATGGATGACGGAAAAATCATTTTATTGTAAAAAAAGATTGAATAATGGATAAAAAAATGCTAAAATAACAAGCTGTATTATTTTGTGGGCGGATCCTTTGCCAAAGACGAAACGGCAGGATGCTTGTCTGTGACAGAAAATAATTATTAATTAGTACATGTAATGAATCATCATAAGAAAAGAGAGTAAGCAGATATGAAAATGAAACGGGAAGATGTCAGAAACGTTGCAATTATCGCTCACGTTGACCACGGTAAAACGACGCTGGTAGACCAGCTGCTTCGCCAGAGCGGTGTATTCCGTGCCAATCAGGAAGTAGTCGATCGTGTCATGGACTCTAACGATATTGAGCGTGAGAGAGGTATCACGATTCTGTCCAAGAATACGGCTGTTAATTACAACGGCACCAAGATCAACATTATCGATACACCAGGACATGCGGACTTCGGCGGCGAGGTAGAGCGTGTTCTTAAGATGGTAAACGGCGTTATCCTTCTGGTAGACGCATATGAGGGCGCGATGCCGCAGACCAAATTCGTTCTGCGTAAAGCACTGGAACTGGATCTGCCGGTTATCGTATGTATCAATAAGATTGACCGTCCGGAAGCACGTCCGGAGGAGGTTGTGGACGAGGTTCTCGAACTTCTGATGGATCTGGATGCATCCGACGAGCAGCTTGACTGCCCGTTCTTGTATGCATCTGCACGTTCTGGCTATGCGAAGAAGAACCTGGACGATCCGAATGTGGATATGAAGCCGCTGTTCCAGACCATTCTGGATTACATCCCGGCGCCGGAGGGAGATCCGGATGCAGAGACACAGGTTCTGATCAGCACGATTGATTACAACGAGTATGTAGGACGTATCGGCGTTGGTAAGATCGACAACGGTTACCTGAAAGTAAATCAGGACTGCGTCATCGTCAACCATCATGAGCCGGACAAGTTCCGCAAAGTTAAGATCGGTAAGCTCTATGAGTTTGAAGGTCTGAATAAAGTAGAAGTACAGGAAGCAAAGATCGGTTCGATCGTAGCGATTTCCGGTATCGCAGATATCCACATCGGTGATACCCTGTGTTCACCGGAGAAACCGGAGGCAATTCCGTTCCAGAAGATTTCTGAGCCGACCATTTCCATGGATTTCATGGTAAACGACAGCCCGCTGGCAGGTCAGGAAGGTAAATTCATCACTTCCCGCCACATCCGCGAGCGTCTGATGCGGGAGCTGAATACCGATGTCAGCCTGCGTGTAGAGGAGACAGACTCCGCTGACTGCTTCAAGGTATCTGGCCGTGGCGAGCTGCATCTGTCCGTCCTGATTGAGAATATGCGCCGCGAGGGCTTTGAGTTCGCAGTCAGCAAGGCGGAGGTACTCTACAAATATGACGAGAGAAACCGCAAATTAGAGCCGATGGAGATCGCTTACGTCGACGTACCGGATGACTTTACCGGTGCTGTTATCCAGAAGCTGACCAGCCGTAAAGGCGAGCTGCAGGGCATGAGCCCGATCGGCAGCGGATACACAAGACTGGAGTTCTCGATTCCGTCCAGAGGTCTCATCGGCTACCGCGGCGAGTTCATGACTGATACAAAGGGAAATGGTATCTTAAACACCAGCTTTGACGGCTATGCACCGTTCAAGGGCGAATTAAGTTACCGCAAACAGGGATCCCTGATTGCATTTGAGGCAGGCGAGTCCATCACCTACGGTCTGTTCAATGCCCAGGAGCGCGGAACCCTGTTCATCGGACCGGGCGTTAAAGTTTACTCCGGCATGATTGTCGGACAGAGCGCAAAACCGGAAGACATCGAGTTAAACGTCTGCAAAACCAAAAAGCTGACCAACACCCGTTCTTCCAGCGCCGATGAAGCCCTTCGCCTTGTTCCGCCGAAAATCATGAGCCTGGAGCAGTGCCTCGACTACATCGATACCGATGAACTTCTCGAGATCACCCCGACCAGCTTACGAATCCGTAAAAAGATTCTTGATCCGACTCTGAGAAAGAGAGCGATGATCAGCCGTAAAAATAGCTAAATAATCGTAAAGTGGGAGCAGCCGCGCAAGCCAGCTGCTCCTTTTCGTATATTCAAGCGAGAGATATCCAGGAAACGACGCGCCCCGCCGTTTCCGTCCCTCTGCCGATCCCATTCCCTCTGTCGATTCATGTCCCCCACCCTGTCGAAATTTCCCCCTCACTTCTTCTTCTAAAACGGTCATTCCCCTCATACATATATACAGTAAGAAGCAGGACTCCAAGAACCTGCCATGAAAAACTGCAAAAAAGAAGAGGAGAGAGATACTATGTCGGAAAAAATGATTGAAAACAACAAGGTTAGCGTGATTGGTGAGGTCGTATCGGAATTTACATTCAGCCACGAAGTATTCGGGGAAGGATTTTATATCGCAGACCTGGCAGTCAGCCGTCTGAGCGATCAGGTGGACGTGATTCCACTCATGATTTCAGAACGACTTCTGGATGTATCGAAAGACTACCGCGGAATGACGATGGAGGCGATCGGCCAGTTCCGTTCCTACAACCGTCATGAGGGCGCGAAAAACCGTCTGGTGCTGTCTGTGTTTGTCCGTGAGATTCATTTCCTGGAAGAATTTACGGATTACACCAAAACCAACCAGATTTTTCTGGAAGGCTATATCTGCAAGGAGCCAATCTACCGGAAAACACCGCTGGGACGCGAGATTGCCGATATGCTGCTGGCGGTCAACCGTCCGTATGGAAAATCCGATTACATACCGTGTATTGCGTGGGGCAGAAATGCCCGCTATGCGTCCGGATTTGGCGTGGGAAGCCACGTGTGCGTGTGGGGGCGCGTGCAGAGCCGTGAATATACGAAGAAACTGAGCGAGACAGAGTGCGAGAAACGTGTGGCATACGAGGTGTCGGTCAGCAAGCTGGAGTGCGTGGAAGAATAGGATAGGTTTAGGATGTTACAGCAAATTTTGAAGCCGGTTATGCAATCTATAGGACATGATAAATGGCTGGTTTTGCCATAGCTTGCCAAAACAGATAAAATATGCTAGAATAAGGCAGTTTACAGAATTCGTAAAACGATCATTGGATGGATAGAAATAAAACACACAGGCCTGTGTGTAAAAAGACATCAGGAAAGACAGTCTGTGCGCCAGCGCAGCGGGAGGCACAGAAAGAGGAGAGGGAAATGAAAAAGGGGAAAGTTCATATCATCTTCGGCACCGGGATGGGAAAAACAGCGATGGCACTGGGACGTGGTGTCAGTGCAGCCATGCACGGCCGGAAGGTAATTATGATACAATTCTTAAAGGGAGTGCTGAGCCATGAGACAGCAGATGGGTTAAAACAGCTGGAGCCGGCATTTAAAGTATTCCGATTTGAAAAACAGAATGAGTATTATGAAAATCTCTCTGAAGAAGGCAAAAAGGAAGAGCTCTGCAATATTCAGAACGGGTATAATTTTGCAAAAAAAGTACTCTGTACCGGCGAATGCGATATGCTGATTCTGGATGAATTTCTTGGGGTGTTAGATCAGAAACTGGTCGGAGACGATGCTCTGGAAACACTGCTGGCAGCGCGCGAGGAGAATGTCGATCTGATTCTGACCGGAAAAGTATGCCCGGCTGGGGCAGAGGAGCATGCAGACGAGGTGACGCGCCTGGAATGCCTGAAGCCGTCAAACGATCATGCGTGCATGAACGGTTGACAAGTATTCAAAGTAATGCTAAGATAGAAAAAACAAGTAGAGGTTGCGTTGATTATCAGTAAGCGGTTGGATGCGGCAGGTGCAGGAGAAGACAGCTGAAAGGATGATACGCCGAAGGGCTGCGGCGCCTGTATCTGCAGTTCCTGGGTGCAGGATGAAGAATTCTGTAACTGTCATCGACAGATGGGGAGCTACTGGGAGTTTGGATTTGAATTCATAGAGCTGGCCATTGTGCCAGCTTTTTGTACGCTCAGGACCGACAGGCTGCAAACATTCGTTTGAAGCGGGGACAGAAACGGACTCTGGAATAGAAACTCAGCCATCGTGCAAAAGAATAAGGAGGAAACAAAATGTCTATTTTTGAAGGAGCAGGCGTAGCGCTGGTAACGCCATTTCATGAGGATGGAAGCGTAAATTATGAGAAACTGGAGCAGATCGTAGAAGAACAGATCGCTGGCGGTACAGACTGTATTATCGCCTGCGGTACGACCGGCGAGGCGGCTACATTAAGCCATGAGGAGCACATCGAGGTGATCCGTTTCGTATGCCAGGTCGTAAATAAGAGAATCCCGGTTGTAGCAGGAACCGGTTCCAACTGCACAGAGACAGCGGTATATCTGTCTACCGAAGCGAAAAAGGCAGGAGCAGACGGACTTCTGCTCGTATCCCCGTATTACAATAAATCAACCCAGAAGGGTTTAAAGGTTCATTTCTCAGAGGTCGCAAAGGCAGTTGATCTTCCGATCCTTCTGTACAATGTACCGAGCCGTACCGGCGTCAATATCACCCCGGAGACGATCGTGGCACTGTGCAAGGAATATGAGAACATCGTCGGTGTCAAAGAAGCAAGCGGCAATTTCTCCGCGATCGCACAGATTGCAAGCCTGTCAGGCGGATCAGTTGATATTTACTCCGGCAACGACGACCAGACGGTTCCGATGATGGCACTGGGCGCAAAGGGCGTTATCTCCGTATTATCCAACGTGGCACCGCGTCAGGTACATGATATGTGCGCGGCATTCAAGGCTGGCGATGTAGCGAAGGCAAGACAGATGCAGATAGATGCAATTCCGCTGATTGAGGCGCTGTTCTGCGAGGTAAACCCGATTCCGGTTAAGGAAGCGATGAACATGATGGGCGAGGAAGTGGGTCCGTTCCGTAAACCGTTAGTGGATATGGAACCGGCAAACCGCGATCGTCTGAGAAGAGAACTGGTAAATTACGGAATCAGCCTGAAAGAGTGATAAGATCGTTACTGTACACGGGTAGGCACTTTTGGAACCGAAAGTGCCGTAAGAAAACGTGGTGGCAGCAGGAATTTGCCGTATTTAAATGCGAAGCCACGGCAAATTCCGTTACTGGGCACGTATGCGTGAACAGTAACATAAGATCCGTTAAAACGGGCAGTGAAACAGAATGCAAAAATCAGATTCGGAGGCGTGCGGCAGGGCGCTGCACCTCTGAATTTTGAATGAGATAGGGAAATGAGGTTTTAACAGATGGTACGAGCAATTATGCATGGCTGCAACGGCGCCATGGGACAGGTTATTTCCGGAATCGCAGCGAAGGACGAGGAGATCTCTATCGTTGCGGGTATTGATATGAGAACCGAGCAGAAAAATGATTATCCGGTTTTTGCGTCTCTGAACGAATGCAAGGTAGAAGCGGATGTTGTGATTGATTTTTCCAATGCAGCAGCTGTCGATGAACTTCTCGACTGGTGTGCAGAGAAGAAAATGCCGGTTGTTTTGTGTACGACAGGACTTTCCGAGGTACAGCTGGCAAAGGTAGAAGAGACGGCAGAGAAGACAGCTGTTCTTCGCTCTGCAAATATGTCTCTTGGTATCAATATGCTCTTAAAGCTTCTGAAAGAAGCAGCGCAGATTCTGGCTCCGTCTGGATTTGATATTGAGATTCTGGAGAAACACCACAATCAGAAGGTGGATGCTCCGAGCGGTACGGCGATTGCGCTGGCAGATTCGATCAACGAGGCGATGGGCAATACATACCATTACAAATACGATCGTTCCGCTACACGTGAGAAACGTGATGCGAAGGAGATTGGTATTCAGGCGATCCGCGGCGGCACAATCGTAGGCGAACACGATGTCATTTTCGCTGGTCAGGATGAGGTGATTACCTTTAATCATACAGCTTATTCCAAGGCGATTTTCGCAAAGGGTGCGGTACAGGCAGCCAAATTCCTGGCAGGAAAGCCGGAGGGACGGTATGATATGGCGGATGTGATCGGTTAAGAGATTTTATACAGATGTGAAAATGGAATCCCGGCTGTGAGTAAGTTTATCCACTCACAGCCGGGTTTTTTATTTTTGGAACTTTTCCTGCCCTTGTGTTTGTGAATGAAAGCTTCCGAAAATCAATTTGTCAAGGTTAGGGTATCATTTTTTTACATCTTGTGTAAAAAAATGACATCTTGTGCAGCGCAAATTGTAGAAAAATAAAACAAATGATAAGATGAATACAACAAGAAAAGCTTGAAATCGTGAAAAAGAAGAAAAACTCCAGAATAAAAATACATGAAGATCAATACGAGGAGGTATGCTATGAGAAAACGCAAATGGATGAAGGCGGGTGCCTGTGCACTCAGTGCCGTTTTGATCATGGGCTTGTATGCCGGACCGGCTTTTGCAGAATGGATAGGTACAGGAGGTGCAAGAGCCTACATCATAAATGGACAGATGCAGACAGGCTGGCAGCAGATCGATGGAAAATGGTATTACCTGAATGAACAGGGAGCACCGCAGATCGGCTGGGTAAAAGACGGGGAGAAACAGTATTTCTGTACGGCGTCGGGGGAAATGGTCAGCGGTGTCGTCTGGATCAATGGAAAAACCTATTATTTTGGCACACCAGACAGTGGAGAGATGGCAACGGGCGTTGTCAGTATCAACGGAATTCCTTATACGTTTGAAAACGATGGCACATCGTTCGGCGGCCGCAAGCCGAGACCGGCGAGAAGCTTTGAGGTAAAAGTGGCAGAAGACGGAACGATGACCATCTTAGAGACGACCAATGCCGATACACCGAAGCTGAATTCCAGAACATCCAAAGAACGCAGACATTCTGGAGGCGGCGGTGGAAGTGAAACGCCGAGTGTGGTACCGAGTGATGCACCGGCGACGAAAGAACCGACCGAAAATCCGACGCCGAGCGTGAAACCGACCCAGCCGGGAGAGACGGAAGGGGATACAACAACGGAGCCGCCGCAGTCAACAACGGAGCCGTCGCAGCCAACAACGGAGCCGTCGCAGCCAACAACGCAGCCAACAGATCCGTGATCAATCTGAAACTAAGAGTATGAAGTGAAAATAATCGGCCAAGTTCAGATTTGGGGCGATTACAATCATCTATAATTTAACCTTGTTTTTGCTCTCCTGCATATAGGATGATGGAAACAGATTCATATACTCCCGAGCTCTTTCCTGCGTATGTGCAGGGAGGATCCCGGGAGTATATAAATTATAGCGATGAGAAAGAAACGGCGTGTCTGAGGGGAGTGCCACCGAAATGGAGCACTTAAAAAAGTCGTTAAAGGAGGTGCCAGAATGAAATCAGCTTACTGTATCGCCATTACGGCGTGCCTGACTGTCATCTGGCTGTATGAGGAAAAGAAAAAGCGGGGGATGGCGGGAAAGCTTTGCTGGAAAGCAGCGGCCGGGTATCTGATTACGCGCTTTGTATTCTTTGCCATTTCTAATCAGGAGGTTCATGGCTTCCTGGAAGTCATGGCAATGGATCTGGTGACAGCCGGACTTTTATATATTTTGTCCGGGAAAAACGGAAGCCGGGAATCAGCGTGGGAATGCCTGTATCTTTATATCTGGAATCCGATCCCGGTATTATCTGTTCTTTCACAGGGCAAAAAGCGGATGCTTTTTATCTGGCTGGCGGTATTGATTCTTTTCATGGGCAGTTCGTGGATAGAGCGCTTCAGAGCGCGCCTTGGAATAGAAAGATTCAAAAAAATTGGAATTCTTCTCACGGTTGCGGGAACTGGCATACTCTGGGCGCGGGATATCACCGGAGAGCGCTTCGGACAGTGCAGTCCGGGAGATGAATTTTATCCGCTGATGCTGATGTTTTTTGCGGTACTGGGTGTGGGAACCTGTGTATATGGAATCGCTTCTTATGTTGGAATAATACATGAAAAATGTCAAATTCCTGAATCGAAAGTCGAGCTGGATGAAGCAAAAGCGGCACGCTGCGTATCAAAACGAATGACGGGGAGTGAAAAAATAGATGCCGGGAAGAGCTTGGGAATAAAATCCTGTGAAAAGAACACAGAGTCGGAAAAGACTGGCGCGCCCTGGTCCGGCCGTGACTGGTGTATGGCAGCAGGATTGACAGTTCTCTTTGCTGTGATGGCATTTGTGAATCTTGGAAACATGAAGGCGCCGCAGACTGCGTATGAATTTGAAAAAAATGATAGCCACGGAAATGAGATGGTGCTTCGGTTTGATGGAAGTGTGACTATCTCAGAAGCACAGGTTTATCTGGGTGGAAAGGAGAAGAGACATTTTGTATGCTCGGTTCCGAATGCCGAGGGAGATGGCTGGGATGCCATCGGGGAAGAGACAGAATTGTTATCTGTATACTGCTGGAATCCAGTGGAAATTCATTACCGCACTTACGAACTAGGGATCGTGTCGATGGATGAGAGTGCAGAGGTTCTGGAAATCGTTCTTCTGGATCCGGATGGAAATCCGATCCTTCCATCCAATGCAGAGGATTATCCAGAGGCATTTGATGAGCAGGAATTGTTTCCGGCGGATACAACCTATGAATACCAAAGTATGTTTGATGAGGTTTACCATGCCAGAACGGCAAATGAGATAGTAGAAGGGCGTACAATTTATGAGACAACGCACCCACCGCTTGGAAAATGGTGGATGAGTCTGGGAATCCGCGTATTTGGAATGACGCCGTTTGGATGGCGGTGTGTATGCGCTCTGTTTGGCATCCTGATGGTGCCGGTCAGCTATGCGTTTATGCGGAAAATCAGCCGGAGTACATGGATTGCCTCATTTGCAGCACTGTTGATAGTCTTTGATTTCATGCACTTTACATTGTCAAGAATCGGAACCATTGATGTGATAGTGGGATTTTTTATCCTGCTTACCTTTTATCTGATGTATCTGGTGCTGGATGACCTGAAAATGGGATGCAGCTGGAAAACGGTGTGTCTGATGATTTTAAATGGCATGGCAGCTGGAGCGGCGATGGCATCGAAGTGGACAGGGGTATATGCCTGCGCGGGGATTGCAGTCCTCTTTTTTACATTTTTGTTCCAGGAATATGGGACAGCTGCGGCACGGACCAGAAAGGGAATGTCTGGACAGGCGGCGATAAGTTACCTGGCGGGGCTGTCTGTCATCTGTATCGCTGCATACATTTTGATTCCGGCAGTGATTTACGTTGCATCCTATCTTTCTTATGGAAATGGTATGGGAAATGGAAATGTTTTCCAGACTATGTGGGAAAATCAGCAGCTTATGCTTCATTACCATGAGAAAACGGTGTTTGAACATCCATATGCCTCTGAATGGTATGAGTGGGCCTGGATTAAACGACCGCTTCTGGATGCATACACGTCGCTTAAGTCTGGTAAAATCAGTGTGGTTTCAACTTTTGGAAACCCGGTAATCTGGTGGTCGGCAATTCCGGCGCTATTTTATACTATATACCTGTGGCAGATTCGACAGGATAAAATAGCGGGATATCTGTGCATTTCCTATGCTTCTATGCTGTTTCCGTGGTTATTTATCCACAGAACCGTGTTTATCTATCAGTATTTTGCGTGCAGTATGATACAGATTTTAATGCTGGGAAATTGTCTGCGTGTTTTCTGGGAAAGAGATCCGAAACGAACCAGGAAAGCAGCGTTGCTGTATCTTGCAGCAGTGATCGGCGCGTTCCTTCTTTTCTATCCGGTGCTGTCTGGATATCCGGTAAAACAGGAATTTGCCGAGCAGTGGCTGGAATGGCTGGAAGGTTGGGTGTTGTCATGAAAGAAAAAAAGAGAGACTGGGCGATCAGCGCTGGCTTTCTGGGGGTGCTTTTGACGGCTTATGTGATAAATTATAGATTTGGTTTTCTGGAAATTCTTGATTTTCATATCGAGAAAGTAAAGAAAGCATACCCACCTTATTTTGGCACCTATGACCAGATGGGTGAATTGACTGCATGGTTGAATAAAATCGAAAATCTGTTCTGTATCGGACGGAATGGACAGCATCGCTACAATAACATGGATCATTCGATGATGACAGCATTTTGTGCAGTGGATCTCCTTCTGGCGGGAAGTGCGGATAAGGAGCATATCTGGAGTGTGAATACAGAAAAAGCGTATCATGAGAAAAAATAAACTGCCTAAAAACCACAACTTTCAGTTCGGAAAAGCCCTGCCTGTGAGCCGCATCATCTTTACAGATTTTTTTCTATTTGTTATAGTAAAAATGGAGAGGCACCTGCGGGAGGAATGCAGATGTCAGAGAAACATAGAAATGCACAAAAATCAATGCCGCAAAGCAGAAAGCTGTTTAAATATCAAAAACGGAAGATTCGCCGCTATCTGAAACGCGTCCGCTGGCGGAGAAAGCGGAGGCAGAGGTATTTTCTGTATGGACTTGCACTGGCTGTATCCATGTACCTGGCGAGTATATGGAAGATGCGGGAACGGATCTGGTCGATCCGAGAGATGGATGTGATCGAGTATGAACTGCCGGAGGGGGAAAGAGCAGAGAATGGGGCGGAGGAAGCGCCTGCAGACTGGCAGGAGAAGAGAACAGTTGAACGGGAAAATGCCGGGGAAACATACGGAGCGACAGAAAAAACGGGAACTTCCACGAAAATCCGTCTGCATATGAAGACCGGAGAGCTGGAAATCCTGCACGAACGGGTGGAATCAGAAGGAGAGTGACTGTTTGCGGCAGGAAAAACGTTTGACCGGGCATGAAGGATGAATGGAAGAGCAGGAACGGTTACTGTGGCAAATTCCGTCACTGGGCATGTATGCGTGAACAGTAACCAAGAACGAAAGAGCTGCAGCCGGAACAGCGAAAAGTGATTGATTTTGAAAAGTGCCTGTATTATAATTTGCAGGTAGGATATTGAGAAAATGTGTCGGTGACGCCTTCAAATGGCTGCGAAAGAGACTATTTTCCATACCCTGAAAAAAGAAAGCGAGGTAAATTAGCCATGTACGACAGATATGTAAGCCCTCTTTCCGAGCGCTATGCAAGCAAGGAGATGCAGTATATTTTCTCTCCGGACAAGAAGTTCCGCACCTGGAGAAGACTTTGGATTGCGCTGGCAGAGACGGAGAAGGAGCTTGGCCTTCCGATTACGCAGGAGCAGATCGATGAATTGAAAGCACATAAGGATGAAATCAATTTTGATGTTGCTAAAGAGCGTGAGAAACTGGTGCGCCACGATGTTATGTCTCATGTGTATGCGTACGGCGTACAGTGCCCGACAGCAAAAGGAATCATCCATCTGGGTGCAACTTCCTGCTACGTAGGAGACAACACCGATATCATCATTATGACAGAAGCCCTGAAGCTGGTACGTAAGAAACTGATCAGTGTTCTGGATGAGCTGGCTAAATTTGCTGATAAATATAAAGCACAGCCGACCCTGGCATTTACCCATTTCCAGCCGGCACAGCCGACCACCGTCGGCAAGCGTGCAACTCTGTGGATGATGGAGCTCAAGCAGGATCTGGATGATCTGGATTATGTGCTTGGATCCTTACGTCTCCTTGGCTCCAAGGGAACAACCGGTACACAGGCAAGCTTCCTGGAGCTCTTTGATGGGGATCATGCAAAGTGCCGCAAGGTAGATCAGATGATCGCAGAGAAGATGGGCTTTGATGGCTGCTATCCGGTATCCGGACAGACCTATTCCCGTAAGCAGGATACACGTGTATTAAATGTTCTTGCAGGTATTGCACAGAGTGCCCATAAATTCTCCAACGATATCCGTCTTCTTCAGCATCTGAAAGAAGTAGAAGAGCCTTTCGAGAAGAATCAGATCGGTTCCTCTGCTATGGCATATAAGAGAAATCCTATGAGAAGCGAGCGTATGGCTTCCCTGGCTAACTACGTGATGGCAGACGTGATGAACCCGATGCTGGTTGCATCTACCCAGTGGTTTGAGCGTACATTGGATGATTCTGCGAACAAGCGTCTGAGTGTTCCGGAAGGCTTCCTTGCAATTGATGGTATTCTGGATCTGTACCTGAATGTCGTTGACGGTCTGGTTGTATATCCGAAGGTTATCGAGAAACACATGATGGCAGAGCTTCCGTTCATGGCAACCGAGAATATCATGATGGATGCAGTAAAGGCAGGCGGTGACCGTCAGGAACTGCATGAGAAGATCCGTACTCTGTCGATGGAAGCTGGAAAGAATGTGAAAGAGAAAGGTCTGGATAACAACCTTCTCGAGCTGATTGCAGCGGATCCGGCGTTCAATCTGTCCTTAGATGACCTGAAAGCAGCGATGAAACCGGAGCGCTACACCGGCCGTGCAAAAGAGCAGGTAGATGAGTTCTTGGCAGAGGTAATCCAGCCGATTCTGGATGCAAATAAAGAAGATCTGGGCGTGAAAGCAGAGATTAATGTCTAAACAGGATTTACATGGAAGTGTGAATCTGGAGTATTACCGGGTATTTTGCAGCGTGTGCGAATGCGGCGGCATCACGGCGGCCGCAGAGGCACTCTGCATTTCCCAGCCGGCGGTCAGCCAGGCGGTCCGACAACTGGAGACCGCGCTTGGCTGCCGCCTTTTTTTGCGGACATCGCGCGGCGTGAAGCTGACGAGCGAGGGAGAATTGCTTCTGTCGTATGTCAGACGGGGAATTGATGCGATACAGGACGGGGAGACGATGCTGCGGCGCATGAAGGACCTGGAAACGGGCGAGATCCGTATTGGCGCGAGCGATATGACACTTCAGTTTTATCTGCTTCCATATCTGGAACAATTTCATGAGCAGTATCCGAATATCAAGGTGACGGTTTCAAACGGTCCGACGCCCGAGACCCTTGAAGCACTCTATCAGGGACACATTGATTTCGGTATTGTCAGCACACCTTTTGAGACCAAGCAGGCGGTAAAGAGTCTTCCGGTTCAGGAGATCCGCAATGTGTTTATAGCCGGACCCAAATACGCAGCCCAGTTAAAGGGCAGAAAACTTTCATATAAAGAGCTGTTGAACTGCCCCTGCATCTTCCTGGAGCGCAATACCAGTACGCGCCGCTTTATGGATGAGTTTCTGGCAAAGCGCGGGGTTCGGCTGGAGCCGGAGTTTGAACTGGCCACCAGTGAGATGATTGTCCAGTTTGTTAAGCGGAATCTGGGAATCGGCTGTCTTATGTCGGATTTTGCATCGGAGGCTCTTGGAAATGGGGATGTTTTTGCGTTGGAATTTGACGAAGAGATGCCATCCCGTGAGTTTTGTCTGGTGGCAGCTGAGAAAGCCTGGATGTCCCCAGCGGCTGCGAAGCTTTTTAAGCAGCTGGCGAAGGTAACCACATGAGAAAAATAGGAGCTGCAAAGTAGCGGTTTTTCAAATTACATTGCCTGGCATATGTGTGAGCATCAATAGTATAAGTGTTAATTATGTAGCTTATAAATAATATTGATTTTACTTATATAGAAAAGTTGTGTATGATTATACAGTAAGAAGGCATGATCGTTTTTCGATCATGCCGAAAAGTATTTATATTCTTCTGAGGGAGGAAAATTCATGGTACGAGCAATAGTAGGAGCTAACTGGGGAGACGAAGGCAAGGGTAAGATTACCGATATGCTTGCTAAGGAATCCGACATCATTATCCGTTTTCAGGGAGGAAGCAACGCAGGTCATACGATTATCAACAATTATGGCCGTTTCGCACTTCACCTTCTGCCGTCCGGTGTATTTTACGGACACACAACCAGCATCATCGGCAATGGTGTGGCATTAAACATCCCGTTTCTGGTAAAAGAGCTGGAAAGCCTGGTATCTCAGGGGGTTCCGATGCCGCATATTCTGGTATCGGATCGCGCACAGATCCTGATGCCGTACCATGTTCTGTTTGATACGTATGAGGAAGAGCGTCTGGGCGGCAAGTCCTTCGGTTCTACCAAGTCCGGCATCGCGCCGTTCTACTCTGACAAATACGCGAAGATCGGTTTTCAGGTCAGCGAACTGTTCGAGGACGAGGCAGCTCTGAAAGATAAAGTACAGCGTGTCTGCGAGACAAAGAATGTCCTGTTAGAGCATCTGTACCACAAACCGCTGCTGAACCCGGATGAGGTTCTGGCAGAGCTGATGGAATACAAGAAGATGGTAGAGCCGTATGTATGTGATGTATCTGCATATCTTCATGACGCGATCAAAGAGGGCAAAAACATCCTTCTTGAGGGTCAGTTAGGTTCCCTGAAAGACCCGGATCACGGTATTTACCCGATGGTTACTTCTTCTTCGACTCTGGCAGCTTACGGCGCTATCGGCGCAGGTATCCCGCCGTATGAGATCAAAGAGATCACAACCGTTGTAAAGGCATACTCCAGTGCAGTCGGCGCAGGCGCATTTGTCAGCGAGATCTTTGGTGATGAGGCAGACGAACTCCGCCGCCGCGGTGGTGATAAGGGCGAGTTCGGCGCAACCACCGGACGTCCGAGACGTGTGGGCTGGTTCGACGCAGTAGCAAGCCGTTACGGCTGCCGCATCCAGGGTGCGACCGAAGTGGCTCTGACCGTTCTGGATGTTTTGGGATATCTGGACGAGATCCCGATCTGCGTTGGCTACGAGATCGACGGCGAAGTTGTCAAAGACTTCCCGGTAACCTACAAGCTGGAGAAAGCAAAACCGGTTCTGAAGACACTTCCGGGCTGGAAATGTGATATCCGCGGAATCAAGAAATACGAAGATCTCCCGGCAGAGTGCCGCAACTACATCGAGACGATCGAGGCAGAGCTTGGCGTACCGGTAACCATGGTATCCAATGGTCCGGGACGTGATGAGATCATTATGAGAAAGTAACTTTATAGAATCAATTTCAGCGGCGGTCCTGCATGATGAGTGCAGACCGCCGCTATTTTTGTGTAATAGGAAATTCCTTGAAATTCCCTATTACACAAAAAGGCACATTCTTTTTCAAGTTTATTCTGAAATCAGCCAGTCAATTAAATTCTTAGATTTTATGCCATCATAGGAAGAGTCCATTCCGGGATTCAAGGAAAGGACGATTTTTTCGTAATTGTCATTGATTTTTTGAAGAGGGAATAATTCAGGATAAGGTATGATTTGGTGTGAAGAAAGTTGGAGGGATGCCTTGGATAGAATCTGTGAGAACCGTGTTTTTTATGGTATGATAGATAAAAAGAAATCGTTTTATAAATGAAAAGTGAGACAAACGGGAATCGCCAGAGAATGAGAAATGGAAACATATAGAGATTTACTATCGCAAATTCATACAAACTGTAAAAACATACCATTTCATAAGAAATTATCAGCCTACAACATTTTTGATGTATTAGAGATACAGAGCCGTGAAGTGATCATGTGCCGTTTTTTGACCAATCTGCTGAACCCGGAGGGAATGCATGGCTGCGGAATCCGGTTTCTGAAATCGTTTATCCGAGATGTGTTAAAAATGGATCCGGTAAGCGATACATTGCTATTGCATACGGAGGTAGTCAAAGAGTACCCGATCGATAAAGAGAGAAGAATTGATATTTTCATACGGAATGCGGAGTATCAGATTCCGATCGAGGTAAAAATCTATGCGGGGGAACAGGAAGGACAGTGTTCGGATTACTTTGAGATGGCACAAAATTCCCGATTGATATATCTAACCCGTTTTGGAACTCCGCCATCTGAGTACAGCCGGAAGAAGAAAGGCGGAGGAAATTTATTACCATTAGGGCAAATCCAGTGTATTTCATGGGCAGAAGATATCTATCGGTGGCTGGAAGGTGAATTGCAAAATTTAAAAGAGTCATTTCGGGCAGTGATGGAGCAATATTTGGATGCGGTACATAGCATAGCGGATGAAAGAGAGAAGAAAGTGGCAGATAAAGTGATTGAGGCATTGTACGAATCGCCGGAAAAATTTCTTGCCGGAATCGAGATTGAAAAATCGATGAAAAAGGCAAAGGTGCGGCTGATTCGCCAGGTGTTTGAAGAATTTCAGCAGCAGATGCAGCCGATTTTAGAAAAATATGGTTTGGAATTAGAAAAGGATAGTGGATATTATTCCTATCAAGATCCGCAGCATGATAAATTTTATGATTGTTACAGCACCTATCCTGGATTGAATTATGTGGTAAAAAAGGCAAAATTTCAAAAAGCGGGTCTGGAACTCTGGTTTCGGATTGAAGTAGAATGTAATTTGTTTGCGGGATTTTGCCTGTTTGATAAAGAAGCCAGCTCCAAGGATGGCTTTTCGAAAGGCTATCAGGTGGATGATATAACCGACGGGCTTAAGCAGGAGGCATCCAGATATCTCAAAAAGGAAATAATTTTGCCGGAGGACTGGTGGTTAGCCTGGTGTTATCCGAACGGAAAACGCCACTGCGAAGAGGCAGAAGTGCCGGATTTTAAGCAGATGAATCCGTGTGCGGTTTCACTTGTGGATGAAACGGCGCGGAGGGAGTATGTGAAGCGGGCGTTGGCGGTGTTCGAGAGAGAGCTTTTGGGGTGGCTTTTGTAAAAGGATAAATTGTCGCTGAAACAGAACATCATACTGCACTATAAAAACACATTTACACAAATACAAACATTGTAAATAACAAATATATTCTACCTTGAAACCGAAAGCGAGGCGTTTCACCAAAATGACAAGAGAAGAATTATTTCAATGGGTAAAACTAGAATATGGCACGGAGCCGGAATATCCGTGGAAGGATTTGAATGCAGTGCTGCGTCGGGCAGATAATGATAAATGGTATGGTGTGATTCTGAGTGTTGCAGGAAGAAAGCTGGGACTGGAGGATGATAATACCATAGATGTTATAAATTTAAAGAGCGATCCGATGCTGATAGGTTCTTTGCGGGGGCAGAAAGGATATTTTCCGGCATACCATATGAACAAGGAGAAGTGGATCAGTGTTCTGCTGGGGGATGCGGGGCTGGATGAGCCAATTAAAAATTTACTTGCGTTAAGCTATGAGCTGACAGCGCCAAAGAAAAAGAAGAATACTTCCAACTAGGGGGGAGCTTATGTCAAACTTTGAATTTTTAACAACACTTTGCAAGAATTCTCCCATCCTCTCTAGGTGGTGAGATGAA
>NZ_QUKS01000009.1:0-373 GCF_003481165.1 Clostridium sp. TF06-15AC
ATTAGAATATTCCGGCCGGATATTAACCGATGTTCTGTGCGACAACAGCATTCTCCTCCCCCCCTCAGACAGCCATGCATATGAATCTTTACAATTCACATTGAATTAATACGACTTGCTCTGATGTTCAATATAACGGCGAATATTTTCCTCAGATACGGATCCGATCGTTTCCACATAATAGGAATGGTTCCACAGTTCTCCCTTCCACAACTGGTTTCTTATTTCCGGAAAACGTTCGAATAATTTCCTGCCTGTGATCCCCTTCAGATACTTGATAATGGCTGTTATTGACAGCTTTGGTGGAGCTGATACAAAACAGTGAACATGATCACCTTCACCACATTCAAATAAATGAACGGTAAAACCTTTA
>NZ_QUKS01000009.1:383-84203 GCF_003481165.1 Clostridium sp. TF06-15AC
AATAAATGAACGGTAAAACCTTTATCGTCAGCTATCTGCTGCACGAGTTCCTGCAGGTATTTCTCAACTTCTGGGGTTAATATCTTCCGTCTGTATTTCACTGACCAAACCATATGGTAGTTAATATTACACACGCAAGTTCTATAATGTATCAGATTTCCTTTCATACATATAGTATATCATATTGAAGTGTAATACGCAATTATTATTCGAACATATTTTCGCTTTTATTGTATGCCGGTTACGGCATTACTATCAAAGGATGAGAATTATTATACTATTTGCATTGTGCAGATATGCACACTACTGTGCTTTCATCTCGGTAATTAAATTGCCGAGGATTCCCGCTTATTGTCCTAAACTTAAAAAACAGGTTGCTAAATTCAGAGAAACTGTATATACTAAGGATAGAAGTAAATGTTTGCCGCTTGCTGATGGTGCGGGGTATAAATAATTCAGTTCGTAAATGAAGCCACTTGCTATACAGGTGGGATAAAAATAGTATAGTTTGTAAATGTTCCCCATCAGTGAATGCTGATGGGGAATTTTATCACAGAGGAAAGATTGTTTATGGAGATACGACAGGGATATTCTTACCATATCAAGGATGAATTTTTTGACTTGGTTCAGGATAAATATTTGATGAGCAATAAGGAACAAGGAAATTATCGACCACATTACTATGCGATTTAGGATAAAAAGAATCCAAAAATATATTGGATGATACCGATTAGTTCACAAGCAGATAAGTATAAGGGAATCATTGAGAAGAAAAAGAAAAGATATGGTAAATGCAATACAATTGTAATTGGCTTATTTGCAGGAAAAGAAAATGCTTTTCTGATACAGAATGCGTTTCCTGTTATTGAAAAATATTTTGACCATATACATACGATTCAGGAACAGCCAGTAACAATACATAAAAAGCTGGATAAGCTACTTGTTGAAAATCTGAATGATGAGATAACGTGAATGAAAAATATAGTGAGTGGGTATTTGGTAAATTTGATTCTTAAATGCCAGTATTTCTGAATGCAGCAAATTTTTATTATAGAACATTACTTTACAAGAAGCATAAAAAAGCATATAATTCTTTTGTAAAATATTTAATAAAAGAGGGTAAGAAAACGGAAAATAAAGATAAAAAAAATATGACAAGAAAAAAAATAATTAATTATGTGCTGAACAATCATGTTACATCTAAGGCGGAAATCGCAAAAGAGTTAAACTTGAGTATGCCGACTGTGTTAGCAAATGTGAATGACTTGTTAGAAAAAAGGGTGTTGGAAGAAACTGGGGAATATGCTTCAACCGGTGGAAGGAAGGCAAAAAGTATAGGGATTAATAAGTCATACTGTCATGCAATGGGAATTTTGATTACAGCGAATCATATAGAAATGGTATTAGTAAATCTTGGAGATGAGATTATAAAAAAAGATCGCATCCGTTTAAAATTTACGGCTGAATTATCTTATTGTACAGAGGCGGCACAAAAGGTCAAAACTTTTCTTGAAGGCGAAGTAGCGAAGGACACGCTACTTGGGATTGGAGTGGCGATTCCAGGAATTATTGATCAGAAAGAACGGATCGTTTTAAAATCCCATGCTTTAGGTATAGAGAATTATAGTCTGCGCTTTTTAGAGCAGGCTCTGGAAATTCCAGTATATTTTGAAAACGATGCTAATGCTGCAATGCTTGCAGAAAAAAAACAAAAGTATCCAAATGCGATATATCTGTCTTTGAACCACACCTTAGGAGGTGCATTCTGCATAGATGGAAAGCTGTTTCGAGGGCAGAACCAGAAAGCAGGAGAGTTTGGTCATATGATACTCGTTCCCAGTGGAAGAAAGTGCTATTGTGGTAAATTAGGATGTGCAGATGCATATTGTGCTGCAAGTGTGTTGACACAAGATAATAGGCAGTCATTGGATGCGTTTATGGAAAAAATTGAAAGTGGTGATGAAAAAATTTTGCAGATATGGGATGAGTATCTGGATCATCTTGCGGTTTTGATATCAAATCTGCGGATGGCATATGATATGGATATCATACTAGGAGGTGATGTGGGAGGTGTATTGTCAGATTATATGATACCACTGGGAGAAAAAGTGATGGCATATAATGGCTTTGAGCATGATGTTTCATACTTGAAAAATTGTTCGTATAAGAAAGAAGCGTCGGCTGTTGGAGCCGCGAAATACTTTTTCACAAAACATATGGTAGAATTGTAGTAACTGTCCACAAGTAGGAATTTTCTGAACTGAAAATTCCGTACGGTACAGCTCCCACTGACAGGTTGCAAAGCGAATGCGGATGTCCGCTTTATATGTGTGAAAAACGAGAAGTTGTGTAAGATTAGAAAAAGAAATTATAGTAAAAAACGGAAAGAAAACAGTAACTGCGGTTTCCTTTCCGTTTTTTTGTGTGTGTTAATTGTGAAAAATACACAAAAAATATATTTTGAAATTATGAAATATATAAAATGTGAAAAAATATATTGACAAAGTTTGTTAACATGGTAATAATATAATTACTTTGATAAAACATTTTATAAAACATAAGATAAAACAAAAAAGGAGGAAACAATTATGTTGCAGCAGGTAATGACAAATCCAGGAGAAATTATTTTCAGAGAGATTCCGGTTCCGGAGGTAAAGGAAAATCAGGTGTTGGTAAAGATTATGAATATTGGTGTTTGTGGATCAGATATTCATGTTTATCATGGAAAACATCCGTTTACAAAATATCCGGTAACACAGGGACATGAGGTTTCCGGTGAGATTACAGAACTTGGAAAAAATGTTACAGAGTTTCATGTGGGACAGAAGGTGACGATAGAGCCGCAGGTATATTGTGGACACTGCTATCCATGCCGTCATGGAAAGTATAATCTCTGTGAGGAATTAAAAGTAATGGGATTTCAGACGACAGGAACAGCATCTGAGTATTTTGCAGTGGATGCATCGAAAGTAACACCGATTCCAGAAGATATGTCCTATGAAGAAGGAGCTATGATCGAACCGCTTGCAGTGGCAGTTCATGGTGTAAAACAGATGGGCGATGTGGCTGGCATGAATATTGCAGTCCTTGGTGCAGGACCGATCGGAAATCTTGTAGCACAGGCAGCAAAAGGAATGGGGGCAGCGAAAGTGATGATCACAGATATCAGTGATCTTAGACTGGCAAAGGCAGAAGAATGTGGGATTGATGTATGTGTGAATACTAGAAACAAAGATTTCGGCGAGGCAATGATCGAAGCATTTGGACCGGATAAGGCGGATGTGATCTACGACTGTGCCGGAAACAATATCACAATGGGACAGGCAATTAAATATGCAAGAAAAGGAAGCACGATCGTACTGGTGGCTGTTTTTGCAGGAATGGCAGAAGTAGATCTTGCAGTGGCAAATGACCACGAACTTGACATTAAGAGTACGATGATGTACCGCCATGATGATTATATAGATGGAATCAGACTGGTAAATGAGGGCAAAGTTCATTTGAAGCCGCTCATCTCAAAGACATTTGCTTTTAAGGATTATCTGAAGGCATACCAGTATATTGATGATAACCGCGAGACAACGATGAAAGTAATTATCAACGTCAATGAAAAGTAAGGAGTACATATGGAAAATAAATATGGAATTGTCGGAGTTGCCCATGTCGGGCTTCCGACAAACGATTTACAGAAAACAGTTGAGTTTTATAAGAGTCTTGGATTTGAAGTAATTATGCAGTCTTATAATGAAAAATCAGGGAAAAAGTAGCATTTTTACAGATAAAAAATTACTGTATAGAGACTTTTGAAAATGGGAAGGCGGTAATGTCAGATGGTGCATACCAACATATTGCACTTGATGTGGAAGACATTGATAGTATGTATCAGAAAATCTGCAATGAAAAATACACAGTTATTACAGACGGAATCGAAGAACTGCCATTTTGGGAAAATGGTGTGAAGTTTTTTATGATTAAGGGACCAAATGAAGAAAGAATAGAGTTCTGTCAGAAACTTTAATAAAAATAGGAGAGACATATGGGAAGCGAAAACAAAAATGGAAAAGTACCGCTGATCAGTAAGATTGCATATGGGTTTGGTGATGTTGGATGTAATTTCAGCTGGATGTTCGTCAGTAATTTTCTGATGATATTTTATACAGACGTGTTCGGAATCAGTATGGCGGCTGTGTCAGCACTTATGCTTTTTTCAAGATTCTGGGATGCAATCAATGATCCAATCGTCGGGGGCCTTACGGATAAAACAAAATCGAGATGGGGACGGTACCGTCCATGGCTGTTAGTAGCGGCACCAATTACAGCGATTCTTCTTGTCATGACATTCTGGGCAAGACCTGACTGGTCGCAGAATGGAAAGATCATTTATATGGTAATTACATATTGTCTGCTGGTTTTGGGGTATACCTGTGTGAATATTCCATATGGAACCTTGTGTGGTGCTATGACACAGGATATTGATGAACGTGCAAAAATAAATACATCCCGTTCGGTTGCAGCGATGATTGCAATTGGTGTGTTAAATATTATCACAGTTCCACTGCTCAGCAAATTCGGCAGTCACAGTGCAAAGACAGGATATCTGACGGTTGCGGTCATATATGGATGTATTTTTACAGCCTGTCATTTCTTCTGCTTTGCGAAGACGAAAGAGGCGTTAATTACTCCGGAAAAAGAAAAAATTTCTGTAAAGGTACAGTTGAAAGCAGTCATGAAGAACAGACCATATCTTCTTGCATTGGCAGGACAGATATTATTTGGATTTACATTGTATGGTAGAAACGCAGATATTCTGTATTATTTTACATATGTGGAAGGGAATGCCTCCTACTACACAACTTATTCGATGTGCATTATTATTCCTTCTATCATCGGGGCAGCCTGTTTTCAACCATTATTCCACAAGTTGAATAATAAAGGAAGAACAGCAGCTCTCTTTGCTTTATTTACAGGAATTTCCATGTTGCCTATGTTTTTCTTCAATGCCAAAGAATCACCAGCTATTTTTTATGCATTATCTGGTCTCACACAGTTTTTTTTCTCAGGATTTAATACCGCAATCTATGCAATTATTCCAGACTGTGTGGAATATGGGGAGTGGAAAACCGGACTTAGAAATGACGGTTTTCAGTATGCGTTTATTTCACTCGGAAATAAAATAGGAATGGCAGTTGGAACAGCACTTTTAGCAGGAATACTTGGAAAATATGGTTATATTGCAAATCAGACACAAAATGCAATTGTACTTTCAATTATGAAACATGCATTTACGACGATTCCAGGTGCACTGTGGATTGTGACTGCGGTTGTATTATTTTTCTACCGGTTAAATAAAAAACGTTATAACGAGATTGTGGAGGAACTGAAAAATGGAAGAAAAAGTTGATATCGTGGCATTGGGAGAATTGCTGATTGATTTTACGGAAGCAGGACACAGTCAAGATGGGAGAAAATTGTTCGAACAGAATCCCGGCGGTGCTCCGGCAAATCTTCTAACCGTTGCAAGCCACTTTGGGTATCGCACCTCTTTTATTGGAAAAGTTGGAAACGATATGCATGGTAAATTTTTAAAGAAGACACTGCAAACGGAAGGAATCAATACAGATGCTATCGTCGAAGATGCAGATTATTTTACAACACTGGCATTTGTGGAAATCGGTGAAAATGGAGAACGGAATTTTTCTTTTGCAAGAAAACCAGGTGCAGATACACAGTTAAAAAAAGAAGAACTGGATCAGACGTTAATTTCCGGATGTAAAATTTTTCATTTTGGATCATTATCGCTGACAGATGAACCGGCAGAAAGTACAACGATTGAAGCGGTAAAAATGGCAAAAGCAGCGGGTGCACTTATTTCCTATGATCCGAATTATCGACCGTCTCTTTGGAGGAGCAAAGAGGATGCAGTGAAAAAAATGAGATCTGTCATAGAATTGGTAGATGTCATGAAGGTATCGGATGAAGAGAGTACTCTGTTGACAGAGGCGAAAAGTTATGAGCAGGCTGCAGATCAACTCCTTGCCATGGGACCAAAGCTGGTTGCCATTACATTGGGAGAACAGGGCGTTCTTATGGCAACAAAAAGCAGAAAAGAAATCATCAAAGCATTTCAGATACATGCGGTCGACACGACTGGGGCAGGTGATTCATTCTGGGGAGGCGTATTGTGCAGTATCCTTTCCGTGAATAAGAATGTTGAAAAAATGGAATGGGAAGAAATCAGAAAGTGTGCTGTTTTGGGAAATGCAGTTGCAGGATTGTGTGTGCAAAAGAGAGGTGGAATCCCTGCGATTCCGACGAAAGAGGCGGTGTTTGAATTCATGCAGAAATAATGAATGTATATGAACAAACCCCCTCGGGGAGACCGGTGGGCGGACAATATTTTCGTGGCAGGAACGATCCCTGCCTGTTACTATTATTATACGCGGCAAACGAAAATGTGTAAATCCTCTGGCGGCGGCAGCCGAGACCCCCAACGAGCAATGTATCGGAATGTCCAAAAGGATATTCCGATACATTGCTCGTCTACGGTATCCCGAATCCGGGATACCCCACACCCTCCGGGCAAAGTCCATCCATCAGGTCTTGCCTATGTTATCTGAATGCGCCTCAAAAAACAGTTTTTACATCTGTATTGTAATTCCAACAAGAAAGGATTCCTCACCGGGAACGAGATCGAGATCACCGCCATGGCTTTCAATGATTTTTCGGACAGAGGAAAGCCCGATTCCATGATCATCAGATGTACCCTTTCGGGAGAGGAATGTTTTTCCCTCTTGCAAGGCCAGACCGTCGTAAGTGTTTTCAATCTTCAAAAAGTACATATTGCCTCTGGTTTCGCCTGCAATGAAAACGCGGCGCACCCCTTGCTTTTGGCGGCTGCACGCCTCAACGGCATTGTCCAAAAGATTGCCCAGCACCGTACACAGTTCCACATCGGTAAGCGGCATATGATCGGGAAGATCGAGCCGCACCTGAAATTCTGTCCCTTGTGTCTGCGCCATGCCGTAGTAGTATTCAATCAGTGCATTTACGACGGGATTTTTGCAGAACTGGGCAGGGGAGTGACCCGATGATGCAGCAACCTGTTCCTCTACCTGTAACAGGAAGGAGCAGATCTCCGTCTGCCCACGTTCAGAGGCCATGCGGTCTATGGTGCGCAGATGGTGTTTGATGTCGTGGATCAGCCTTCTGTTTTCTGCCGCTGCTTCAGAAACCTGACGGCTGTATTCGGTCTGCATAGAAAGCTGACGGATGACCTGCTTGCGTTCTTCCTGGAAAATCAGGCTGTTTCCATATCCTTCTATCACATCGCGCCAGAGGGAATAACCGATGGCTGCTGCTATGAAAAAGCTGCCCCATTCCAAAAACCAACCGCCGATAACCGGCTCATAAACCGGCAGAAGGCGATCCCATATAAAGGCGCAGGTTGCGGCTGCCGCAGCATAGAAGATCGGCCTGCTCCGTTTTTCTCCTCTGTGAATGGCAAGCACAGCGATGATAAGCAGATAGAGCGCAGATGCCGCCTTATAACAAAAGACCGATGCAGAGAAAAAGCGAATGGCTCCAAGGGAGAGATGGGAAGCCATCATGCCATACACAAACGCATATACCAGGAAGGCAGCGCCCACTCCATTACTGATGGCCGCAGGCAGGAAGCCCGGCCTGCATATCCGGTTTTGCAGAACTACGATCAGCCAGGTAACCAGATAGATACAGAACAGTTCAATCGTGTACCAGGGGAATACGGGAACCGCAGCCAGCATATGAAGCACCGGATAGGATGACAGGCCGCACATGGCAAGGCAGATCAGTCCGAACAGGAATGTATTTTTCTGTTTCATCCGGCGGCTGAAATAAAAGGACAGCAGCGCACAGACAAAGGTAACTGTACAGCTGAACAGGCAGAATGCAAACCGGATTCCTCTGGTTGTATTGACCGCCAGCATCGTTCCGAAAGCAGGCGGATAGACAATCCCTCCGTAAAAGTGGTCATAGTTGCTGACCGCTATGGTGAGTGTGACCGGTTTTCCGCCATGAAAAGTGACCATGCGGTTTTGAACCAATGGTGTTCCCTGTGCCGGTTCCCCCATTTGCAGGATCAGGTCATGATCCAGATAAAGGTTGTAAGCAGAAAACACTTCCGGGATTTCCAGCGCATATGTTTCCTTCCGTTCCGGCAGAAAGAATGTCATCTGATAAGTCCCGCAGCCATAGGGAGAAGGGGTTGCAGGGCTGGAGAAATTGGTCTGCTCTCCGATGGAAAGGTAGCGCATATAATGGCTTTCATCCCGTATTTCTTCCGGGGTCAAAAGCGCGTCAGGATAAAATGCCCAGCCGGATACCAGAAAGCGCACCGGTGACTTTTGAAGTTCTTCCTCAGAAAGCGCCAGAATCCCATTTGCCGCCTGGATTGTGTTCTGGCTATATTTATTATTGAACTGATACAGGCCAAGAAAAAACAGGGATGAGCACAGGCAGACCATACATAAGGCAGCATATTTTTTTACCGCAGAAGATACCATCTTATTTTCGCCTCCTCCTTAGGAAAAACACACCGGCAGACAGAAGAAGCAGACAGGCCGGAATCAAAAGGAGTATGGGCGACCGGCTATGCTCTGTGTCGGCGGCCTGTGCCAGGGAAACGGCATCTTCCTTTCCAATAATGGTGTATGCCCCTGTATGGCTGATCTGAAAGGAAACGGCTTTTGCCTCATCGTCATAACCGGTCATGGGAATTTCCACGCCGCTTTCATCACAGAGGAACAATGTGCCGGCTGCCGGGTCATTTGGACAGGGCAGCATGACAGAAACATCCGGCAGGGAGCTGAGTGCAGTTCCATTGATGGAAAACGAAAAAGAAAAACCGCCGTCCGTATCCTTTTGGATGATGACTTCAATCTGATCTTCGTTTTGGATGCCCTCCGGCAAGGCGTCTTTTGGTATGCTGATGGTGATTCCCTGTTTGGAAAAGACGGCTCTTTGCTCCCCTGTTTGCAGCATCATCAAAAAGCGCGTGCCGGAAATCCGGTCGGTGGTTTCATCGGAGAACTCTGAAAAATCAGGGCTTTTGGAATCCGCATCTTCCTCTGTATCACCGTTTGCCTGTTCCGATGGGAAATCGTCTTTATCTATATCTATGGAATCATCCTTTCCCTCCAAGGATGGCTCGGAAGACTTGTGGGATGGTTCATGATCCGCAGGATCATTTTCTTCACTGACCGGTGGTGCTTTTTCAGAATCATCGGAATTCGTTCCACCGCCATTTGTTGCAGGCGGTTTTGGAGGCTTTGTGGAGGGCCTGTCTGCGAAACCGTCATCTTGATCGTCGGTATCTTCAGGAGGCGGCTGAATGATGGTATCGGGTGGATTCCCGCCTGCATCCCCTCCATCCCGGTCGCCATCGTGATACCCTTCAAGGACAATTTCATCTGCGTAGGTAAAGGACAGGATGCCGGTTTGCCCGCCGTCATAATCGACCTGAAGGCGGTAACTGCTGCCCGGCGTCAGCAGACGGGTGGCAATCGAGAGCATTTCCTGACCCACATAAACGCCACTTTCCAGGCGGTTCCATGAACCGTTGTTTTCGGACAGCCATACGCTGATCTCATCCAGTTCCCCCGGCGGTGTGACCCAGGGAAAATGAAGGTTTCCTCTGGCGGACAGAAAGCAGTTAATGTCCGGTCTGCCTGGAGCCTGTACAGAAACAGGAATTGAGATTTCAGGGAAAGCAATTCCCTTTGCAAACGCAGTATTTGCTGGTGCGGTCAGCTTTCCAATGGCATGGTACAGTCCCACAGTATTCAAATCAATACCAGAAAAATCCCATTCCACCACAGCGGTGTAGCTGGTTCCATTTTCCGCATAGCATTCCAGATAGTAAGGGGAAAAGGCAAACAAATTTTCCAGCGTTTCGGTTTCGCTGCCCTGTTGAACCGCAAACGCGTCCGTATAAGGATACCACTTTTCTATGGAGGTGATGACAGCAGGCGGCATTTCTTTCACCCGGACGGAAATCTGAAGCTCCTGCAAGACAGCTTCACCAAAGGCATACCCCTCCGGCAGTTTAATCCGACCTGCTGCGGTATATTCGCCTGGAGTGGTCTGGTCAATGGCCGAAAAATCCCATGCGACAGAAAGTGTTTCCTGCCGGATTTCTTCACCTGCTGTTACCGTGGCGCAGACGGTTTGATACCGAAGGGCCAGCTGATAAATTTCCTCCAGGTCATCATCAGACGGTGTGGTTCTAAGGGGCAGGGTGAAATCTGGCAGGGAGAGCAGTTCGTCTTCCTTTTGTATTTCTGTGACAAGGATGAGGGATACTTCTTCCGGTGCTTCCGGGGTTTTGCTCTTCAGTGTCCCCGGAGCCTCGCTTTCTAAACCCGGCGGATTCTCCCTTCTTTTATCGGCATTGGCTGGGGTTGCGGTTTCAGCGGCAAATGCGGGGATACTGCCGGTGAAGCAGAGGAGACAGGCCAGACAGCCCTCCAGAATACGCCTGTGCATTTGCTTCATTCTCATACGATACCCCCCATTCCAGAGAAAACATATTGACGGTAAGTTTCCCGCAGCTGTTTTCCATTGCGGAGGGCAATCGGAAGTTCCTCCCCGTTTATCAAACGGAAGGTCTGACTGTCAACCTGGCTGATGTAATCCATGTTGATTAAAATGCCCCGGTAGCAGGGCAAAAAACGCTTGTCCTTCTGCAATGCGGCAGTAACCTCCTGAAAGCCTCCGCTTACCGGTATCACGCGTTCCGCCGTATGAATCCGTGTCATACGGCTTTGATAATCTATGTATAGAATCTTCTCTGTGGGAAGTTCCAGTTTTTGACGGTCAGCCATAACCGAAAGTGTCATCACTTCATAGGGCGGTTTTAGCTGGCACAGCTCCATCGCTTCTTCAAAATCTGCCTGATGGAGCGAAAGCGGCTTCAGCAGATAATAGCTGGCGGACAGGCTGTACCCCATCCGGGCATAATCTTCTGTAATGGTCAGAAAAACGATCTTACAGAGCCTGTTTTTCTGGCGCAGCCTTCTGGCGGTCTCTATTCCATCCATGTTCTCCATATAGATGTCCATAAAGACAAGCTGAAAATTGACCTGGGCGGCAGCTTTCAGAAAATTCTCTCCGTCCTCAAATTCTGTCAGCGTATAATCCAGCTGATGCTTTTTCATATAATTTTCCAGGCAGGCAGACAGTTCGGCTCTGTCATCTGCTCTGTCATCCACAATCGCAATCTGCATCGTGCCATCTCCTTTGCACAATAATCCAATATTAGTATAACATAAAACCGCAGGAAAAAACTTGCGTCTTAAACAGGAAACCTGCGTCTTAAACAAAGTCGGTTGCATTTCTCTTGACAAGATGCTACTCTAATTATACTACCAGACTTTCCGATGAGAAGGTCTGGTTTTTTTATGTGACAGGAAATTCCGAAGAATTCCCTGTCACATAAAAAAGGCACTAACGTGCCAAAGATGCGCACTTGCGCGAAGATGTAGATTGTCGCAAGCGACCGCGCAAGGCGCAAGAATGTGCCAAGGCACATTCTTTCTTGTTTTTCTTTTCAGGAAAGGAGGCTCAGCATGAAAATCGCACTTTGTACGGAATTAAGGAATGCAGAATGGTTTGAGAGCAGGCTGCGCTCCCTTTTTGCTGGGGACGGACAGCTTGTCATCGACGAGCTATGGAATGAGAAGCAGCTATCTCAGGCACTGCGGCGGAGCCGCTACCATGCGGTTGTCATCGCCATGACCGGGGCAAGGGGATTGGAGGCTGCCATTCAGGCAAAGCAGCTGGCACCGGAAACACCGATTGTCTGGTGGAGCGATGATGAAAACTTTGCCCTGATCGCATATCACCTGCGTATCCCTGCGTTCCTTTCGGCAGACTGCTCCGATCAGGAGCTATATGAGGCGATAAAACCCATCACAAAATGGAGGTGCGAACATGCGAATTGCGCTGTGCAGTTATAGTCAGAAGGAGAAAGAAACGGCGTTACTGATGAAGCTTGGCAAAGTAGACCGCTTTGACAATGGCGTATTCTGCGTCTATGCCATGCAGCGGGATGGGCCTTATGATGCTGTGGTTGTCATGGAGGACGGAGCCAGGGGAATGAATTTCTGCATGAGCATACGAGGGTACAGCAAGGATGTCCCGCTCCTGTGGATCAGCGACCAGGCAGAATTTGAACCCCAAAGCCGCAGGATGCAGGCGGACACCTTTTTGGTAAAGCCTGTGACAGAATATCAGCTGCGGGAGGCGGTATCCCAGCTGCTTCAGAAAACAACGAGAAGGAACGAACCGCGTGAGGAGGATGAATAAATGATATGGAAATGGAAACGGCCGGCCGCATTTTTACTGGCGGCGGCAATGATTTTTACGATGCCGGGAGTTCCGGCATCTGCGGTGGAAGCGGGTGTATCCGCCGTCCATACGGGGTTGTGCAAGCATCACCCGGAACATACAGAGGACTGCGGATATACGGAAGGAACCGAAGGGGCAGCCTGTAAACATGAGCATACTGAGGATTGCTACACCCTTGTGAAGAAGTGTATCCATAAACATGACGAAAGCTGTTACCCTGTTTTGGAAGGCAGCGTATCAGAAAATACGGCGACCTCATCTGAAGTAGAGGAGGCCAAGCCGACCGAGTGTACCCATGAATGCAGTGAGGAAAGCGGCTGTAAAACAAAAAAATTAAGCTGTCCTCATGAACGCGGCGAGCATGACGATACCTGCGGCTACATTCCGGCCACAGAGGGGACGCCCTGCGGGTATACCTGCGAGCTGTGCAATTCCCAGGACAGCGGGCTTGTTCCCGGTGTGTCCGGGAATGCTCCGGCGGAGTGCATCTGCGAAACCCGTTGTGAGAAAGAGGCGGTCAATTCCGACTGCCCGGTCTGCTCTGCGGAAGATGCAGACCTCTCTGCCTGCAAGGGAACAGAGCAGGCAATGTCCCTGATGGCAGCTGCGGCAGACGATGGAACCATCTCCGGCGATGTTACCTGGGAGAACCAGACCATAACTACCCCGGTGAGACTGACCGGCGACACAACAATCACGCTGAAAGGCGAGAATACCATTACGATTTCCGATACTGCTGAGGTCTCCGCTCTGGAAATGGATTATCGTAGTCTGACCATTCAGGGAAGCGGCAGTCTGACGGTCACTGTTCCTAACAGGAAATATGGTATTGCGGATTCCGCTTACAGTGACACCGTCGGCGGGAAGCTTACCATAAAAGACGGGGCAAAGATAACCACCAACGGCGGTCAGTACGGCTTGAGCGCTAAAACCATCGTGATTGAGAGTGGAACGCTGAATCTCAATTCCGGTTACGGTATTGACACTGCATCCCTGACCATGAACGGAGGAACCCTTTACGCCACCGGAAACTATGGTGCGATTTCGAATAGTTATGGAAAGGCCCGAAACATTGACAGCAACCTGACCATTCTGTATTCGGAAAGTCAGAATGCAAAAACAGACGATATGTCGGTCGGCACAGCGGCCGATACGACAAGAGAAGGGGACGTCAAGACCATCTACATCGCCAAGATGGCGCCCCGCGCAAGCCTGATTGTCGGCGCGCAGCAGGGAACCATACAGGAAAGCTTAGGCAGTCAGACGGCGACCTTCTCCGTGACCGGCAGCAAGGTCAAGAAGGAAACCCTGCAAGTGGACTGGGTGGGCGGGCACACCGGTCTGACGGCGGTAAAATCCGCTGACGGCGCGACCATCACCGTTACCGCCGACAGCAACGTCAAGGAGGGCAGCTATAAGCTGAAGCTGACCGCAGACGGTATAGAAGGTGTCTCTCCCGCTAAGGCGACCGCCACCGCAACGGTCACCGTCGCCGCCGCGCCCAGAAACCCCATTACCATAAACCAGCAGCCGGAGGTCGTATATGAGAAATTAAATGGGGAAAGTGTAGCGGTTGTCGATGTCAAAGCCTCTCTGGAAAGCGGTCAGTCCGGTCAAATCACCTATCAGTGGTATGTGAACGGAAAAGAATGTCAGGGCACAAGCAGCGCCCGTTATAGTAAAATCGTCCTGACCAAGTCCAACCTGACCCCAGTGGCGGGCAAGGACTGGGAGTACAGCGGCCAGGTCTACTGCAAGCTGTCCTATAATAACTATACCGTAGATACAAAAACTGTCACCGTTACCATTAACACCTGCCCCCATGAAAAATACACCAACGAAGGCAAATGCCAACAGTGCGGCGAACCGTGCAGCAAGGATGTGCTCTTTATTCGCAACGGTATCCCCTATACGTTTGAAGGCGATAACCCTGATGTTGGGTTCATTCTGTTCTCCGGCGGAACCGCTTATTTTGTGCGGGATACTAACGCAACCTTGAAAGCGGGGAACGGCGATACGGCGAACATGGACATTACGCTGGATCTGCAGGGCCACAAGGTCAAGACGCTGGATCTGCAAAATTTCCCGTACAAGAGCGTTACCATCAAAAACGGCACGATAAATGACATTGCCACCAGCGCCCCCGCGGTGTTGATATTAGACAGCGTTACAACAGGCGGGGAGGCCTGGAGTAAGCTGTTTACCCTGACGGTAAAGGGCAACTGCGTGTTTCAGCATCAGGTGAATTTCCTCGGGAAAACCCAGCTCCAGGGCGGCACGTTCCAACGTGGAATCAATGCAGCACTTGGTGAGAAGGCCCTGGCTCTGCTGGCGGAGGGATATGCCTTTGCAGACGCCGATAACGACGAAATTCTGAACGTTTCCAATGTAGATATTGCGAATAGAGCGGTCAAGGTGGTCGCGCATACCGACCAATATCATAACGGCAAATGTGTCTGCGGCAGAGTCTGCGACCATGCGGGCAAGGTGGACAGCGCCGGTTACTGCACCCGCTGCCATGCGCTGGTGGAGGCATTTGAAACCGGCGGCAAGCGATACACCAGTCTGGAAAACGCGCTGGCTGCCGCGAAGGACGGTGACACGATCACGCTGCGGGGGCCTTTGGACATCGAGAACGCAGACCCCATCGAGGTCAGCAAAAATATTATACTGAACCTGAATGGACACACCCTGAGCAAATCCCGTGAGAAGGCGCTTCTGTGCATCCTCGGCTCCAATGTAGTCATAGCGAACGGCACAGTGCGAAGCACCTGCGTCTCCAAGTCCGCTAACGCGGTGGAAGTTGGAAAGTTTCGCCACACAGGCGCAAAGCTGACGCTGGACAATGTCATTCTGGAGGGCAGCATAGGCGGCGGAACTGGCGTCCGTGGACGTGGGCTTTTCATTTGTACCGGGAACGAAGCTGTGATAATGAGCGGCAAGGTCATCGGCGGTATCTACACGGAGGGAGCGCTGACCATGTCCGGCGGCAGCGCGGAACAGCTGAAATTGGGACTTCTTGACAATATTCCAGTGACCTTGTCCGGCGGCTCCTTTGACAGCATCAAAATCGGGAATGACGCAGATTACCAGTCCCTGCTGGCAGGGGGCTATGCCTATCAGAAGAAAGACGGCGCATTGGTCAAGCTGTCGGAGATGAATGAGAATACTGCCGTAACCGTTGTGAAGTGCAGTCACCCGGATGACCCTTCCGGCGGGAATGTTTGCCCCTACTGCGGCTATGCCGCTGTGGTGACAAAGACGGACGGCAGCATTTCCTACTATCGGACGGCAGGCGAGGCCATCGCCGCAGCCGGCGGCGGTACGGTGAAGCTGCTGGCAAATGCAGGCGAGATCACCATCAGCAGCCCGCTCAAGCTGGATCTGAACGGTAAGACGGCGACAAAACTGACCGTTACCGGAGATGTCACGCTGGCATCCCTACTGCCGGAGGGCTGCGCCTTCAAGAGCGGCACCACCTGGATAACCGACCTTACCGGCAAGGAGCTGACCAATGTTTCTGTGGCCAGGCTCCCCATCCAGAGCATGAACTATCCCACCGAGATGAGCATGACCTATGGCGGTACGGGGACGCTGATTGTCAATGTGAGGGGCACCGGCGCTGTAAGCTTCCAGTGGTACAAGGTGGAGGACGGCAAAGAGACAGCCGTTGGCAGTGCGACAACAAGCAATCAATTTAATCTCGCCGAACAAAAGCTGTCCGCAGGTAAGCACATCTTCCGCTTTTCCGCCACCTGCGACGGCTACAAGAAGATGAGCCAGGATATTGTCGTGACAGTACAAAAGGCCGACATCAGGTCAGGCCTCATCACGCCTCCCACAGCGCGGGAAAACCTGACCTATACCGGCCAGGAGCAGGCGCTCATTACCGCGGGCAGCGTGACCAGCGGCGGCACCATGCAGTACAGCCTGACCGAGAACGGCACATACAGCCCGGACATCCCTGTCGGCACCGATGCCGGAGCATATACCGTGTGGTATCGGGTGATTGGCGATGAAAACCACAACGATACCACACCCGCCAGCGTGGAGGTCAGCATTGGAAAGAAACCGCTGACGCTCACCGGGGTAACGGCTGCGTCCAAGTCCTATGATGGCACGACAGACGCGGGCATTACCAGCGTGACCTTCGATAACGTGACCTTGAACCGAGGCACAGACTACACCGTCACCGCCAGCTTTGACGATGCCAGTGTGGGCAACGGCAAGAACATCACTGCCACAGTGACCCTGATGGGGCAGACCGCGAAGAATTACTCCCTGGAGCAGAGCAGCTTCACCACGACTGGCAGCATCATCAAGGCCGCTGCGCCCGACTTCACTAAGGAAACTGCGCTCGTCATTGTAAACGGCTACGAAAAGACCTACACTGTGACGCTTCCCGCCCTGCCCACGCTGGAAACGCCCAAAGAGTACGGTGCACCCACCTATGAGCTCGGCGGAATCACACTGGATGGCAGCTACTACACCGGCGGCGCGAAGGTGGAAAACGGCAAGCTGATCCTGCCGATTCAGAAAAATGACGTGAAAACCACCGGCCCTGTGGGCACAGTGACCGTAGTAATCAAGAGCACAAACTATGAGGACATCACGCTGACCGTCAATGTCAATGCGACCAACAAGCTTGTCCCCACTGTTACGGCACCTACGGCAAACGCCCTGACCTACAACGGTGCAGAACAGGCGCTGGTTACAGCAGGCAAGACCACTGGCGGCACGATGCTCTACCGGCTTGACAATTCTGAGTGGAGCGAGCAGCTCCCCACAGCGAAAAACGCCGGGGAATACACTGTTTGGTATAAGGTTCAGGGAAATGCAGAGTACGCAGATGTGGCAGAACAGAACGTGACTGTGACCGTAGCGAAAAAGTCAGTTACCGTTACGGCGCTTGATCAGAGCGCCTACACCGGCAGCACCGCGCCCGATCTGAGCAGCCCGGAAGCAGATAAGGACTACAAGGTGGAGGGGCTGGTTGGTGCAGATACCCTGAGCGGCACGGTAACACTGGACTACGCACAGACACTGGATATGAGCAAAACCGGAAAAACCGCGATCAACATTACTGGTACGCTGTCAAATGACAATTATGCGATCACCTATGTTTCTGGAACGTTGACTGTTTCCAAGCAATCTTCCAGCGACGGCGGTTCCTCCTCTGGTGGTTCGGGCAGCGGTGGAGGCTCATCCTCCGGCGGTTCTAACGGTTCCGGAAGCAATGATAACACCAACCAGCCGGAAGCCCCTGTCACCGGTGAAACCAAACCCATACAGCCGGATAAAAACGGCAATGCGGCAGTGGATAACAGCTCTGTCCAGTCCGCCATCGACAAGGCCAAACAGGATGCGAAAAAGAACGGCACCACAGAGAACGGGATTGGCGTTACTGTTCCCATCACCCCGGCGGCAGACCAGACCTCTTTTAACGTGACCATCAAGGCGCAGACACTGGATCTGCTGGTCAAAGAAAATGTCCGGCAGTTTACCGTAGCAACAGACCATCTGGTTTCGGTTAATATCGGCCTGGATACTCTGAAGCAGCTGGATACCGCCTACGCTGGCGGGGACATCATTCTCCGGGCAGATAAGGTGGATGCACTGCGTTCCACCGAGGCCAAAGCCACCATCGGCACAAGACCGACCTATGACCTGTCACTGGTCTACCTCTCCGGCGGCAAAGAAACACCGATTGCCAACTTAAATGGTCACATTATATCGGTGCGTTTGCCCTACACACCGGCAAAGGGTGAGCAGACAGGTAATCTCTATGCAGTCTATGTAGATGACGCTGGCAAGGTGGAATGGATCACCAAATCCAGCTACAATGCCAGCCTGAAAGCGGTGGTTTTTGAAACCAGCCATTTCAGCGTTTACGGCGTGGGCTACAAAACTTTTGTCCCGGCCTTTACCGACATTACCGGTCACTGGGCAGCAGATAACATCCTCTTTGCAGCCAGCCGGGGACTGCTCTCCGGCACCAGCGACACCACCTTTAGCCCGGACACCGGCATGACCAGAGGAATGTTTGTGACAGCTCTGGGGCGGTTGGCGGGCATCAACCCGGACAGTTACCAGACCGGGAAATTCACCGATGTGAAAGCCGACGCTTACTATGCCCCCTATGTGAACTGGGCGGCGCAGACCGGCATTGTGGAGGGCGTTACCGCCACCACCTTTGCACCGGACACCAACATCAACCGGGAACAGATGGCGGTGATCATGAAAAATTATGCTGCAAAGCTGGGCTATGACCTGCCCCAGACCTTGAAGGCTGTGACCTTTGCGGACAACACACAGATCAGCAGCTGGGCGAAGGATGCGGTCAAGTCCATGCAGCAGGCGGGCATCCTGACCGGGAAGAATGAAAATAAGTTTGACCCCAAGGGAACCGCCACCCGCGCCGAGGTCGCCACGGTTTTGCGGCGGTTTGTGGAAATCGTCATTGACCCGCAGGCCGCAAACGGCTGGCAGCAGAATGACAGCGGCCAGTGGAACTATTACAGAAACGGGGAGTCAGTGAAGGGCTGGCTCTCCGAGGATCAGAAGTGGTACTGGCTGGACAAGGTCACCGGAATGATGTTTGCCGGAGACTGGAAGCAGATTGATGGTAAGTGGTACTACTTCTACGCAGACGGGACGATGGCGGTGAATACCGCATCCGACAGATGAAAAATGAACCCGTAATGTAATGCAAAAATAATATCAATAAAGAGGGATGTGAACAATATAGGCAAGTTTCTGGTACTGTCGCATACCGACCATGAAGAATATATACTCAGTAGAATTATGGAGATTATTGCGGTCGAGCCAGGATTTGACCATATTGTGACATCCCACCCTTGTAACACTCTTGTTTTTTCGGGCTTGGAGCTTCGGCTGAAGGAGAGAACAGCATACCGAAACGGTGAGTTGATTTCTATGACTCGTCGGGAATTTGAAACATTGGTATACTTGGCAAAACATCCATCCTGGGTATTTTCTGCCGGACAGATCTATGAAGAAGTATGGGGAGGATGGTGAAAATTGCGGAACGGCTGTTGCCTTCGTACCGAAAATCAATGCGAATCCGGTGTATAACGGAGGGTGAAGCCTGCTATATGTAGGTAGCAATCATTATAATAACATAAAAGGCACGGCATAAAGAAATCTGATGTAAAATCTATCAGAATAATTTATGCCGTGTCTCTTTTTAATTTGATTGAATGTGGGATGGTTCACATTTACAGCATATTTGGTGTCGGCGGTCAAGCGTCGCAGAAAAGATTATTTGCTCCAGCTTTATAAACGCAGCAGTATCGTACTGAAATAGTTGATCTCGCCCCGCTCGTTGTTCAGCACTTTCCGGGCTTTTTGAAATAGAATAGAAACCACCACCTTTACTGAAATTGACAACAGCCGCTCCAAACCGGAGCGGCTGCTATGCAAAGTTTTGACTGTACCAAGTATAACAGATATGGATTTACGGCGAAAGGGCAGGACTGTGCCAATGTAGAGACAATTTTATGCCAACCATGTTTCTTTGAAACATTATAGCAGTGATTCCACCAGCTGATGGATGTCGGTAAATGGATTGACAGCAATTCCAAACGGTTTGCTGCTGTCATTTTGAAGATGGTATTCCACGGCTTTCCGGATCAGGCTGAGATAATCTGTTTCACCTCCGCTGGTGCGGCTTCCTACTACACGAATATCAATGTTTGTCTGACGGTTGCGGTAGTGTTAAAAATACTTAGGCTCAGTTTGAGAACCCTCCGTTACAATCAGAATGACAGTCTTTATTTTTCTGCGTCGCTGTCCACGCTTTTCAATTTTTCCACGTGCCATTTTACAGCCTTCCCTTGATAAAGGGGATCGCACCATAACGGCCAATCAGATAGCCCTTCTCCACCTTAGCATCCTTGCGGATGGAAAAATCGTAAAGGGAGAACAGATCGGTAGCCGCTGTTTGCTCGTCTTTTTCGGTAAACCAAATCTGATCTCTCCTCAGTACATCCAGGTCAAGAAGATTGGTGTTGTGTGATGTGAAAATCAACTGGGCTCCATTTGGATTGAACTCCACACTGTTAAAAAGTGAGACCAGATGCTTTGTCAGAAGAGGATGCAGATGAGCGTCCATCTCGTCAGCGACAAGAAGAGTTCCTTCATCCAGCACCTTTTTTACAACACCGATCAGTTTGAAATAACTGTTGGTGCCATCAGATTCCTCTGCCATGTTCAGCGCGTAGGAAGAAGTATTTCCCTCTGTATCCTGTACCGTGTGAATGGCCTCAATATTGGTAAAGATATCATTACGCTGAGAAGGAGCGGATTCTGCATCACGCATCTGAAGGGATTGTATGCCAAAATCTGCAACACGCAGCATAGAGGCGATCACATGCCGGTAGTCATCCTCTTTGAGTTGTTCTGCTTCAAGGCCGTAGGCGTCTGCAACAGAATGTTTCGTGATGATCTGGCAGGAAGCAAACCATTCCAGAACTGGAATCACTTTGGAATAGCTCCAGTTTGATGCGACAGACAGATAGAGCTTGTTGGCCGAAGTGCGATCCTTGAGAGTGTTTTGTTCATCGACATCAACGGTAAAGCGAAAATCTTTTGTGTCTTTTCGCTCAAAAATGAGTGCCTGCCTGCCATTGGGATAGTAATACAGATATTCTTCGATAACAGCTTTGTCTGTTACAGAAAAGCCATACGCATAGCGGATGCCATTTGTGGTGAAGATGACCTCAAAGCTGCTGGGGCGAGAGGGTGTTTCCCGGTCAAACTTGAAAGGCGAACGCTCAATGGTTTTGTGGAGCTGCTGGTTATGCGAAGTCAGCACATAATTTACCATGAACCAAAACGCATTCAAGACATTGGACTTTCCAGAAGCATTGGCGCCGTAAATCACAGCAGACTTCAAATGCTTTTTGTTTCCGTCCACAATCAGGTGCTCTGGATGTTCGTTATCCTTACTGGCAAGCAGGGATAACACGACATTATCTTTGATAGAGAGAAAGTTCTCTACACTAAATTGAATCAGCATAAAACAACCTCCTAAATCCTTGTTATAATATATTATATCCGCATTTTTGTGAAAAATCAACGCAAATGAAAAATAAAAATCTGTATAGAGGATTTAATAGAACAGCCGTGTGGAGAGAATATGCGGGGATCTCTTCTTTCTTAGGAAGAAGCGGATCTTTGATTTCTTCCTCGGAATTTCCGTTACTGGGCACGTATGCGTGAACAGTAACAGTACTCAATTTTGGGGATTGCCTATAAGCAGGAGAAAACGGTATAATTGAGGAAGGCAGTTGGGTATAAGGGGGTACAAGTGGTGGAGATGAAAAATATTGTGAAGACGGAAAGAGGGGCGGTTGTCTGGGATATGGGATGATGCGGATGATCGATGCGGTGCATCGCCGTTTACATAAATAGATAGAGGAAATACGATGGAACTGAATTTAAGCGAACCGGGACAGAGCCGGTATCTGAGAGTATATGAATATTACAAAGAATTGATCGTGTCCGGGCAGATGAAGCCGGGAGCGAAGCTGCCGTCGATCCGCAAATGTTCCCTGCAGCTGCAGCTTTCGCGGACGACGGTGGAGACGGCGTATATGCTGCTGGCGGCGGATGGCTATATCATTTCGCGTCCGCAGAGCGGGTTTTATGTAACGGATGCGGTGCTGGCGGCTGCAAACCGGGAGGAAATAGAGCACGGTGTGCCGCGTCAGGAGGAACGCCCGGAAATCCGGTATGATTTTGCGTCTTCAAATGTGGATCGGGAGAGCTTCCAGTTTGATTTATGGCGGCGCTATGTCAAGAGCGCCCTGCGCCAGGATGAACGGCTGCTTTCTTATGGCGAACCGCAGGGAGAGCGGGAATTCCGGGAGGCGCTCTGTGCGTATCTGGGGCGCCACCGCAATGTGATCTGTACGCCGGACAGTATTGTAGTGGGGGCGGGTGTGCAGAGTCTCTTGCATATTTTGTGCCCGATGCTGCGGGAGCGGGACAGCGCATGGTTTTTTAATCCATCGTTCCGGCAGGGACGCCAGATTTTTGAGGATTATGGGTTTCGGACCGGAGATATAAGAGCGTATTGGGAAAAAAATGAGATGAGGACCGGATCCTTTAAAATGGATTTGTGTGGAACGGAAAAGTCAGATGTATGTGCAAAAGAAATGAAAACAATGCCATTTGAACAGACATCAGAGGCAATGAAATCCACAGGAAAAAGTGTCTGCTATTTAACGCCTTCTCAGATGACAGTCTGGGGCGAGGTCATGCCGGTGGGCGACCGGATGAAGCTTTTAAAGGATGCGGCGCGCGAGGATATGCTGATTATTGAGGACGATTACAACAGTGAGTTCCGCTATTATAACCGCCCGACACCGTCCCTGCAGGGGCTTTCCGGCGGGCGGGGCGTCGTGTATCTGGGGACATTTTCAAGGCTGCTTCTGCCATCGATCCGCATGAGTTACATGGTCCTGCCGCCGGATCTGCTGAAACGGTATCAGGAGCGGGGGCGTTTTTATAACCAGACGGCGTCCAAGGCAGAGCAGATTGCCCTCTGCCAGTTTATCCGGGACGGACATCTGGAAAGCCAGATCCGAAAGTCCAAGAAATTGTACGCGGCAAAGGCAAAGTGTCTGTGTGATGCGGTGCGGCGCATTTTTGGAGAAAAAGCGCGAACGCATCTGGGCGATGCCGGTTTTCTGGTTCTCATGGAGCTTGACAGCCCGCTTACATCGGCGGAAATTGCCGGGCGTGCGGCACAGGCAGGCGTCGCCGTCCGCCCGGTGGAGTCGGTCGGGAGGCTTTTGGAAAAACAGGAGCATCATTTTCAAGAGGGATATCCGAAGCTCCTGTTGTCCTGTGCCTCGATGGGGGCAGAGCGGTATGAGGAGGCGCTGGAGGTGCTGAAAGAGGTAGTGTATAAGAAAGAAAAATAGAAGATAGATATAGAAGTTAAAATGTCCGCATAAACCACAGCCAGTACCCGGAACCATCCGGGCAATTGTGGGTATGCGGACATTTTATGCGACATTCTTACCCGTTTTTCTCCTCATGCGGCAGCCGGTTCCGGAGCAGCCGCTTTTTTAATTCACTCCAGTGAAATGGAATTAGCGGGTAAATATAACTTTTTCCGGCGATTGTCCGGTTAAAGACAAGGCAGCCGACGGCAATGAGTGTTCCTGCGATGAAGCCCCAGAGATTGAGGAAAAAGGTCAGAATCAGGAGCAGGACGCGCATGAATTTGAGTGCGTAGCCGAGTTCGAAGCTCGTCATCGAGTAGTTGGCGATCGTGACGAACGCCATATAGAGCATCGTCTCGCTGTTGAACCAGCCGGATTTGACCGAGTATTCTCCAAGCACGATACCGGCGATGACACTGAGCGGTGTCGTCAGCATGCTGGGGGTGTTGACTGCCGCGAGCCGCAGACCATCGATGGCAAATTCCAGGATCAGGAGCTGATAGATCAGCGCCACATGGATCTCGTCGGTGACACGGATAAAAGCGAGCCATTCCGGGATCCAGCCGGGATTCTGCATAAAAAGCAGCCACAGCGGTGTCAGAAATAAGGTCAGGAAAAAGATGACCGTCCGCGACAGGCGCAGATAGGTGCCGGTCAGCGGTGGAAAATAGTAGTCGTCGGCTTCCTCGATGATATCGAAAACAGAGGATGGCAGAATCATTGCGGATGGCGAATTGTCCACCAGAATGATGATATTTCCTTCCAGAATCGAGGCAGCGGAGGTATCCGGACGCTCTGAAAAACGAAATTTTGGGAACGGATTGAACCATTTGTGCGGATAAATACATTCGGCAAGGCTTTCCTGGTTCATCGAGAGGGCATCGACATGCACTTTTTGAATCCGGGTGCGGATGCGGTTTAAAAGTTCGGTGTCCACCCGGTTTTCCATGTAGCAGATGGCGATATCTGTGTGCGAACTTTCCCCAATATTCATGATTTCCATCCGCAGCTTCGGATCACGGATGCGCCGCCGGATCAGAGCCGTATTGAACACAAGCGTTTCGACAAAACCATCGCGCGAGCCGCGCAATACCTTATCCTTTTCAGGTTCGCTGACTCCGCGGGCGGGATAGGTGCGGCAGTCTATTGTGAGTGCCTGTGCATACCCGTCGATCAGAAGAAAAGGAACACCGGAGAGAAGCTGGATAATCAGCGCGTCCGAATCCGTTTCCAGCCCGATTTCGCCGTAGGCGAGGTAGAGGGCGGCAAAATCGTTTGCATTGTCAGGCATCTGGGCGGTTTCAATGCTGCTCATCGCCTGCAGCACTTTTAAAAGCGTATCGTCCTTGGTAAAACCATCAATACAGTAGAGGCAGGCATCGCGTCCGCCGATCATCAGGTTCCGATCTACGACATCAAAACTGATGTCCGGTCGGAGCTTTTTTTGAAAAAAAGTCCGGTTATTTTCAATGGATGAAGAAATCTGCATCGTGTAAATCTCCTATCAGAGAAGCCAATATCAGTGACCGCGAAGGGACTGGAATGGGACAAAATGTTTACAGATGGAGTATGTGCGAAAAGGATAAAAATATACGAAATGAAGCAAACAGAAAAAAATTCTCAAAATATGTTTTTTTAAAATTCATGGCAAGCGAGGCAATATCAGGGAAAAAGGAGGAAAAATCGCTGCAAAATGAGACTTAACATGTGCTGAATGGAAAAAGAAATTTGCATGTTAGTTTTAGCAACTAAAAAACCAATGCTTTATTGAGAATAAAATTCGATTAAAAAATAGATAAAAATTCTCATTTTTAAACAGATTTAAATAATTGACAGATTTTATTGGATTAGTATATACTAACCTCCTCGGCCACCTGAGTTAGGGATGCCTAATCCGGTGCGGAGAGTACGATATTACAAAAGATTATATGGAGGAATATGTATGAAAGGTAAGGGAAGATCCCGGCAGGCAATTCTGGCAGCGGTGACCGTGTTAGCGGCGGCGCAGGCAGGTACTGCTTATGCTTCAACCGGACCGGCATCGGAGTCCGGAGTACAGACCGGCGCCTGGATTCAGGAAGGACAGGACTGGAAATATCAGGGAACGGACGGAACGCTTAAGACTGGATGGGTCAAGACCGAGAGCGGCTGGTATTATCTGGATCCGCAGACCGGACGGATGATGACTGGATGGATCACCGTCGATGGACGCCGGTACTATATGAACACAACAGCCGATGGCGTGGAAGGACAGATGCGCCGCGGCTGGTGGAAGGACAATGCAGGAAAATGGTATTTCTTCAGCACTGCATCCGATGGAACGGAAGGTATGACTGTGACCGGATGGCAGTGGATTGATGGAAAATGCTATTATTTTGATAACTTGAGTGCAGAAAACTATGGTCAGATGCACACCGAAGGTCGGACGCCGGACGGCTACAGCGTCAATGCGGATGGACAGTGGGTCAATGAAAATGGAGAGGTCCAGACCCGTGCGGATAGAGGTTACGCGAGCAGCCCGGCAGCAGACGGCAACGGAAGCAGCATATCAGGAGGCGGTTCAGGGAATTCTGGCAGTTCCGGCGGCAGCCATTCGGGGGGCTCTGGAAGCAACAGTAATTCTGGAAATAACAGTAATTCTGGAAATAACGGTAATTCCGGGAATGACGGAAATCAGAATGGCGGAAATGCCGGAGATAACGGAAACACTGAAAATCCAGACAAGCCGCAGATGGTTTCGCTGGTAGATGAGACGAAGACAAAGCTTACCGAAGTAAATTCCCTGGGCTGGTGGCTTCCGATCGCATTTGATGAGGGATACAATGCAGGCAATACGGTCGTTAAGGTCGATGGAAAAGATGTAACCAATCTTTTAACTCCGATCACAGATGACGGACGTATGGCAAAACTGGCGCTTCTTGGCACACCGGGCAAAGTAACCGTCAGCAGCAAAGAAGATGCAGCAAAGGAAGAGACGGTGGTTCTGAGCAATGAGAGCCAGGAAGATGCTGTATATGAGGAAAACGACGGCTATCTGCCTGAGAAGATTCTGACGCATGAGCCGGTTGCTTACTGGGACTATTATCTGACCAATTACGATGAAAACGGAAATGCCCGCATTTCTCCGAAAAAGACTACGTATAACTTGAATGAAGAGAAACAGACTCATCCGAGCTATTCGCCGGATGCGGTTCTTCCAAAAAATGGAAAAGCAGCCGTTACCATTCTGTTTAACTATAATACAGATGAGGAAAAAGAGTGGTTTGACGGCATCCGCAAACTGGAACTGGTTGAATACAATGAGCAGAAGAACACAATCAATTCGAGTCTCGTATTTGACAGTGAAAAGAATGTGGCGCACGGACAGGGACGCGTTGGACAGCTGACTATCCAGACAGGACAGAGCAATTTCTTTAATAATGGACGTTATTATGTGCGGGTTGTATCGTCGGCAGGCGGTTCCGCGCTCGTCCCGATTCATGTCGTCAATGAGACAGTACCGACACTGGAGCTTAAGGAAACACCGCAGTCCGGTAAGAATCTCCATTTTGCAGTCAGCGATCTGGTATACGCAATTGAGACACCGATCGAGCGTGTGACACTGGAAGATCCGAACGGAACAGTAAGCGACCTTAAGATGATCGATGACTGGTATCTTTACAGCCAGGATTTATTTGTTCTGTACAATGATAATACAGACCATCTGCCATACAAGGGCAATTACAAGATCACGGTATATGCAAATGGTTTCCGGTCATTCTCCAAGAGCTTCAAGGTGACAACGGGCGCAGAGCCGGTAAAAGAGAAGGAACAGACCAATGGCCAGAAAATGGCGGCATACGGATTCGACGGTATCAGCACCGCATCGACTGGTTCCAGCGGAAGTGGAAGCTCCAGCGGCAGCAGCTCAGGAAGCTCTGCAATCTCTGCAAACCTGATTTTTGATTCAGATCTGCTTGTAAATGCACATCTCCTTGAACAGACCAAGATGGAAAATGATGCGTCCAAGGCAGTGATGGAGTGGTGGTACAATGCGATTCCGGATGCAGTCTTTGATACTGGAGATGATGATTTCTTCAGATGGACAGACTACGTAAATAAGAGCGAGAATCAGAAATACGAAGAGAACAGAATGCTCCCATTTGCAGATTATCGTGAAAATGGAGCACTGGATCCGAACCATCCGGCAACGGCAAAAGAGGTTCTTGAAGATGGTCTGCTCGGCGATATCCAGTACAATGGAAACTTCTCCCGTCAGGATGCACCGGCGATTACAGTTGTACAGAACAAAGAGGGCGAGCCGGTAGTCCTGCGGACAGAGGATACAGAGTATATCGAAGCGGTTCAGAGTATCGTTGTCAACGGAAACTGGCAGGCACTCAGCAAGGACAAATATTCCATCGACAAAGAAGCTGGCACCATTACCATTAATGCGGATGTATTCAAGGCTGGTGAGGAGTACAAGCTGACCGTTGATGCAACGGGATATAAGAGCCAGAGTATTGCATTTACATATAATAAGGTGCTGGAGAGTGATCTGGCGCTGAAGGTTGATTATGCGGATGCTAAAAATGCATTTTCAGCAAAGAAGACAGTAGATGGAAAGAAAACATACTACTTTGCAGATGCTGAATTTACCGTTGAGGGCAGCGAGGGAGATTTCTTGAAGAACCTGAAATCTGTTACTCTGCTTTCCGATGAGGAGGATGCTGTTGAGAGAAATATCTACAAGAAAGGCGTGTCCAGCAGCAACGAGGTTTACTATGAAGTATCCGGGGATGGCAAGAAGCTGATTCTCCATCAGGTTCAGCCGGGAAGCTATAAGCTGACTCTTCGTTCGAATTATTACACAGAGGCCCTGAGATGTGAATTTGTGGTTGAAAAGGAAGAGGAAGAAATTAAGGAAGAGATGGCAGCTCCAGAAGTAGTGGAGTTCAGCAAACATAAAGTCAGCTGGTCATTTGATCCAGATTTTGGCCGTGCTTCTTTTAAGGCTTCAAAGGGAACGAGTGTAAAAGATTACCTGGCTAAGATTACATCCGTGAAAGTTGGAAATAAAGAGTATACGAAAGCAACTTACAGCCTTAGTTCGTATAACCCTACATGGAAGATGACAGATGCAGATGATCCATATAACAATGTACAGGATTTTGATTGCATCGATTTCACTTTAGACGGTTTCAGCACCGAAGAAAGCACCGATGTAACGATCCAGGCAGAAGGATACAAAGAGCTTACCTTTACAGTTACAAAGGATATGAAGTTAGCGGGTGACGAAGAGAAACTGCTTCCAGCACCGGAACTGACAGGCAGCACTACGGTTGATGAGGGAAAACCGCTGGTTCTGACTGGTGATGAGGAGTATCTGAAAGCAATTAAGTCTGTAAAAGTAACTGGCAATGATGAGGAGGAAGATGTTGCACTTGAATTCACAGTAAATGGTAAAACATTGACAATTCAGACAAGCGCACTGGATAGTGGTCTGAATGAGGTTGTGATCGAAGCGAAAGGTTACGATAATCAGTCGATCACGGTTACAGTTGAGAGCCAGAAAGCAGATACAGAAATTGAGGTTTCCAGTGTTGTAAAAGAGCGTAGTTGGACAGGCGATTATTTACTGATTCGCTTCAATGGAGTTGAGGGGGAAAAATTAAAAACCTTCTTAAAGGAGATTGATTCGGTTGAGGTGAATGGAAAAGAGTATAGCAAGGCATCCGTTTCCTCGTTCCTTGGAAGTGGTGAGTTTGCACCGCATGCAACGGATACATCTTATAGCAATGATAATTATGATTGTTTAAAGGTTTCAGCGTCCGGATTGAGTGAAGAAGAGGATAATGAAATTCTTATTTACACTAAGAATAACGGAACGATTGAGTGCAAACTTGATAAAAACTGGAAATTAATCAAGGAATCCAAAACGCTTCTTGCCGACGAAGTCCTCCCAAGCGAGATCGTCACCACCCCAACCGAGGGAGTAACCACACTGGAGCAAACACCGGCAGAGGACACGACACCGGAAGAGCCGAAGACGAATGACGAAAACAAGGCAGATGTACCGGATGGCGATAAGAAGAACGAGACAGACGATGCGAACAAGGCACCGGAAGTAGACGAGGACAAGAAAGAGGATTCGGACGAGTCCAAGGATACTTCGGATGAGAAGAAAGAAGAAACTTCAGATAAAGGCGATGCTGACAAGGATGATTCGAAAGATGAATCAGGCGAAACTGGTGACGATTCCAAGAAGAATGAAACGGACGAATCTAAGGACAATGATTCCAGGAAGGATGAGACCGGTGACGTAAAAGATGATACTTCTGATAAGGAAGAATCCGACGGAGGTAAAGGCGATGCTTCTGAGAAAGAAGAGTCTGTTTCTGAAGAAGAGTAGTTGTATTTAAAGGAGTAAAAATTGAAACAGAAGTGGTGGATTTTATTAACCCTGCTGCTGTGTGGCTGCGGTGCTTCATCGCAGCCGGATCAAACGGGGGCGGTCCAGAATGACCGTCCTCGTTTATCTGCGTCTACGGAAGAGACGGCAGAAAATGTGGCAGAAGTAGAAAAAAACGAAAATTTAGAGAAAAATCCCTCAAATTCGAACCAGAATCCGGGAGAAGGGCAGAACTGGACGGTGTTTGCGATGGATACTGTGATGCAGTTTGATGCCTACGGTGGAAGTGCAAATTTGCAGGAAAAAGTGAAACGGCGAGTGGAGGAGCTGGAAGGGGAGTTTTCGACAACGCAGGAAAACAGCGACATTTTCTATCTAAATCAGGAGAAAACAGCGAAACTTTCCGATGATACGCGTTATCTGATGCAGGAGGCGCTGGCGCTGGGAGCGGAAACAGATGGTGCACTCGATATTTCAATTTATCCGGTTGTGCAAAGCTGGGGATTTACAACGGGAAATTACCGGGTCCCCAGTGAGAGCGAGCGGGAAAGCCTGCTTAAATCGGTCGATTATCGTCTGGTCGGTTTAGAAGCAGATACGGCGTCGATCGAGCCGGGAATGATGGTGGATCTGGGCGGTGTCGGAAAGGGATTTACCGGAGATGAGGTGGTAAAGACTATGAAGGAGGACGGCGTGACAAGCGCACTGTTCAGTCTTGGAGGCAATATCCAGACGATCGGAACAAAACCGGATGGCGAGAAATGGTATGTCGGCATCAAGGATCCGGAGAGCGACGGCTATCTGGGCGGAGTCAGGGTGCAGGATGAGGCGGTCATTACCTCCGGCGGCTATGAGCGCTATTTCACGGATGATGACGGAACAATTTACTGGCATATCATGGATCCGTCCACTGGGGCGCCGGCGCATAGCGGGCTGATTTCTGTGACAATCATCGGACCGTGCGGACTGCGCTGCGATGGGCTTTCGACCGCCCTGTTTGTCATGGGACGGGAAAAGGCAGCGGCACACTGGGCGGCGCATCAGGACTATGAGGCAGTCCTGGTTGACGAGGGCGGCACGATCTGGCTGACGCCGGGCTTAAAAGACAGATTTATTCCGGTGGATCAGGGGGAGACGCGGGAGATTCGGATATTGTGATTCTGGAACAGATCTAGTATAATGAGCAGAGAAAAGTGCATGCGAGTCAGATTTACAATTTATAACGAAGAGGTCGAAAATACCGTGAATGATAGATTGAAAAAGAAGCTTCTTTGCTTTGAGCGCTCTCTCTCCACATTGGAAGGATACGAGGGCTGGATGATAGGCACAACTACACTTCATCTGGACTGGCAGCCCAAACAGGGGGAGAATGAGTTTTGCCATACCAAATTAACTCCAGAAATCATCAAAAAAGGCCGCTCGGCAATCCGGGTCCGCATAGCGGCAGCGGAGGAGGAAAAGGAACGGGAAAATGAGGAGATGGAAGTGCTGCTGGTAAAACCGCGCCAGAGCGTCCTTGTCCCGGAAAAAGAGAAAATGCCGCTCATGAAAGCAATTACGGAACTGGGAAGTGAGGATGATGATACGCTGGCATTTAGCCGCAGCCAGATGGAAGAATATCTCCGGGAGGAGGCAGATACCAATCCGATCCATCAGGGAGAAGCGGCAGTTCTGCCGGGGTTTCTTGTTATGAATGCCTGCCTGCTTCGTCTGTGGAAGAAGGGCTGGATGAAGGGACAGACCGCTCTGGAAGTACGTTTTCTTGCCCCACTTCGTCCTGATGAGGAGGTATATCTGTCGGATTCGGGGCAGGAGGGAAGAAACGCGGTGTATCTGAGAACGAAGCAAGAGGGAAAGGAAATTCTTTCGATTACAGAAAAATAGGGATGCCGATGATAAAGTGGGTGCAGAGGAGCTATGGGCGCATATGTAAACCATTTATAAAAACAAGGTTGACAATCCCTTGAAATTCCGATATACTCTTTTCTAGCAAAGATTCTCTGTGTGTGATTCATAGGAAAATGCATTACACGGCTTAGAATTTTATCACTGAGGAGGTATATATAATGAGTTCAGAGACAAGTGCAGTGAACGTACACGGCGCATGGAGCGCGAAGCGGCTTACACTTTTGGCGATGATGCTGGCTCTTATCAGTGTGTCTTCGTATATTGCGATTCCGCTTCCGTTTTCGGATGCAAAGATCACAGCGCAGACGATGATTGTCAACCTGATCGGTCTGCTGATTGCACCACAGGATACCATTTTAGTTATGGCGAGCTGGCTGCTGTTAGGCTTATGCGGCGTGCCGGTATTCAGCGGCGGAAGCGCAGGACCGGGAAAACTGCTTGGACCGAGCGGCGGTTACTATATCGGATTTCTGGTTGTAGCGTTCCTGATTTCCCTGTTTTGCCGGAAATGGAAAAATGTTGCATTCCAGACAGCGTTCCTGATTGTAGTTGGTATTCCGGTGATTTACGCATTCGGTGCAGGCTGGATGAAACACGTGACCGGACAGCCGTGGGGTGCAGTTATCGTGCAGTCGATAATTCCGTTTATTCCGCTGGACATCGTTAAGTGTGTGGCAGCGGTAGCACTTGGAAAGGCGCTGAAGCGGACGGGCTTATTTGGAAATTAGATAGAAAATAAAGATGGGATGTGGTAGTGAACAGAATCAGCCTTTTAGTGCAGAAATGCAGCCAGGAGGTATGAGGAGTCCGTTGCCGCATCCCTTTAATTTTAATTAGGAATAGAAGAAAAACAGGAGAAAAGTATGAATCACGTATATATTCTGGGCGGTTTGCGCAGTTACATCGGGGTGAAAGATGGAATGTACCGTCATATCCCGGCGGAAAAGCTGGGGGCGGAGGTGCTGCGGGAGGTGGTTTCGCGATTTGAGCTTCCAACCGATGCGATCGACTATATAATAGGAGGAAATGCGGTCGGGGGAGGCGGCAATATCACGCGTCTGGCGGCACTTTCGGCAGGGTTTCCAGAGCGGATTCCGGCGGTTACTTTGGATCTGCAGTGCGGGTCGGCGCTGGAGGCGATCAGCGCGGCAGCAGCCAAGATTGAGAGCGGGATGGCGGATCTGGTCATTGCCGGGGGAATGGAGAGTTCTTCGGTACAGCCGTACCGCATGATGTCCCCGAACCATCCGGAGTATGACGGTGGAAAGGTGTATACGGTTGCACAGTTTGTGCCGGGAAAGCGCGGCGAGCAGGTTATGTTAGAGGGCGCGGAGGAGACTGCGATCCGGGAAAATGTCTCTAAGGAAGAGATGGACACCTGGGTGCTCCGGAGCCATAAGAGGGCGGCGCAGGCGCGCAAAGAGGGAATATTGGAGGATATAACGGTTTCCATCGACGGCAGCAGCCGGGATGAGGGAATCCGTCCGACAATGAGCCAGCGTCTGATCGACCGCCTGCCGTATCTGCTTCCAAATGGCACGAAAATCACGGCGGCAAATGCGTGCCTGATGCACGATGGCGCGGCATTTGTGGTACTTTGTTCGGAACGGTTTTTGCGGGAACAGGAACGGAAAGCAGAATGCCGTTTCCGGTTTGGTACAGCGATAGGGGATGATCCGATGATGAGCCCAAAATCAGCCGTCAGCGCTGCTAAGGCGATACTTGCAAAAACGGGGCATTCTTATCAGGAGATCGATGCTTTTGAGGTCAATGAAGCGTTTGCCGTTATTGATGTTCTATTTGAACGTGCATTTCCGGGGATTGAAGACCGTTATAATATCTGGGGCGGGGCACTTGCCTATGGGCATCCATATGGAGTCTCCGGCGCAATGATTCTGCTGCATCTGATGAAAGCACTGGAACATAAAAATGGGCATTTGGGAATGTGCTGCGTGGCAGCCGCCGGAGGGATCGGAAGCAGTATTCTGGTGGAGAAAGTAATGAAGTAGATGAAGACAGTGCTTGAATGATATAAAAAGTAAATGTGGTAAATTTAAAAGCTCAGATTGGTAAAAAGTTCTATATAAAAATAAGTAAAAGACAGGAATTAATCATGAAAGAAATACAGACACAACGTATAAATACATATCTGGATGCGCTCCGGGCATACCCGCCAGAGCGGGAAGCCCTGATCACGGAGAACGAGCGCTATACGTTCGGGGAGCTCATCGAGGCGGCAGAACGTGTAAGGAAACATCCGAAAGAGATAGAAGAAAAACAGGGAAAACGTCACATCCACTGGATCCAGGAACCGACGATCGCGCATCAGCTCATTCAGTTTCTGGCATATGGAGACGGAAATACGGTTCCGGTGATTGCACCGTCCGATGTAAAAATTTCCGATGAATTGCGTGACGTGACACCTCCGGAAGGGGCATATATGGGTGTGATGACGTCGGGAACCTCCGGTCGTCAGAAAGTATTGTTCCGCTCCTTTGAAAGCTGGCACGATTTTTTTAAGCTTCAGAATAAAATTTTCAAAATGGGAGAGGGAAGCATTACGTTTATGCAGGGGAGCCTGGCGTTTACGGGCAACCTGAACCTTTATATGGCGCAGCTTGCGTCCGGCGGAAGCGTCGTTGCGGCGGATTCCTTTGATCCGCGCCTCTGGAAGCGGATGATCGAGGCAGAACAGGCGACCTGCGTCTATCTGATTCCTGTCAAGCTGCGGGCGCTGCGGCGTATCTATGAGCGGGAACAGGCGGTCAATTACCGGATTATTTCTTTTGTCAGCGGCTCCCAGAGTATGGGCGGTGCGGAGGCAGTGCAGTTTAAAAAGGCATTTCCCGAAGCGGAGATTACATTGTATTATGGCGCCAGCGAGCTGAACTATATTACCTATATCCGTGGAAGTGAGATGAAAGAAGATACGACGCTGGTTGGCCGTGCATTTCCAGAGGTGGATGTCTGGATTGAAAACGACCATTTTCATGTAAAAACGCGGTATGGAATCCTTGGAATTGGAAATGACGCGGTGATTGGGGACTGCGGTCACACAGATGCAGAGGGACTCTTCTATTTTGATGGGCGGGATGATGATATCTGCAACATAAATGGGAGAAAAGTGTCATCCCTCCGGGTCGAAGAAGCGGTGCGGACATTTCCGGGAGTGGCAGAGACGGCAGTGAAGGCAGTCCATGAGCATGGGCGCGATTATCTGAAAGTGTGGATTGTGTGGGAGAAAGAAGCTGAAAGGGAAGAAATTGCCGGAAGTGACAGTGGAAAATGTGGTTGTACCAATATGGCAATTCGGGAATTTTTGGCAGGAAGACTGGCAGATTATGAGATTCCACGCGAATTTGTCTTTCTAAAGGAGTTTCCAAAGACTGAAAGCGGAAAGATTCGTAAAAAAGAACTGTGAAAATTGCTTTTTCTTGTCAAAAAAGAAAATTGCTTATTGTGCAAAATGACAAAAGTGACGTTGACAAAATTGGAAAAGGGTGGTATATTCCCGTCTTTGACAGTAATGTTTGGAAAAACACCGCAGAAAGGCTTATTCTATATAGCTTTTCCGGCGGTGCTTTTTCGTTTTGTGATAAATTCATAGTCTGTTTCAATCCGGGCCTGTTCTTTTGCCCAAGCCATAACGTCATCTCTTGTAGGACCGTGTTCAACCAGCAATTCTTTTAAGGTGCCAAGTTTTCGAATAGTCCTGGAAGTAGATTTTCCATTGGCATCAATGTAGGATTGCTTTTTATTTAGATATAGTTTATATTGTTATATAAAGAGTTATATCATTCATGTTATTAGGAACAGGGAGAAAGAAAATGTTAAATAGTAGTGCCGCAGTGCCGCTGTATGTCCAATTAAAAGAAAAAATTGAGCAAAAAATAAGTAATGGTGAATATAAACCAGGAGAAAAGCTGCAAACGGAAGGTGAAATGGCAAAATCGTTTGGAGTCAGTATCATTACAGTTCGAAAAGCAGTCAGCGAATTGGTGGAAAAAGGACTTGTAGAAAAAAAACAGGGAAAAGGAACATTTGTCTGCCAGCGCAAAGTAACTAAGGATATGAAAAAATTGCAGAGTTTTTCGGAAATGTGTGCTCATATGGGAATGAAGGCCGGAGGACGTATGCTTGAAAACAGGCTGGAACCGGCGAGTGAAAAGATAGCTCGGCTTCTGAATGTGGAAAAAGGCAGCCAGGTTATCTATATATCCAGAGTCCGCTATGCGGATGGTATGCCGATGGCGATTGAGCGTAACTATTTTCCACTTAAATATGCATTTCTTCTGGAAGAACGATTTGATGACAATTCATTGTTTACATTTTTGAAGGAACACTCTCATACAGCAGTGGCAATTTCAGAAAAATGGATTGAACTTTGCAAGGCGACAGCAGCGGAAGCAGAGCTTTTGCAGATGGCGAAAGGAACTTCGATGCTTTTTATCAAAAGTGTGGCATATACGGCTGAGAAGGAACCCATTTATGTAGGGCATCAGGTGTTTAATGGAGAAAAATGCTCATTTTATGTCTGTGAATCTACAATAGGAATCGAGTAAATTAATTGAAAAGAAAAGGCTGATTCAGGTTAGGAAGCAAGAAAAATTTGCGCTAACAGGAGTCAGCCTTTTCTTTTTATCAGGAACACGGAAACGGAGATGATAGAAATTCCATTACCGGGCACGTATGCGTGAACAGTACCTAGAAAAAAGTGATGTAAAAAAATGCAGAAATCACTTGACAAAATACATACATAAGTATAATATGATATCATAACATTATATAATGATATATAATCAATCCAAAGGAGATGAAAAAATGCGGGTCATTGGAATTGGGGACAATGTGTGCGACAAATATGAGCATCTCAGGCTTATGTTTCCGGGAGGTCAGGCTGCAAACTTTGCGGTTTATGCAGGGATGCTGGGGGCAGAGTCAGCTTATATGGGAGTGTTCGGACGGGATGAGGTTGCAGAACATGTGATAGCAACACTCGATGAGCTGCAGGTAGAACACAGCCGGTGCCGTCAGTATGAAGGAGAAAATGGTTATGCGAGGGTTACGCTGGTAGACGGAGACCGTGTTTTTCTCGGAAGCAACAAAGGCGGCGTATTAAAAGAAAATCCGTTAAATCTGGACGTGGAAGATCTGGAGTATATTAAAACATTTGATCATGTGCACACGACCAATAATAGCTATTTTGATGAACAGCTTCCTAAATTGGCAGAACAGGGAATCTCTGTATCGTATGATTTTTCGGGTCAGTGGATCGATGAAGAACGAGTAAAAAAGGTTGCTCCGTATATTACGTATGCGTTTCTTTCATGTGGTTCCGTTTCGAGAGAGGATGCGGAAGAAATTTGTAAGAAGATGTTTCGTGCTGGATGCCCAATGGTAATTGCAACAAGAGGAAGCTATGGAGCAGTTCTATTTGATGGAACGCAGTTTTATGAGCAGCCGCCGCATCTGGTTGAAGCAGTAGATACGCTGGGAGCAGGGGATTCATTTGCAACGGCATTTCTGCTTTCGTTTCTGGAGAGCCGGAAAAAGTATGGCATACAGATGAAAGAAAGCATTTATGAAAAAGAGATAAGGAAAGCACTGGAAGCAGGGGCAGAGTTTTCTTCGAAAACCTGTATGGTTCAGGGGGCTTTTGGACATGGAAAGTCATTTTGACAAATAATTGATACAAAAAAAGAAAAGGAGATCAGAAAGATGGAAAAATCAGTAAAAGAAATTGTAGCAGAGATCAAAGAAAAGATGGACAAACTGGGTGGATTAAAGCATGTGTATTTTGTAGCTTGCGGCGGATCTAAGGCAGCTATTTTCCCAGGGCTGTACCTTCTTCAGAGTGAGGCAAAAACTTTTAGCGCTACTACATATACCAGCAATGAATTTGTTCATGCAACACCAAAAGAACTGGATGAGCGGTGCGTTGCAGTTATTTGTTCATTAAAGGCAACGCCTGAGACCGTGGAGGCAGTAAAAACAGCCAATGCTGCAGGTGCAGTGACAATCGCTATGACAGGAAATATGCAGACAGGTATGGCAAAAGTTGGACAGTATATTGTGACATATTCAAATGGAGATGATCAGGTATATAGTGATTCTAACCAGGCGAACGCCCTTCGGATTGGTTTTGAGCTGTTAAAACAGTTTGAAAACTGGGAGAATTATGACAAGGCGATGGAAGCATACCGTTACATTGATGAAATTATAGAAGAAGGCAAGAAAAATGTTTTGGCGGATGCAAAAGCCTGGGCAGAAAAATATAAAGATGAACCTGTATTTTACGTGCTGGCATCTGGCTCAAACTATGGAGTTGCATATTCCATGTGCTGCTGTCATTTCATGGAGATGCAGTGGAAGCATGCTGTGTGCCTGCACACGGGTGAGTACTTCCATGGTCCATTTGAAACAACGGATAAGAAGCTTCCGATGATCCTTCTGATGAGTGAGGGAAGAACCCGCGCATTGGATGAACGCTGCTTAAAATTCCTGCGTACTTATGCGGAAAATTATATTGTAATTGATTTTGAAAAATTAAATGGCGGTAAAATCGATAAGAGCGTCGTAGAATTCTTTAATCCGGTTGTTATGATTCCGATTGAGAGATACTATGTTTCCCAGATGGCGGAAGTGCGTGGCCATTCTATGGATGAAAGACGTTATATGTGGAAAGTGGAATACTAAAGATCCTCCAATTAAATATTTTCTTAGACAGACAGCGAGGCCTGACCGTATGGAGCAGACTTCGCTGTTTTGTTCATACGGGCAAGTTAATTTAGAGTGAGCATAGTGTAAGTAAAAAATCAGAATGTTTGGCATCAAAGAATTGCTGAAAAAGATAACAGACAAGTGAAAAAAATTGTGAAAATTGATATGGATGTGTGTGATGAAAAAGAAAACGTAATAAAAATATGATAGGGAGAGAGGCTGACCCCTAAAAAAAATATTTAAAATGACAAATTAGCATTGACAATATAATGATATATGATGTATTATAATGACATGATATGAAGTAATTCGCTTGAAACCTGCAGGAACAAGAAGAATTTGAAAAGAAGGTAGGAGGAAATGTCATGAAAGCAGATGTGTTTGAGTATGAAGGGGAAGGTATTCAGTGTGTATATGACAATAAAAAATGGGTCGTATGTATTAAAAACTGGAAGCCTAATAATGATATTGAGAAGATTCAGTATCTGGAAGTGCATCACGCAACCGATGAGCAGTTTATTCTGGTTCAGGGAAAAGCAGTTCTTTTGGCAGCGTCCCGCGAGAATGATGCATTTAAGATTGATGTAATTCCGATGGAGCCAAATAAAGTTTACAATGTTTTGCAGGGAACATGGTTTAATACGATCACACAGAAGGATACAAAGCTGATATATGTGCAGGATGCGGGGACGACAACAGAAAACAGCGAATACTGTGATATGACAGAAGTGGAATTGAGTATGGTTAGGGAAAAAGCAAAAAAAGCATTGCAGTAGCATCATAAAAAAGAAATGAGGAGGACAAAAGATGGAGTTTAATGCGTATTCCATGTTGGTGGATTTCATGTGGGCAGGTATTTTCCTGTTTGTGGCGAAAATGCTGAGGGAAAAAATCAAGATTCTGCAGAGCCTGTTTGTTCCGGTCAGTCTGCTGGCTGGATTTATCGGGCTTGCGTTAGGACAGAATGGTTTTGGAATTATCAGTTTTTCTTCACAGTTTGGTTCTTATGCAGGTCTGCTGATTATCGCAGTATTTGTATCAATTGGGCTGAGAGGCTTTAATTTTTCAGCTGGTGGCTGGAAAACAAATTTCGATCGGATTGGCAGCTACTACTGCTTCCGCAATATTGGCTGGGCATTTCAGTATGCAATGCCGATTATTTTTGCAATGGTAGTCCTGAAAATGTTTGCTCCTGATTTAAATCCGGCATTTGGAATGTTGATTCCTGCAGGCTTTCAGGGAGGTCATGGTACAGCAGCAGCACTTGGCGCGACACTCGGCACACTTGGATGGGAAGATGCAACGGATCTGGCGATGACAAGTGCAACGGTGGGTATTTTAACCGGTATTTTTGGTGGAATTATTTTGATCAAACTTGGAACAAAAAGAAACTATACTAAGTTTGTAAAAGATTTCAGCCAGCTTCCTAACGATATGCGCACGGGACTCATTGAAGAAGGAAAACGCCCGGTATTAGGCGAAGAAACCGTTTCACCGATGGCAATTGATCCGCTGGCATGGCATCTTCTTCTGATTCTGATTCCAACCGGTATTGGATATCTTTTAACAAATGTAATTCAGGGAGCAACCGGACTTGGCGTTCCGAGTTTCTCTGTCGGCTTCCTGGTAGCAATTGTATTTCATTTTGTATTAAAAGGAATAAAAGCCGATAAATATGTAGATAACCGCATCATTTCCCGTATGGGAAGCTGTGCAACTGATTTCCTTGTATTTTTCGGTGTGGCATCAATTAAGATTCCGGTTGTTATTGAGTACGCAGTTCCGTTTGGTCTGCTGATGTTATTTGGAATTGTCTGGGTTGTATTCCACTTTACAGTGATTGCGCCGAGACTCTTAAAACAGGAGTGGTTTGAGAGAGGTATCTATGTATATGGTTACTCGACCGGTGTAACAGCAATCGGCATGGCACTTTTAAGAATTGTAGATCCGGAGAATAAGAGCTGTACACTGGATGATGCAGCAATTGTAACACCGATTGAGTCAATTATTGAAATTTTTGCATTAGCGGCAGTTCCGGTTGCCTGTGTTCAGGGAAACTGGATTGCAGCTGTAACACCAATTTTGATTTACCTGGCAGCGCTTTGCATTGTCCCGGTTGTCTTCAAATGGTGGCATAAACATCCAGGTAAAGCATGGGATGAAAGTGAGCTTTAGGGAAAGAAAAAAGATATAAATGTAATCTGTAAATAGGCGGGCACTGTGAAATCTGATAGAGTGAAGGTTTTTGCAGTGCCTTTGTGTGTAGAGAGGAGGAACAACTGGATGATAAAGATAAGGCGGGAACAGATTGCAGGAATGAATATGCACTATAAATACAGAACTTTGGATTATTTCTTTAAAACGCAGCAGGCTCTCGGAATAAAAAATATAGAGTTTTGGTGTGCAAGACCGCATTTCCTGCTAGATGATTATGGGTTTGAGGATGCGGCTGAATTAAAAAAGAATGCAGCAGATTATGGATTGACAATCGGAGCTTTTTCACCGGAGTGTACGATTTATAATTATGCACTTTGCTGTCATGACGAGACGGCAAGAAAGCATTCAATCGGATATTTTGAAAATGGAATCCGTGCAGCGGCAGAAGCTGGTGCGAAAGTGATGGTACTCAATTGCTGCGGCGGTGCAAGAAATGAAGATCCGAGACGTATTTTTGAACGTGCGGTTCAAACCTTGCGTCGGCTTTCAAAAACGGCTGCGGAAGAGGGGGTTATTCTTGCAGTGGAAACAGTACGGCCAGAAGACGCAACGGTTATTAATATGCTTCCAGAACTAAAAAAACTTTTGGAGTCGGTTAATGAGCCGCAGATACAGGCTGCCCTGAATTTGACGAGTGCTGGAGTGGCAGGAGAGTCGATGAAAGACTGGTTTGAAGCATTTGGAGACAAAATATACCATATCCGTTTTGTGGATGGACGTCCGCAGGGATGCCTTGCATGGGGAGATGGTTTGAGACCGTTAGAGGATCAATTGATTTGTCTGGATCAGTACAAATATAAAGGATTGCTAAGCCTGGCACTGAATGATGCACGCTACCTGGAGGATCCGGCTGCAGCCGATCGGCAGAATATGCGTGAATTGGAACCGTTTATAATGGATTAATGGAGTAATTGTATGAGGAGGAAGCGAAAATGAAAATAGTTGATTTTGATAAACTTTCGGTATTGAATCTTCATTATTGCCAATATACGTTGGATTATTTCCTGGATTGTATGCAGGAACTGGGAATCAAAAATGTAGAATTGCTGGGAGGACATCAAGGACTTTGGCTGGATCCAAATGAATATCAGGATCCAGAGCCAGTCCGTAAAAAATTACAGGAACACGGTTTGAAGTGTCCGGTATTTACACCACAGAATTGCCGGTTTGGTTACCAATTTGGTGTAAAAGAACCAGAACTGAGAGAAAAAACATTTGGATTTTTTGCAAATGCGATACGTCTGGGGGCTGCGCTGGGGGCAGAGAAGATGGAAGCAAATTCCGGATGGGGTTACTGGGATGAAGCGGAGGAGGATGGATTGAAACGGGCAGCTGAGATGCATCAGAGACTTTGTGAGGTCGCAGAGGAAAATGGCGTGACAATTGTGGCAGAGTCTTTACGGCCGCAGGAATCAAGAATTGGGTATAGTTTGCGGCAAATGAAACAGTTATTTGATTTAGTCGATCATCCGCGCTTTAAAGTTATGATTGATTTGACAGCAATGTCGGTTTCTGGTGAAACGATTCAGCAGTGGTTTGATGTTTTTGGAAAGGAAAACATTGTACATGCACATTTTCAGGATTGTGATCCCTATGGGCATTACATCTGGGGTGAAGGGAAGAGAAACTTAAGAAAAGATTTAGAGGACATGGTAAAAAATGGATATGAGGGATATTTTACGCAGGAACTGACAGCACCGGCGTATTACCTGGATCCATTTCGTTATGACAAAAGAAATGTGCAGAATTTGAGAATGTACATGGAATAGAGGAGAGAAAGAATATGTGGACAGATGAATTATTTCATGTAAAAAAACCGATCATTGCACTGTTGCATTTGCGGGCGCTGCCGGGGGATCCTCTGTATGAAAAAGATGCAACGATGGGAGAGGTAATTAAAAATGCAGCCAGAGAGCTTCAGGCGCTCCAGGAGGGAGGAGTAGATGGAATTTTGATTGCCAATGAATTCAGCCTTCCGTATGAAAAAAAGGTTTCCTACGTAACTGTGGCAGCGATGGGACGGATTGTGGGAGAATTAAAAAAAGAGATAAAAGTTCCATTTGGTGTCAATATTGTTTCTAATCCATTGGCGACGATCGATTTGGCAGCAGCAGTCGAGGCAGATTTTGTAAGAAGTACATTTACGGGTGCCTATATAGGTGAAAATGGAATTACAGATACGAATATTCCAGAAGTCTTGCGTAGAAAAAAAGCACTTGGACTAGATAAAATGAAATTGCTATATAAGGTAAATCCAGAGTCGGATGTATATCTAGCAGAGAGAAGTCTGGAAAAAATAACAAAATCCATGATTTTTCATTGCTTTCCAGATGGTCTGTGTGTTTCTGGAAGTAGTGCTGGTCAGGAAACGGATTCAAGTTTGGTACGCAGGGTCAAGGCAGTTTCTGGATTTGTACCTGTTTTCTGTAATACAGGGTGTACGAAGGAAAATGTGGTTGAAAAACTTAGTGAATGTGATGGCGCCTGTGTAGGGACTGCTTTTAAGAAAGATGGTAAATTTGAGAACTTTGTTGAAAAACAGAGAGTCATGGAGTTTATGGATGTAGTTAAGGCGTATCGCTGTACAATGAAAGAAGGCGTATAGACGTTGCATTATTTTTTAGGAATTGACGTTGGTACATATTCAAGTAAAGGAGTTCTAACAGATGAGTCTGGAAAGGTGGTAAGTCGGGCAGTTACTCATCACGGAATGGAAAATCCAGAACCTGGTTATTATGAGCAGGACGCGGATAAGGTATGGTGGAATGATTTTTGCATTTTGTCAAAAATGCTCTTACAGCAGAGTGGTGTAGAACCAGAAAAAATTGCTTGTGTAGGGGGAAGCACATTGGGAGCAGATTGCCTTCCAGTTGATAAGGACGGGCATCCTTTACGAAAAGCAATTTTATATGGTATTGATGCACGTTGCGTGGAAGAAATGGAGTATCTCTCACGGTATTATGGCACAGAAAAAGTAAAAAAACTATTTGGACGTCCAATTTGCAGTGGAGATGTGTCTGCTAAAATTTTATGGATAAAAAATCATGAACCAGAGGTATATAGACGCACACACAAGTTTTTGACAGGTTCTTCTTATCTAACATTTAAACTAACTGGAAAATATGTAATAGATACATTTTTGGGGATGGCTTCATTTCGTCCGCTGTATTATCCGGATGGGAGTATCCATAAAGAAATGTGTAAACCGATTTGTATGCCGGAGCAGTTGGCAGAAGGAATGCCGGTTACCCATATTTGTGGAACGGTAACAAAGCAGGCAGCTAAGGAGACAGGACTCAAAGAAGGAACGCCAGTTATTACTGGAACTGGAGATTCAGCAGCTGAGGCAATCAGTGTAGGAGTACTTGCACCAGGCGATCTGATGGTACAGTTTGGATCGTCCTTATTTTTCTATTGTTGTGCAGATCGGCTGATTCAGGATGAGCGAGTGCGCGGAAATCCATTTTTAATTCCAGAAACTTATAGTGTAGCAGCAGGAACTAATAATGGAGGCACACTTCAAAAATGGTATTTGGAACAGTTATTTTCTGAATGCTTGGAAAAGGAAAAAACAGCAGGATTGAATGCATATGAAGAAATGATGAAAGGAATTTCTGAGATTGCACCCGGATCGGATGGTTTGATAACTTTACCCTACTTTGCGGGAGAAAGGACACCGCTGAATGATCCAGACGCAAGAGGAATGATTGTGGGACTTTCATTGAGCCATACAAAAAGACATTTGTATCGCTCGGCACTGGAAGGAATTGGGTATTCAGTTGCACAGCATATTGACATATTCCGTGAAAATGGTTTGCCTGTAAAACGGATTGCAGCGGCGGGGGGAGGAACGAAAAACGCAGTTTGGATGCAGATGGTGGCGGATATAGCAGGGGTATCGTTAGAAACACCAAAGGAAGACATAGGGGCAGCTTATGGAGATGCACTGATGGCAGCGATTGGAGTCGGATTCTACCAAGGTTTTTCAGATTTGCGCCAAGTAATCCAAAAGAAATGTATTTATAAGCCGGATTTAGAGAGGCATGAGTTATACAAGCCATTTAGAAAGCTATTTGATGAATTATATAGGTGTAATCAGGAAATATTACATAGTTTATCTAAGCATAACAAGTAAATAAAAGATATGGAAAGGCTTTTTGACTGTAATCATTGATATTACAATTGAAAAGCTTTTTCATTTATAGGTTCCCGATAATGTGTAAAAATGAAATTCAATCAACCGGGCAGAATATATGTTCGAAATTCCGCACTTTCCTTGCAATGAAAACTGTGCTATGGTATACTGAAAAGAAGATTTGGAGGCATTTTAAAGCGTTCTTTTTTTAGTTTGAACCAGATCTTGAACCAGTGAGAAAAGAAAGGAATTTACCGTGATTTCGTATGTAAAAGGCATCCTGGCGGAGAAAGCAAAGGACCGTATCGTGGTCGAGTCCGGCATGATGGGGATCGGGATTTTTGTCCCGATGTCGGTGCTGGAAGTTTTACCGCCGCTCGGGGAAGAGGTAAAGATATATACGCACCTGCAGGTGCGGGAGGATGATATGAGCCTGTACGGCTTTTTAAGCCGTTCGGATCTGGAGATGTTCCGCCAGCTTCTGGGGGTCAACGGCATTGGTCCGAAGGGGGCACTTGGCATCTTGTCGGCGCTGCGTCCGGAGGATCTGCGTCTTGCGGTTATGACTGGGGATGCGAAGGCGATCTCCCGTGCACCGGGCGTTGGGGCAAAGACGGCACAGCGGATCATTCTCGATTTGAAGGATAAAGTACAGGCAGAGGATCTGCTGACACCGCTGTTAGATGGCAGTGCGGCGGTTTCGCCGGCTGCGGGAAACGGGCTTTCAGGCAATGCAGTGAAGGAAGCCGTGGAGGCGCTGGTGGCGCTGGGATATACGAATGCCGAGGCGGTGAAGGCGGTCAAGAGCGCCAATGTGACGGAAGAGATGGATTCCGAGGCGGTATTGAAGGCATCGCTGAAATATCTGGCGTTTTTGTAAAACAACCTATGTGTCGGACATTCGAAATTGCTGGATCATAAAAAATAGTGGTGCTTGTGCGTCAGATGAAAATTTGGAATGTGTGGCAGATATGAGAAAATGGAACTGTCATGGCTTAATTGAATGAGAGAGGAAAACAGGAAAGACAGGAAACAAGTATGAGCAGAAGGACGATTACAACCGAGGTGACGGAGGAGGATAAGCGGATTGAGGGAAGTCTCCGCCCGCAGACCTTAGACGAATATATCGGTCAGGAGCGGATCAAATCGACGTTAAAGGTATTTATCCATGCGGCGAAATCCCGCGGCGAGGCGCTTGACCATGTTCTTTTCTATGGACCGCCGGGACTGGGAAAGACGACACTCAGCGGCATTATCGCCAATGAGATGGGAACCCGTATGAAGGTTACTTCCGGTCCGGCAATCGAGAAACCGGGGGAGATTGCGGCGATTCTCAATGGGCTCCAGGAGGGAGACGTCCTCTTTGTGGATGAGATTCACCGCTTAAACCGCCAGGTGGAAGAGGTGCTTTATCCGGCGATGGAGGACTATGCGATCGATATCATGTTGGGAAAAGATTCGACGGCGCGCTCGATTCGTCTGGATCTGCCGAAATTTACGCTGGTAGGCGCGACGACACGCGCGGGTCTTCTGACGGCGCCGCTGCGCGACCGCTTCGGCATCGTGCAGAAGATGGATTTTTATACGCCTGAAGAGCTGCAGACGATTGTCCTGCGGACAGCGGGAGTTCTGAATGTGGAGATTGATAAGACGGGCGCCTATGAGATTGCGAGACGTTCGAGAGGAACGCCGCGTCTGGCAAACCGTCTGTTAAAACGTGTGAGGGACTTTGCACAGGTCAAGTACAACGGCGTGATTACGAAAGAAGTCGCGGATTTTGCACTGGATATCCTTGATGTGGACAAGCTGGGACTTGATAACAACGACCGTGCGATCTTACATATGATTATCGACAAGTTTTCCGGCGGTCCGGTCGGACTGGAGACGCTGGCGGCAGCGCTGGGCGAGGATGCTGGGACACTGGAAGATGTGTATGAACCGTATCTTCTGATGAACGGTCTGCTCAACCGGACTCCGCGTGGACGGATGGCGACCGAAGCAGCGTATCGGCATCTCGGGTATGCCTGGAATCAAGTAAAAAACGGTATTTCTGAGATTTGATATTTGATTGATTTGAAGGTGGTATTTCTGTGTGGGTGACGTGACAACGTCGAACCATATTTATTAATAGATAGAAAGAAGAGAATGCGATGGCAAAACAGTATATAGATGTATTAATTGATGGAAAAGTGTATAGCCTGGGCGGCAGTGAGACGGAAGGATATGTACAGCAGATTGCCACGTATCTGAATGGGAAGATTTTCCAGCTCAAGGCGCAGCCGGGATTTTTGAAAATGCCGGAAGACTACCAGAGTATTATGACTTATCTGAATCTGGCGGATGATTATTTTAAAGAAAAAGAGAGTGCGAAGGCACTTGCATCCGACAAAGAGAGCATGGAAAAAGAGACATACCGTCTGAAACATGAGATGGTCAGCACCCAGATGAAACTCGAGAGTCTCCGCAATGAGCGCACCGTTAGCGAGGAAGAACTGGAGACGGCAAAGAAGGCGGCAAAAGAGGCAGCTGAGCAGGCGGAAGCTGCTAAAAATGAGGTACAGGCACAGATCGAGCGTGTGAAAAAAGAAGCGCAGGAGCAGATCGAGGCTGTGAAGAAAGCAGCACAGGAACAGGTTGAGTCTGCAAGAAAAGAAGCGCAGGGGCAGATCGAGGCTGTGAAGAAAACAGCACAGGAACAGGTTGAGTCTGCAAGAAAAGAAGCGCAGGAGCAGAGCGAGGCTGTGAAGAAAACAGCACAGGAACAGGTTGATTCTGCAAGAAAAGAAGCGCAGGAGCAGATTGAACGTGCAAAGAGAGAGCTACAGGAGCGCGTGGAATCCGCGGAAAAAGCAGCCCAGGATCGCGCTGCCAGGGCGGAGCAGACAGCCCGGGAGCAGGCAGAAGCTGCAAAGAAAGAGGCATTGGAACAGATTGCGGATGCAAAGAAAGAAGCAAACGATTTCCGTGGAGAAGCAGAGGTTTGGAAACAGGAGGCAGAAGATCAGCATCTGGCGGTCGAGTCATCCCAGAGTGAAATCGCTTCTTTGCAGGACAAGCTGGAGATTCTCAAACAACAGCTTGAAGAAGCAAGACAGGCGGCGACAGCTGTGCAGACGGAAAAATCGCAGCTGGAAGCACGTCTGATGCAGACGGAACAGGAAAAACAAAGTGTAAAAGAGCAGCTGAGCCAGCTGGAGCAGGAAAAACAGACGATAAAGAAAGATCTGGAAGAGAGCCTCCAGGAGGCAGGGGCAGCACGTGAGGAACTGGCGGCTGTCCGTCAGGCACAGGTGGAGGCATATATGAAGCGGAAGCCATTTCCCAAGAGACAGGGAACGGTGGAACTGAAAGATGCAATTCTGCGGTTATAATGGGTGAAATGATATGAAAAAAAAGGTGGAAATTCTGGCACCGGCGGGTTCCTTCGATAGCATGAAAGCGGCGGTGGCAGCGGGGGCGGATGCAGTCTATATGGGCGGCAGCCGTTTCGGAGCCAGGGCATATGCGGAAAATCCGGATGAAACGGGGATGCTGGAAGCGATCAACTACGTGCATCTGCATGGGCGCCAGCTTTATATGACGGTCAATACGCTGGTAAAGGAAGACGAGATGGATGACTTATACGACTATCTGCTTCCGTATTACCAGGCGGGACTGGATGCCGTGATCGTGCAGGACATGGGGGTATTTTCTTATATCCGGGAGCATTTTCCGGATTTGCCGGTTCATGCGAGCACACAGATGACGATTACCGGACCGGAGGGCGCGGCGCTTATGATGAGAATGGGCGCGGTCCGCATCGTTACAGCGCGTGAACTTTCATTGGAAGAGATACGCCGCATTTATCAGGAGACGGGCGTGGAGATAGAGAGCTTTGTTCACGGGGCTCTCTGTTACTGTTATTCGGGACAATGCCTGTTCAGCAGCCTGATCGGCGGCAGAAGCGGCAACCGGGGACGATGCGCTCAGACCTGCCGGCTTCCGTTTGATGTCCTTCGGCGGCTGGATGAGAACAACCCGAATGAAAACAAAAACAAAAAGAAAGAAAATGGCGTGTTAAATCCGGGTGATTCCAAGTATGTGCTCAGTCTCAAGGATCTTTGTACGCTGGATATTTTGCCGGATATTCTGGAAGCAGGCGTTTATTCCTTGAAAATCGAGGGGCGCATGAAGAGTCCGCGCTATACGGCAGGCGTGGTGCGCCTGTACCGGAAATATGTAGATTTATATTTAAAGAATGGCAGAAAAGGTTACCGGGTTGACCCGAAAGACCGGAAGGAGCTGCTGGATCTGTTTGACCGCGGCGGTCAGACGTTAGGCTATTATATCGAGCACAATGGACGCGATATGGTGGTCTGCCATGAGAAACCGGCATTCCGCCAGGAAAACCGGGAACTTTACCAGTATCTGGACAAAACGTATGTGGAAGCAGAGGTGAAAGAACCGGTTCGGGGGTTTGCGCGTGTCTGTGAAGGCGAACCGCTGCAGCTGACGCTTCAATACGAAGATCCGCTGACGGGAGAAAGCCGGATGGCAGGCGGAATCGGAGCAGTTGTCCAGACGGCAGTGAAACAGCCGATGAGCAAGGAACGGATTGAGAAACAGCTCGGAAAAACGGGAAATACGCCGTATTATTTTGAAAATCTGGAAGTGGAGACAGGCGGCAGCCCCTTTGTGCCGGTGCAGGAGTTAAATGAACTCCGCCGCTCTGCGTTTGATCAGCTGACCGAGGAGATACTGCGTCCATACCGCCGGGAGATACCGGAAAATAGGGCGTGCGGGACAGGAAAAGGGTGGCAAAATCCGGAAGAAAAGAATCTGGAAGAAAATAACCAGACAGGTTCGGAATCAGAAAAAACCAGCCCGGCTCAGGACGTTGAACTCACAGCGGGTTTACCTGTACAGAGCCAGAAAATGCTGTTTGAGAATAAAAAAGGGAATAAAACAGCTCTGTACCACATCCACGTTTCGGTCGAACACCCGGCACAGTTAAAAGTGGCGTTATCCGTACCGGAAGTCGGAGCCATCTATCTGGATAGTGCTGAATTTGGCGTCGAACAGTGGAACGAATGGGTATCGCGCTGCCATGAGGCAGACAAGCAGTGCCTTTTGGTAATGCCGCATATTTTCCGCGATCGGGCAAAGGAATATTTTGAAACACATCGTTCCAGGCTGGAATCGGCGGGATTTGACGGTCTTGTCATCCGGGCATGGGAAGAGCTGGAACTGGTGCGCGAGTGGAAGATTTCCATCCCGCTTGTGATGGATTATGGTATTTATACGATGAATCACCGGGCGGAGGATTTTGTGCGGGAGATGGCGCCGGAGCTTTCGATGCGTTTTACCCTTCCGGTCGAGCTCAACAGCCGGGAGTTGGAGGCGCGCGACAGCCGGGAACGGGAACTTCTCGTATATGGTTCGATCCCGGTCATGGTAACCGCCCAGTGCATCCGGAAAACAGTGGAAGGATGCAGTAAATGTCCGGAATATCTGTATCTGCGGGATCGCAAAAAGAAGGTATTTCCGGTAAGGAACCAGTGCCGTTTCTGCTGCAATACGATCTACAATTCCAGCCCCCTGTCGCTTTTGAAGGATAAAAAGCAGATAGACCGCCTGCAGCCGGAGGTGCTGCGTCTGGCATTTACGTCGGAGAGTGCGGCACAGACCGGGGAAGTGCTGGATGCCTACGTGAAGACCTTCCTCCATCAGGAACTGGTGGAGCTGGAGGGCGAATTTACAAGAGGTCATTTTAAGAGGGGCGTAGAGTAGCGTGTGTACCGGGAATCTTCCGGGTACACATGAAAAGGAGGATCACCATGATAAATCTTGTGACAACGATGTCCAGGTATCTGATGATATTGCTGATACTGATTTATACATATTACAATTTCCGCTTTTTTTCACTGCCGGATGACGAGTCGAAACTCCGGCTCTGCCGTCTGCAGAATGTACCGCTGTTTTTGATATTTCTTCTGTCGGGTACGATCATTTATCTACAAACCGAGGATGAGGCAGTTGTGCTGTTTTTCGGCGCGCAGCTTGTCTTTTTTGTCCTGTACCAGCTCTTATACCGGCTGTTTTACCGGAATGCGTCGAGACTGTTGCTGAACAACACGTGTATGCTTCTGTGCACCAGTTTTATCATGCTGACGCGCATCTCGATGGACAAGGCGGTCCGCCAGTTTATCATCATGGCAGTTGCGGCGGTTATCACAATGATTATACCATATGTGATAGATAGAACCTGGCAGCTCGCTAAGATACCGTGGGTGTACGGCCTGATAGGTCTGGCGCTGCTGCTGGTTGTCTGTGTGATCGGCAATACCAGCTTCGGCGCGCAGCTTTCGATCAGTATCGGCGGATTTTCGTTCCAGCCGTCCGAGTTTGTTAAGATCAGCTTTGTATTCTTCGTGGCGACGATGTTTTACCGCTCAACGGAGTTTAAAAATGTGGCGATCACGACCGGCGTGGCGGCGGCGCACGTGTTGATTCTGGTGTTATCCAAGGATCTGGGAAGCGCGCTGATTTTTTTCCTCGCCTATGTCCTGATGCTGTTTATTGCAACCTCCAACTGGCTGTATCTGGCAGGCGGTCTTGGAAGCGGCTGTGCGGCTGCGATGCTGGCGTATAAGCTGTTTTCGCATGTGCGTGTTCGCGTGGAAGCATGGCAGGATCCGTGGAGTGACATCGCAGGAAAAGGATATCAGGTTACGCAGGCGCTCTTTGCGATCGGCACAGGCGGCTGGTTTGGCATGGGACTTTACCAGGGGATGCCGAAGAAGATACCGGTTGTCGAGAAGGACTTCATTTTCGCGGCGATCTCGGAGGAGCTGGGCGGCATCTATGCGCTCTGTATTCTCCTGATCTGTCTGGGATGCTTCATGCAGTTCATGCTGATTGCGACCCGGATGCAGGCATTATTTTACAAGCTGATCGCGTTTGGTCTGGGAATTGAGTATGTGGTGCAGGTGTTCCTGACGATCGGCGGCGTGACCAAGTTTATTCCGTCCACCGGCGTGACGCTGCCGCTTGTCAGTTATGGAGGCAGTTCGATTCTCAGCACATTTATCCTGTTTGGCGTGATACAGGGACTATATGTCCTGAAACGGAATGAGGAAGAAGAGGAGGAGCAGCAGCTTGATGAGGCAGAAGGATGAAATGGAAAGAACTGAAAATGCGAGAGCGCGTTCAAACCGTCATATTCTGTGGCTGACCTATGGGATTGCGGCGCTCTTTATCGCGATGGCCGTTTATTTTGGCTGGTTTATCCAGTTTAAGAGTGAAAATGTGATCGGCAGCTCTTATAATGCGAGGCTCGATCTCCTCTCAGACCGGGTGACCCGCGGTTCGATTATGAGCAATGATAAAACGGTGCTGGCGCAGACGAACGTTGCAAGTGACGGAAGCGAGAAACGCTATTATCCGTATGATTATCTGTTTGTCCATTCGGTCGGATATTCCGGCAAAAATGGAAAAACAGGTCTGGAGTCGCTGGCGAATTTCTACCTGCTTTCCTCCCATGTGAATCTGATTGAGAAAACGATCAATGAATTTCAGGGGAAGAAAAATCTGGGCGACAATGTGATTACGACGCTCGATGTGGATCTGCAGCAGACGGCATCCGACGCGATCGGAAAACACCGGGGCGCGGTGATCGTTATGGAACCGGATACGGGAAAGATTTTAACGATGGTTTCCCAGCCGAATTTCAATGCGAATCTCGTCGATGAGCGCTGGGCAGAGTTGATATCGCCGGACAATACGAAGGCGCAGTTAGTCAACCGCGCGACGCAGGGCTTATATCCGCCGGGATCGACGTTCAAGATGCTGACGGTGCTGGAATATATGAAAGAGAACCCGAATACCTGGCAGGACTATGTGTATAATTGTAATGGCTCTTACCAGAATGGCGATTATACGATTAAATGTTACCACGGGACGGCACACGGGGCGCAGAACCTGATTCAGGCATTTGCCAATTCCTGCAACGGTGCGTTTGCGGAGATTGGAATGCAGATTAATTCAGAAAAATTCCGGGCGCTGGCAAATCAGATGCTCTTTAATTCGGAGCTTCCGTACACACTTCCGTACAACCAGAGCACATTTTCGCTCGACGGCAGTTCGGATGACTGGGAAAAGCTTCAGACCGCGATCGGACAGGGAAAAACCCAGATTACGCCGCTGCATAACCTGATGATCGTATCGGCGATCGCCAACGGCGGCACGCTGATGAAGCCATATATGATCGATCATGTTGAAAATGTGGGTGGTCAGACGGTCAAGAAGTTCCTTCCGTCCGCCTATGGAACCCTGATGTCTGCGAATGACGCACAATTTCTAACACATCTCATGAGCCAGGTGGTCGAGATTGGTACGGGTTCCGCGATGCGGGGGGCATCCTATACGGTGGCCGGAAAAACCGGTTCCGCCGAGTTTGAGACAGGTAAGGAGACACATTCCTGGTTTGTCGGTTTCGCTCCGGCAGACAAGCCGAAGGTGGCGATCTGTGTGCTGGCAGAAGAGTCCGGTTCCGGCGGTGCGGTCGCTGCGCCGATCGCAAGACAGGTGCTGGATCGGTATTTTGCGAAATATGGGCAGTAGGACAAAAGAAAAGGGCAGGAAAGCGATTTGAAGCTTTTCCTGCCCTTTTTGTCTCAAATATGCATAGTCACATTTTATTTACACAACCGTTCCAGATCCCCATAGAATCCCGGATAGGAGATGTTCACGCAGTCTGCATCCAGAATTTCGGTCTCGCCGGAAGCGCCGAGTGCGGCAACGGCGAAAGTCATGGCGATGCGGTGATCCTTCTTGCTGTCGATCACAGCACCGTGCAGCGGCTTGCCTCCGTGGATGATCATGCCATCTTCGGTCTCGGTCACATCCGCGCCCATAGCGGTTAAATTCTCTACCATGACAGCAATGCGGTTTGACTCTTTTACCTTCAGTTCCGCGGCATCGCGTATGACGGTGGTTCCCTCGGCATAGCACGCCATCGCAGCGATCACCGGAAGCTCGTCGATGAGAGTCGGGATGATCGCACCCTCGATCGCGGTTCCGGTCAGCTTACCGGAGCGGACGAGCAGGTCGGCGGTCGGTTCGCCGGAGGCGGTGTTTACATTGAGAAGTTCGACGTCCGCGTTCATCGCCTTGCAGACGCGCAGGATGCCGTCGCGGGTCGGGTTGATACCGACATTTTTAATTAAGATTTCTGAATCCGGTACGATGAGTCCGGCTGCGATAAAAAAGGCAGCGGAGGAGATATCGCCCGGAACCTGAATTTTCTGTCCATAGAGCTGTTTTGCCGGCTGTAAAATCGCGGTGGTTCCTTCTGTGTGGATGTCTGCGCCGAATGCGGACAGCATCCGTTCACTGTGATCGCGGGAGATGTACGGTTCGGTCACGCGGGTTTCTCCGTCGGCATACAGACCTGCCAGCAGAATCGAGGATTTGACCTGGGCGGAGGCAACCGGAGAATTATAATGGATGCCGTGCAGCGGTGAGCCGGTGATATGGAGCGGCGCGCAGCCATTTCCATTGACACTCTCGATCTTTGCGCCCATCTGGGAGAGAGGATCGATGATGCGCTTCATCGGGCGTTTCTGGATGGAAGCGTCGCCGGTCAGTGTTGTGTCAAATTTCTGGGCCGAGAGAATGCCGGAGATCAGGCGTGTTGTGGTGCCGCTGTTGCCGCAGTCTAAAACGGAGTCTGGGGCAGTCAGCCCGTGCAGTCCACGTCCGTGGACGAGAACGGTCTCGCCCTGATTTTCGATCGAGATTCCCATTTTGGAAAAACAGGAGATCGTGGAGAGACAGTCTGCGCCCTGCAGGAAGCCGTGGATTTCGGTCAGTCCGTCCGCAAGAGCGCCGAACATGACGCTGCGGTGGGAGATGGACTTGTCTCCCGGAACGGTCAGTTCGCCCCGGAGAGAAGATGTATGGGTAAATTTCATTGAGTTCATAGTTGTACCTGCCTAAACATTAATGTTGAAAGTTAAGTTTGAAACATACATTGCAGTCTACGCGAACAGCGTGTAATTGTATCTCTTCAAACGCGCCCACGCCGCTTCCATCGAAGCCTTGTCGTAGAAGCTGATCCGCAGCGCGCCTTCGCCATGCTCACGGTTGTGGCTGATGCCGATATTTTTGATACTGATTCCTTTACCGGAGAGGATCGAGGAAATGATGGAGATAGCACCTGGCTCGTCCACCACGTCGGCGGAGAAGGCGTATTCCGGCTGTATCGATCCTTTTGGAGTTTCTGCAAACGAATTCCGGTAGTCGCGGGAGGACTCAAACAGCTGGTAGATGGCTCTAGACTGGTGGTCGGACAGTTCTTCCCGCAATGTCGTCAGGGAATCAATGTAGCGATCCAGCACCTCAGTGATATTGCCTGTGTTCGTCATGCAGATCTGTTCCCACATGACCGGAGAAGAGGAGGCAATACGGGTGATATCCTTGAAACCTCCGGCAGCCAGCCGTTTCATCATCTGATCCTCACTGTCGCAGTCGTGTACCAGGTTGACCAGGCTGGAGGCGATGAGGTGCGGCAGATGGCTGATCGCCGCGACAATGAAATCATGACGATGGTAATCCAGCACCAGGGGCAGCGCACCGATCGCCTTTGCCACATCCACCATACGGTCAGTGTGGGAAGCTGGGGTGTGCGGTGTCGGGGTAATGATATAGTATGCATTTTCCAGCAAATGGTCGGTTGAACTCTCGTAGCCGGTCTTTTCCGAGCCAGCCATCGGGTGTCCGCCGACGAAGCAGCTTTCCATGCCAAGCGCGGCAACGGTCTCATGAATGCTGGTCTTGGTGCTTCCGACGTCAGTCACAACCGCGCCTTCCTTTAAGAACGGCCGGATCTGGCGCAGATAGGATTCATTAAATTCAACCGGTGTGCACAGGAAAATGATGTCGCACTCGCTTAAATGCTCGTCCACGCCGTCCAGAATCAGGTCAACAATGCCGTCTGCATGTGCCTGTTCCAATTTTTCGCGGGTCCGCATATAAGCCATGATCTGAATATCCGGGGCGCTGCGTTTCAAACCTCTGGCGATAGAGCCGCCGATCAGACCGAGTCCGATGAAACCGGCGGTAAGATGATTAATCGGTGTATTCATAGCAATTACGCTCTCTTTCATAAGTAGTATAGTAAAAAAATGAAACTAGAAATTATTGTAGAATAGAACAAGTCACTTGTCAACGATTTTACGCGTTGAAGTGAAAAAGAATTTTTTTGCATCTGTTTATTACTAAATTTGCGAAAATGCGATTGATTTCACCGCCTTTGAACAGGGAAATTGTCGCATTTTCAATGCTTTTCAAAATAAAACGAATAAATTTTGTATAAAGGTGTTGTTTTGCTTGAAATTTTCTCTATTTTCTTGTACAATATGAACAGAGGTTAAAATACAAGAAAAAAACATCAAAATAAATAGACGGGAGGACTTAACTATGAACGTGTATGGGACAAAACAAATCCGCAATGTAGTGTTACTGGGGCACGGCGGTGCCGGCAAGACAACGGTAGCAGAGGCGCTGGCACTGGTAACAGGTACTACCAAGAGAATGGGAAAAGTTCCGGAAGGAACCACCATCAGCGATTATGATAAAGAAGAAATCAAGAGACAGTTCTCTATCTCCACCACGCTGATTCCGTTGGAGTATCAGGGAGAAGATGGACCGATCAAGATTAACCTGTTAGATACCCCTGGCTATTTTGATTTTGTGGGAGAAGTAGAGGAAGCTATCAGTGTAGCAGATGCAGCAATCATCGTTGTAAACTGCAAGGCTGGCATCGAAGTCGGAACCGAGAAAGCATGGGAACTCTGTGAAGAGTACAACCTGCCGCGCCTGTTCTTCGTTACCAACATGGATGACGATCAGGCAAGCTTCCGTGAGCTGATCTTAAAACTGGAGAAACAGTTTGGCCGTAAGATCGCGCCGTTCCAGGTGCCGATCCGTGAAAATGAAAAATTTGTCGGCTTTGTCAATGCGGTAAAGATGGAAGGCCGCCGTTTCACTCATTTAAGCGAATATGAGAAATGCGAGATTCCGGAGTACACCAAGAAGAACCTCGGCATCATCCGTGATGCGCTGATCGAGGCAGTGGCAGAGACGAGTGAAGAATATATGGAGCGCTATTTCTCCGGTGAAGAATTTACACAGGAAGAGATCGCACAGGCGCTGCGCGAGCACGTAAGTGAGGGCAACATCGTTCCGGTTATGATGGGTTCCGGCATCAATGCACAGGGCTTCGCATATTTGCTGCAGGCGATCGATAAATACTTCCCGTCACCGGACAAGTTCGAGTGTGTCGGTGTCGATGTATCGACCGCAGAGCGCTTTACCGCTAAATATAATGACGATGTATCCCTGTCGGCACGTGTTTTCAAGACTGTGGTTGACCCGTTCATCGGCAAATACTCCCTGATGAAGATTTGTACCGGTACCTTAAAACCAGATACCGTTATCTACAATGTAAACAAAGATGCTGAAGAGAAAGTTCAGAAAGTATATGTTCTCCGCGGCAAGGATGTCATCGAGGTTCCGGAATTAAAGGCGGGCGATATCGGCGCGGTTGCCAAATTAAACGTTACTCAGACCGGCGATACCATCGCAGTCCGCACGGCTCCGATTGTATACCACAAACCGAAGATTTCTACCCCGTATACCTACATGGCATACGCGGCTAAGACCAAAGGCGATGAGGACAAGATCTCCAGTGCACTGGCGAAGATGATGGACGAAGATCTGACACTCAGAAGCGTCAGCGATACCGAGAACCGTCAGACCTTACTTTACGGCATCGGCGAGCAGCAGCTCGAAGTTGTTGTCAGCAAGCTGCAGGCAAGATATAAAGTAGACATTGTGCTCAGCAAACCGAAATTTGCATTCCGCGAGACACTTCGCAAGAAAGTAGAAGCACAGGGCAAATATAAGAAACAGTCTGGTGGACATGGACAGTACGGCGATGTTAAGATGTCCTTCGAGCCGTCCGGCGATCTGGAGACACCGTATGTATTCGAAGAGAAGGTATTTGGCGGTGCCGTTCCAAAGAACTACTTCCCGGCAGTTGAGAAAGGTATTCAGGAATGCGTACAGAAGGGTCCGTTGGCTGGATATCCGGTTGTCGGTGTGAAAGCAACCCTGTTAGATGGTTCCTATCATCCGGTTGACTCCTCCGAGATGGCATTCAAGATGGCAGCGACGCTGGCATTCAAGAAAGCGTTCATGGAAGCGAATCCAGTTCTCCTTGAGCCGATCGCATCTCTGAAAGTAACCGTTCCGGATAAATTCACCGGCGATGTTATGGGCGATCTGAACCGCAGAAGAGGTCGTGTTCTCGGTATGAACTCCAACCATCACGGCAAACAGATCATCGAGGCAGATATCCCGATGTCCGAGCTGTTTGGTTATAACACCGATCTTCGTTCCATGACCGGCGGTATCGGTGAATTCTCCTATGAGTTCAGCCGCTACGAGCAGGCTCCGGGCGATGTACAGAAGAGAGAAGTGGAGGCGAGAGCGGCAGAAGCTGAATAATGGCAGATGAAGTGCTTACCGTTTCGGTCAAAAATATGATATTCTTATATAAATAAGCAGAAAACCGCCGCAGGCGGCTGAGTGGATCGATACCGATTCATCAAGGCTGTCAGCGGCGGCTTTCTCTTTCTGGAAGACCTTTCGGATCGATATGGTTATAGGCTGTGCTTGAATTGAACAAAGCGCTGCGAATGTTATCGATGGGACAGGCGAGAAGTTAAGGCAGTGAATGCGGATGCCAAATTGCTACGAATTGCGTGCTTTTGCAATTTTCAAAAAGAAGGCTATAAATTGTAAGAAAATAGAAAAGACTACCCACCTGTAAAAAGGTATAATGTTGCAAAGAGAACAACTTATACAGACAGGTGGGTGGCCTTTTTATGATAGAGAAAAATGAGAAAAGCGGGGAACTCATGGAAGTAAAAGAACAGGCAAAAACAGTTCGGAAACACCCGGAGCGGATGATCGTGCGTATCTGGCTGGTTCTGGCACTTATTTGTCTGCTGGCGGGTCTGATCGCCCAGTATACGTTCCGGCTGAAAGAACCGCTGTTTCTGCACTACAGCCAGTCGGCTTATCTGGGCTGTGGGCTGGACGGAGTAGAAACTTCGGAGGATGGAATCGTTTCATCTGTGTCAAGTGAGGCGCTTGAAGAAGAAAGTACCGATTCCGATATGAAAGTTGGAGTTTTAGACGAAGGTGTGAAAGACCTGAATGAGAATATGGAATTGGAGAATACAGTGTCCTTATATGCGCTCGGGGAAGAAAGTGTGGATGAGACAGATGAAACTTCGGATGTATGGTATACACAGGTAAATTTTGCCTATCTGACGGATGTGACGGATGAGATCTGTGTGAGAGAAATTCGTTTTTCAGAGTTGCCTGAACTTCAAATGCAGGAAATGCGGGAGACAGTCCAGTCAGCGGGACAGTATGCGCTTCATCGCCTGGATGCTACGCTTTCGATTGAAGATCCGCAGCATAACGGGATCAGTCAGTGGAGAATCCTGACGCGGGCGCAGGTGCTCTATTCAGATGGAAACACAGCAGACGTAAAAATTGGTAATCTGGTACTGATTGCAAATCCGGAGGGCGGGAGCGCCCTGGAAAATCCAAGTTCCAGCGCCAATTCAGATGGAACGGCCACACAGGTTTACACCGTTCAGAAAGATGGAACCATCGAAGTAAAAGGCTGCATTGCGTCAGCCGGGGAGATGGAAAATTTTTCGATGACCTTAAATGGAGAGCCTATCCCAGCCCAAAAAGAAGGGGAAGAGCCGAAACGGCTGACAGTAAAAACGGGTGATGTGCTGACGTTCCAGAGCCATTGGATTGGCAAAGAGGAAGACCAGTCGCCGCAGGTATTTCATTCAGGAGTTGCAGTGCTTTCATATATCGGCAAAGATGGCGGGGAGCAGGTTCTTTCATTTGAAAATGAATACAGGAAGAGAAGGGAGCTTCGCTTTATTGATGTGTGGAAATATCTGCTGAAAGAGGAGGCATTTAAGTGAAAACGGGAGATCATAAGATTTTAGCCGGTCTGATTCTTGCTTCGATTCATATTAATCTGTTCCATGTGATGCTGCTGCCGCCCTGCATCGGGTTCCTGATTTTATATATCGGGATTCTCCAGAAAGAGCGACAGGCTGGATTTTTCCAGATGGATGTAAAAGAGATGAGAGTGTACCGGGCAGCAGGGGCGGCGCTTGTGCTGGTGACTGCTTTTTCTAGCTTTCTGTCCATGTTCTGGAGGCGGCCGGACGGAACCATCTGGTCGCTGATTCCGTGTATGCTGGAATATGTGGTGCTCTATGGACTGATGGAAAGCTACACCGCAGGTTCGCCCAGACATTCGTATCACTCCGAACTGTGCTGTGGATATGCTATGGTAATGGGAGCAGCACTGTGTGGGTACGCAGTCAGCCTGATTCTGCATATCGCGCTGTGGCAGCTCTTTGCGTCTATGATTATTCTGGTCTGCCGGTTTATGGTGGTTGTGGTTGTTATAGGGGCGAAGAAAGAGGCATAAAAAATAAAAAGCCGTAACCAGATATACCCGCCCATGGGATTAAACTCATGAGCGAAAGTATAAGGTTACGGCTTTTCTATGTTGAAAATTCTGGTTTTCAAATAATCAAAGATAACATGGAATGTTGATGTTTCGGTTCCGATGTATCTTTCCAATTTTTATTTAAAATTCTCCTCCGCATACCGGCGCAGCTCATCACGGAAATCCGGGTGTGCGATGGCGATCATGGCATCCGCTCGTTCTTTTAAGGTAAGCCCGGTCAGTTTTGCGATACCGTACTCGGTCGCCACGTACTGAATCATGGTACGCGGTGCAGATACGGTGCTGCCGCCCGGAATGAACGGTACGATGTTGGATTTTAAGGAGCCATCTTTTTTCTTGTGGGTGGAAGCAAGGCAGATAAAGCCCTTGCCTCCCTCGGAGCGGAATGCGCCCTCCAGGAAATCCATCTGTCCGCCGATACCGGAGAGCTGTCGGGTGCCGGCAGACTCGGCATTTTCCTGTCCCATCAGATCCAGCTCGACACCACCGTTGATACTGATGACATTTTTCATCTCACCGATGCGGTACGGGGAGTGGACGTAATCGACGTCAGCCGGATGGAAGAGCTGCGGCTCATTATCCAGCCAGTCATATAATTCCTGAGAGCCCATGGCAAGGTTCCAGGTAGAATAACCGTTGTCAATTTCTTTCTTCTTGTTGGTCAGCTTGCCAGCCTTATAGAGGGCTAAAAAAGCATCGCTGATGGTGCCGGTGTGGCAGCCGAGGTCGGTTTTGTCGGACTGTGCCAGCATATTGGCAACGGTAAACGGAACGCCGCCGACGCCCAGGGAAAGGACAGCGCCGTCCGGGATCTCCTCAACGACACGTTTGGCAATCTCAATATCAATGGCGCTCGGATCGCGGTAGGTGCGGATCGGAAGCGGCTCATGCTCGCCCTCGACGATGAAATCTGCCTCTGAGAGGTGGACACGGTGGGAACCATCGACGCCCTGTAAGCGCGGGAGGCGCTCATTGATCTCGAAGATGACGGTGCGCGCATTCTCAAAGATGGTGCGCCATGCATAGTTGGAAATACCCAGTCCGCAGCAGCCGTCCGCATCTGGTCTGGAAACCGGTACAAAGGCAACATCCACGCGAATGTGGTGGCGGTACATTTCCGGCAGGGAACGCAGCATCATCGGCATAAACTTGCAGAGCCCACGGGTCTGCAGCTTGCGCTCATAATCGCCGATGTGCCAGCTGTAGTAGCTGAATGCTTTCTGATCCGGGTCGCTTTCGACAACCTCGATGCGCGGGCGGATGACTAAACCACCGCGGATCTTGACATCGGTCAGCTCATCCCTGCGTGCTGCCAGCGCACGGTCGAGAAGCTCCGGAAATCCAGCGCCAAAGCCATAATCCACCCAGTCGCCCGGCTGAACAGCCTTGACGGCGGTCTCAGCACTTACAAATTTGCCTGCGTAATTGTTAGACATAGTAAAAATCCTCCATCGGTATGAAATTCATAATTTTCTAGTTTCCATCATATCCCAGAAAGCGCTTTTTTGCAACTTCCAAAGACAATTCCAAAAGACAATTTTTAAGCTGGGTTTTAAGATGAGTTTAAGATAGGTTTAATACGGAAATAGTTGACAAAATAGGTGTTTATGATAAAATTAAGTGTTTATAAATAAGAGTTGGTCTTTTACACAGCAGGCAGAAGTGCCTGTATTTTTATGTAATAGGAAATTCCTTGGAATCCCCTATTACACAAAAAGGCACTAACGTGCCAATGATGTGCACTTGCGCGAAGCAGAAACATGTCGCAAGCGACCGCGCTCGGCGCGAGAATGTGACTGTAAAGAATACAACAAATATAGAAAGAGAGGAGTTACGACAAATGAAAACAAATACGGATTTATTTGAAAAAACACCCGTACCAAAGGCGGTCGCGACCATGGCGGTTCCGACCATGATTTCCATGCTGGTGGTTGTTATCTATAACATGGCGGATACATTTTTCATCGGTCAGACGAAGGATCCGCTGCAGGTAGCAGCTGTTTCGCTGGCAACGCCGGTCTTTATGATTTTTATGGCATTAGGCCATCTGTTCGGTATCGGCGGCAGCTCAGCGATATCGAGAGCACTGGGAGAACGCCATAAAGACCGGGCATGTCATATCAGTTCATTCTGCTGCTATGGATCCCTGGGTCTGGGCGTGATAGTGGCTATCCTGTCTGTACTTGGAATGGAAACTATTCTGCATCTCATCGGTGCCAGTGTAAATACGATCGGTTTTGCGAGACAGTACCTGGCGATTATTGCAATCGGCGCGCCGTTTATTATGTTTTCAACTGCATTTGCGAATATTCTGCGAGGAGAAGGCGCATCGAGGGAATCGATGGTTGGAAACCTGTTAGGCACCGTAGTAAATATTATTTTGGATCCGATCATGATCCTGGTGCTTGGCTGGGGAGTGACCGGTGCAGCACTTGCGACGATTATCGGCAATATTGCGGCCTGTCTTTACTATATTGCTTATTATCTGCGGGGAAAATCGACACTGTCGATTCATTTCCGTGATTTTAAGATGGGAGATGGAATCGCTTCCGGCGTGGCAGGAATCGGTATTCCGGCTTCCTTAAATAACATCCTGATGAGCTTTGCCAATATTATCCTGAACCAGGCGCTGGTCGGCTACGGTGACACACCGGTAGCGGCGATGGGTGTTGCGATGAAATCCAATATGCTTGTTGTCCTGCTGCAGATCGGTCTCTGTGTGGGAATCCAGCCGCTGATCGGTTATAATTATGGAGCGCGCAACAAGAAACGCCTGATGTCGATATTCAAATTTACAGGACTTGTATCGGTTATTATGGGAACGATTCTGACATTGCTTATGATTGTCGCAAGAAAGACAATGATTCAGATGTTTATTAATGATGCGGAAGTTGTCCAGTATGGTATTCAGATGGTGGTTGCCCTCCAGCTTTCTGCGCCACTCCTTGGTATCTTATTCCTCTGCATCAATACGATCCAGGGAATGGGAAAAGCGCTTCCGTCGCTGATTCTTACGATCTGCCGCCAGGGACTGATTTTTATTCCGCTGATTTTCGTGCTGAATGCGATGTTTGGCCTGGATGGAGTTATCTATGCACAGCCGGCGGCTGATTATCTGTCGATTGTGGTGGCGATTTTGATTTGTGCACATCTGTTCCGGACGATGGATCATAGAGAAGAGAAAGCAGAAGGCTGAGAAGATTCAATAGATTCAATAAGGAAAAATATGCTTAAAGAAAATAAAAGAGAAGAAATCACAAAGAACATAGAGAAGAGGGAAGCCCTTGTAGAACAGGTGGCAGATGGAATCTGGCGGATCGGTGTGGAATTGCCGCAGAATCCTTTGCGGGAACTCAACAGTTACCTGATCAAGGGAAAAGAAAACGAGCGTGATCTTCTGATTGACACCGGATTTCGGCGCGAGGAATGCCGGGAGGCGCTGTTTGCCGGGCTTCGGGCACTTGGCAGCAGCCCGGATCGGCTGGATATTCTTCTGACACACCTGCACTCGGATCACACAGGACTTGCCAGGGAGGCGGCAGGGGCGGACAGCCGCATCTATATCAGCGGAACCGATCTGGCGATCTTAAAGGACGGTTTTACACCAGAGCGTCCGCTTCGCCTGGCGGAGCAATTCCGTGCCGGGGGATTTCCGGAGGACGAGATGAAGAAAACGCAGGCGCTCAATCCGGCAGTCCGCTATAAGCTGGATCAGGTTGATGACCGTTTTGTTCCGATTGAGGCAGGCTGGAAATACACGGTAGGAGATTACACGCTGGAAATGATCTCCGTGCCGGGGCATACGCCGGGCAATGCGATGTTCTGGGCAAAGAAGCAGGGCATCATGTTCACGGGCGATCATATCCTGTTTGATATATCGCCGAATATTACTTCCTGGCTGGAATCGGAGGATTCATTAGGTGATTATCTCGACAGCCTGCGCCTGGCCAGAAAATATCCGGTCCGCCTTGCCCTGCCGGGACACCGGAAGACAGGCGATTATGCGGCGCGCATCGAGGCGCTGCTGGCACATCATGAGCGGCGTCTGGCGGAGACGGAGGCGCTGCTTGCCGAACATCCGGGCATGACGGCATATGAGACGGCTGGAAAGATGCGTTGGAAGATCCGTGCCGCCAGCTGGGAAGAATTTCCACCGTCCCAGAAGTGGTTTGCGGTGGGAGAGTGCATGGCGCATCTGGACTACCTCCGCCTGCGCGGCAGAATCCGCCGGGAGATGGACGGAGAAGTGTGGAGATGGTTCACGGTAACGGCTAAATACTGTTAGAATTAACTAACAATTATTACCATTGACTAACAATAGTCTGACTGCGTATAATAATAGTAAAGAAAGCGGTAACTGTTCAGTAGGTCTGCGCATTTACTGCGCTGACCGTACGAAAACATGGACCAGCAGACAAAAATCCCATTGCCGTAGGCAATTTTTAATGGATTTTTGCGCGTGACTGTGAAGGTACTGAACAGTTACAGAAAGCGGAATATCAGTCAGGAGGTCGTTGTATGCAGTCGTTGGCAAAGGTGCAGGCGGGAGAGACCTGTGAAATCAAGTGGATGTTTGGAAATGCGGATGTGATGAACTTTTTGGAGCGCTATGGAATCAAAGAAGGAAGCCGTATCCGGGTCCTTGGACGTGTGCTGGATGGTCTGATCATCGGAAATGGAAAGGTTCGGCTGGCACTGGGCGATGAAGTGGCAGATCGGATTCAGGTGTAGGTTTGACGGTGATTGAAAGATTGTCGAAAATGTCATGTATTGAAAGAACGTCGAATCTGTCACGTGCAAGTTTGAGAAGGTCACGTTACTTGACATTTCTTCCCATTTATGCTATTCTACCAGATAGCACAAATGCAATGAACGGAAGTAGTAAGCCGCGAAATTTCTACAGAGAGCTGCCGGATGGTGTGAGGCAGCGGAAGGAAGCCGCCGAACTGGTCCGGGAGCAGCCTGTTGAAAGAAGTGTTTTTGAATACCCGAGTAGACAGAGCCGGTCATCCGCCGTTACAGGACGATGAGGAGCACACGGATTCCGTGTGAAATAGAGTGGTACCGCGCAGTTGGAATTTTCGCCCTGCGTCTCTATACAGGTAATGTAGAGACGCAGGGCGTTTTTGACGTTACCGGATTGAAAGAATGTCCGCAAGGGTTGGATGTTATGCAACTGCCAACGGACCAGTCGATTGCAATAATGAATCATCATTTTAGAGACTGGAGCCGGATTTTGACAGGAAATAGCAAAAAATCAGCGTGGGTTAAGCAGAAAACAGGAGGAACAAAGATGTCACAGTACAATCATACCGCCATTGAGAAAAAATGGCGCGAGAACTGGGAAAAACATCCCATCAATGTAAACGATGGAAAGAAAGAAAAATATTACTGCCTGGATATGTTCCCATATCCGTCCGGAAGTGGTCTGCACGTTGGTCACTGGAGAGGATACGTTATTTCTGACGTATGGAGCCGTTATCAGCTGCTGCGCGGCAAATACGTGATCCATCCGATGGGCTGGGATGCATTCGGTCTGCCGGCAGAGAACTACGCGATCAAGATGGGCGTACATCCGGCTATCTCGACCGAGTCCAATATTAAAAATATTAAACGTCAGATCAACGAGATCGCAGCCATCTATGACTGGGATATGGAAGTAAATACCACAGATCCGGCATTCTACAAATGGACCCAGTGGATCTTCGTCCAGATGTTCAAAAAAGGTCTGGCATACGAGAAAGAATTCCCGATCAACTGGTGCCCGTCCTGTAAGACAGGTCTGGCAAACGAGGAGGTTGTTAACGGCTGCTGTGAGCGCTGCGGTACTCCGGTTACCAAGAAAAACCTGCGTCAGTGGATGCTGAAAATCACCGCGTACGCAGACCGCCTCTTAAACGATCTGGACAAACTGGACTGGCCGGAGAAGGTTAAAAAGATGCAGACTGACTGGATCGGCAAATCCTACGGTGCAGAGGTTGATTTCGGCGTAGAGGGACGCGATGAGAAGATCACCGTTTACACCACCCGCCCGGACACCCTGTACGGTGCAACCTTCATGGTACTGGCTCCGGAGCACGCGATGGCAAAGAGTCTGGCAACCGATGATACCCGTGAGGCAGTTGAGAAATACATTTTCGATTCCTCCATGCGTTCCAACGTAGACCGTCTGCAGGATAAGGAAAAGACCGGCGTATTTACCGGAAGCTATGCAATCAACCCGATCAACGGTGCGAAGGTTCCGATCTGGCTGTCTGATTATGTATTAGCTGACTACGGTACCGGCGCTATCATGTGCGTACCGGCACACGATGACCGTGACTTCGAGTTTGCAAAGAAATTTAATATCCCGATCATCCAGGTTATCGCAAAAGATGGCAAAGAGATCGAGAACATGACCGAGGCGTATACCGAGGCGTCCGGCACGATGATCAACTCTGGCGAGTGGAATGGTATGGAATCTTCCGTACTGAAAAAAGAAGCGCCGGAAATGATTGAGAAGAGAGGTATCGGTCACAAGAGAGTCAATTATAAGCTGCGTGACTGGGTATTCTCCCGTCAGCGTTACTGGGGCGAGCCGATCCCGATCGTACACTGCCCGAAGTGCGGCAACGTACCGGTTCCGGAGGATCAGCTTCCGTTAAAACTTCCGGAGGTAGAAAGCTATCAGCCGACTGGTACCGGCGAATCCCCGCTGGCAGCCATCGACGAGTGGGTCAACACCACCTGCCCGTGCTGCGGCGCTCCGGCAAAACGTGAGACAAACACCATGCCGCAGTGGGCTGGATCTTCCTGGTACTTCCTGCGCTATGTAGATAACAAGAACGATAAAGAACTGGTATCCCGTGAGAAAGCAGACAAATATCTGCCGGTTGATATGTACATCGGCGGTGTTGAACATGCAGTACTGCATCTGCTGTATTCCCGTTTCTACACAAAGTTCCTGTGCGATATCGGTGTTATTGACTTCGACGAGCCGTTCAAGAAGCTGTTCAACCAGGGTATGATCACTGGTAAGAATGGTATCAAGATGAGTAAGTCGAAAGGCAATGTCGTATCCCCGGATGATCTGGTACGCGACTACGGCTGCGATTCCCTGCGTCTCTATGAGCTTTTCGTAGGACCGCCGGAACTGGATGCAGAGTGGGATGACCGCGGTATCGAGGGCGTATCCCGTTTCCTGAACCGTTTCTACAACCTGGTTATGACCAGCAAGGACAAAGACATCAAAGAGACCAAGGAAATGGTTAAACTGCGCCACAAACTGGTATTCGACATTGAGCAGCGTTTCGAGCAGTTCAGCCTGAATACCGTTATCTCCGGTTTCATGGAGTACAACAACAAGCTCATCGATCTGGCGAAGAAAGAGGGTGGCATCGACAAAGAAACCCTCAAGACCTTCACTATCCTGCTGGCACCGTTCGCACCGCATCTGGGTGAAGAGCTGTGGCAGGAGCTCGGCGGCACCGACAGTGTCTTCCATGCTTCCTGGCCGGAGTGCGATGCAGAGAAGATGAAGGATGACGAGAAAGAGGTAGCTGTTCAGATCAACGGCAGAGTCCGTGCGACCATCACCGTACCGGCAGACATCTCCAAAGAAGATGCTATCGCCGCTGGTAAAGAGGCTATCAAGGACAAGTTGACTGGAAATATCGTAAAAGAAATTTACGTTCCGGGGCGGATTGTGAATATTGTTATGAAATAAATTGTGAAAAATCCGGGCGGAATCAAGCGGGATTATTGAGATTGATCCGTTGGACTAAAAAAGCAGCATCCTGTGTATTTTCTTCTCTAAATACACAGGATGCTGTTTTTTTTTGCTTTTTGTTTCATAGAAAATTGCGTCCTATGAAACAAAAAACGCATTAGGAAGCGTTTGAATGCGGGAATCCGCTCATCTGGAAAAGAGGGACAGAACAACATGATGCTGGTGCTTTTTATGGAGTACCGGCGGAAAGCCGTTTATACGGCGAAAGCGCGTATTGGCTTCTGGGGAATGTTTCTGGTAGGTGTGTTTTTGATTGTAAAAGCAAAATCGACCGGGATGTCTGTAGGTTTAATGGAAGAAATCACCCCCCAAAGTGAATTCTTCCATCCCTTTTCTTTACTCTTTTACAATCCGAAACTCCCTCCATTTTCCACTCCGGTAGCGCATCACAACTACGAAGCAGGCGATCAGCCATGCGGGCGGCATGCTCACATAGTAGCAGCGGAAGCCAACCGGGGTGAGCGCCAGCAGGAAGGAGAGCGCGAGGCGGATGCCCAGGTTGATGAAGCCGGAAGCTGCCGGGATCTTGACATCGCCTGCACCCTGCAGAAAACCGCAGGTGATGTTGGTGATCGTGCTGGTCCAGATGAAGAACATCAGGATGTCGAGATGTTCCTTTGCGCGCCGCAGGGACTCTCCGGTGATGTTGAAGATCTGGAGAAGCGGCCGGTCAAAAAGCAGAACTACGATACTGATGGAGATACTGATCAGGACGCCCATCAGGATGGTGGTGCGGTAGCCGCGGCGGGCACGGTCCAGTTTTTCAGCGCCGATATTCTGTCCGGCGAAGCTGGAAATGGCGACGTTAAAGCTCTGGGACGGGATGTGCGCGAGCTGTTCGACCTTCAGCATGGCAGCGTAGCCCTCGATGCTGGGAGCGCCGAAGGAGTTGATGAGACGCTGCAGGATGAGGAAGCCGATTGAATTGACGCCCGTCTGTAGCATGATCGGAATACTCAGGCGCATCAGCAGCGCCCCCTGTCCCTTCCAGGCGTAGAGATAATGCCGTTTCGGCAGCAGATCCGGGAAAATGTGCCGCAGATACAGGAAACTGGCGATGGCGGAACCTGCCTGTGCGATCACGGTCGCGGCAGCCGCGCCGGAGACACCCATATGAAAGACGGAGATAAACACACAGTCCAGCACGATGTTCAGGGCGGCGGAGATCATCAGGAAAATGAGTGCGCCGCGCGAATCCCCGTGTGCCCGCAGGATGCCGTAGGTGACATTGTAGAGCAGCTGGAAAATAATTCCGCTGCTGTAGATCAGAAAGTATGCCATACTGTCGAAACGCATTTCTTCCGGTGCCTGCAAAAAGCCGAAAATAACTGGACGGGCTGCCAGAAAGCAGGCGGCAGTTAAAAATATACTTGCGATCACGGCAATCAGATAGGAGACGGAGATGGATTCCTGTATATCCGTCTCTTTTTTGGCACCGAAATACTGGGCGACTGCGATGTTGACGCCGGCACCGATGGAGGTGCAGATGGCGGTCAGAAGCCAGGTCATGGAGCTGGTCAGTCCGACGGCTCCAAGGGCGGTCGCGCTGATGAGGTTTCCGACGATAACGCTGTCAGCGAGGTTGTACAAAACCTGCAGCAGGTTTGCCCCCATGATGGGCAGGGAAAAGAGCAGGATGGAGGACCATTCCCGCCCTTCGGTCATATCTTTTTTCATATGTATAAAACTCCTTTGATACAGCTAAAATCATGAGTTTAGTGTAGCATAGGGGATGGAAAAAGTAAAGAGAACGGAAAGTGCTGTAAGATAATCTGGTGGCAGCAGAAATTTGTCGTGGGTTCAATGGAGCGCAATGGTAAGATGTAGGCTGTGACTGTAGAATGTAGGCAGGCTGGAATATTTATTTCGTAAGAAAATTGGAAGATTTAGAATACAGGAAGCGCTTGTCAAGTGGAAAGAGGAGGATCTATAATAGAATAGGTTTAACAAATATTAAGAAAAAGAGATGAGGAAATCTTGAATCACAACATGGAAATGACGGAGAAACCGACGGGAAGCGGGGCAGCACGGTGGGGCTTTTATCTGATGGGGCTTCTGATTCTGGCGATGGGGCTTACGCTCAATACGAAAGCTGGACTCGGAGTGTCGCCGATTATTTCACTTTCGTATGCGGCATCCGTGATCTGGAACCGGAATTTTGGTGATATGACCTTTGTCCTGTATGGTATCTTTGTCTTGATTCAGGCGGCGATTCATCTGCGGGAGAAAGGAAAAGCCGGACGCAGCCTGCTTATGAAAGATGCGCTGCAGTTTCCATTGAGTATTGTATTTACAAGATTTCTGAATGTATTTTCAGTGTGCATACCGTCGTTAGAAGAATGCGGATCGGAGGCGTCTGGACTTTTAGGACGCCTGGGAGTGCTGATGCTTGCCCTGATTTTTACAGGCATCGGCGCGGCGATGTCCCTGTCAATGCGGCTGGTGCCAAATCCGGGCGATGGTCTGGTGCAGGTGTTTGCAGACACCTTTGGAATCGGCACGGGTCTGATGAAGAACTGTGTCGATGCAACCTGTATCGTTTTGTCACTGCTCATGGGACTTTTGTTTGCGGGAAAACCGGTGGGAATCGGCATTGGAACAGTCTGTGCTGTCATGCTGGTGGGGCGCGTGATTGCGCTGTTTCATCATATTTTTGGAAAGGCGATGCTGCAGGCGGCTGGACTGGAAAGTGGCAGGAACTGACAGAGTGTGTGGAAAAAGGTGTGCGAAAGATAAAAGCAGCCGATTTTTGAGTGAAATTCAGATACATAAAATAATAGGAGATAAATAAGATGAAATTGAGAATGAAGCGGAAAGCAATGGTAATATTGGCAGCAGGCATGTTGATGAGTGCGGCAGCTCCGGCGGCTGCGATGGCGGCGGAGAAAGCGACAGGACCGGCGCTTACGGCAAGCTACAACGGGGATGTAAATACGCTGGAGGCGGCGAAGGATGCAACGCAGCTGATTGTGGTGATTGGCAACCGCCAGGATCCGGCGAAGAGCCGTCTGGACTGGTATAAACGCGATGCAGATGGAAAACTGGTGCAGGTGATGTCGAAAGAAGCGGTCAGCGGCATGAACGGTATCACGATGCAGAAGCAGGAGGGCGATAAGAAGACGCCGGCGGGTGTGTACCGCTTTACGATGGCATTTGGCCTGAAGGCAAATCCGGGAACGATTCTGCCGTATCACCAGATTGTGGACGGCGATTATTATGTGGATGACGGAAACAGCCAGTATTATAACAAGCTGGCAAATACGAAGCAGGTACAGAAGGACTGGAATTCGGCGGAGGATCTGATGGCGCAGGCGCCGCAGTATAATTATGGCCTGGTACTGGATTATAATCCGGAGTGTACACCGGGAAAGGGATCGGCGATCTTTCTGCATTGCCCGAAGAGCTGGAATAATACGGGAACTTCCGGATGCATCAGTATTCCGGAGGAAGATATGAAACAGGTTGTGCGCCAGGTGGATACCGGGACGAAGATTGTGGTGGTGCAGGATGAGAGCGATTTAGCAAATTACTAATTAGATAGGCTGTGAGAGTCAGATCTCATTTGGGGATTTTTATCTGGAAGCAGATAGGAACCCCCAGATGAGTTTTTTTGTTTCATAGGACATAATTTCCTAATGAAACCCAAAAACGCCGGACAATATCCGGCGCTCAGGTGTCTCAAAATATCTGTCCCTACGTTGGCATTATCCAAATCAGGTTTTGGGTCGGAACTTTTGGTTCCCTCTCAGCCTGCATCACAAGCTCCCCATTATTGAAATGAATTGTAGCATGATTTGGAAAAAATAGCAATGGCAACTCTGGTTTTATGATTTATTTGCCCCGCCCATCTGCCGGCTCAGCATCCGCAGCATTTCCGCCTGCCGTTTCTGCGCTGGGGGCATTTGGTCTGTCAGGATCGAAAAAAGAGTGTCCATTTCTGAGGTTGAGAATTGCGGGGAACCGTTGCTGCCCCGGAGACTCATGAGAAGCGGCAGAAGCTTGTCTTGCGGCGTGTTTCTTGCCTGATCGGCTAACTGTTCCATCTGTTTTATTTTGTCTGGATCCATGGAGCGAAGTCTCGGATCCTGTTTCCAGTTTTGAAATTCCATAGTGTGTGCCTCCTGTCTGTTTGAAGTGGATGTGCCAGATGCACGGTCTGTGGGTTCTTTCTGTCTGCGGGAATATTCGGCTTGCGGGTAAAGGACAGATGCCGGAACTGCATCAGAATTGGGTGAATCATTCTGGATATCTTGCGAAGTCGGAAAGGATGCTGTCTGCGGCGTATTTTGCCAGTAGGATTCATAGAGGCGGGAACCTTCGATAAAATTTAAGACCAGATCGATCGAACTTTGCTCTTCCTCTGTGCCATACGGCTTGATCGCTTTCAGCATATCAACCGGCGAATCCTTGTCGCGTTCGCCCACCGAGCAGATTCCGATCTCACCGTCAGCCGGATCAGCAAATAGCTGCATCGTCTTTTCTAGTTCGCGGAATTTCACAAACAGGGAGAAAAAACGCTGTTCCGGGATGTGAATATAGGGAAGCGCCGCCTTGACAAGCTGCATATGTGGGAGTGAGGTCAGGCGGTCTAACTCGGTCATTTTGAGAGAAACATCTTGGCTCACGAAAAAAAACCTCCCAAATCTTTGTCTCAATATATGCAGATGAGAGGAAAAAAAGACGTTTTGGTTCACGGGTAGGCACTTTTGGAACCGAAAAAGAACGGGAATGTTTAAAGAAAAAAAGCTCCGGGACAGGAAAAACCACATATAGTATATTATAAAAAATAAGAAAGAAAAGGATTCAGAACTATGAACACCCGGCTGATCATTGATGGAAATGCCGTTTATGAAATAGATGAAGACTGTCTCGCCTGCCGCGGACGGCGGACCGGATGCAGACGCTGTGTGGAACCGGGTTCCCGCACCCGGGGACGAAGCACACCTTTACAGAAAATGGAACCTGCCAGTGAAAAATCACAAACTCACAAATAAAGAAAGATGTGGTATAATGTAAAGAAAGAAATTTCCCTCATTCCAGCCTGCCCAGCCACTTCCTCATGAGGTGTCAGGGAAAGCTGGAATGGGGATACCGTAGCAGAGCTCCAGAGTCCTAAGACAAACTGGCTCACAACAACATTGCATCAGGAACTGAAAGGACGAATCCATATGAACCCATACAAAATCATGCTGGTAGATGACGAGGAGGAAGTACGGACAAGCATCATACGCAAAATCGACTGGCAGGATGCCGGATTCGAGGTGATCGGGGATGCGGAGAACGGGAAGGAAGCGCTGGAAAAGATCGAGCAGAATGAGCCGGATGTTGTGCTGACAGACATCCGGATGCCATATATGGACGGGCTGGAGATGGCGGAGAATATACGGCAGAGATATCCGTCCATCAAGATCGTGATTTTTTCTGGTTTTGATGAATTTGAGTACGCCAAAAAGGCGATCAAGCTCAATGTGATCGAATATATTTTAAAGCCGGTCAATGTCGAAGAGCTGACGGCGATTTTAAAGAAAATCAAGAAAAATCTCGATGAGGAGATCGAGCAGAAGCGGAATGTTACCCTGCTTCGGGAAAGTTATATCAAGAGTCTTCCGGCGATCCGGGAACATTTTTTGAATGACCTGATTCACGGCGGCATGGAGGAAGCGCAGATTGAGGAAAAACTGAACGAATATGCGATCGACGTTGCGGGTGCGGTCAAATGGGTGATTGCGGCGATCCATCTGGAACCGGATGAGAAGGTGGACAAGGCAGTTTCGCTGCATCAGCAGCGGGAGCTGATTCCGATTTCCGTCCGCAATCTGATTGAGGAAAAACTGGAAGGGCAGTACCGTTTTATTGTGTTCCACTCTTCCTTTGAGACGATCCTTCTGGTGGCGATCGACAAAGACAATACGCAGACCGGACTGATTGCCCTTCTGGGCGATATCTGCAAGGAGACGAAGAAAATTCTGGAGGTATCGGTTACGATCGGCGTGGGTGAGAGCTGCAGTTCGCTGACGGATTTAAGCCGCCCGTGCCACACGGCACTCAATGCGCTCGGTTACCGTGCGATCACAGGTTCCGGCGGTGTGATCTGCATCGGCGATATGGAGCCGTCCGGGCATGAAAAACTCCGGTTCGACAGCCGGATGGAGTCGGAGCTTATAGCGGCAGTCAAGTTTGGACCGAAGGAAAAGATCCGTTCCGTGATAGACGGGATTGTGAGCCGGATGGAGGATGCGCGGGTGCATTACCGCCAGTATCAGGCGTATGTGCTTGCGATCATCAATGTGCTGACACAGCTCTCCCAGCAGTATGATCTGCGGATCAGCGAGATGTTTGGCGTGGAAAATGATTATTTCGAGATTCTGGGGCGCGTCCAGAAGATGGAGAATGTCCGCCCGTACCTGACCGAGGTGGCGCTCAAGATGAATGCCGGAATGGAAGAAGAGCGGAGCAATACGACAAAAAACGTGATCCGCGAGGCGAAGCAGTACATTCAGGACAATTTTCAAGATCCGGATCTGTCGGTGGAGAAGATCTGCCGCCATCTGCATATGAGCCCGGCGTATTTTTCAACGATGTTTAAGAAGGAGACGGGACAGGCGTACATCGCCTATCTGACCGATGTCCGGCTGGGGCGCGCGGTCGAGCTTCTGATGGCAACTGACGACAAGACGTATATCATCGCGGAAAAGGTCGGCTACCCGGAGCAGAACTATTTCAGTTACGTATTTAAGAAAAAATTCGGTGTTTCCCCGACGCGGTACCGCACGGCACACCGGAGCGGGGAGGCATAATGGGTAAAAAAAGGACGATCTGGAAGAAAAAGCTCTTTGACGATGCCAGCATCCGGTCGATGATCTTTATCTATTTTACGATCACGGCGCTGGCGGCGAGTGTACTGATCTCCCTGTCGCTGTACCAGAGAATGTCACGGCAGGTCACGGAAGTAGTACAGGAGGAGAGCCAGAACCTGATCGCGCAGGTGGGGCGCTCTGTGGAGTCGTATCTCCGCACGATCATGAAGCTGTCCGACTCGCTTTATTATGGCACGATCAAGAATGCCGATCTGTCGATCCAGTCGCTTGGAAGTGAATTTACGCTTCTCTACGATAATAATAAGGATAATGTGGAGAATATTGCCCTGTTTTCGGAGGATGGGGCGCTTCTGGAGGCAGTCCCGGCGGTGCGTCTGAAAAATGAGGTGGATGTGACGCAGGAAGAATGGTTCCGGAGCGCCTTAAACCGGACGGAAAACCAGCATTTTTCCCTGCCGCACGTACAGTATGTGTTTGACAATGCGGAAAATCAATACCGATGGGTCATTTCGCTATCGCGGGCGGTCGAACTGACACACGGAACCTCGACCTCGCAGGGCGTCCTTCTGGTCGATATTCGCTATTCGAGCCTGGAACAGCTCTTTGGCGGCATCACGACGGGGCGCGGCGGTTATTTCTATATGATCAGCGGAAATGGCGAGATTCTTTACCACCCGCAGATGCAGCTTCTGGATTCCGGCTGGGTGCAGGAGAACAATGGACAGGCAGCCGGCTATTCGGACGGAAATCATGAGGAGATATTTGCCGGAAAAAAGCGGATGGCGACGGTCAAGACGATCGGCTACACAGGCTGGAAGGTGGTCGGGGTGACGCCGGAAAATGCCGTGTCGCTCAACACGATCAAAACCCGGCTTTTTATCGTATTTGTCATTGCCCTCATTTTGTGCATTCTGGCTCTGATTAACTCTTATATTTCATCGAGGATCACGAATCCGATCCGCGAGCTGGAAAAATCGGTCGGCGTCCTGGAGGCGGGCAATTTAAGCGCACCGGTGTACATCGGCGGTTCGTATGAGATCCGCCATCTGGGAAAATCAATCAGTGATATGGCGGGTCAGATCCGCCTCCTGATGCAGGATATTGTGCGTGAGCATGAGGCGAAACGCAAGCAGGAGTTTGATACGCTGCAGTCGCAGATCAATCCGCATTTCCTCTATAATACGCTCGATATCATTGTCTGGATGATTGAAAATGAGCAGAAAACGGAGGCGGTCAAGGTGGTGACGGCGCTGGCGCGGTTCTTCCGTATCAGTTTAAGCCGCGGCAAGAGCTTAATTACTGTGAAGGATGAGCTGGAACACGTCCGGAATTACCTGATGATCCAACAGATGCGGTTTAAAAATAAGTTTACCTATACGATCGAGTCAGATGATGAGGTTTTGGAACTTGCAAGTTTAAAACTGATGCTGCAGCCGCTGGTGGAGAATGCGATCTACCATGGCATGGAATATATGGACGGCGACGGCGAGATCTTCGTGCGCGCCTGGCAGGAGGAAAAAGAGCTGTATCTGGAGGTGCGGGACAATGGGCTTGGCATGACGGAGGAACAGGTCGAGAGCCTCTTTACCGATACGGCGCACGTGGCATCCAAGCGCGGATCCGGCATCGGGGTACGCAATGTCAACGAGCGGATCAAGCTGTATTTCGGCGCGGAATATGGTCTTTCGATCGAGTCGGAGCCGGATGAGGGAACCGCGGTGAAGATTCATCTTCCGGCAGTGCCTTACGAGAAAGTGCTGGAAGAGAAGAAAGTGTAAAAGTGGGGGCGACAGATCAATGCGATATGGAGTGAGAAAAAAAAAGGAGCTGGTGCTCTGGGGAATCCTGTGTGTGGGACTTATTTTGCTGTATCTCCTTTCCTCCACGGATTGGATCATCAAGGAAAAAGAGGTGGAGGTCTACCCGGTGTCCCTGATTATCAGCGATACTTCGGATGATGATTACGTCAACTTCCGCAAGGGCGTGGATCAGGCGGCGGTTGAGTATAATGTAGATGTCAGCTTTATTACCCTGTATGAAAAGGATAATCTGGCACAGCAGATGGAGCTGGTGCGCCGGGAAGCGGCAGACGGTGCCGGGGCAGTGATACTGGAGCCGGTTGATGAGCTGGAATGCCGCCAATATCTGGAAGAAAATACATATGGAACGCCGATTATCCTGCTGGGTGAATTATCACCGGATGAGGAGGTCAAGGGGGCGGTTCATATGGACTGGACGGCAGCCGGGAGAAAGCTGGGCGAGGCGATTACGGCGGAACAGAGCCCCGATCTTCCTGTCTGGATCTTTGCAGATAACCCATATATCGGCAAGGCGGGGGAGATGAAGCAGGGGCTGACGGAGGTGCTGGAAAAACAGGGCTTTTCCTATACCATTGTGCCGCGCGGCACCGATGATACTTACCGTTCCGTCATTGAAAAAACAGTTTATCCGGGCAGCGGCACGGCGGTGGTGGCGGCACTGGATTTCGCCAGCACAGCGGAGGCGGCGGAGATTGTCGGCGGAAGCAGCGTGTACGGAAAATACATTTCCGGGCTATACGGCGTCGGGATGATGCCGTCCCTGCTGGATCAGCTTGACAAGGGGACAATCCGGGGGCTGGTGGTGACAAACCAGTTTGACGCGGGCTATTTTGCGGTCAAAAAAGCAGTGCAGGCGATTGAAAAAGAGCAGGAGAGAAGCCAGCTTTCATTGGAATCCTACTATATAGAGAAGGATGAGCTGCGCTCGAAGAAATATGAGAAGATGCTGTACCCGATTGATTAAAAATCCGGGAGGGAGTATAGAAAGATGAAAAAAAACGGAAAAAGCATTCAGATGGCGCTGGCACTTCTGGCAGTGGGCACACTTCTTTTAAATGGATGCAGCGCGGCAAAACCGGCAGAAAAAAAGAGCATCCGTATCGGTGTAACGCTGTACCGGGGCGAGGATGCCTTTATCAACAATATCCGTTCCAGCCTGGAGGAAAAGGCGAAGGAATATGAGCAGCAGACGGGCATTAAGGTCAATCTGGAAATCATGGATCCGAAGGGAAACCAAAATACGCAGAACAGCCAGGTAGATCGTTTCCTTTCCCTGGAATACGATGCGATCTGCGTCAATATGGTGGATCGCTCAGCAGCATCGTATGTCATCAACAAGGCGATGGATGCCGGGACGCCGGTCGTATTTTTCAACCGCGAACCGGTCGAGGAGGACATGAAACGGTGGGAGCACCTCTATTATGTAGGGGAGGACGCGCGGGAATCGGCGGTTCTGCAGGGAGAGCTTCTGGTGGATGCGTATCAGGAAAATCCGGGCAGTCTTGATTTAAATGGGGATGGAACCGTGGGATATGTGATGTTGGAGGGCGAGCGCAGCCATCAGGATTCGCTGATCCGCACAGAGTGGTCGGTGCAGACGATGCGCGACGGAGATATTCCGCTGGAAAAACTGACCGGTGGTTCGGCAAACTGGGATCGGAGCCAGGCGGCGGCGCTGATGGAACAGTGGATCCGCCAGTTCGGGGATGCGATCGAGGTGGTGATCGGCAACAACGATGAGATGGCGCTCGGAGCTGCCGAGGCGCTTGAACGCGTCGGTGACACAAGGGGCGTCAAGGTGGTCGGCATCGACGGAACCCCGCAGGGAATCGAGGGGCTTAAGAGCGGAAAACTGTATGGAACAGTCCAGTGTGACAGCGACGAGTATGCAGAAGTGATTTTTGAGATAGCTGCCGCTGAGGCACTTGGTCAAAATGTACAGGAAAAGGTCGAATTAGAGGAAGGAACCTATTATCAATGCAGTCAGAAAGCGTTGACTGTTGCTGATTTACCATAAAATCCCACAGTTTCACACCGGAAAAACAAGAATATGTGAATAAAATCACAAAGGATCTAAAAAAATTTTATATAAGAACCAAGAAAATTATATGGAAAAGTGTACAAACGATCCGTATAATAATGGTGTCGATAAGAAAAAATGACGAATCGGCGAAACTGTATAATGTGTGTATGCGGAAAATTTAACTGTTCGGTGGATCCGGACAGCGCAAACGGATACGCAAGTTTAAGGGAGGACAAACATTATGAAACTGAAAAAAGTAGCAGCACTTGGTTTGGCAACTGCAATGGCATTTTCCGTAACTGCTTGCTCCAGCAAACCGGCAGAGACAACTGCAGCGGCAGAAGAGACAACAGCAGCAGCTGACGCAGCAGAGACTGTTAAAGAAGCAATCGAAGGAAAAGATCCGGCAGAAGTTAAAGTTGGTATTTCTATTTACCAGTTCGCTGATAACTTCATGACACTGTATAGAAACGAACTTCAGAAATATTTAGTAGATGAGCTTGGCTTAAAGGCAGAGAACATCTCCATCATGGATGGTAAGAATGACCAGTCCGAGCAGATGAACCAGATCCGTAACTTCGTTACCCAGGGATTTGATGTTATGATCATCAACCTGGTTCAGGCTTCTTCTGAGCCGGATGTAACCAACATCTGCAACGAAGCAGGTATCCCGGTTGTTTACATCAACCGTGAGCCGGATGCTGAGAGAGAGCAGGCTTGGGTTGACGACGGCATCAAAGCTACTTATGTAGGTGCTGATGCTAGACAGTCCGGTACATATCAGGGTGAAGAGATCGCTGAGCTTGAGAACAAGGGTGATGCAGACGGCGACGGCGTTGTTCGTTACATCATGGTTCAGGGTGATCCGGAGAACGTAGATGCTCAGTACAGAACTGAGAAATCCGTTGAGGCTTTAAAGGCAGCTGGCGTAGAGGTTGAAGAGCTGACCAAGCAGCGTGGTGATTGGGATCAGACAAAGGGTCAGGAGATCACTGCTAACGCTCTGTCCCAGTACGGCGACAAGATCGATGTTGTATTCTGCAACAACGATGCTATGGCTCTTGGTGCTCTGCAGGCTATCGAGGCAGCTGGAAGAACTGTAAACAAAGATATCTACCTGGTAGGTGTTGATGCTCTGGTTGAGGTTGTTGAGAACGTTATGAACGACAAGATGACCGGTACCGTATTCAACGATTACTTCGGACAGGCTCATACAGCAGCTGACAAAGCTCTGGATTTCGTAAACGGCAAAGATGTTGACAACGTATACATGGTAGACTATGTAAAGGTTACAACTGAGAACGCTGGCGATATTCTGGAAATGATTAAATAATTGTAGCTGTTCAGAGAAGGACGGTTATGAACATATCACTCCCCTGCGGGGGAGTGAATAAAGTGTCGGGTGTGCAGATGGCACACCCGATTTTATGAAAGGAGAGAATGGGATGGCAGAGTACAGATTGGAGATGCGCGGGGTATCGAAAAGCTTCCCTGGCGTAAAAGCTCTGGACAAGATAAACCTCAAAGTACGTCCCGGCACCGTCCATGCACTGATGGGAGAAAACGGCGCTGGTAAATCCACCTTGATGAAATGTCTCTTTGGTATTTATCATATGGATGAAGGTGAGGTATATCTGGATGGAGAAAAAGTGGAGATCCACAATCCGGATGAAGCCCTTCACAGAGGACTGGCCATGGTACATCAGGAGCTGCAGCCGATACCTGAGAGAACGGTAGCAGAGAATATGTACACCGGTCGTTATCCAACCAAGAAATTTGGTCCGATTCAGGTCATCGACCATAAAAAGATGTTTGAAGAGACAGCAAAATGGCTGGACGATGTTAAGATGCCGTATAACCCGAAGGCAAAACTGGGAACCATGTCCATCGCCCAGATGCAGTCTGTCGAGATTGCCAAGGCTGTATCCTTAAATGCCAGAGTTGTAATTCTGGACGAGCCGACTTCCTCCTTGACGGATAATGAGGTAGAGGCGCTTTTCCGCATTGTCCGTGACCTGAAATCACGAGGCGTATCCCTCATCTATATTTCCCATAAGATGGCGGAGATTCGTGAGATTTGTGATGATATTACCATCATGCGAGACGGCACCTATGTTGGTTCCTGGCATATGGACGAGATTTCGGATGATGAGATCGTCAAACAGATGGTTGGTCGTGAGCTGACCAATATCTATCCTCCGAAGAATGATACAAAAGCCGGAGAGGTACTGCTGGATGTCAGAGGATATTCCAGTATCCATGATCGTTCCTTCCAGGATTGCTCCTTCACCCTTAGAAGAGGCGAGATTCTTGGATTCGGCGGCCTGGTAGGTGCTCAGAGAACGGAACTGATGGAAGGTATCTTCGGTATGCGTCATATTAAATCCGGAGAAGTTTATATTAAGGGTAAGAAAATGAACATTAAGCGTCCGCAGGATGCAATCCGGGGCGGTATCGGTATGATTACCGAGGACCGACGCGGAACTGGTATTCTGGGATGTCTGTCCATTGCAGATAATGTATCAATTTCCTCCCTGGATCAGTATTTACACTATGGTATCAAACTGAATAAGAAGAAGATTGAGCAGCTTGTCAAGGATAACGTGGCAAAGCTTTCAATCAAGACGCCGAGCAGTAAGACACTGATTCAGTCACTTTCAGGCGGTAACCAGCAGAAGGTTCTGATTTCCCGCTGGCTGGCCAACAACCCGGATATCCTCATCATGGATGAGCCGACCCGTGGTATCGACGTTGGTGCCAAGTATGAGATCTACCAGATCATGATTGACCTGGCAAAGCAGGGCAAAGGTATCATCATGATTTCATCTGAGATGCCGGAGCTGATTGGTATGTCGAACCGTATCCTTGTCATGTGTAATGGTCACATTACCGGTGAGGTACAGGGTGAGGAAGCAACTCAGGAGCGTATCATGAGCTACGCGACTAAGTTCTAAAGGAGGAAGAGAGAATGGATAAGAAACAACTGAATGTAAAAGATATATTGATCAATAACGGTATCGTTATTCTGATCCTGTTGATGGTTCTCTTTGTTGGTGTGACAAAACAGAACTTCTTCAGCCGTAGCAACTTTAGCAACATTTCCATCAACGTAGCATGCCGTTTCATCATCGCAGTCGGCGTATCCGGCTGTCTGATTACGAAAGGTACCGACCTTTCTGCAGGACGTCTGGTTGGACTTTCTGCCTGCCTGGCAGGTACTCTGCTCCAGAAGAGTGATTACAGCGGACATTTTGAACTTACCAAAGGATTTGGCGAGCAGAACGTATGGCTGATTCTCCTTATCTGTATTGCTATCTGCTGTGTATTTGGTCTTATCAATGGTATCGTAGTTGCTTACCTGAATGTACCGGCTTTCATCGGTACCCTGGGTATGCAGATGATCGTATACGGTATCAACCTGGTTTACACAAAATCCGTTCCGTTAGGCGGTTATCGTCAGGAGTATACCATCATTGCAAATGGTAACTTCTTCGGTATTCCGTACCTGTTCATCATTGCATTTGTCATCGGCGCGATCATGTGGTTCGTATTTAACTACACCCGCCATGGTAAATATATGTATGCAATCGGCGGCAACGAGGCAGCAGCAGAGGTTGCTGGTGTAAATGTTAAGAAAACCAAGATCATCATCTATGTAACAGCTACTGCACTGTATGCCATCGCTGGTTTCCTTCTGGGAGCTAAGTCCGGTGGTGCCGGTGTAAATACCGGTAACGGTTACGAGCTGGAGGCTATTGCAGCTTGTACCATCGGTGGTGTATCTGTAAACGGTGGTATCGGACGTATCTCCGGTGTTATCATCGGTGTACTTGTATTCGAGTTCTTAAAGACCTGTCTGCAGTTCCTTGGCATCGACCCGAACTACCAGTATATCGCACAGGGTATCGTTATCGTTGTTGCGATTGCACTGGATATCCGTAAGTACATTGCGAAGAAGTAATAAGATTAACTGTGTTCTGACGAGAATGTATGTACCATATGAAAAGTCGTCGGGAACCGTACATAAATATTGAAAACAAATCCAAAACTCCCTCTCCATGGATGCATGGCGGGGGAGTTTTTTATATAATGGGAGAATCCGTTGGAATCTCCTATTATATAAACAGCCCTGCCGGGCAGGATTTTTTCTTGTATAAATCTGAAAAGTTGTAATCGGCAGGGGGATGGTGGACGAGATGGCGTGCCAGCGCTTGCTTTGACAGTGACGGAAAAATATTTTTGGATTGCCTGAACTTATTTTTATGGATATAATAAGAGAAGAGGCTGTTTCAGAGTGAGCAGCAGAGAAAACAAGCCATATTCTGAAAGGAACAAGGATGAGCGAAAACGAAATGCTGGAAAAGAATGAGACGATAAAAGAAACAGTGAGCGAAAAACTGGAGACGGCGAAAGAAGCGGCAGAGGAGACAGCAGATAAAACTCTGGAGGAACTGGAAGCGGAGAATGAAAAGCTCCGCCGGGAGCTGGAACTCATGAAAGAAAAGACCATCAAAGAGCGCATCTATGACCATGTGCATGTCTCTGTGCGGACGATGGATATTTTTATCGGCGTGATGGTGGTACTGTTTGTGGTGGTTGTGGTGATGGGGATGCTGAATAAGTAGAAAGCAGCCGTGGTTAAAACTGTTTTGAGGATAAATGAGAGGAGGAAGAAAGATGATGTACCCATTTATGACCTTAAATGATGATACGGAAATTACCCATTCTGAAATGCGGGCAGATGGCAGGGTTAAAGTTTATATAGAAACACCCGATGAAAAAGATGGATTTCACAATGCGATATGCTATTTGCCAGATTACAAGTGGGAGAATATAAATGGTTATTCAGATATGGAAATGAGTTATTTCAAGAAACTGATTCGGGAAAATGCACACTTGATTATGGAGTTTTCACAAGAGGGAGGAATTCTGAGTGCCGCAAATTTTTAGGACAATAAGCGGGAATCCTCGGCAATTTAATTACCGAGATGAAAGCGCAGGAGTGTGCATATCTGCACAATGCAAATAGTATAATAAT